>JAQBSZ010000065.1 GCA_027623555.1 Pseudomonadota bacterium | reverse complement strand
TCGCCCGTGGTGACGGGGATATTCCAGTGATAGATGCAAAAAAGCTAGTCCAAGTATGGGCAAAAATTTTTGGGGAAATCTCAGACTCTGACCCCAATGCTCGTATTTTTACTCTGACCCCGCGTCAAATGTTCTCAAACGCTTCAGAGACCATCCCAGGTGTCAGGATCTGGGGAAGGATGACGGGCTCCTTGGAAGTATCTCCGGGATACAACAGGTAAAGCGGAACCGATGGTCTATTAAAGTACTCAAGCACTGCGGTGATCTCTGGATCCTCATTCGTCCAATCACCCTTCATATAGGTAATGTCATTGTCCGCCATTGCCTGCTGGACGCGTTCAGTACCCAGGGTAGTCTGCTCATTAGCGAGGCAGGTAATACACCACGCCGCGGTCATGTTGACGAATACCGGTCGTCCCGTGGCTTGTAATTCATTCAGCCGCTGAGTGCTGAACACTTCATAGTTCTGCAGAGGGTTGCCGTCCTCATCAAATTCAGCCACCGCAACTCCGTTGCTCGCCGAAGTTTCCAGAAATGGCGTCTGCATCAGGTAGATCGCAATGGCGATGGCACCAACACCCACAGCCATCTGTGCGGTGCGCATGATCGGTCCCATCGTGAAGCGGCGCTGATACATCCAGGCGGCGAAGGCCAATAGCACACAACTACCCAATACCAGTGACATACCCATCACCCCGACCTGGGTGCCCAGTACCCAGAGGAAGAACAGTGCACTGGCGTAGAGCGGAAAGGCCATGAATTGTTTAAAAGTCACCATCCATGAACCCGGCTTCGGCAAAAAGCGGAACAGGGCCGGCATGAATGACAACACCAGGATTGGCAGTGCCATACCGAAACCCAGTGAGATAAACACCAGCATCGCCACCGCCCATGACTGCGACAAGGCGAACCCGATTGCCGGCCCCATAAATGGCGCCGTACAGGGTGTCGCAACTGTAGTCGCCAGCACGCCTGTGAAGAACGATCCTTTGTAACCTCCATCGGCGGCCAACCCGCTGCCAGCCCCCATCAAGCTGCCACCCACTTCAAACACTCCGGACAGACTCAGGCCCATCAGGAAAAACAGATAGACAATGAAGGCCAGAAACCACGGTTGTTGAAACTGGAATGCCCAACCAATGGCTTCACCGCCGGCTCGCAAGGCGATCAGCACAGAAGCGAGTACGACGAAGGCGGTGATAACACCGATGCTGTAGACAACACCATCCATGCGCTGCTTATAACGGGTCTCACCGATGTTATTGGTAAAGCTGAGAGCCTTTATTGAGAGCACCGGGAATACACAGGGCATCAGATTCAGAATCATGCCCCCGAGCATGGCAAACAACATGAACAACAACAGGCTGCCACCGCTGCCTGAATTGCTGTTATTGGCAAATGCTGCCAGCGGAGCGAGCGTAGTCAGGTTTGCATCGGCAGCAGGATTAACAAATTCAAAGGCAGTTCGCTCGCCCGCCGCGTCTTCCATTACCAGCACGCCGAACACTTCTGTAAGATCGGTCAGCATGCGTCTGGGTTGCTGATGAGTTATCTGCAGCAGGTTTTGCTGCAAACTGACATCTCTTAAGGGCCCCGGCTTGATGATGCGGCGTTGATTCGGGAAGAACCAGGCTTCGGTATAGTCGGTGAAGATCGGCTCAGGTGACTCGAATCCCAGACTGACGCGCTCACCGGCGACCGCGATGATGGATTTAATCTCATGATCGACTCTGGGCAGTTGTGCTCGCGCGGTAGCAAACAATTGCGTGGCGGAAGCATCCAGCTCTGCCACTTCAGCTACCGGCAGGGTAATACTCAGGCGCTCCTCGCCAGGAATACAAATCTGGTCACACACGTTCCAATAGGCTAGCGTGCTGATGGTTACCGAGTCGCCAATATAATCTTCTGGCAATGTGACAGAGACCGGCAGAAAAACTTCTTCCTCATACCCGAAATTAACCAGGTCCGTGTCATAGAACGGCAGCCAATGCGGTGCCGGCCACTGTATGTCACCGACTACTGTGCCATCCGGGGCATTCCATTCGTTAAGGCTGGTCGGTTCTCCGCTGTCACCACCCATCTTCCAATAGGTATGCCAGTGCTCGGCCGGGTCCAGTCGCAGTCCTAACCAGGCAGTCTCGCCAGGAACAATATTGGTAGTTTCTGCCAGTAGTTCCACCTCAATGCTGTGGTCCCAGGCAATATTCGATAGCCGTGGCTGAATGTCATAGCCGCGCCAGTTACCATCGTCATCGATAAAGGCGAGCAACCCGTCCAGCGCCGGTAGGTCTGCCGGGTAGCGTCGATGCTGTGCGGTGGAAATCTGCAGACGATCGCCATCGAGCATCACGTCGCGATAAGGTGCGTAGCGCATAATGCGTTGCTGGGTTGGAAAGAACCAGGCTTCGTCAACGTTTTCAAACAGGGCATCAGAGGCCTGCACCATGACATTGATCTTGCCATCGTGGTCGTTGAAGTTTGCCACCAGATCATGTTGATCGACCGGTACCGGCGTCAGCGCCCTACTTTCTGCAAAACCAGCCTGCCAGCGGGAGTCGATTGCGAGGGTATCGGCAACCGGCAGTGACAAAGCAAATCGGGCATCCCCGGGAATACAGATCTCATAGCACACTTGCCAATCGATTTGCGTGCTCAGTTCAAACGTGTCGCCGGAAAAATTCGCAGGCACCAACACCTGCATGGGTAGATACACTTCCCTGTTGAACGTAAACGTCACCAGTTCGCTGCCCAGGAACGGAGACCATTCAGGAAGAGGCCAGACGATATCGCCAACGCTGGCGCCATCCGGCAATTGCCAAGCACTGGTCTGGGTAGCCTCGCCACTATCGCCACCAAACTTCCAGTAGGTATGCCAGTGCTCGATCGGGTCCAGGCGAATCGCCAGCCAGAAAGATTCCCCCGGTACTACGTTGGTAGTCTCCGCAAGCAGTTCCACTTCGATTTGATCGGTCTTATGCAGCTGCCCCTGGGCCGTCAGGGAGAAGCACGCCAACCCCAATAAAATCAGTACCTTATGAGTTAATAGTCGCATTATTTTCGGTTTCGCCAGTGTTGGGAATTCTACTCGGTTGGAGCTGCCGTAGATGTGCCAAAAGGTAACAAATTCGCTACTCCCTGTCATGCTAGAGTCGGCATTTTAGGCGCTTACTTGCCCACTGCTTTTCCCCAATTGAGCCGCGGGTGAGCTGAGCAGGTACCCGACAATAACCAATCCCCAGCAGGGGGTTATGCAATAGACCCGAAAATCAGGAAAATCGTGCAACCGAAATCGTCAGCTCTGTCCCTTTGTTAACGCATTGGCAGCGCCAGGGTTTATCAATAATCAGATAATCCGATCAATGGAGGGTCAGAGTATTTTGCTCTTTTGAGTATCAGAGGCGGATCAACCGAAAAAATCAAATTACTCTGACCCTGAGATATCCCCAGAAAATGCCGAATTAACTCATTGGGTTAGTTTGTTTTGAGCGATTGCTGCAGGCTTGGAACGTGTAGGAACCGTTGAATTTCAACTACTCGAGCCAGGGAGTGCTGTTGTTTGCGAACAATCAGGACTGCAGGTCCGTGAGCAAATAATACCCCACCCCCCGGCGGCTGGCCTGGACAAGTCGCCTCATCGCACGCAGTAACGGGGATATTCCCTACTCACGGGCCCCTGGCCCTGATTGTTCGCAGGAACGCCCCGTTACTGCGTGCTTGCTCCAGAGTTGAATTCAAGAGAAAACAAATCTAGCAGTGGTAAAAAATTCTGGGGATATCTCAGACTCTGATAATCATTAGCCGACTCCTCAGAGCGGTGGTAAAACTTAGAGTTGAAAGACTTTAACTACCACCACAAATTGGAGAAGGCCAATGACTACACCACTTTATTGCGGAATTGATTTGCATTCAAATAATAGTGTGATTTCTATTCAAGATAAAAACAGTAAGCAGGTCTACGAAAAGCGACTGACAAACGATCTGCCTACGATTGTGGAGGCTTTGAGCCCCTATAAACAAGATCTTCAGGGCTGTGTCGTGGAATCTACCTACAATTGGTATTGGTTAGTGGATGGTCTGATGGAAGCAGGTTATCAGGTTCATCTGGCCAACCCGGCGGCGATAGAGCAGTACAATGGCATCAAGTACACGAATGATTTTACTGACGCCCGCTTTCTGGCCCATTTGCTCAGCCTGCATATTTATGAAGTAGCACGTTGATTGAAAATTCGGATGCGAGTACAAAGCTTGGGTTAATTAAATGAAACAGGTGGGGCGTTGGTACTCAGGTAATTCTACGCCCTGTTGACCGGAGTCGGATAATGGGTGACCCTTTAATCCGAAATCCTGGTAAAGCTAGTCGACTACCCGATATCCCGACGGCGTGTATTCAATCGAGCTGGGAAAATCCAGTTCTTCAATCCTCGAACGTCCCACGAACACGGCATCTTCATGCGCTCTATTCGCACTATAGCGTCGCATGAATTCACTTTCTGATTCGCGGTCAGGCACTTGACCTGTCAGCGCTAACCGAATTACCTTGGCAACTTCTTCCGGGTTATCGCGCTGGGGATAGTGACCGGCAGTTGGAATAACCCAGTAACTGCTCTCCACGTCGCGCTCATTCAGGTAGGTATCCCACACATGATTCGCAATGCGAATCGGATTCACGTCATCGGTCAATCCCCACAAGTAGGCAACCGGGATTGGGCTGCGTGGCAGATTCTCCAGCCAGCGTACTTCGTTGGCCTGGCGTTCCAGTAAATAGCGGCCCACATACAGCAGGGAAATATTGCCTTGCTTGAACGCGAAGATATCGGAGTAGGCCAGCGCTTCAGGGTCACCTTCGGCCAGGCGCGGTTGCGCACTGCGGGCAACAATTAATCTTTCGCTGGCATTCGTATCCAGTAGGGCCAGCTGGAACGGCAGCAAATTGGCTAGTGGCAGGAACATGCCGCTGTTGGACAGGAAGTGATAATTGATAGTGTAGCCAGGGTCGGCGTTATCCGGGTAATTGCCGAGAAAAGCCAGGCCAATGCTTACGCCACGGTCGTGGGTATACAGCGCGAAGTCCTCAAATTCGACCACTTCACGGACGAAATAGTCCACGATCTCTGCGTTCTCCGCCAGCATGTAGTTATAGCCGTCGAGTGGCTTGTCCGAGAATCCGGAACCCGGAAAATCCAGCGCGGCGATGTGATAGTCATCCTCAAGATAAGGAATCATCTTGTAGTAATCGAAACTGGAGTTGGGAAAGCCGTGGATCAGTAGAAGCTTTGGATTTGATTCATTTCCCCAGGTTCGGTAGAAGACATTAACCCTGGCATTGTTGTTGTCTGCAGTTGTAGAGGTCCATTCAAAATAATCCCCGGCCTGATACCAGTCCCTGGCAAGATCGGAATAGAACTCGAAGTCATCATCCTGTGCCATTGCTACTGAACAATTCATAACGAGTAGTGTGGCCAGCAATAAATTATGGATTATTTTCATGGTGTCTCATTGTGATTAGCAATTATAAAAAATATAGTAATTAGCGTTGTAACTGGTTGATTTGCCGCATGACCGGGGCAAAAATGCGCAGCGCCCGATTATACCCTTCTGCCAATGGCAGGACGTTATTCGCTTCAACATGGTTCTCGTAAGCGATAATCATGGATTAGTGCAGAAGCGATCCCCTGGGCACCATTTCTTGTTGGCTTAACATCAGAATCCCTCTTATCACAAACCTAAATTGTTAAGTTGTGATTGCCCCTTCAACTTTATTCGATCGCTGACGCCATCAAAGAGCGAAACTTCATTCCCCATCGACCCTCGTGCTGCAGCGTGCTTCATATACAAATGTTATGTGCAATAGGAATTTCTGTGGCACAGCAAAACGAAGAGACAACAACGTTATTAAGATGCCCAATTTGCAGGAAGAAATTGTGGCTATCGAAGGTTATTCAACATAGGAAACAGCATCACTCAGATTTGACTCATAAGTGTTGATTTGCATTTAAAACTGACCCAGGATTTGCATCGAAAATTGACCCACCTGAGTTAGCCAGATTATGGCTTAGGGTCTTTTGCTTTTACCAGTTCTTGCCTCCTTTTTAATGCTCGTCGAATGTTTTAACCGGTAGCTGTCGTTACCGGTTTCAATGATATGACAGTGATGAGTCAACCGATCCAGTAGCGCTGTTGTCATCTTTGGATCGCCAAAAACAGTTGCCCATTCAGCAAAGCCAAGATTGGTCGTGATGATAAGGCTGGTCTTTTCGTAGAGTTTACTGATTAGATGAAACAGCAAAGCACCGCCAGAGTGACTGAATGGCAAGTACCCCAGCTCGTCCAGAATCACGAGATCAGTATGCATCAATCGATTGGCCATTCGGCCTTGTTTGCCTTGCTGTTTTTCCTGCTCTAAAGCATTGACGAGTTCTATGGTGGAGAGGAAGCGCACACGATACCGATGATGCTGAATGGCCTGGATGGCAATAGCCGTAGCCAGATGGGTTTTGCCCGTACCAGGACCACCCACCAGCACGACATTTTGCGCATCCTCCATGAACTCGCAACGGTGTAGGGCTCTGACCAGCGCTTCATCCACCGTGCTTTGAGCGAAGTCGAAGCCAGACAGGTCTCGATAGGCCGGGAACTTCGCTACGCTCATCTGGTAGTTAATCGAGCGTATTTCCCGTTCTGCCACTTCCGCTTTGAGTAATGATTCCAATATGGATTGAGCTTGCAGGTATGCCGGTGATGCCTGCTCCGACAGGTCAGCCAGGGTTCCAGCCATACCAAACAGCTTCAGGGATTTTAATGTCTTCATCATCGCTTCAGTGTGCATGGTGCCTCTCCCGCAGACTGTCATAGCGTGCTGTATTGGCCAGTGGTTCGTTCACCAGCGCCAGGGCCGGTGGTGGGGTTAATGGCTGTGGAAGTGGCGCATCACTTATCCGACTCAGACAGTTCAGAACATGCTGCTTGGAAGGAGCACCGCTTTCCAGCGAGGCTTCTATAGCCTGCTCGACCAGCACCTCGTCATGGAATAACACCAGGGCGAGGATGTCAGCCATTTCCCTGTCGCCACCTGGACGTTTTAACAAGTTAACCTGTAGCTGTTTGAAGCTCGGAGGTAACTCCTGGAAGGGAGCCCCGTTGCGCAATGCGCCAGGCTTACGTTGCACAACAGACAAGTAATGCCGCCAGTCGTAAATCGTTTGACCAGAGGAGTTATGATCGCGGCTAAACACACGCACGTGCTCGGCAATGACCCTCGCTTCGGCAACCACCACCAGTCGACGGGCATAGACCCGTAAACTGACAGGACGGTTGGCAAAGCTGGCCGGGACGCTATAGCGGTTTTGCTCGAAGTGAATCAAGCAGGTGGAGGACACGCGTTTGCTGTGTTCGACAAAACCATCGAAGGGGATTGGTACGGGCATTAAACAAGGTAACTCCTCTTCCCAGCACTGCGCGATAGTGTATTGCTTGAGCTGAGGATGGTGCTGTTGCTGCCACAAGGTTTTACAGCGTTGTTCAAGCCAGGTGTTTAACTGCTCAAGCGAAGCAAAGGACGGCGCCGTTTGCCAGATCTGGTGACGTGAATCGCGTACGCCTTTCTCTACCTGGCCTTTCTCCCATCCGGCAGCCGGGTTGCAAAACTCGGCTTCGAACAGGTAATGGCTGACCATGGCCTGGAAACGTTTATTGACTTGACGCTGTTTCCCCCGGCCTACCTTATCTACTGCCGTCTTCATGTTGTCGTAGATGCCCCGCTCGGGAATCCCGCCCAGCGCAGCCAGTCCATGGGTATGCGCATCGAACAGCATCTCGTGGCTTTGTAAGAGATAGGCGCGCAAAACGAAGGCACGGCTATAACTCAGCTTAAAATGTGCCACCTGGAGTTTGGTGTTCACGCCATTGATCATGGCCCAGTCCTCGCTCCAGTCAAACTGGAACGCCTCCCCCGGGGCGAAGCTCAGGGGAACGAAAGTATTTTTACTGGCGGCATTTCTGGCTTGCTGTTGCCCCTGTCGCCAATCGCGGGCGAAGGCGGCTACGCGGTCATAGGAGCCGGTGTATCCCAGTTGCACCAGGTCATGGTGTAACTGTTTGATACTGCGCCGTTGCTTACGGTGCCTTTTGGCTTCGCGGAACAGCCAGTTGGTTAGGGTCCCTTCGTAATCATCCAGCTTACTGGGACTTTTACGCTGGGGATATTCCGGCTCGACCACATTGCCAGCCAGATACTTGCGGATCGTGTTGCGAGACAGCCCGGTTCGGCGAGCTACTTCTCGAATGGGCATTCCTTCTCGATGATGCCAGCGTCGAATTACACTTAATATTGCCACGTCTATCACTCCTTGTTACTCCTGCTTTGTAATAGCAGGGGGTGAGTTATACGTGGGTCAAAATTCGATGCAAATATGGGGGGTTAGTGGGTCAATTTTGGGTGCAATTCTACAGTTCATTTATTTCACGGATAAACAGCATCCTTTGACTGTCGACATTTCGGCGATCAAGTCCTACCTGACTTACCTTGCTACTAAAGGCCATGTGAGCGCCAATACACAGAAAGTCGCGCTCAATGCGCTGGTCTATTTGTTCGAGAAGTATCTTCGACGGGAGCTTGGTCAACTGGGGTTCACCCTGGCTACCAAACAACGCACTATTCCTACAGTCTTGACTGCCAGTGAAGTCGCGGCTGTTTTGGAACAGCTTGAAGGCCGCAACAAGCTGATAATTCAACTTCTCTATGGCAGATGGATAGGAAGAATAAACAGGCTTTCCTGTTCTGTCGAGTCTTGAGTTGACGTGTCTTGCATTGCCACTTCGAGCATTTATCAGGGTCAGATGTGCTGGTATTGCTAGAATCCCCGCTAGATACTCCCGCCTCAAGTCCAATAATCCCTGTTTTGCCAGCCTGGATCCACACGCTACCCTGCAATCCCTGTGGCCGCATCGTCCATGATGTCTGTTGTCCTGCTGGTCAGTCAGCCAGTCCCTGTTCCAACATCGGCAGCCAGGGCGGTGCTCGGGGTGGTGGTAGCTGAGTTACCGAGGAAGCGTCGTTGGCTTCCTTTGCCTGCAGATGATTGAGTATCTTCTCGATCACTACCGGGTCCTCGATGCAGGCGATGATCCTGACCGGGCCTTTGCACTTCTCGCATTCATTGATGTCGATATTGAACACCCGCTTGAGGCGCATTGCCCAGGTTATTGCAACACGCTTTTCCATGGGGGTGCGGTCATCGGGCTCAGCGGTCACACTGTTTGTACTTCTTCGTGCTCCCTTGCCCCGTTTGGCCGGGGTAATGGTGACCCGATACAAACTGTTCGGCGCAAACACACCATGGAAACGCGTGAGGTTGACTCTCGGCTTGGGCACTAATGCAGCGAGTCTCGCAATAAAGTCCAGGGGTTCAAAAATGACATGGGTGGTGCCATCCCGGTAAGGTGTCTTGAGCGAATAGCGTACCCGGCCATCTCTGGTCAGGGCCAGCCGTTGTTCTGACACGGCGGGGCGGGCCACATAACGACACAGATGTTCCAGCTTCTTTCTGTCATGTGGCCGTACTGCCACCCCGGCGTGTAGTGAGAACCCGCCTGCCTTGGCTACTGGACTGAAACGATCCTCCTCATCATGTTGAGGTAGCAGGGTCTGCAACGTGAAAACCTTCCTGCCCTGCTGCGGCCCGATGGCGATGCGGTAAGTAATGCTGTGCCCGTGCACCTGCTGCATCGGGTTGGCTTCCAGATGATCCAGGGTCAGGCTGCTGTTCTCCATGTCTTGGGTCAGCACACCTTCTTTCACCAGCATGCGGGCCAGGCGGGTGCTGAGTTGCTGCAGGACTGCTTCAAGATCGGCCTTGGTGGGGGCGTTGACCCGCTTGAATATCTGTTTCTCCTTCTCAAATCCAGTGAAGTAGACCCCATCCAGGGGCACCGTATTCCCATATGCCATTGACGGCGAATTCGTGCACGAGCCTGAGGGCTGGAACCTGGGTGTCGAGCTGGGTACCCTGGCAAACGAACAGTTCCGCGCGGACAACGAATACATCGGCGGCGCCGGTCCTCGTACCCGTTCGCCCGGTGCGCTGATTGCCTGGGATCCGATCGCGCGACAGCCGCGCTGGCAGGTGGACTACGATTTCTCCATCAATGGCGGCACCTTGTCTACCGCCGGCAACCTGGTATTCCAGGGCGGTGCTGATGGTGTGTTCCGCGCCTTTGCGGCAGATGATGGCGAATTACTGTGGCAGTCGGATCTGGGTGTGGGCATCATGGCCGCACCTATGACATATGAAATGGATGGCGTTCAGTATGTGTCGGTGTTGGTGGGCTGGGGCGGCTCATCCGGCCTGCTGGGTCCAAACTACGACGGCGAATACAAACCGCAGGGGCGCCTGTGGACGTTCCGACTAGATGGCGGAGAAATCATTCCTGTAAGGGGGCAGGCGCTGCCGGAACTCACCGCAATACCTTTTGATAACTCGCCGGATGTGATTGCGCTGGGTGCTGACAAATACGCCGGTAACTGCGTGCTCTGTCATGGCCAGGGAGGGGTGAGCGGCGGCGCTATCGCTGACCTGCGTTACGCCTCACAGGCAACCTACGACAGTTTCATGTCAATCGTGCGTGACGGCGCCTACGCCGCCATTGGTATGCAGGCTCAAGGGCACGTGCTGAGTGACGCGGAGATTGATGCCGTCAAGAATTATCTGCTGTCTCTGCGGGCAGGCCTGATGGCGCAGTGAGCTCGGGGCTTGCGCTCTTTCTGAGCTTTTGATATAAATCGTCATATATTACGAATAATCTCTATTTAGTGTCATTAATTCGTCATATATTACGACTATGGAAATTAATGATTTACTGACAGAAGAGGCCATTCTCGCCGAGCTTGGAGCGCGCATCACGCATCGGCGTTTGACCCTGCAAATGACCCAGGCCGAGCTGGCAGAGCAGTCCGGCGTGGCCAAACGAACCGTGGAACGTATCGAAGCCGGCGCTTCGGCCCAAATGGCGACCGTCATCCGGATTCTGCGCGTGCTTGATCTGCTGACAAATCTGGAACAACTGATTTCCCCGTCCAGACCCGGCCCCATGACCTTGTTGAAACACGAAGGCGTTGCACCCAAACGGGCTTCCCGGTCACGCAAGTCGGCGGACCAGAAACCCTGGACCTGGGATGAACCGGAAGAACGGCATGAACCGGAAGAACCGACATGAACAGCATCGCCGAGCTGCGACTCTGGGGTCGAACTATCGGAGCAGTTTCCCTCGCCGATGGGGAGTATGTAGCTTCTTTTGAATACGATCCGGCGTTTGCGCAAAGTGGTATAGAAGTCTCACCCGTCACCATGCCGCTGTCGCGGAAAATCTATCGGTTTCCGGAATTGACCAGACAGACTTTCTATGGCTTGCCGGGACTGCTGGCTGATTCCCTGCCGGACAAATTCGGCAATACCCTTATAGATGCATGGCTGGCGCGTCAGGGTCGGATACCATCGTCATACAATGCGGTGGAGCGTCTCTGTTACATCGGCGAGCGCGGCATGGGGGCGCTTGAGTTTCAACCTGCCATTGGCCCCAGCAGCGGTGTTTCCACCCTGGTGGCTGTGGATCAGCTGGTGTCACTGGCTTCCGAGATATTGACACACCGCAATCAATTCCTTGCCTCTCTGACCGACCCGGATCGCGAACAGGCGATCAGGGATATATTGAAAGTAGGTACCTCTGCAGGTGGAGCGCGTGCCAAAGGAGTGATCGCCCTGAACCCGAAGACCGGTGAAGTACGTTCCGGCCAGGTGGCGGCGTCGGAAGGTTTTGAATACTGGATACTGAAGTTCGACGGTGTGACGGGTAACCGGGACAAGGAACTGGAAGATCCCAAGGGTTACGGTGTTATTGAATATGCCTATTCACTGATGGCAAAGGCAGCTGGTATCACGATGAGTGATTGTCGTTTACTTGAGGAAAACAATCGACGCCACTTCATGTCGCGCCGATTTGATCGTCTGCCGGACGGCAGCAAGCTGCACATGCAGTCTCTCTGCGCCCTTGCTCATTACGATTACAATATGGCCGGAGCCTATTCCTATGAACAGGCCCTGTTGGTAATGCGGCGACTGGAATTGTCCATGGCGGAAATCGAGCAGCAGTTCAGACGCATGGTGTTCAATGTCATGGCCCGCAACCAGGATGATCATGTGAAAAATATCGCCTTTCTGATGGACAAGCGTGGGCAGTGGTCCCTGTCTCCGGCTTTTGATCTCACCTACAGCTACAATCCCGCCGGTGCCTGGACTGCCAGCCATCAGATGACGATCAATGGCAGGCGGGATGATTTCAGCATGGACGATTTCAATGCCTGCGGAAAAACCGCTGGCCTGAAACGGGGACGAGCCGCAGCTATCGTCAATGAAGTAATGGAAACTGTGGCGCGGTGGAAATCTTATGCCGATGAGGCCGGGGTTAACCCTGTACAACGGGATCAGATTTACAGCGTGTTACGACTAGGGAGGTAGGGACACTTATAACTTAATAACTTAAGCCGCTTAAGTTATTAAGTTATAAGTGTCCCTACCAGTCGCTCATTTGCTAAAGTTAAGCGGCATCTGTGCACTCCCTTGGGTAAATGTCCCTTCTATCGCAGAGGCATCGTCATTCACGTTTCCGGAGTAGGATCCGCTGATCGCAACCAGGTCCAGCGTGATTTGGGTTCCGTCAACGTTGATGCTGGCAGCGGGAATGGTCAGTCGACCCTGACTCAGATTGATGATTGCCGCCGTGGCAGTGCCATCAGAATTATTGGTGATATTCATTTCCACCTGCGTGTCGGCAATATTTCCTTTCCAGGTGCCGGTGAACTCGTTCGCGACCGCCGGAATGGGATCAGCCGTTTGGATCTGCGCGTCACCGGATCGTGTGAGAGATAGAGGTACCTCATAACCAGCAGCGTCGAGTGCACCATCAATCCTTTGCCCGTCTGCTGTAAGCGTGCCATTAAATGGCTGATCCTCGCGGGCGACCAATTGCACGCTGTTATTTTCAGCTTTTGCGGCAAGCAGAGGCAGATGTCGAATTCCCTCCTGTGGCTGACTGATGGTTCCTGCATAGCTGTCATCGGAGTTTTTCACAATATCAAAACTGATTTCAACCAAGCCACTAAATAAATTGGCCTGACCTTCCCAGTGTCCAGAGAGATCATTCTGGGCAGTTGCGATAGACGAAGTCAGAATTGAAAATGCCGCCAGTACCAGATGAGTGATTTTTTTGAACGAATACATAACCAGCTCCTTTGAAAAAAAATAAAGAATCAAAAGTCGCGACGAGAAAACACGCGGGTCGCGCTATATAGCAGGCCGGCAGCTATCAGGATACAAACCAGAAGTCCCAGCCACGGCAGATTACCGCTGAGAAAATAAGACTCTCCATTCATGATGGGGAAAATGCTCAGGGGTGCCATCGACCTGGACAAAAGCGCCATAACCGCTGCCACGCCACAGACTATCAACAAGGGACGCCATACATCTTCAAACAACGTCGACAGCAGTATGGTGGCGCTGTAAAAAACGCTCGCTGCGACGAACAGACACAGTCCATGGATGATTGCAGAACCTATCGGGAATTGTTCACCAATGCCGGGAGAAACCAGACTGATAATCAATACAGGAACCAGCATCAGTACCAGCAGTTCAATCAGGCCGGTACCAATGCGAGTGACAAACAGTCTGTCGCGAGAGGCGGGCAGGGACAACATGAACAGCACACCGCGTCCCTGTCCCTGAAACAGGGGACCAGCGACCCCCAGCAATGCAGCGAACAGAATACTGAACTGAATAAGGTTCTGGCTGATCGCCTGCGACCAGACATAACCTTTGAAGGTGCTGGAGAGGGCAACTGATTCAGCAATTCTTCGACTCATAGCCCCTTCGAATTCCATCTCATCAACCATTGGCATCAGTTCAACAATCTGCGGATAAAACAGCACATTGCTGGCTGCAGATATAGTCAGCAAGGCCAGACCGATAAGAAAGCGCCAGCGGGTTTCCAGCCATGAGCGATACATAAGCATGTTATTCATGTTTGCCTACCTCTTCAAAAAAGATGTCTTTCAAAGACATGGGAAACACCCTTGTGGAGACGGGTTTCAATGAGCTTACTTCCTCTGACAACTGTTCTGATCCTTGACTTGAAATCACCGTTACCGTGCGACCATCCCGTAGAATTCTCTTGATCCCCGGTGTATGCAAGCTGATTTCCGGCGCTTCGACAGCAAATACCAGTTGAATGCGACAATAGGATTGCTTTAGAGCATCTATTTCGCCGCTCGCGGCTTTTGTGCCCTGATGAATAATCGTGACGTGATCGGCAATCTGTTCCACTTCGGCAATCTGGTGCGAGGAGAACAACACGGTTGTGTTTTCATTGGCCACGTGACTGACAATGGCCTGCAATATTTCTTCGGCTGCAGCAGGATCGAGACCGGATGTAGGCTCATCAAGTATCAGCAACTCGGCATGTCGGCACAGCACCAGCAGCAGTGACAATTTGGAACGCATTCCCTGCGATAGCTCCTTGATCCTTTTGTCGTCAGGCAGATCGAACCGTTGCCGGTAGAGTTCCGCCTGACTCTGGTCCCAAGCTGGATAAAATGCCGCAGTAAACTGAATTATTTCTCCAACGGTCATGTCCTGGATCAGATCCTTGGTTTCACTGACGAAGCCGAGGCGACGACGAATTTTCAGGCTGTCGACCGGGGTGTTAGCCGGGAGTCCGAACACACAGGCGCTGCCCTGATCAGGACTGACCATGTTCAGCAAGATTTTTATCAACGTGGTCTTACCGGCGCCGTTTTTTCCCAGCAGAGCATGAATACTGCCTTTTGCAACCTGCAGGTTTAATCCCCGCAATGCCGGATTGGCGCCATAGCTTTTGCCCAGATCCAGCGTTTCGATTATTAGAGGTTCACTCATTTTGCTTCCCCTTTGCCGCGTTTCGGGTCAGTCCGGCAAGCTCAGCTTCGAACAGACGGCGGATCTCTTCCTCAGTCAGTTTTTGGGCCCTTAACCGGGTCATGGCTTCCGCCACAATTGCCTGACCCGCATGAACTTTAAGGGCAGCCTTTCTGGGCTTTACGTTGTCGGCGACAAATGCGCCAGCACCGTGACGAAGCTCAATGACGCCTTCGTGTTCCAGTTCCCGGTAGGCTTTGGCCACGGTATTCGGATTCATCACCAATTCCTCCGCCAGTTTGCGCATGCCGGGTAATTGATCTCCGGGCGACAAGGCGCCGGTTTCCACGGCATGCTTGATCTGCTCCATCAATTGCAGATAGATAGGCACTCCAAGCGATGGATTCGGTTTTACCAGCATAAATTCAACAGTACTATAGTATTAGTACAGTATAACTCTGTACCGGATGCCGGTTCTTGTCAAGAGAATTTTTTGCGAGGATTCAATTAAAGGTGGGGACACTGTACTAGGTAGGGACACTTATTAGTTAATAAGTTAACTCCTTAAAAGGATAGGAAGAATAAACGGGTATTCCAGACCTGTCGAGGCTGAAATAGATGCGCCTTGCATTGCCCT
>JAQBSZ010000021.1 GCA_027623555.1 Pseudomonadota bacterium | reverse complement strand
GTGCGCAGGCAATGGCAGTCGTCCTTGGCAAGCGCGCCAACACGGCGCGACAGGCCCCGCCGGTCGGGGGTTTACATAGAGTGCGCTCTCGGCGTTGCACTGGCTTGAAAGGTCGACCGTCCTGCATGCGCCTTGAGAGCAAAATTGGCTGTAAGCCAGAGCGGCCATAGTCTTGTTCAGAGGCTCCCTAGAAAGTTTTCGAATCAGATGAGCATGTTCTGGCGAATTTGGTGATTCTAACGTGCGACCACCTCACCCGGAAGTCGTATGTCTTCCACTATCGCCTGAACCTCAGCAGGCGGTTCTGGGGTAAACTTGCACACCGTAAAGGCAACGACAAAATTGGCTATAGTGCCAAGTGTGCCTATTCCTTCTGGAGAAATTCCCAGCCACCAGTTCTCAGGGTTGTCTGCGCCGGGATTTATGGTCTTGAAGTAGATGATGTACAGGGCTGTGAAACTGAATCCTGCAACCATACCTGCTATCGCTCCATGCTTATTCATGCGTTTCTGGAAAATGCCCATGACGATCGCCGGAAAGAAAGAGGCAGCAGCCAGGCCAAAGGCATAGGCCACTACCTGGGCTACGTAAGCCGGGGGGTTTATCCCTACATACCCTGCAATTAGTACAGCCACGAAAATTGCACATCTGGCGTACAGTAATTCCTGTTTTTCAGAAATAGAAGGCATGAAACTCCGCTTCAACAGGTCATGAGCAACCGCGGTAGAAATAACCAATAGCAGTCCGGCTGCCGTCGAAAGCGCAGCAGCGAGGGCGCCAGCTGCAACCAGGGCCACAACCCAATTTGGCAAGCCAGCAATTTCCGGATTTGCCAGCACCATGATATCGCGGTTAACTTCCAACTCATTTCTTTCTGGGTCCCCTACGTATTGGATTCTGCCATCGTTGTTTTTATCTTCAAATATTATGAGGTTTGTGGTTTCCCATTTGTTAAACCACTCGGGCATCGCTGAATACTCGGCGTTGTTTACCGTATTGATCAGATTGGTCCTGGCAAAGGCGGCAACAGCGGGTGCAGTAGTATAGAGAATGGCGATAAAAATTAACGCAAATCCAGCTGACCGGCGGGCATCTCTGACATTTGGCACAGTAAAGAAACGAATGATGACGTGTGGTAGGCCAGCCGTTCCAAACATCAAGGCGGCAGTAATAAAAAATACATCCTGGGTGCTACGTTGGCCTTCTGTGTAAGTGGCAAAGCCGAGGGCTTCACTGAGACCGTCTAATCTGTCCAGCAGGTAACCTCCACCATAGGCATCGGTCAATTCGGCTCCGAATCCGAGTTGAGGAATAGGTATTCCGGTCATGAGGATAGAAATAAAGATAGCAGGCACCATAAACGCAAAAATAAGCACACAATACTGAGCCACTTGTGTATAGGTAATGCCTTTCATACCACCCATCACGGCGTAGAAGAACACGATAGCCATACCGATTATGACGCCTGTGGTAATGTCAACTTCCAGGAATCGAGAAAATACAATGCCGGCTCCCTGCATCTGGCCACAAACATAGACAAATGAGATAGAGATTGCACAGAACACGGCGATCAGTCTTGCCGACTGTGAGTAGTAGCGATCCCCGATAAAGTCAGGCACTGTAAATTTGCCGAACTTTCTCAAATAAGGTGCAAGTAGCAAGGCCAGCAGGACATATCCACCGGTCCAGCCCATTAAATAGAACGTCCCGTCTCTACCGAGAAAAGAGATCAATCCTGCCATAGAAATAAACGAAGCGGCGGACATCCAGTCTGCTGCCGTGGCCATACCATTGGCCAACGGGGGCACATTACTACCAGCTACATAAAATTCACTAGTGGAACCAGCCCGAGACCAGATCGCGATACCTATATAAAGACTGAAGGAAAGGAAGACGAAAATAAATGTCCAAATTTGTACGCTCATTGAGAATCCTCCTGCTTGCCTTGAGAGGATCCAGAGCCTGGGTTTGCCTTGGAAGTTTCGATGTTGTAACGATCATCGAGCTTATCCATCAAATGGATGTAAACAAATATGAGAATGACGAAGACAAAGATGCTGCCCTGCTGTGCGATCCAGAATCCGAGCTTGAATCCTCCTATGCGAATAGTGTCGAGCGCATCGACAAACAGAATTCCACACCCAAACGAAACTAAGAACCACACCACCAGAAGTGAGAAAACGATCTTTATGTTGGATTTCCAGTAGGCTTGAGCGCTGTTATCGGACATGGCTACCTCTTGTCATTGTTTTTATTCTCTTAGGGAGTCTCTGATTAATTATATGATCACTCTGGCTTACCGCCGATGTCGCTATCAAGGCGCACTATCGCGGTCGGTCGACCTGTCAAGATAGTGCAACGCAGAGCGCGGGATCGGCGGTAAGCCCCTTCGGGCGGGGCCTGGCGCGTACAGCCGCGGCGTTGTCGCGCTTGCGAAGGACGCTGCCATTCCCTGCGCACGACGCCTAGCCGCTGTACGCGCCAGACTCCCGCAGAGCGGTCATATAATTGATCAGAGGCTCCTTAGTACTGTCCTCGCCGGATAATAGCAGTACTGCTTCGCAAGAACGCGTGTTATAGCTGTTATAGCTCAGGGTGGCGCAGAGGATGGTATCACTTAATCTGTATACCGTATAGCAGGCTAAATTCAGGGTGTCATGCAAATCTGAGGCCTGTGCCAATTAATAGTGAGAATGATTTTCTAACGAGATATACAGTTAGATTCAGGCAATGTTGGATTGCAAATAGCGCAATAGTTTCTGACGAATTTTCTGCTGCTGGTGTGCATTGCCTTTGCTGTATTCAAGAAAGTAAGTCCGTAGAGTTTGTCGTTCCAGGTAATTATTTTCACCCACTATACTGTTGATTTCTTCATCGCCGCCTTGCAATATGCGCTCGCATAAATCGGGGAAAGTATTTTCTTCGTGATTTGATTCCTGTTTGCCAGAGAGAAGTTGATGCAAGGCGGTCGAGATCGCCTCGTAATCGCAATCTCGCATAAGTCGCCCGATATATTGCAATTGCCGTTTTCTGGCTCCGTAACTGTTGGGAAGGCGGTTGAATTGTTCGATAGCGTCGACAACACGCTCAGTGAGCGGCAATTCTTGTAGCTGAGATTGGCTATACCGGGTTAGTTGCTGACCTAATTCTTGTAATGCCAGAGCATCTTTCTTTCGCTGAGTCTTGCTGGCTAGTTCATCTTGTGGAAGATCGTTTGGATTCATCGCTTAGGAGTAAAATACCTGAGCCCGACCAAGAAATGCGAAAAATCCAACAGAATCTGTCACGGTGGTCAAAGCAACCGAACCGAACCCGCAAGTGCTGGGTCAATGTTCATTCGTTTGAGAAACAGGGGGAGATAGGCTCCCGCCAGAGTCGCTATTGCCCGATTTATCAGCATTGCTGCGGCGATAATGTAGCTGAGTAATAAGTCCCTGTACCAGAAATACACGACCAGGGAGATTACCAATGCCCAGAGCGTTCCTTTAAGTGCAGTAACGCCCAACTCTCGAGCCAATAACCAGCGGCTGTTTGAGAGGCTAATATGACCAAGGGCCATGCCACGGATTATCAGTGTCAGTGTCTGGGTTCCTGTAACGCCGCCCATGTAGGCGACTATTGGCATTAACACTGCAATATAAACAACTTGGTCAATAGTGTCCTGGAATAAATAGATTACGACAGAAGCGAAAACTGCTGTCATCAGGTTTACGCCAAGCCACAGTGTACGACGTCCTGCCGTTTTAGTTACTGGTGCAAAGGTATCGTCTTCTTCGTCACGACAGGCCATGCTCATCAGCGAGTGCTCAGCACTGTCCCTGATTACATCGACAATGCCGTCGATAGTGATCCGGCCTAACAGTTTACCGTTGTTGTCAATCTCCGGCGCGGACGCCCATACATACTGTTCGAACAACTGAGCTACCTGGGTCGCCTCCATGTCTACGGGAATTGCCTCTATGTGCTTCCGCATCACTTCGCGAACTGAAGTGTTGGGATCTGAGACTAGTAGTGCACGCAGGGGTAGAACGCCTGGAAACTTGTCGGCTCGACTCACTACGAGTAGATTGTAGGTCATTGCTGAAATGCTTTCGTGGCACCTCAGATATCTGAGTACTAACTCGACTGGGTAGTTCCGGCGCACAGTAATGGTATCGGTATTCACTAAACCACCAGAGGTATCTTTGTCATAAGAGAGGATCGTCTCGACCCTACGCCGGTCCTGCTTGTCCATTGCCTGAAAACTTCAGCGGTTACCTTTTGAGGAAGTAGTTGAAGAATGTCGGCGAGGTCGTCGGTTTCCAACCCACCTGTTAGTTCTGCAACTTGTTCTGCGTTGAGTTCTCTGAGGATGTCCTTCTGTAAATCTTCGTTCAAGTACTGAATTACTTCGCCCTCATCATTTTTATCGATTAACTTCCACAGAACATTACTCGTCTTGGGAGGCGAGGACTCAAGTAAATGTGCGATACCAGCTGTTGGTAGAGTCTTTATCAACTGCCGCACTTGGTAGAGTGAACCTCTTTCTATCGCCTGACTGAGAGCCTCAACAGTGTCTTGTTTGAATTGTGATCCGGTTAATTGGGGCATGCTTGCAAACCAACCTCTACTCTACTGTGGGTGAGTCGATGGAATTGTTTCAGGAAAGATTTGCCAGGTGTTGAACGAAAGCTCCGTGGATAAACATCGGGCAGGCGCAATATTACCGCCTTTATCGTCGCAAGCGAAAGGTGAACTTGCAGAGTAGCAAGAAAATCCCGGGTTACAGGAAAATAATTAGTCAGATTCTTCGAACCGGTCGTTTATCAGGTTTACGATGGCAGAGAGCGCTTCCTGTTCATCTGAGCCATGAACTTCGATGGTTAGCTCGGTACCTTTTGTTGCGGCCAGCATCATCAATGACAGAATGCTCTTTCCGTCGACAATTTTTTCGTGTCCAATTTTGATTTCGGAGACAAATGAAGAAGTTAATTCAACGAGTTTGGATGCTGCCCGGGCATGAAGTCCCGCTCGATTAATCACTTCGACCTTCGCCTTCACCATGAAACTAGTCCTGGCATCATCACTTTGTTGATTATTGTAACCTTCGCCTTTAGCATAGATTTACTACAGCCCAATCGCCTGTTCTATTCCTTCAATTAATTATTTCACTGTCTTCGTATTACCGGTACAGCAATTTATCGAATTTTCCTTTATCTGGAAGATATCAGCTGAGTTCGCGATGCCTTACCTGTACATTGGGAATTTTATCCAGGAAATATTTATAAAGCTTTTCACAGAGGTAAACTGAACGGTGTTGTCCTCCGGTGCAGCCGAGTGCTACCGTAATATAACTGCGATTGTTTGCTTCGAACATAGGAAGCCATTTTTGTAAGTATTTCTGAATATCAGAATACATCTCCAAGACATCATCTTGTTCCTCAAAGAAACTGACAACGGCCTGATCCAGTCCAGTTAGTGAACGCAATGCAGTATCCCAGTACGGGTTGGGCAGGCAGCGTACATCATAGATAATGTCAGCATCAACAGGCACTCCGTTTTTATAGCCAAAAGATTGAAAAGCCAATGCCAATCTTGTTTCTTTTCCGTCAATCAGTCGATTCTTGATCGTATCCCTTAACTGTTGCAGCGACATATTGCTCGTGTCAATTGATAGACTCGCCATCACAGAAATAGGTTCGAGTAGTTCTGATTCCTTATTAATAGCTTCCTTTAGCCCAATCTTTTGATTCGATAGTGGGTGTTTTCTTCGGCTCTCACTGAATCTTTTGAGTAAAGTTTGGCTGTTTGCGTCCATAAAGATAATTTCTGTCGGGATATCCTTGGTCTTTAGTTCGTTGATTATGGTTGGTACCAGCTCAAGATCTGCAGAAATATTCCTGGCATCCACACTGACCGCAATATTTGGAACGCCACTTGTTCCGGACAGGACTCTGTCAGCCAGGGAAGTAAGCAGGCTTGCCGGAAGGTTGTCAATACAATAGTAGCCGCGGTCTTCAAGGATGTGAAGTACGGTACTCTTTCCTGAACCTGATCTACCACTGATTATCGTCAGCTTCATCCTGGAGGACTCGAATCGTTATAATTGGAATCATGACTGGAATCGAAAATCTTACCGCGAATATTTGAACTCAGCGATTACCTGGAAAGCTCTACTGTTTCAAAATTAGCGACTCTAGTAGAGAGCTTTAGAATCCTATCTCTACTCTACTCTACTCTTAAAAGTAACCGCCAAATTATAGAGATCGTTATTGTCGTGAGTATCGCGTAATTTGACACAAAAGTTTTCATCATGAAATAATTCTGCCAGCCCCGCTAGTGTCTTTAAATGCTCGTCTGTCTTCAGTTCAGGTACGATAAGCGCAAAGAGAATATCTACTGGTTTACCATCAATAGCATCGAAATCCACTGGGCTGTCTAAGGTAATTAGTGAGCCAATAATCTCCTGACAAGAGGATACACGGCAGTGAGGAATTGCGATACCGTTTCCCAAGCCAGTACTTCCTAGTTGCTCTCTGGCCATGAGAGCATTAAAAATTTCATCTGCTTCCAACTGCTCATTTTGCTGTGCGATCAGCTCGCTGATATTGGTTAGTATTCTTTTTTTGCTTACTCCGGTTAATCCACAATGGCAGCGTTCAGGAGTAAGTATATTATCAAGTTGCATTACTTAGTTTTCTCTTCGCAAGTCAATTTCAATCGTTAAAAAGCAGTCTTTACTGAGAGTAAAAATCGTCATTCAAGTATTAAATCAGGCGTTTTCTTTCATTGGAGGGTGGAATAGAAAGGGATTCACGATATTTGGCAATCGTTCGTCTGGCAACATTGATCCCTTTCTCTTCCAATAACTGTGTGATCTTACTGTCACTGAGTGGCTTGCGAGAATTTTCTGCAGCAATGAGTTTCTTGATTATGGCGCGAATTGCTGTTGAAGAGCACTCACCACCACCTTTAGTGGAGACATGGCTTGAAAAAAAGTATTTAAGCTCGAAAATACCTCTGGGTGTATGCATATATTTTTGAGTAGTAACCCGAGAAATAGTAGATTCATGCATGTTTACTGCTTCGGCAATATCATGTAAAACGAGTGGCTTCATTGCCTCCTCGCCGTATTCGAGAAAACCTCGCTGATGTTCCACAATCCGCGTGGAGACTTTCATCAAGGTTTCATTGCGACTCTGCAGGCTCTTAATAAACCAGCGTGCCTCCTGGAGGTTGTCTCTCAAATAGTTATTATCGGTGCTGGAGTCGGCTCGCTTTACCAGTGATGCATAATTGTTATTGATACGAATCTTGGGTGTGGTGTCCGAGTTGAGTTCAACCATCCACTTGCCTGTATCGGACTGCTTGCTCACGATTACATCCGGCACTATATATGTCGTTGAAGGAGGTGAGATATTGGCACCGGGCCGCGGATCCAACCCTTCAATCAAAGTAATGATGTCTCTTAATTCTGCTTCTTTGAGTTTTGTGCGACGCATCAGCTGCGCGTAATCCCGATGACCAAGCAGATTTAAATGTTCCTTGATGATGAGCTTGGCATTCTGAATCAATTTCGCCTGTTCGGGGTTATCGAACTGATTCAATTGGATTAACAGGCACTCGGAAAGACTCCTGTATCCAACTCCAATCGGATCGAATTGCTGAATTCGGTGCAATACAGCAAGCACTTCATCCAGTTCGATCTCCAGTTCTTCTTCGAATCCGCTGCAGATTGACTCTATATCTACAGTTAACATTCCGTTTGCATTTATGGCATCAATAATTGCCAATGCAATGGAATTATCTTGCTCGGACATAGTAGTCAGGTTCAGTTGCCAGAGCAGATGATCTTGCAATGTATCTACAGCAGTATTGCGGGACTCGAAATCACTTGAATCGGAATCGAACGAAGGAGTTGAGGAATAGGTATTTGGATAGATGTCATCCCAGTTACTGTCTACAGACAGGTCGTTGGGGATCTGTTCCTGCCAGCTTTGTTCATCTCCATTCAGATTACTCGCTACGGTGGTTTCTTCTGCCAGTTGCTGAATAGATTTTTCTTGCGAATCGGTGTTGCTATCCTGTCGCAATCCCGATTCTTCTTCGTCATTGTTCTCTATAAGTTCCAGCATTGGATTAGATTCCAATGCCTGGTGAATTTCCTGTTGTAAATCCAGGGTTGAAAGTTGGAGTAGGCGGATTGCTTGCTGCAGCTGGGGGGTCATGGTCAATTGCTGACCGAGCTTGAGCTGTAGCGAAAGTTTCATGGACTGTACAACTTTTGGTGGTTAGGCAATATCTAACTAAAGTGTATGGGACACTCTTAATCTCAGTAGGTAAAGACGAGAGTATAGCAAATTCAATGCCCGAATTGCATAGCCTTATAATTTTAGTTTGCGCAGGATCAAATCGATCGCTAAATCTTAAACTGTTCGCCCAGATAGACTTCGCGCACCTTTTCATCTTTCAAGATGGCTTCTGAATCACCCTGCGCAATAATTTGACCTTCGCTAACGATATAGGCTTTCTCACAGATATCCAGAGTTTCCCGGACATTGTGATCAGTTAAAAGAATCCCGATATTTCTGGATTTGAGGTGTTGAACTATTTGTTTAATATCGCTCACGGAAATCGGATCTACTCCAGCAAAGGGTTCATCAAGAAGAATAAATTTAGGATCAGTGGCAAGAGTTCGCGCTATCTCTGTGCGGCGCCGTTCGCCTCCGGACAAGCTCATCCCCTTATAATGACGAATATGCTCTATGTTGAATTCTTCCAAGAGTGATTCGAGCTTTCTTCGCTTCTCCGTGCTACTTAGATCCTTACGAGTTTCAAGAATGGCCAGGATATTATTTTCGATACTGAGTGTGCGGAAAATCGAGGAATCTTGCGGCAAATAAGAAAGTCCGTAGTTTGCGCGCTGATGAATCGGAAGGGTCGTAAGGACATGCTCTTCCAGCGACACTTCACCACTGTCTGCACGTATCAGCCCAACAATCATGTAGAAGCAGGTGGTTTTCCCAGCACCGTTCGGGCCGAGCAAGCCGACAATTTCACCTCGTTCAATGGAGATTGAAACGTCGCGTACTACGGCGCGGCCTTTGTAACTCTTGGCAAGATTTACAGCTTTTAGCATAGTGTTATTCTTGAGCTGTACTTAGCATTCCCTCGCAGGGGCCATTAGCTTCCCTGATCAGGTCTCGATCGACGACATAAGTTATCGCAGCACATCTCATGGTAGAGTCGGGAGACTCGATATTCGCATTGCCAATAAGCTCAAGTATGGTTTCATTGTCAAACTCGTCAGTGTAAAAAAGAAGAGTGTCACTGGTACCCTTTACCAATGAACCGTCTTCATCCAGCTGTTGTTGATAGTGCACAGGAGTTCCGTGAACAGTAACCCGAGTTAGTTCGTTTGTCGAAATGCTGTATTCGAATGTCGCTTCGTTTCCCAAAATTTCTAAGGTGCCTTGAGTAACTTTTACGCTATCGGACATTTTAAGGATGCGAGTATTACCCTCAATTTTCATTGTCGAATTACCATCTGAACTGAAAAGCACGGGCTGAATATTATCTGATTCTAGTGACAGGACAGTATCCATTACGAAAAAAATTCCGACTAAAAGGCAAATATTTTCGCGGTTAATTCGAAATTTTCTCATAGCTGCCTCGGTTATCGCGATGAAACACAATTTCATCCAATTTTAAATCAGCAAACATTCCAATAGACGATTGTTGCAGGTTTGTAGTTACCAGGGTGACAGCCTGGTCAGTTTCCATAGTCTCCAGGTTCGGGTCCAATGATAGAAAATCTGTTGTAAGCACAGTTCGGTTTCCGTACTCATCAATGCTGTACACTTCAACGTTTCCCAATAACTCAATAATTCGTGAGGAAGCATCGGTGGTGGTTTGCGTCGCTGAGATTTTGCCCGAATTGGCTACTATATTCCAGCGTGTGTCTCCTTGCTGAAATAGTCTAATCAAGGGTCTTTCGAGTTCTGTTCGATCGTCATTATAGTGAACCTGGCTGATTGCCTGCAAAGTGTAATGTATCGCACCCTCGTCATCGTAGCGAACTGAATTAATGCCCTCAGAGTAGGCGTCATAATCAAGCGAAACTGCAGAGTTATGTGCATCCTGAACAAGTGTGACAGATTCAAAAGTGTTGATGCTTACGAACACTGCAAGGGCAATCAAACCGGGAATTATGAATAGAGAGAATCGTTGCATGGTAAATAGCCTGCTGAAGAACAACGACAGCTTAACATGAAAGCGATAATGCAATGGCATCCAATAGGAGGGGATATAATCGGGGATTAGTCGTCCAGGAACTGATCGTAATTTCCTTGAGCTTGCAGAATGAAATCGGTGATTTCTCGGACGGCTCCTTGCCCTCCTTGAAATTCAGTGATTGCTTGCACCGCTGATTTGACTGATACGTGACCCAATGGAACGGTAAATCCAAGCCCAACCTTTTTTAACACCGGTAAATCCGGCAGATCATCGCCAGCGTAGCAGATTTGTTCGCTGGCTAGTTTTCTGTCTGCTAATATTTCATGGAAAACATTAAGTTTGTCTTCGCGACCCTGATAAAGTAATTCTATGCCCAGATCTCTTGCACGCTTCTCCAGCAATGTTGATGTCCGGCCAGTTATTATTCCCACTTCAATACCAGTACTCATTAGCATTTTGATGCCATGACCGTCCAGAGTATGAAACGCCTTTATTTCTTCGCCAGAATTAGAGAAGTAAAGCCTGCCATCGGTTAGAACGCCGTCTACATCGAGTAACAGCAACTTGATTTTGCTGGCCAGCGATTTAACAATAGTTACATCTTGAATAAAAATCATCGCGCAGCTTCAGACAACGTTTGCTTGCAGTAAATCATGCATCTTAACGATGCCACATATCTCAGAATCATCACCTTTTACAATAAGCACATAAATTTTGGAGTCTTGCATTATTTTCGCCGCTTCGGCTGCCAAGGCATTGCTACTGATAGATTTGAAATTCGCAGACATTACATCCTTGATACGAGTCTGCTGGATATTGGTACCAGAATCGATAGTTCGCCTTAAGTCTCCATCTGTAAAAACACCCACTAAGTCCCCTGCATCATTGACAACGGTTGTCAGGCCAAAGCCTTTCTCGGTCATTTCCAGCAATGCATTGGTGAGCTCAGTATCGGCGGTTACTCTAGGTATTTCACTCCCGGAATGCATGACATCTTTTACTTTGATTAGTAGTCTGCGCCCTAATTTTCCACCCGGATGTGAGAAGGCAAAGTCATCCCGTGTGAACCCCCGCGCTTCCAACAAAGCCATTGCAAGGGCATCACCCATTACAAGAGCGGCAGTTGTACTGGACGTCGGTGCAAGTCCAAGCGGACAGGCTTCTTCCGCGACATGCACATCAAGGTTACAAGTGGCGGCGGCTGCGAGTTCAGACTGTTTATCACCAGTCATGCTGATAAGTGCTATGCCTTTTCTTTTGAGCACGGGGAGTAGGGCAGTAATCTCCTCCGTAGTTCCAGAATTGGATATAGCCAGCACTACATCGTTGCTGGAGATCATACCGATATCGCCGTGACTGGCCTCACCTGGGTGGACATACATAGCAGTAGTTCCAGTGCTGGCAAGCGTTGCAGCGATCTTCTTGCCAATGTGACCCGATTTACCCATTCCAGTAACGACTACGCGGCCATCTGATTCGAGTATTAGGTGACAAGCCTGTTCGAACTCCGGCCCTATCCGCGATAATAATGCGGTGATGGCATCTTTTTCGATCTCTATAGTTCGGCGTGCACTGGCGATGAGGGATGAATTAGTATTCATAGTACTTGCTAGAGATTTCGCTTCTTTCCTGACTTATATCTGCAATATCATTACCGTAAACCAGCCACAGTAAATTAACAAGAAAATGAACCCACTCGTGCGGCCAATCATCTTATGTTTCCTAATTCCCTGGTAACAAATATAGGCAAGCAGAACAGTGAGTACTAAAACCACCAGGTAATCGCGATGAAGTAGAGCAGCTTCGATGGGTCCGGCGCTGAGCAGACCAGGGAAGGGAAGAACTACAAGCAGATTAAGAATGTTTGAACCAACTATGTTGCCAATGGCTAAATCGTGATGCCCCTTTAAGACACAGGTTACGGAGGCAGCCAACTCCGGCAGACTGGTACCCAAAGCGACAATAGTTAATCCGATAATAGCCGTGGATACACCGAGAGATTCTGCGATCGAAACCGCCGCTTGTACCAGAGCTTCAGCACTTAATACCAGCAAGGCTAATCCGAGAATCAAATATGAAATAGCTTGCAAACTGTTTACCGCTGAGAAGTCGGTTGCTTCAAGATCAGGGATAGCTCCGGTTCGAACTCTTTTTCTAAACAATCGATAGCCAAAGAAAGTTGTAATTCCTATGAGCACCACAGCATCGAAAATGCCCAGATACAAGTCGAATAAAAGCACTCCAGTAACAAATGTTACCAGTAACAATGCTGGGATTTCTTTATTGATCAGGGAATCTGGTGGCTTTAAGGGGTTGATGATCGCTGCCACACCCAATGCAACGCCTATATTGAATAGATTGGAGCCCAGAGCGTTTCCAATAGCGAGCTCGGGTTTATCCTCCCATGCTGCAACAGCAGAGGAGAATATTTCAGGAGCGGATGTGCCAAAGGCTACAATCGTAAGCCCGATCATCAGGGGAGATACCCCAACGTTGCGCGCCAATGCTGATGCGCCGAACACAAACTTGTCCGCTCCCCAGATTAGTCCAACAAATCCAAGGACGATTATGACTGTGTCGAGCATAAATGATGGAATCTAAGTGCTTTCGATGAAGCAAACAATTAGAAGGGTGTTTGACTCCCAATGCAAGTAATAATTTATTGCCGTAGGCAATTCATGTAAACTGGCCTCCCTCAATCATAGTTCAGTCCGTATTAAGGTCAACATACGCACAATCAAAGGATGCAGCAGAGAGCCCGATCGGAGCACTACTGCGTCAGTGAATCGAATATTCACTTTGGTCTAATTTTGGAGATAAGCAGATGAAATTATTGAATAAATTCCTTCTGGTTTCGACTATTTTCGTGGCTTCGCCAAGTTTGCTACATGGTCAGGCCCTGACTGCGGTGGAGACTGCCGAGTTAGGCGTTGAATCTTTGTTGCGAACTGTTGCCGAATCCAAGGAATTTTTTCTGACTGACAGAGCTCGATACTTTGCTGAAGTTTCAGGCGTACTGAATACCTTTGTCGATTTTAATGCCGTGGCAGCAGTGGTTATGTCGCGCTTTGCAGATTCTGCAACACCTGCGCAGAAACAACGCTTCGCAGATATTTTAGAGAATACCTTGACGCGTTTTTATGGAGCGTCGTTGGTTTCATATAACGGTGAGGAACTGATTTTTCTGCCTCCGAGTAATCCGAACTCTGACCTGCGGGCTGATACGGTTGTTGGAATGGAATTGCGAGGTGGAGACACTAATTTGAGATTGCAATATCAAATGTTCCTGAATGAAAACGATGAATGGAAACTGAAGAATTTGAGCTTGGCGGGTATAAATCTGGGGCGCCAATACTTCACGCAATTTTCTGCCCTGATGACCCAGTATGATAATGATATCGATCTGGTCCTGGACAACTGGAAGTAAACCGGAGAACTCGTTTTGGATTCGGAGCAAATACAGGAATTATTAGCAACTGCCTTGCCTGATTGCGAAATCGCTGTAGAAGGCGGAGATGGAAAATTTTTGGTAACGGCAATAGGGAATGTATTCGAAGGTCTCAATGCCGTCAAGCGCAACCAAACTGTTTACCAGATTCTCAATGATCATATCGGTAGTGGAGCTATTCATGCTGTCACTATGCGTCTGATGACCGAAGCTGAAAACAACGTTTCCTGAATATTAATCCAAGTAAAAGACCAAGATGGATAAACTAATTATCAATGGGGGCGTGAGACTCAAAGGCGAGATTAGAATTGCCGGGGCGAAGAATTCGGCATTGCCAATTCTCGCGGCAACTCTGTTAACTCACGATACAGTGCAAATTTGTAATCTCCCACACCTTTTTGATATTACCACTATGATCGAGCTTCTCGGGTGCATGGGAGTGCAGCCTGTAGTCGATGAGAAGCTGAATGTTGAGGTGAACAGCAGCACGATTCGGGATTTTAACGCACCGTATGAACTGGTAAAGACGATGCGTGCCTCGATACTGGTGCTGGGGCCACTGCTCACCAAATATGGAAGAGCAGAAGTTGCCCTTCCTGGTGGCTGTGCGATCGGCAGTCGTCCGGTAAACCTGCACATTAGTGCCTTACAGGCAATGGGTGCCGATATTGTTGTTGAAAATGGTTATATCAAGGCTTCAGTTGACGGCAAACTAAAGGGTGCCCATATTTTTATGGACCAGGTGACAGTCACAGGCACCGAAAACGTCATGATGGCGGCAACTCTGGCGGATGGGCAGACTATCATTGAGAATGCAGCCCGGGAACCGGAAGTGGTCGATCTGGCAAATTGCCTGGTGAAGATGGGAGCCGATATCTCTGGCATGGGCACAGACACTATAGTGATCAATGGCGTTTCAGATCTGAAAGGTTGCAGTTATTCGGTAATGCCAGATCGAATCGAAACTGGCACCTATTTGATTGCAGCGGCCGCCACTCGCGGACATATAAAGGTTAAGGATACCAGGCCAGACATTCTGGAATCGGTGCTGAGTAAACTGGAGCAGGTTGGGGCCGAGATCAAGGTTGGTGATAACTGGATAGAACTGGATATGCACGGAAAGCGCCCAAATTCAGTTTCACTGCGTACGGCGCCATACCCTGCGTTCCCAACGGACATGCAGGCACAATTCACCGCATTGAATACAATCGCAAATGGAACTGGCTCAATTACGGAAACTGTATTTGAGAACCGATTCATGCATGTCCATGAGATGAACCGCATGGGTGCTTTAATCAAGGTAGAAGGAAACACCGTGATCGTTGAAGGGGTGGAGGTGTTGAAAGGCGCGCCGGTAATGGCAACTGATCTACGTGCGTCTGCAAGCCTGATCATTGCAGGACTAGTTTCCGAGAATGAAACCAGTGTAGACAGGATTTATCACATTGATCGTGGTTATGAATGTATTGAGGAAAAACTCCAACTACTCGGTGCTCAAATTCGTCGGGTACCTTCCTGAGTCTCCTGCAACTTGATGCACTATCTAATTTCTGCTGAATAAGCTCATGAATACTTCAAATTTAGTCATCGCTCTCACCAAGGGACGCATACTGGAAGAGACTCTGCCTCTCTTCGAGCAGGCAGATATCGTACCGACTGAAGATATAGCCACAAGTCGCAAGTTAATATTCGATACCAATCACACCAACATTAAATTGTTAGTTATGCGTGGTTCCGATGTGCCAACCTATGTTGAGTTTGGAAGTGCTGACATGGGTGTGGCCGGCAAAGATCTGCTATTGGAATATGGCAGTGAAGGATTCTATGAACCGCTCGATCTTAAGATTGCAGCATGCCGATTAATGACGGCTGAACCGGTTAATGCTTCCCCTGTAGCCGATAGACTCAGGGTGGCGACCAAATTTACCAATATTGCCAAGAAATATTTTGCAGAACGGGGCATACAGATCGAATTGATTAAATTGAATGGTGCCCTGGAACTCGCGCCTTCACTGGGCTTGGCGGATAGCATCGTCGATATAGTAGATACCGGCAATACCCTTAAAGCCAATGGTCTGGAGCCTAGAGAGTTGATCGCCAATATTTCATCCCGGGTCATCGTTAACAAAGCCTCGATGAAAATAAAGAACGCTGTCATTCGAGAAATTCTCTGTAAGCTGCGAACCGCCGTTGATTCTGCTTAGCTTCCTACTCCTTCCGTTTACGAATATTCGCATCCCTTGGTCATGACCAAATCTAAATTTACAATCAAACAGCTCTCTATGTCTGATATTGATTTTGAGCAGAAACTGTTCGAATTGCTTGACAGAGATATGCTGATTGCAGATACGGTCACTACTGTAGTAAACGAGATCCTTAAAGCAGTTCGAAATCGTGGTGATGAAGCAGTTGTCGAATTCACGAACCAGTTCGACGGCACTAATGCTGAATCGATGACAGACTTGATAGTCACTCAGGAACAAATGGCGGATGCCCTGGAAAGCTTACCGAATAAACAGCGACAGGCTTTGAGGCATGCGGCCGAACGAATCCGTCGCTACCATGAAAGACAGAAGCAGTCTTCCTGGCAGTATGAAGAGCCGGATGGTTCGGTATATGGTCAGAAAGTAAGTCCGCTTGAACGAGTAGGGGTATATGTTCCGGGGGGTAAGGCGAATTACCCATCTTCTATGCTGATGTTGGCAATTCCCGCACAAGTCGCCGGAGTGAAAGAAATAATTGCCACTGTGCCCACTCCTTACGGTGAAGATGGCAAGCTGGTGTTTGCAGCAGCCGCCCTTGCCGGGGTGAGTCGTCTCTATTCCATAGGGGGCGCGCAGGCGATCGCTGCGCTGGCTTATGGAACCGAAACAATACCACAAGTTGACAAAATAACCGGTCCCGGCAACATCTATGTCACGGTGGCGAAAAAACAGGTCTACGGAGAAGTAGGGATCGACATGATTGCGGGTCCGTCCGAGCTAACCATTATATGTGACGGCAAGACTGATCCGGACTGGATAGCGATGGATCTGTTCTCACAGGCAGAGCATGATGAGCAAGCTCAGTCAATCTTGATCAGTACAAGTGCCGATTTTCTCATTGCTGTGCAATCGAGTATTGACAAACTCTTACCCACGATGGATAGGCGGTCAATCATCGAGTCATCACTCAAGCATCGTGGCATATTCATCTTTGCCGAAGATTTCGAGAAGGCGGCGAGGGCCAGCAACTTGATAGCACCCGAACATCTGGAGATCTCAGTCGAGCATCCAGATGCTGTGTTGAACTACATCGATCATGCAGGAGCGATTTTCCTGGGCAGATATAGTGCAGAGGCTCTGGGAGACTACTGTGCCGGGCCAAGCCATGTGCTGCCTACATCAGGCACTGCGCGGTTTTTCTCAGCATTGGGTGTTTATGATTTCCAGAAACGTAGTTCGATAATTTTTTGTTCGCCTTCCGGGGCTGCCAAACTGGCGGTTACAGCAGCTGAACTTGCCCGGAATGAACATCTTCAGGCACATGCGTTATCGGCAGAATATCGTCTCAACGCGAAGCTGCAAGGTAAAGAATGACGCAGTTCTTATTGTGCCATTTAGGATACAAGTAGCCCGCAGTATTGCTGTTCGGGTTAGAGAATATATCCGGTCCTTTCTGGCTATAGTTCTATTATCAATGCTTCGCCGAAACCCAATGTAACTGGAAAATTCAAAGTTCGACCTTCGCGGTACACTTGCACGTTAATCGTGTCTCCAGGTTTCTTGTTACGAATCTCCATCATGATGTTTTGACCGTCGATGACTGGTGTCTCTTCTACCCGGGTTATTACATCACCGGGTTCGATGCCGGCCCGTTCTGCGGCACCACCCACATCGACATTTTCCACCAGCATTCCTCGAATATGATCCACTCCGAAGAATAGTTGGCTGGATTGTTCATTCAAGGCCTCACCGGTAAGCACCCCGAGATAACCAGAATTTGCCTCGATCGCCTGCTCTACCATTTCGCGCATAGCTGATACGGCAATACTTGCAGGTGTTGCAAATCCAATTCCTTCAAAATTTCCTGATTCAGAAAAAATCGAAGAATTTAGACCCACTAGCTTGCCTTCTCTGTCAATTAGCGCGCCACCAGAATTACCAGGATTTATTGCTGCATCAGTCCGAATGATTGTCACAGAATCTTCTGTATTATGAGTCAACGCACTTACGATACCTTGTGACACGGATTGACCAATATTTCGGGGGTAACCAATTGCGAAAACAATATCTCCCACTTGTAATGTATTTTCATCTCCAATCTGAATAGGAGTCAGGTCGTCCATATTAACATGAAGAACTGCCAGATCATTTGTCTTGTCCCAGGCAACAACAGTTGCTGGAGTTCTGCGAGCATCGTTTAGAGTAACTTCAGTATCGAACGCATCAAACAAAGTATCGACGACATGTAGGTTCGTTAGGATGAATCCCTGCTCGCTGATAATGACGCCTGATCCCAGGCTGGCTCTCTCTCCGAGATACAGGTTTACTCTATCTTCGGCAGTGCGCTCAATAGATTCAACATTGACACTTGTGGCATTGATGCTAACTACCGAAGGAGCAGCACTCCTGATGGCATCAGCATAAGAGGGGGATGTTGGTGCAGGTCGTTGAATAAATGGATTGGCCAAGGATTGTTGGCTTATTCTATCCAGCTGTTGATATTGCAGATAAACTATAGCGACTAACACACCGCTTATTACGGGCCAGCTCAAGAATTGAACTAATTTTCCAAATCGCTGCATCGCCAGGTACCCGATTTCGGCGCGTTTACTCTATGGTATTATGGCCGCCTTACCGAATATACAACGTTGTCGGGATCCTTTCCAATGCCAGTAGCACTGAGAAAACTGGAATCAGAACTAAGCAATCTGCTTAAGCCAGAACTATTCAGTGATTATTGTCCCAACGGACTACAACTGGAGGGTCGTACCGAAGTGCGCAAACTTGTTACCGGCGTGACAGCCTGCCAGGCACTGATCGATGCGGCGATTGATGAGAAGGCTGATGTTGTTCTGGTGCACCACGGATACTTCTGGCGCGGCGAAGACCAATCCATTACAGGACTGAAAAAGAATCGCTTACAGGCATTGATGAAGCACGACATCAGTCTTTTTGCTTACCATTTGCCGTTGGATGCTCATCCGGAACTGGGAAACAACGCGCAGCTGGCGAAGGTGCTCGGTCTAAGAGTTGAAGGCTCGCTGGATCAGAGGTCCAATACTCCGATTGTGTTTAGCGGGAGTCTGAAGCAACCGGCGAGCTTTGCAGGATTCAAAAAATTGCTCGAAGAACAGTTGCAGAGAGTGCCGCTGGCAATTGAAGGAAGGGCTAAAAAGATCAAGAGTATCGCCTGGTGCACTGGTGCCGCGCAGAGCTATATTGAACTGGCGGTAGCTGCCGGAGTCGATGCCTACCTCACCGGTGAGATTTCCGAACCTACGGTACATATTGCGCGCGAATCTGGCATTCATTTCTTTTCAGCGGGGCACCACGCCACCGAACGCTATGGAGTTCAGGCAGTCGGGAATTATCTTGCAGAAAAATTTTCGATTCAACATCAGTTCATCGATATCGACAATCCAGCTTAATTCACTGTGCGCGACTCTTAGTGTGTGGCATTCGTGCTTGTGACCTTATTCCTGTAAAAAAGTGAGAAGAACCTGCTTCAGCAGCGCAGGTTTTAATGTCCTCTAGATAATACCTTCAGTAGCCATTAACTTGATGACTTCATTCAGACATTCGTCGATGGACAGGGCTGCTGTGTCCAGCTTGAGATGGGTAACTTCCGGTGGGCTGTACGGAAAAGAGAGTCCTGGAATGTCCTTCGAATCTGAGCTTTCTGCTGCTGCATATAAACCACTTGGATCTCGCTGAATGCAGACTTCCATGGGCGGATTCAGGAAGATGATGTAACAATTGTCTTTACCAATCACACTCAGGGCATGTTCCCTCGAATCTGCATTGGGTGCTACAAAGGAGGCGCAGCATATTACTCCGGAATCATTCAGGAAACGTGCAATGTGAGCGCTACGCCGCAGGTTCTCGGCGCGTCCTTCGGCATCGTGCGGAAGGTCTCTGCTAATGCCCAGCCGCATCGTTTTGCCGTCGAGTACAGTGCTTACCCGACCACGATCAAACAGTTCCCGTTCCAGACCATGCGCGAGAGTAGATTTACCAGAGCCGGAAACACCAATGAACATAATGGTGGCGGGTTTTTGTCCATACCGTGCGGCGCGCTCTTCCTTTGTGACATGGATATTGTGCCGTTCATGTGGTTTGGTTCTGGGTTGCTGCTCGCAGTTGATCATTCCGGCGCCGACTGTGACGTTGCTCAGTCGGTCTACGACGATAAAACTGCCTGTAGCACGATTGTCTTTATAGCTATCGAAACACACTGGCTGCTCAACAGAAATTTCAACTAGCCCGATTTCATTTAATTCCAGGGAAGGAGCTGGTAGTTCCTGAAGGCTATTTACATCGATCTTGTTGCGAATTGACTTCAGCTTACCGCTCACAGTCTTGGTGCCCATTTTAAAGTCGTACAGCTTGCCAGGCAGCAACGGGCTCTCTGTCATCCACACCATAGTCGCTTCATAGTGTTCTCGAGTGACCGGCTGATTGTCTGGGTGAGCAAATACGTCGCCGCGACTCACATCGATCTCATCTTCAAGAGTCAATGTAATTGCCATATCGGCATGAGCGAATTCCAATTCTTCGTCGAAAGTAACGATTGATTTAATGCGACTACTCTTACCCGAAGGCAATACTATGACTTCATCACCCTTGCGAATCACTCCGGAGGCGACTGTGCCACAGAATCCCCTGAAATTGAGGTTGGGGCGGTTTACGTACTGTACAGGAAAGCGGAAGTCTGAATAATTTCTATCCGCAGCGATCTCTACAGTTTCGAGAATTGGCATTAGAGCACTACCCTCATACCATGGCATATATTCGCTGACATTCACTACATTGTCACCGTTCAGGGCGGATATGGGGATAAAGTGAAAATCAGCCACTGCCAATTTCTCAGAGAAATCCAGGTAGTCCTGTTTGATTGCTTCGTACACACTCTCCTTGTAGTCCACCAGGTCCATTTTATTGATGGCTACAATGATGTGCTTGATGCCCAGCAATGAAGCTATAAAACTGTGACGTTTGGTCTGTGTTTGCACGCCATTCCTGGCATCGATGAGGATAATTGCCAGGTTGCAAGTGGAAGCGCCGGTGGCCATGTTGCGCGTGTATTGCTCATGCCCGGGGGTGTCCGCAATTATGAACTTACGCTTGGCGGTAGAAAAATAGCGATAGGCAACATCGATCGTAATTCCCTGCTCACGCTCTGCCTGCAGTCCATCTACGAGTAGCGCCAGGTCCAGTTTTCCCCCAGTGGTGCCCGATTTGACGCTATCGGCTTCAATGGCAGCCAGCTGATCTTCGTAGATCATTTTCGAATCATGCAATAGCCTGCCTATAAGTGTGCTTTTGCCATCATCGACACTACCGCAGGTCAACAGGCGTAATAATTCCTTACGTTCGTGCTGCGCAAGATAGGCATTGATATCTGTGCTGATTAGTTCAGATTTATGAGACACCGGAATGAGCCTTGCCAGTCCTTGCGCACGCATTGCGCAGGGAGCGAACTATTATAAGTGCACATGAGTTTGGATAGGTAAGACATCAAAAGTAGCCTTTCCTTTTCTTGTCTTCCATAGAACCAGACTTATCGGAATCAATGAGTCGGCCCTGTCGTTCAGAGCTTGTGGTCAACAACATTTCCTGAATGATTTCCGGGAGGGTTGTTGCCGTGGAGTCGACAGCGCCAGTCAGGGGATAACATCCGAGCGTCCGAAATCTGACTGTTTTCGTTCTAATTTTCTGCTCATCAGTTAAGGGCATACGCTCATCGTCAACCATGATATCCACTCCATCGATGTTGACTATGGGTCTGGGCTTTGCGTAATAGAGTGGCACGATATCTATATTGCTAAGATAGATATATTGCCAGATATCCAGTTCCGTCCAGTTCGAAAGAGGGAAAACTCGAATACTCTCTCCCTTGTTGACTTTGCCGTTGTAAATATTCCAAAGCTCCGGACGCTGGTTCTTTGGATCCCAGACGTGATTTTTGTCTCGAAAAGAAAATACTCGCTCTTTGGCGCGCGATTTTTCTTCATCGCGTCGCGCTCCGCCAAAAGCCGCATCAAACTGGTACTTATCCAGTGCCTGTTTCAGTGCCTGGGTTTTCATCACATCGGTGTGTTTTTCACTACCGTGAGTGAATGGCCCAATCCCAGCCTCTACACCCTCGGTGTTTATGTGAACAATCAGATCGAGGCCGAGCTTTTCCATCTGCCGATCGCGAAACTCAATCATCTCGCGAAATTTCCAGGTAGTATCCACATGCATAAGCGGGAATGGAGGTTTGCCCGGATAAAAGGCCTTTAGTGCGAGGTGCAGCATTACTGACGAATCTTTGCCAATCGAATACAGCATGACTGGTTTGTCAAATTCGGCAGCAACTTCGCGAATGATATGGATACTTTCCGCTTCGAGTTGCTTAAGGTGGGTGAGATTGTACTCAGACATGGTGATTCGTAACTTGAGTCAACAGCACTGAAATACGTGCCAACAACAATATGTGTGAAGTTCTGCTTGTGGTTTATTTGGCCGGCTGAATTGGAACTTCATCTTCGCTGGCGGGATTAGCTTTTTCAATTCCAAAGTCTTCAGACAAGGCGCCCTTCTGTCCAGGGCTTTGTTTCGCGGCATAGTCTTTGGGTGGTGCCAAACCACTAGCGTCTTCCTGGGAAACAGTGTTCTCGAAAACTGCGTCGGTTTGTGCGGGCAATAATTTGCTGGCAACTTCGTTGGAACACAAGTCCTGGGCACCACTGGCCAGGTGCTGATAAACTTCTTTGTAGCTCTCGGTCATATGCTGCACTAACTCGGCAGTCATACTGAAATGATCGCTAACGCTATCGCGATATTCAGTATTATTATCTTTGAGAGTTCGAATCTGATTCTCCAACTCCTGCACACGGGAGGGACTAATGTTGAATTTGCTGGCAAATAAAGCGCCAATAACCACTCCGATTGCCAAGCTTATGATTGCCGTTATCCATATCATATAGATCTAATTCCTCAATCTGAACTAGCGCCCATATCAAGCATGAGCGGGGCGTAAGTATACCTTAATTCCAGTCAATCACTGTACTACGAATTGGGGACAACATCCTTGAACAGGCTAGCGATTTCACATTATAAAGGATTCGGAAGTGGTTTCAGTGAACAAACATCCCTAGAATGCGACTGCGTTTCAAGCAAACGAGTGTAAGCAGTCAATGAACCCTCTAAAGCGGTACCAAAACGATGCCAATGCCGGGTTAATTTCATTGGATGAAGGGCAGCAGCGTATAGTCCTCTGCTTCGACGCGTTGCATGCCCAACTGAGTTCACAATTCGGATCGTCTCACTCAATGACCTCACGCTTGCTGCGCTGGATACAAGGTAAGACAGGATCGAGCGAGTTACCAAAAGGCATCTATCTCTGGGGGGGTGTGGGAAGGGGCAAGACTTACCTGATGGATTTGTTTTGTGATTGCCTGCCCCGACAGCGAATGATCCGCACCCATTTTCATCGGTTTATGCAGCGGATTCATACAGACCTTGCTCGCTTTCAGGGATCGGGGAATCCTCTGCAGAAAGTAGCCGACGCTATCGCAAGCGAGGCGCAAGTGATCTGTTTTGACGAATTCTTCATTGTCGATATCGGCGATGCGATGTTAATGGCGGGCTTACTCGCCGCTTTGTTTGAGCGTAATGTTGTGCTTGTAACCACGTCGAATATTCACCCCGACCGGCTCTATGAAAATGGATTACAGCGGGAAAGATTTATCCCGGCCATAGAGAAGCTAAAAACCCATACACAGGTATTGGAATTGAAACCAGGAGTGGATTACCGCCTTCGTAGCCTTACCCAGGCAACTCTGTTCCATACACCAATTGATGCTGATATTGATCGGCGTTTGTTGCAAAGCTTCTTCGCGCTCGCACCTGACAGATCTGAGGTGACAGAGAAAGAGCAGATCCAGATTCTCGGCAGACAATTGCAGACTCGATACTGTGGAGACGACGTGGTCTGGTTTGAATACTCGGTATTGTGTAATAGTCCGCGCAGCGCCTTTGACTATGTTGAAATCGCCAGGCTTTATCATGCCCTGATCCTGAGTGGAGTTCCGGTGCTGGATGACACTCTTAATGATCAGGCACGCCGCTTCGTGAGCCTGATTGATGAACTGTATGATCGTCGAGTTAAGCTGATAATTGCCGCAGATGCCCCAATCGATCAGCTGTATCAGGGACGGTTATTAGCGTTTGAGTTCGAGCGCACGAGATCCCGATTGCTGGAAATGCAATCCTTCCAGTATTTGGGCTATGAGCATCGGGCATAAGCACAATAGTGAGTCCTGCCTCGTGCGCCGAATACCTGGTCTATGAGCATCGGGTGTGAAGGTCTTCACATGCCGACTCTGTGGACCAATTCAGCGACTTTCCGGAATCGATCAGATTCCGCTGCAAGCCAGAGAAAATAGGGACTTGACCCTTGAATTATTATAGTCTCTCCGGTAGTATTCGCGCTCCCTGAACTTATGCCCAGAATTTGTGCAATGAAGACTTACAGTGCAAAACCTCATGAAGTCGACCAGAACTGGCTACTCGTGGATGCGGACGGACTGACACTAGGCCGCATGGCTACTGCGATTGCGACCCGTTTACGTGGCAAACACAAGGCCGAATATACTCCTCACGTTGATACTGGGGACTTCGTAGTTGTGATCAATGCTGACAAGGTTAAGGTTACTGGTAAAAAGGCTTCTGACAAGCTTTACCACGCCCACTCGGGATTTCCTGGTGGTCTTAAAACTATTTCCTTCGAAAAGCTCCAGGAAAAAGCTCCCGAGAAAATAATTAGGCTCGCCGTTAAGGGGATGTTGCCACGCACACCGCTTGGTCGCGCCATGTTCAAGAAACTGAAAGTCTATGCCGGAGCAGAACATCCTCACAGTGCCCAGCAACCGCAGACTATTCAACTGTAAAAGAGACAGATAAACACACATGCCAACTACGCAATATTACGGTACGGGTCGCCGCAAGACCTCCACTGCAAGGGTCTATCTGACCAGTGGCAGCGGCAATATAACGGTCAATCGGCGTCCCTTGGACGGTTATTTCGGTCGTGAAGTTGCGCGTATGATCGTTCGTCAACCACTCGAACTGGTAGATATGAATGCGAAGTTCGACATCAATATCTCGGTACGAGGTGGTGGGAGCTTCGGTCAGGCTGGTGCAATTCGCCACGGTATTACCCGCGCACTAATGCAATATGACTATGATTTGAAGCCGACTCTGAGAAAGGCTGGATTTGTAACTCGGGATGCGCGTGAAGTGGAGCGTAAGAAAGTAGGCTTGCGGAAAGCCCGTAAGAAGCCTCAATTCTCGAAGCGCTAAGCAATTAGAGACTTTAATAAACGTCGACTTCCGGATCGGGAGTCGACGTTTTTTTTGAGGTGAAAAAATAAAATATTATTTATATTTATCAATAGGATATGCCTCATTTTACGGATGGGCGGACTTGATAAAAAAGTCAGGATTGACTAACATTCACGCGGTTTTGCTGACCTGAACAGGATTCATCACCCAACCCTGCTAAGAAGTAGACGTTATCCGCCAAGAGTGGACGTAAAAACGCACCCGCTATGGACCAAGATGCCAGGGGGTGTGGAAGTATCAATTGAAATTTAGCGTATTCTCAAGGAGATAGTAACGGTGACTGACGACAGTGCTAATGCTGGCCGCAGACGGTTTCTCGTGGGTTCGACTTCGGTAGTATGTGCCGCTGGGGTCGTCGGGGCGGCTGTCCCCTTTGTCGGTTCCTGGAATCCCAGTGCCAAGGCGCGTGCCGCTGGCGCTCCGGTAAGAATCGATATCAGTCGATTGCAGGTTGGTGAGATGCTCGGTCCCATTCCGGCCTGGCGCGGTAGGCCTATCTTTATCGTGAAGCGTAGTTCCGAGGCCTTGAGTGCCTTGAATGAAGATCCCGGCCGACTGACCGATCCTGACTCACTGGAGCCGGAGCAACCTGCCTATGCACAGAATGAGTACCGCTCCCGAACCCCGGAACTCATGGTGCTAGTTGGTTTGTGTCCACACCTGTTTTGTTCGCCAACTCCCCATATTGAGTTACGCCCCGAACCATTCGACAACGAATGGCGTGGCGGATTCTTTTGTCCCTGCCACGGATCGCGCTTTGACCTGGCTGGGCGCGTATATCGAGGATCACCGGCCTCGCGCAACATGCCTGTACCTCCCCATTCCTTCGAGGGTGACGATGTATTGGTGATTGGTATCGACGAGGAGAATGCGGCATGAGCGACGTGAGCGGCACAGAGAGTGGCTTAGAAGAAACCCAAAGGCCCGGACGCTTCATGTCAGCACTAATCGGTCTTCGTGACTGGACTGACGCCAGATTGCCGATAGTGGCAGCCTGGAAGAAACACATGAGCGAATATTACGCGCCCAAGAATTTCAATTTCTGGTATTTCTTTGGGATATTGTCATTGCTGGTACTGGTTATCCAATTGTTGACCGGCATCTGGTTGACCATGAACTACACCCCCAGTGCCGAAGCGGCATTCGCTTCGGTGGAATACATCATGCGGGATGTGGAGTACGGTTGGATGCTGAGGTACCTGCATTCCACCGGTGCTTCTGCGTTCTTTTTTGTAGTCTACATCCACATGTTTCGAGGGCTGATGTACGGCTCCTACCAGCGCCCGCGAGAATTGCTCTGGGTCATCGGCATGGCCATCTTTCTGGTGCTGATGGCGGAAGGCTTCATGGGGTACATCCTGCCATGGGGCCAGTTGTCTTATTGGGGAGCGAACGTAATTGTCTCTCTGTTCGGTTCTATTCCAATCATTGGGGAAGATCTCCTGGTTTGGATTCGTGGCGATTACTTGATCTCCGGCGCCACACTTAATCGGTTCTTCGCGCTGCATGTTGTCGCCTTACCCATCGTGCTGCTCGCTCTGGTGGTATTGCACATACTGGCGCTACATGAAGTCGGCTCCAATAACCCCGATGGAATAGAGATCAAGAAGAATAAGGGCTCAGATGGCATCCCCGTAGACGGGGTTCCCTTTCATCCCTACTACACGATCTATCACGACCTTCCAGGGGTCATTCTCTTCCTGTTTGTGTTCTGTGCGATAGTTTTCTTCGCGCCGGAAATGGGCGGCTACTTCCTCGAGGTTCCGAATTTTCAGGAAGCGAACTCTCTGCTTACCCCAGAGCATGTTCCTCCGGTCTGGTACTACACACCGTTCTATTCCATGCTGCGTGCGGCCTCAATTACTATGTTTGGGATTGATGGCAATTTCTGGGGCATGTTGGTGATGTTCGGTGCTGTTGCTATCCTGTTTGTTATGCCATGGCTGGACAAGAGTCCTGTCAAGTCCATGCGCTACAAAGGTTGGTATAGCCGTGTTGCACTGCTCATGTTCGTGGTCAGCTTTATCATACTCGGAGTCCTGGGAGCTCAGGCGCCAACTCCTGCCAAGATACTGTTAGCCCAGATCACGACCTTCATCTACTTCGCCTATTTCATCGCGATGCCCTGGTATACCCGTGCCGAGAAGACAACTCAGCCACCGGAGCGTGTCACTGGTCGCTGGATCAGCATTCCTCAATTGCTTGGCAGCATCGTTTTGTTGATCTTGTTGGTCGTGTTGCCTTTGATGTTGGCATCTTCAAGTGCAACAGCGGCGTCTGCTGGAAATCTCGATCTCGAGCATGTTGAGACAGATTTTGATGATAAAGATTCTTTGCAACGGGGTTTCAAGTACTATATGAACTACTGCGTGAGCTGCCATGCTTTGGGATATGCCCGTTATGAGCGAACTGCCGATGACCTCGAGATTCCTCATGAACTCGTTATCGATAATCTTATTTTCGATGGATCACTAATTGGCGACCTGATAGAGACATCATTAACGAAAGACAGGGCAGAGCAGTATTTCAGCGCAGCACCTCCAGATCTGACGCTCGCCGGCAGGGTGCATAGTGCGGATTGGCTATATTCCTATCTCAAATCGTTCTACAACGACTCAAGCCGACCATTCGGAGCCAATAACAAGATCTTCCCAAACGTTGCGATGCCTAATGTTTTGCATGAGCTGCAGGGAGATGTTACCTGCGACGATCATGGTAGCGGCGACCCAGCCCAGTGTGAGTTACATCATACGGCAGGCACCGGTTCCATGGGCGCAGAAGAATTTGATGCCGCTGTTGCTGATGTGGCTAATTTTCTCTACTACATCGGCGAACCCATTCGCGACCGCCGGCAAACGATCGGTATCTGGGTCTTGGCCTTTCTTGGCGTGCTCTATATTCTCGCAGCGCTTATGGGCCGTGAATTCGCGAAAGACTATCATTAGGGAGCCTCTGAACAAGTATATGACCGCTCTGGCTTACAGCCAATTTCGCTCTCAAGGCGCACGCAGGATGGCCGACCTTTCAAGCCAGTGCAACGTAGAGAGCGGGATTGGCTGTAAGCCCCTTCGGGTGGGGCCTGTCGCGCTCCGCCGCGGCGTTGACGCGCTTGCCAAGGACGACTGCCATTGCCTGCGCACGTCGCCTAGCGGCAAAGCGCGACAGACTCCCGCAGAGCGGCCATATACTTGTTCAGAGGCTCCCTAGAACGACACTGGACAGACATCAAATAACCAAGCAGGAATAAAGGAAAAACTATGGGTGTGGTCGCTAAAAGATCTTCCATGACGTTTTATTCAGACGGAACGAGCCATTATAGCCATCGAGTACGAATCGTTCTGGCTGAGAAAGGAGTAACTGTCGAGACAATCGATGTTGACCTTGATAGCAAACCAGAAGACCTGGCGTCTCTAAATCCCTACAACACGCTTCCAACTCTGGTAGATCGTGACCTGGTTCTTTATGAAGCGGACATCATGATGGAGTATCTGGATGAGCGATTCCCCCATCCTCCTTTGTTTCCAGTCTATCCGGTAGCCAGAGCACAAAGCCGACTCTGGATTTATCGTATTAAGAATGACTGGTGTAAACTGGTCGATCCAATAATGGCTGGATCGGGAACCCCGTCGCAGATAGAGAAGATGCGCAAGGAATTGCGAGAAAGTCTAATTTCCATTGCTCCTATTTTCGGTGAGAAACCTTATTTTATGAGTGATGAATTCACAATAGTTGACTGTTGTGTTACGCCAATATTGTGGCGATTACCGATTATGGGCATTGAGTTGCCAAAGAATAAAACCACTAAACCTCTATTGGACTATAGAGATCGATTGTTCGAGAGGGATTCGGTAAGGGCGAGTCTGTCCGAGTTAGAAAAAGAAATGGTATAGGACTGCCACGGATTCTCCGGGGGTGAGTGAGAAATCGCAATGAGCATGACGTCCAGTCGGCCCTATATCATACGCGCGCTGTATGAATGGATCATTGAAAACGAATGCACCCCGTATATTGTTGTTAACGCCTTTGCTGATGCTGTAGAAGTTCCTCAGGAACACGTCAAAGACGGTCAGATAGTTCTCAATATCTCGCCGAATGCCGTTCAGAATCTCGCGATTTGTAACGACTCTATTGACTTCGATGGACGTTTTTCAGGAATTCCGAAACGAGTCTTTGTCCCGGTGTCTTCAGTAATGGGGATATATGCCAAGGAGAACGGGCAGGGAATGGTGTTTGACGTGGAAGTCAACCAGCCTGAACCACCTCATCCTGGTGGTTCAGACGATCCCAAACCTCGTACTTCCAAGGTCAAGCCGGAAAGGGCTACCGGGAAACCACCCCTGCGTCTGGTTAAATAGGCAGAGGCCCCTAATTGATATACTCGAAGACTTTTACAACCCTGGTTACACCGGATACATTTCGAGCCAGGTTCGCAGCATGATCTCCTTCTACCTGGCTAATCAGACCCATCAAATAGACTGAACCATTCTCTGTAATAACCCGTACCTGGTCAGATGGCACATCGCGATTGGTTAGCATCAATGTACGGACCTTGGTTGCTATCCAGGTGTCATTGCTCTTGGAAAGTAAACTGGTGCTCTCTGACACTTCCAACTCGTTGTGAATACGCTTGATCTTGGAACTGGCCTGAGAAGCAATCACGGTAGCCCGATCTTTCAGCGCTTGCGACTCTACCTGCCCAATCATTAAAACTACTCCATTATGACTGACAACTTCAATGTTGGCTTGTCGAAAGGCTGGTTCCTGCGATTTCATATTTACCGCCACTTTCGTCTCGATAGATTGATCCTCAACAACGGCACCAGCAGTGCGTTCGGTGGGATCTTCCTGTATGCCTTGCTCTCCAGTTGTGCGCACAAGGATCGTCGTACAGGAGATAATACTTAGGGTAAGCAGGATTGCTAAGAATCTGAAGAGTTTCATACGTCTTCTCCTCCAAATAGTTGAGTATCGATCAGATCACACAGGCAATGAATGACTACCAGGTGAACTTCTTGAATGCGTGCAGTTCGATTTGATGGAACACGAATTTCGATATCCCGGTCTGAATATAATCCGGCCATCATTCCTCCGTCGTTACCTGTTAACGCGACAATAGACATTTCTCTGCCGTGGCCGGCTTTGACGGCTTCGATTACGTTTCCAGAATTTCCGCTCGTAGAAATTGCCAGGAGTACATCACCGGCTTGACCGAGTGCAGTTACCTGTTTGGAAAATATCTCCTTGAAATCATAGTCGTTAGCAATTGCGGTCAGTGTTGAAGTGTCAGTGGTCAAAGCTATAGCTGGCAAACCCGGACGCTCCTTCTCAAAGCGATTCAATAATTCTGCAGAAAAATGCTGCGCATCACCTGCCGATCCTCCGTTGCCACAACTGAGAATTTTTCCGTTGTTCAGCAAGCAACGGACCATTTCTTCTCCGGCCCGAAAAATTGGCTCAACTAATTCATCAGCAGCATTCTGCTTGGTTTCAATACTGTCCCTGAAATGCCTGCTTATGCGTTCTCGTAAGTCCATCAAGAGTCCATTGAGCGTCTGATTTTGTACAATCTAAAAAACCTTCATTAATATCGGCCATTTTCAGTCCATTGTTACCTCAACAGACTGGGATTTTTTATCCGTTCAGTTTTGAATAGACTTGTCCTGGAGCGGAAAAGTTTCAGGCAAATGCATTTTTTATCCAATCTATTCCCTGGAAATCGCCATCTTCATTTGGGCCTAAGGCTACTACATCGAAGCGACACCGGTAGCGATTGTAACGCGGATATTTGCTGAGAAAATTTGCCGCGGCGAGTTTCAGCTTGCGTTGTTTACGCCGGTCGACAGATTCCAGTGCGGAACCAAAATCGCAATTATTGCGAAATCGCACCTCAACGAACACCAGTTGCTGAGGAGCATCGACCATGATGAGGTCGATTTCTCCGGCTCGACAATTATAATTTCGATGCAGGAGCAAGAGCCCGCGTTTGCGCAGCATGTGCGCAACTTCAACCTCTATAGAGCTGCCGAAAAGCCGCTTATTCTGGAGTTTACCAGGATGCAATTAGCCAAATCCTTGTGTGCTGCCTGCGTTGAAATTATATCCCTGAATCGCTGATCTCTTTACGGCACTCACGCACCAGGCCATTTTCAAAACGGGCAACCCGCAGAGTGCGATGAATGCGCTGCCCATCTGACATCGTCAGTCGGCCAGTTGTGCCCAGAAGAGCTGAGACACCGCGACTGGCAAGCTGTTCCAGTCTTGGATAGAGGCGAAAGCTGTCTATACCCATCGCACGTAGCCGTTGCAGCGGGCCCTGGGCTCGGCGCAGACTTGCATCGATTTCAATTCTCAATTCATCAGACCTGTTCAGGACCCAGGGAGCATCCGTGAATACGATCCCTTCCAGATCAATATTTTCGCTTTGGTTATCTTGACCGTCATAGATTGATGGCAAGGAGTAGACAGGAATGTTTTCTGCAAAATAAAACGCCAGCGTTGGTTTGATCTGACGGCCTTGCCGCGGATTGGCAATGAGAAAAATAAAGTCAATATCCTCTCGTCGCCTCGGTGTGAATTCCATGTTATTTCTCGGCAGAATGTCCAGGAGGCGATCAGCACGTGCCTCGCTTGAGTCAATGGACATGAGCTGCTTAATAACTTCTGCATAGTCACTGTCGCTGCTGAAGGTCTGCTGAGATACTAAGACACCACCCTGCGCCCGCCAGGAATCTGCAAAAAAGGTTTGGAGTCGCAGGTAGTCAGGCGATTGCGGCGTGATGATGGCAGCATTTCGGTACCCTGATTCCCAGGCCAAAGCGGCAGCCTGGTTGATTTCATCTTCAGGTGCGAGACCGAACTGAAAGAGATTTTCCCGATCAAGCGGTTCGAAATCACTGTAGTTCAATGCCAGTGTTTTAACCGGGAGTTCTGGTAGTTCTGCAAGTTGATTTACCAGGCTTTTATTCAACGGGCCGATCACCAGATCTGCGCCGCTTGCTACTGCTTCAGCATAGATGGCAAGTACCGAAGTAAGATTGCTGCTGTCGTACACTGAGATGCGAGGTACTTCTCGGGAGATTTCGAGCGCCTGGTAGTAGGCGCTCAGGAATCCTTCCTGAATCGCATTACCTTCTGGTCGTTGCAGCGGCAAGATAAGGGCAATATGGGTCGGGCGCTGATCCCAGGTTTGTTGTAGCTGGTTCAATTGACCCGGGAGTCGATCAACTGCAGAATGGAGTGCCCAGGTGCGTTGCCACTGATTGATAGAGTCAAGTTGACTCCTGATACTGAACTGCTCCACTCTAACTATGCGAGCGAGTTCCACCCAGCCCCTTAGTTCATAGTTACCTGCGCTTTCAGCCAGTAAGGAAAGCTCGCTATCTTGCAGCCTGGTCAGTGCGCTCCAGATGTCATCGAATAGTGTGGAGTCAACATCGCTGGGACGACTAGTCGAGATTTGAACATAGGCGGCGATTGCGTCTGTTATCTGGCCGATGCTAATCAGGACATCACCTAATAACTGGTAATATCTCATTCCCAGTTGCGACTGGTTGTCTACACTACGGGTCAGTTCACCGTTCAGCCAGCGCAGTGCCGATTGTGGCTGGTCATTTCTAAAATCGAAGCTGGCTCGGATTAACGCATAGCGTAGTTGCAACTCGGCCGGAGTATTCCCGGGCAGGTTTAGAGCAAGCAATTCATTCTCAGCCCGCTCAAACATATCTGCCTCTATCAGGGCTTCAACGGCTTCCATGACCAGACTGGTTCGCGTAACGCCGGAGCGTGCTTGCGCTGTGCTTAATAGCTCATCAATAGACTCTGTTGTAGACTCCTCAGCGGGCGCCAACACTTCGGTGATCGGAGGGCTGGTTGCGCAGCCAATACTCAGCGCCACAACAGTGAGCAGGCCAAGTCGAACCAATTTATGTAGGAGTAACGAAGTCATCAAGGTACGCGATATATTGAGAGAAACCACAAAGAGACTAGTACATGTGCCAAGTGTGGACAATTTTTCAGGGAAATCAACTCAGCCGGAGAAAAACTGCTCGCATCGTCGTGCTGACTGGAGTGCAGTGAGAACATGAATCAATCTGGAATATTGTTCATTGTAGCAACGCCCATAGGCAATCTGGGAGATTTTAGCCAACGTGCCGTGGACGTATTGAACACTGTTGACAGTATCGCAGCTGAAGATACACGGCACTCGCAAAAATTACTGCAGAAGCTACGTATATCCACACCATTGATTGCCTATCACGACTTCAGCAGCGAACAGACCACCAATAAAATCTTGCAACGACTGCTAGCTGGACAGTCTATCGCACTGATCTGTGATGCAGGAACACCGCTAATTTCTGATCCGGGTTACCGGCTGGTAAAGCTGGCCCGGGATGCTGCTATTCCTGTGCTGCCTATCCCTGGTGCCAGTGCGGTTACCGCCGCTTTAAGTGTTGCCGGTTTGCCGACTGACAAGTTTGTCTTCGAAGGGTTTCTACCCAGCAAGGCTGGTGCCCGACTCAAGCGATTAGGCGAATTGGCAACCGAAGCCCGCTCGCTGGTGATTTACGAGTCACCCCATAGAATCGTTGAGTGTGTGGCAGCAATAGTCGAAGCCCTCGGCGCTGATCGTCAATTGTTCATTGGCCGAGAATTGACGAAAAAATTCGAGTCTCATTTCGTGGGAAGCGCGGGTAATGGACAGGTTTGGATACTGCAGAGTAAGAATCAGCAGAAGGGTGAATTCGTATTAGTAGTGGCTGGTTGCGACCAGTTGGAACTGGAGGCTCGCCGCCAGGCCCGGGCACTGGACCTGGTGGCCATGCTACGCAACGATCTGTCTCTGAAGCGGGCGGTGGCGATAGCCAGTCAACTGTCAGGTGCCCGCAAGAATCAGCTTTATGACCAGGTTATCAAAAATGAAGTTTGATCAGTGGATCCCTGGCTATTGTATTGATCTGGCAACTCAATTAGGCTGGCCGCGAGTCAGCTGGACAATTGCTATTTACCACTCTTTGTTTATCGCCTGGCGATCTACGAGGAACAAATAGAGGAAAGTCCGGGCTCCAAAGAGCAGGGTGCCAGGTAACGCCTGGGAGGTGTGAACCTACGGCAGTGCAACAGAAAATATACCGCCTTGTAGCAAAATCTCCGATTTTGACCCGAGGTAAGGGTGAAATGGTGCGGTAAGAGCGCACCGCGCGACTGGTAACAGCTCGTGGCACGGCAAACCCCACCCGGAGCAAGGCCAAATAGGAATCCTTCAGTGTTGCTCGCATTGGATTCGGGTAGGCCGCTACAAGCCTGTGGTGACACAGGTTGCAGATGAATAATTGTCCTCGACAGAACCCGGCTTACAGGCTGACTCGCCTTTTTCTCTCTTCGTTCAATTAAATCTTAACAAAACACATTAAATACCAGTGGTATTAGTCTGTATTTGTTAAATTTAATAGATTTTTTTTTCGACAAGATCCCTGCAAGTTCCCTACTTTTAGCGGCAAGATACCGGAATTTCTTGAAATAAATCAGGCAAATAGTACTTGCACAGCATCACTTGTGTGCCTATAGTGTATCTTTGTGGCGAAAAGTGGAAGTATTTGTCTTATTGTGGGAGAGAGTGGAATCTTCGCATTGAGTCATTTCCGGTAACAAATGGGGACAACGTGTGTTTCGCGGCATTAACACCATAAACCTGGATGCGAAAGGGCGTATGGCCATGCCTGCCCGCTACCGTGAGCAATTGCTTAATCATTGTTCCGGGCATCTCGTCGTGACGATAGATACCAATCATCGTTGCTTGCTCCTCTATCCGCTCGCCGAATGGGAACAAATCGAGCGTCAAATTGAAGCGCTCTCCAGTTTCGACTCTATGTCCCAGCGCGTCAAGCACCTGCTGATTGGTCACGCTAATGACCTGGAATTAGACAGCAGCGGAAGAATTTTGTTACCGCAGGAATTACGCGTTTATGCCGAGTTGGAAAAACACGTCTGCCTGATCGGTCAGGGGAAGAAACTCGAAATCTGGAATCAGGAAGCCTGGAATCAACAACGAGATCAATGGTTAACCGAATCTTCAACCGAAGGAGAACTGCCCGAAAAATTAAGGTTATTGGCGCTTTAAGGGAAGCTGGACATGCCCGAGAGCTCGCTTCACGAAACAGTTTTAAGGGAAGAAGCAGTTACCGGGCTCGCCATAAAGACTAACGGTATTTATATCGATGCCACTTTCGGTCGCGGTGGCCACAGTAAGTCAATTCTTGAGCAACTGGGGATAGGGGGCAGGCTTCTCACTATCGACAGAGATCCGGAAGCGGTTAAAGAAGCTGCAAGCTTGGCAAAGCATGATTCCAGACTAGAGGTAGTACATGCGTCATTTAGTCAACTCGAAGAACTGGCTAGATCAGAAGGCATCCATGGAGAAGTCGATGGGATCTTGTTTGACCTCGGGGTTTCTTCGCCACAGCTGGACACAGCAGAAAGAGGATTCAGTTTCATGAGGGATGGGCCATTGGATATGCGCATGAACCCGGATTCAGGGATAAGTGCGTCGGAATGGATTAATTCCGCATCAGAGCTGGAGATTGCTGATGTGCTGTACAGATTCGGCGAAGAAAGGCATTCGAGACGAATGGCCAAGAGCATAATCAAAGAACGCAATTCTGTCCCCCTGGTAAGAACGGGGCAGCTCGCTGAAATTATCAAGCAAGCTAATCCCAGCTGGGAGAAAGACAAGCATCCTGCTACACGGGCGTTTCAGGCCATTCGAATTTTTATTAATAATGAATTCGATGAACTAGAGAAGGGGTTAATACAGTCACTACCCATTCTGAAAATCGGTGGGCGACTCGTAGCAATCAGCTTTCACTCCCTGGAAGATCGCCGGGTCAAGAAATTCATCGCCGAGCAGACTAAGGGTGATAATTTTCCGAGAGATCTCCCAGTGACTACTTCGATGTTGAATCCACGAATGAAGCCAGTGGGTAAACGAGTCAAGGCAACCGCAAGCGAGATAGCAAAAAATCCGCGGGCCAGAAGTGCCGTGCTGAGAGTGGCTGAAAAAATTTCGTAAAGACCTATATAGAAGAGTGTAGAAAACAGAGTTAAGAGCAGTAAAGCGTGATTATGGTGAAGTACACAGCAGCTTAGAGCCAGGAACAGATCAAATGCAGGTGAAAACCAGGACCCAGAGGAGAACGAGACCGGCGCCACGCAAATATGTCAGCAGGCCGCTGTCGATCTTGCAGTGGGCTGGAATTTTTCGGCCAGCAAGTCTCCATATGACAGTGCTTCTGGCAATCGTGCTCAGTTCCGGATTGTCAGTTGTGGCCACAACCCACGAAAACCGTTTTGCATTTAATGAGCTACAGGAACTGAGAGATCAGGCAATTCAGTTGGAAACCGAGTGGGGCCAGCTTCTGATTGAACAAAGCACCTTCGGAGTAGAAGGGCGAATTGAACAGAAGGCGATCGAGCAATTGCAGATGCAGGTACCTGAGTTGTCCAAAATAGTGATGGTGAATCATGAGTAATGGAAGACTAACGAGTTTCTTTCACCAGTGGCGCTTCTATCTAGTGCTATTTGCCATGCTTATGTGTGTCATTGCCATCGGCTGGAAGGCTAGTGCCCTGCATATACTCGAAAGAGACTTTCTACAGGGGCAGGGCGATGCACGCACAATACGAACCGTACCGTTGGCGGCGAACCGCGGATTAATTACGGATAGAAATGGAGAGCCCTTGGCAGTTAGCTCACCAGTGCAATCGATTTGGGTGAATCCCCGCGAAATACTTGGAAAGACTGGTGCGATTCAGCTCCTGGCATTCGAATTGGAGCTCAACGGTGATGTACTCGTCAATAATATAAAAAAGAATGCCGCGCGGGAGTTCCTTTATGTGAAAAGACGCTTACCGCCGACAGAGGCAAATCGCATCCTTGCACTCAATATCGATGGGGTTTATGCCCAACAGGAATATCAACGCTTCTACCCGCAAGGGGAAGTTACTGCACACCTGGTCGGGTTCAGCAACGTGGATGATATTGGGCAGGAAGGATTGGAATTGACCTACGATGATTGGTTGCGCGGTGTGCCTGGCATGCGTCAGGTTATGAAAGACCGGCGCGGACATATTATCGAAGAGTTGAACACCATTCAGACTGCGCAACCAGGCAAGAGCCTTGAGCTTAGTATCGATTTCCGCTTGCAGAATATTGCCTATCGGGAACTCAAGGAAGAGTTTATTACCAGGCGTGCCAAGGCAGCTTCAGTCGTTGTATTGGATGTGGATACGGGCGAAGTTTTGGCAATGGCAAATCAGCCTTCTTATAACCCGCATTCGAAAGCAATCATTAACGACTTCAGTGTGATGAGAAATCGTGCAATCACCGATGTATTCGAACCAGGCTCGACAGTTAAACCCTTTACTATCGCGGCAGCATTGGAATCAAAGTTGTTTACTCCTGACTCGGTTATCGAGACTGGCCCCGGTTGGATAATGGTCAGTGGAGAGGAGGTTAAGGATTTATTCAACTACGGCACTCTTACCGTAACAAAAGTCATCACCAAGTCCAGCAACGTGGGATCCAGCAAGATCGCCCTTGAACTGGGTGCAGAACCAATCCGCAATCTGTTTGAGCGCGTCGGATTCGGGCAGGTACTGGGCACTGGATTTCCTGGGGAAAGTGGGGGAGTCCTACCTAATCCGCGGAGATGGGGACGACATGCAACAGCAACATTTTCATTCGGCTACGGATTGTCGGCCACAATATTGCAATTGGCACAAGCATATTCAGTCATTGCTGATGATGGGATTCGGAAGCCAGTGTCGCTTCTTAAACTGGACAGCCAAGCCGTAACAAACTTGCCCAGGGAACAGGTTATGTCCCATGAGATTGCGCTTCAGGTGCGGGGCATGCTTGAGACTGTTGTTGATAAAAGTCAGGGCGGCAGCGCCGTGGAAGCGAACGTGCCTTTTTATTCTGTTGCCGGAAAGACAGGAACAGCTCATGTCGTCGGTGAGTTTGGTTATGAGGACAATTTGCATAACTCCTTCTTTGCGGGATTGATTCCTGCTTCCGACCCCAAAGTAGTGGTGATAGTGATCATTAATGAGTCGAAGGGAGAAGAGCATTATGGCGGGCAAGTCGCGGCGCCAGTCTTTTCGAGAATTGCATCTGGTGCCATGCGAGTACTGAACATTGCCCCCGACAAGATACCTGCAGAACAAACATTGGAGCTTTCTTCAATCTAACCATGAATACGGCTGAGAAATTGAACCCAAACGCATCCTTGCTAGACCTGATAGACGGCCTTGCAGACCTGCCCGCAGCGGCGCCTAAAGAGCTCAATGTAACTGTCACAGGCGTCCAGATGGACAGTCGCCTGCTGGCAAAAGGCGATTTATTTCTCGCTTGCTTCGGTCGTAATCATGACGCACGAAATTATATAGGCAATGCGGTTAATCAGGGTTGCGTTGCCGTGTTAGCTGAATCCGGTGGGGACTGGCAAGGCATTAGAGTTGAAGCGGGAATTGCTATTATTGCAGTCGACAATTTATCTTCCAAGATCAGTGAGATTGCGGCGCGCTTTTTTTCCAGACCCAGCGCGAGACTCAGCGTATTCGGGATTACTGGTACCAATGGCAAAACCAGTTGTAGCCAGTTTATTGCGCAGTCACTCACGGCATTGAAATTCAAATGTGGCGTAATCGGAACACTTGGATACGGCACTTACGGACGACTCAAAGAGACAGAGTTGACGACTCCAGATGCGGTATTTACCCAGATGGCTCTGGCGGAAATGGTAGTGGAGAACGTTGAACCAGTAGTAATGGAAGTATCGTCAGTGGGTCTGCATCAGAAACGGGTCGAAGCTGTGGAGTTTACCACCGCAATATTTACCAACCTCACTCGGGATCATCTTGACTATCACGAATGCATGGAGGCCTATGCCGAGAATAAGAAGAAACTTTTTATAGTTGAAGAACTCAAAAATGCCATTGTCAACCTGGACGATCCTTATGCCTTGTCAATTATTAATGGCATCGCGTGTGATGTAGAAATCACCACCTACAGCATCCATAACTCAATCGCTTCCATCCACGCGAAGAAACTTGAACTTACTCGCCAGGGATTCAAGGCCAGTATTGTGACACCCATAGGTGAGGGAACTATCAATGGTCGGTTGATTGGGTATTTCAATGTCAGCAACGTGCTGGCTACAGTCGCTGCCCTGATCAGCTATTTGCCTGGAAAGCGCAGCATCAGTATCGAAGAACTGTGCGCACAAATTTCTGAATTGAGCCCGGTGGATGGACGCATGGAGATCATTGGCAATAGCAAGGAAATCACCGCGGTTGTTGACTATGCCCATACCCCCGATGGATTAAAGAGTGCACTTATCGCCCTACGCGATCACTTTACTGGCACCCTGTGGTGCGTCTTTGGTTGCGGGGGCAATCGTGATAAAGGCAAGCGACCGATGATGGGTGAGATTGCGGAGGCACATGCAGACCGGTTGATAATTGCTGATGACAATCCACGCAATGAAGCCGGCGACGAGATTGTTCAACACATACTTAGCGGTATTCGTAAACCTGCTGAAGTGAAAGTGATCAGGGATCGCGCTGAATCGATAAATTTTGCAATCGAAAACGCAGCACCTGGCGATGTAGTTCTGGTTGCCGGAAAAGGCCACGAGACTTACCAGGATATTGGCGGAAACAAATTAATTTTTAGCGATGCAAATCAGGTACGTCTTGCATTGCAGAAACGCAGTAAAAACTAATTGGATTTCTAGAGAGCGTTGATAAATACGATGAACTTTTCGAAATTGGCTCAACAGTTGGATGGGGAACTTATCGGAACTGATATTGCTTTCTCCAAATTATCCACCGACACCAGGACTCTGGTGGATGGTGAAGTGTATCTGGCACTCAGTGGTGACCGATTCGATGGTAACGATTTTGTTGCTGATGCAGTCGCCAAAGGGGCCTCCGGTGCCATTGTCTCACGTGAACTGGATACCAATATCTCGCAGCTGCGAGTACCGGATACCCATGCTGCACTTGGTGAAATCGCCAAACTGAATCGCCAGCACAGTTCGGCCATAGTTATTGCTCTGACCGGTAGCCAGGGTAAGACAACTGTGAAGGAAATGATTGCCAGTATTCTGAGCAATCAGGCACTGACCCTGGTCACCCATGCAAATTTGAACAACACCATTGGCGTACCCTTAACGCTTCTGCAGCTGAATGATAATCACGAGTATGCCGTTATCGAAATGGGAGCAAATCGCGCGGGTGAAATTGCGTTCAGCGCTGATAAAGCTTTGCCGGATATTGCGCTAATTACGAATGCCAGCGCTGCCCATATCGAAGGCTTTGGCAGTCTGCAGGGAATAGTGGAAGCAAAGGGAGAAATTATTGATAGCGTTTTTCCGACCGGCACCGTGGTGCTCAATGCCGCTGATCCGAATGTGAGTCAATGGATAGAACGAGCGGGATCCAGGCGAGTAGTCTTGTTCAGTGCTTGCAGAACTCTCGAATCGGTAGATTACTTTGCCAGTACTGTGCTTATCGACAAATCTGGTTGCATGAAGTTTGTGCTTAATACTCCGGCAGGACAGCGGCAGTTAAGATTGAATCTGCTGGGTTGGCACAGCGTGGGTAATGCAGTTGCTGCAGCCAGTACAGCCATGGAAGCAGGTGCGACCCTGGATGATGTTGAAGCGGGTTTGAGCTCCTTGCAGCCTGTGAAGAATCGTCTCGAACCCAAGACAGCTATTCAAGGCAGTCATCTGATTGATGATACCTATAACGCCAGCCCGAATTCGTTTTTCGCCGCTATCGATGTGCTTATGAACTTCACCGGCACCAGGGTCGTGGTAGCTGGGGATATGAGAGAACTCGGAGCAGAATCGGCGTCGGCACACCGGATGGTAGGGAAATATGCAGCGATCGCAGGCGTAAACAAATTCTGGGCAGTTGGAGAGCAGTCACGTCCAGCTGTAGAAGCATTTGGAGAATCAGCCCGGTTCTTTAACAGTAAGGAAGAATTGGTCAAGGCATGTAAAGCAATTGCTAACAAGGACACAGTATTTCTCGTGAAGGGATCACGGGGCGTGCAAATGGAGACAGTAGTACAGGAATTAGCCGCAGATAGAGGCGTCTAATGCTGGTTTGGTTATCAGACTACTTGATGCAATTTGACAGTAACTTCGCGGTTCTGCAGTACATCACTGTGAGGGGGATTTTCAGCATTCTCACTGCAATGGGAGTTTCGCTGTTGATAGGTCCATATATGATCAGGCGACTCAACTATCATCAAATTGGTCAGATAGTAAGGGATGATGGTCCCGAAACTCATTTCAGTAAGGCAGGGACACCAACGATGGGCGGTGCTCTGATACTGGTTAGTATCGCTATGAGCACCCTTCTCTGGTCGGATCTGACAAACCACTACGTGTGGGTTGTGTTATTAGTGACCATGTTGTTCGGAGCTGTCGGATGGGTGGATGACTATCGAAAAGTATTCGAGCAGAACTCGGCTGGGTTGTCGGCGCGATGGAAATTGTTCTGGCAGACTATAATTGGACTAGCCGCGGCCATCTTTCTCTACGACACGGCAATCAGCTCGATTGAGACGCAATATATCGTACCGTTTTTCAAAGATGTCGCGATCGATACTGGGATTCTCTATATCGCAATTAGTGGGTTCGTTATCGTCGGATTCAGCAATGCGGTAAACCTTACAGATGGACTCGATGGTCTGGCAATCCTGCCTACTGTCATGGTCGGTGGTGCGTTAGGCGTAATCGCTTACCTTGCCGGACACAATGAGTTTTCTGCCTACCTGAATATCCCCAATGTTGTTGGTTCTGGTGAAATCGTAATTTTTGCAGGGTCACTGGTTGGCGCAGGAATGGGATTTCTCTGGTTTAACACCTACCCGGCGCAAATTTTTATGGGAGATGTTGGTGCCCTGGCACTGGGTGCTGCCCTTGGGGTGATGGCAATTGTTTCCAGACACGAAATCGTGCTCTTTATTATGGGTGGGGTGTTTGTCATGGAAACTGTTTCAGTAATCTTGCAGGTTGCATCGTTCAAGCTCACAGGAAAACGAATATTTAGAATGGCACCCCTGCATCATCATTTCGAATTGAAGGGTTGGCCTGAGCCAAGAGTTATTGTGCGCTTCTGGATCATCACGGTGATGTTGGTATTGTTCGGCTTGGCCACATTGAAACTGCGTTGAGGGTATAAAGGACTCACCATAGGTGGTAGAAGACGCATCAAATCCTATTAGTGTCATAGTTGGACTAGGCAGTACTGGCTTGTCGTGTGCCAGGTATTTTGCCTCGATTGGTAAGGAATTTAAGGTAGTCGATAGTCGAGTGAATCCGCCAGGCCTGGCAGAGCTGAGCAGAGAGTTTCCAGATACAAGATATGAACTGGGAGAATTTTCTACAGACACCTTGTTGAATGCAAGGGAGTTGGTGATGAGTCCAGGAGTAAGTTTAAAGACACCTGAAATTGCCGCAGCGAGAAATGCAGGTGTCCCGATCACGGGTGACATTGATATTTTCTCAAGGGCGGTAGCTCAGCCAATCATTGGGGTGACTGGATCTAACGGTAAGAGTACGGTGGTTGCGATCCTGGCCAAGATTCTGAGTAAAGCCGGAAAGAGATACGGGTTGGGTGGCAATCTGGATGGCGCTAACTTCAAACCTGCACTCGATCTATTGCGAGAGGAAAAGAAGGATTTTTACGTTCTTGAGCTGTCCAGTTTCCAGTTAGAAACAACTGGCAACCTGGGTGCCGAAGTCGCTGTAATTTTAAACCTCAGTGAGGACCATATGGATCGTTACCAGAGCCTGGAAGATTATCACCGGGCGAAGTTACGAATCTTCAATGGATGTAAACAAGTAGTGATAAACCGTGACGACAGCCACAGCTACCCACAAGTGGAATTGGGTGTGCCCGTATGGGATTTCGGCTTCAGCAGGCCCGGTGTAAATGGTTTGGGACTCCTTGAAGAGGATGGCGATCAGTATCTGGCTTTTCAATTCGAAAAGATAATATCAACGAATGAGTTGAAGGTCTTTGGCCAGCACAACATTGCCAATGTACTTGCCGCCGTTGGATTGGCTTTGGCGATAGGAATCGATCTGAAATGGATTCGCAGTGCAGTAAAAGAATTCGAAGGATTGCCACATCGCTGTCAGTGGGTGGCTAATCTCAATGGTGTTGAGTTTTATAACGATTCGAAGGGAACTAATGTAGGCGCTACCGTTGCGGCAGTAGCAGGGCTGGGCCAGAGAATCTCTGGACACATCCTGTTGATTGCAGGTGGTATAGGGAAAGGCGCTGACTTCCGGTCGCTGGTTCCGGTGATTAATCGCTGGGGTAAGGAGGTTATTCTGATCGGTCAGGATGCTGTAGAGATAGCGGCTCATTTCGACAAGGATATTCAATCCTATTTCGCAACCGATATGCAGGACGCAGTCTCTGTTGCGCTAGATCATGCCTCACCCGGTGATGCCGTGCTGCTTTCCCCTGCTTGTGCCAGCTTTGACATGTTCGATAACTTCCAACATCGCGGACAGGTCTTCATTGAATGTGTGGAGCGGCTGCAATGAACAGAATAGCCATTTCGCGCACCGCAAATTTTGCACTGCCATATAGCAGGTCGCTAAATCCCGTGTTGTTGATCGCCAGTCTGTTGTTGGTGTGTGGATTGTTGATGATGACTTCGGCTTCGGTTGAAATTGCCAGCAGCCAGTATGGAGATCCCTTCTATCATTTCAAGCGTCAGGGCTTGTTCGCCCTACTAGGATTGTCAGTATTGGTAGTTACCCTGAATGTGCCGCTTAGTTTCTGGCAAAAATCGAGTTGGTTTCTGTTAATGGGATCTTATGCCATGTTGCTCTTGGTACTCGTTCCAGGAGTAGGAAAAGTCGTCAATGGCAGCGCTCGATGGATAGACCTTGGTTTCTTTAACCTGCAGCCGTCGGAACTGGCAAAGGTCTTTATCGTGATCTATCTCGCTGCCTTTCTGGATCGCCATTTGGACGAAGTAAGGCAGGATTGGTCGGGATTCTTTAAACCTATGCTGATAATTGGAACGGCAGCAGTCTTGCTCGAACTCGAACCAGACCATGGAGCGCTGGTAATTCTTATGTTCACCGCTTTCTGCATGATCTTTCTTGCCGGAGCTAAACTTTATCGATTCATTCTCATGCTCGCAATCTGTGTAAGCGCGGCTACTTATATTGCTCTCACCAAGCCCTACGTCATCGTCAGATTTTCATCCTATCTGAATCCATGGGCTGCGGAAAATGTTTATGGAGGAAGTTATCAGCTCACTCAGGCATTAATTGCCTTTGGTCGTGGAGAATGGGTAGGAGTTGGTCTGGGTAACAGCATTCAAAAATTGTATTTTTTGCCTGAGGCGCACAACGATTTCGTACTGGCAATTATTGGCGAAGAGCTCGGCTTGCTTGGCGTGTCATTCGTGGTGTTGTTGTTTTGTTTGCTGGTTTTCTATGGTTTCTCGATTGGTAAAGTTGCACAAAAAAAACACAAATTGTTTGCCGCGTTCTTTGCTTATGGCCTGACGTTACTGTTTGCGGGTCAGGCCTTGATCAATATCGGTGTCAATATCGGCTTACTACCGACCAAGGGTCTCACATTACCATTTCTTAGTTACGGAGGAGCGAGTTTGATTGTGAGTTGCTTTATGGTGGCTCTACTGGTGCGCATTCAATATGAAACAGAATGCCTGGACAGTGCCGATGTGACTCGAGTGAGAAGGCATGAATGAGAGAGATAGCGGTCGAGGCGACAACGGTGCTGGTTATGGCAGCAGGTACGGGTGGACATGTATTTCCGGCTCTATCGATAACCGAAGTCCTGAAAAACCGATCAGTAAATGTGGAATGGTTGGGAACACCTGGAGGAATGGAGAACAAATTGTTAGAGAATTACGACATCAAGTTGCACCAAATCTCAGTTCGAGGGCTGAGAGGAGCTTGCTTGCAGCGTAAATTTCTGGCGCCATTTATGTTAATCGGTGCATTCGTTCAATCGATCGTAGTTATATGGCGTGTCAATCCTCATTGTGTCTTGGGGATGGGGGGCTTTGTCTGTGGCCCAGCCGGAGTCGCAGCGAAGTTTCTGAGGAAGCCATTACTGATTCATGAACAGAATGCAGTTGCCGGACTGACTAACAGGCTCTTATCCAAAATAGCCAATCGTGTCTTCGAGTCATTCCCGGGTACTTTCACCGCGCATAAAAAAGTCAGGCATACCGGAAATCCATTACGCCAGGACATAGTGCGACTGCATAAGCTTGCCGAGTCTTCCAGCGAATCAGCCAAAGATAAGTCTTTGCACATTCTCATTCTTGGTGGAAGCCAGGGTGCAGCAGCAATTAACCAGTTGATTCCGGAATTACTGGTCAATTGGCATGGCAGGAATAATCTAAAAGTTCTTCACCAGACTGGCAGTGCAAACCTACAAGAGTCACGAAAACTCTATCAATCTCTCGGAGTGGATTTCACTGAAGATTGTCGCGTGGTTGATTTTATTGACGACATGGCGACTGCTTACAAATGGGCGGACCTGGTGATCTGCCGCGCTGGTGCAAGCACCGTGAGTGAGTTAGCTGCAGCCGGCAAGACGGCAATTCTGATTCCTTACCCCTATCACAGGGATCATCAACAAACCCTGAACGCGCAATGGTTATCAAGCGCGGGAGCCGGTTATCTGCTTCAGCAGGCAGATATGTCTGCCAAGTCAGTATTGGAAATTATTGCTGAGTTGGATGCTGACCGGGAAAAACTTGTGGAAATCAGTCGAAGAGCGCGAGCCCTGGCAATCTGCGATGCCAGTGAAGTTATTGCAATGGAGTGTATGGAGTTCGCTAATGTCGCGCATTGAACGAATGCATGTAATTCCTGAGATGCGACGGATCAAGACGATTCATTTCGTTGGTATTGGTGGTGCGGGTATGTGCGGTATTGCCGAGGTATTACTGAACCAGGGCTATAAGATCGCCGGATCTGACATTAAAAAATCTACAAATACACAACGTCTAGAGTCAATGGGTGTGAAAATTTATATTGGCCATGATTCGAAAAACGTAAAACTTGCAGATGTCGTGGTGTTCTCTTCTGCGGTTGATAATAAGAATCCAGAACTGAAGGCTGCAATCGCTCAGTCCAAGCCATTGATTCCGCGTGCAGAAATGTTGGCCGAATTAATGCGCTACCGGCATTCGATTGCCATCGCCGGCACCCACGGTAAGACAACAACGACCAGTATAGTTGCCTCCATTCTTGCAGAAGGTGGACTCGATCCGACTTTCGTCATCGGTGGTTTGTTAAACAGCGCCGGCACTAATGCTCGACTCGGAGAGAGTCGCTATCTGGTTGCCGAAGCAGATGAGAGTGACGCTTCTTTCATGCATCTCCAACCCATGGTTACAGTAGTAACCAACATTGAAGCCGATCATATGAGCACTTATGGAGGTGATTTTGAAAACCTGAAAAAATACTTTGTAGATTTCCTGCACAACCTGCCTTTCTACGGCCTTGCTGTGCTGTGTATCGATGACCCGGTGGTTAGAGAAATTCTTCCTCTGGTATCTCGACCCAAGCTAACGTATGGATTTTCCGCAGATGCGGATTTCAGAATACGCAACTTGCAGCAGAAAGAAAGAACGACGGAGTTTGAGGTCATCCGGCCAGGCAAGAAGCAGCCGCTAAAGCTAAAACTGAATATGCCGGGTCGACACAATGCATTGAATGCGACCGCTGCAATAGTCATTGCCACCGATGAAGGAATAAAGGACAAGAATATTCGCACTGGCATTCAAAAATTTTCCGGTGTGGGTCGACGCTTTGATGTGCAGGGCGAATTTAGTGTAACCGATGGCACTATTACGTTGATTGATGACTATGGTCATCACCCAACGGAAGTAGCGGCAACTATCAGGGCGTTGCGGGATGGATGGCCCAAGAACAGATTGGTCATGATCTATCAGCCACATCGATATAGCAGAACCAAGGATTTGTATGAAGATTTTGTAGAGGTCTTGTCCGAGGTCGATGTGTTGTTACTGCTGGAGGTCTATTCCGCTGGCGAGAAGAAAATCGCTGGAGCGGACTCCAGAAGCCTGTGCCGAAGCCTTCGCCTGAGGGGTAAGGTAGATCCGGTGTATGTTCAAAAAGAGGCTGACGTGCATGGGATTCTGAAGGATATGTTGAAGGGTGGGGACATGGTCTTAACCCAGGGCGCGGGGAGTGTCGGATTGCTCGCTCAAGACCTTGCCAGGAAAGGATTCCAATAGTAAGTAATATATTGATTTTTATAGAAGAAATTGCAATTTGATAGTCAAGAAAACTACCAATGAGAACGATAAATAGAAAGGAAATACTCGCCGGATTGGGGCATATAGTTGTGCTGAAAGGCGGGAAATCAGCGGAACGGGAAATTTCCCTGATTAGTGGCGGTGCTGTTTTCGATGGACTGCAGAGATTAGGGATAAAAAGTTCCGCAATTGACGTGGGTAATGACGTCATTGCTCGCCTGATAGAGGCACGGCCCGACCTGGTATTCAATATGTTGCATGGTCAGGGTGGGGAAGACGGAGTAATCCAAGGGTTGCTCGAGACAATGGGTATTCCCTACACAGGAAGTGGGGTACTGGCTTCAGCCCTGGCGATGGACAAGATCAAGAGCAAATTGATTTGGCAGCGGTTGGGATTAAGTACGGCCGAATTTCTAACTCTCGATGTTAAAACCGATTGGCAAGCGGTAATCGATCAGCTAGGGAAGGTGGTGGTTAAGCCGGTAAACGGTGGTTCGAGTCTCGGCATTTCGATCGTGGATAATGCTGAAGATTTGGCAAAGGAATTCCAGGTGGCATTACAGTTCGATACACAGGTCATGGCGGAAAAATGTATAGAGGGTCGAGAGTTTTCGACTGGTGTATTAGAAGATCAATTGTTTCCAACGATTCAACTGGAAACGAACCGGGAGTTTTTCGATTTTGAAGCAAAGTATAAAGATGAGAATACCCGGATGATTTGTCCACCAGAACTCGATGACGATAAATATGCGGAACTGGAACAATTGGTTAGACGATCATATGAAAGTCTGGACTGTTCAGGGTTGGCCCGGGTCGATGTAATGCAGAATCATGACGGCGAGTTTTTTTTATTAGAACTAAATACTGTCCCCGGAATGACAGGGCACAGCTTCGTTCCCATGGCAGCACAAAAAGTAGGAATAGATTTCGACGAACTGTTGCTACGCATACTGGAAGTTGAAGCCAAGCAAGGTAAACAATGATGCAAGAAGCCGTGTATCTGCCTCCAAGATCAGGAATGCGTGCCTCTGGCAGAATTTCCAGTTCCAGTGCGCAACCATTGAAACCCAGAAATGGGAAAAGCGGTCGCATGGCATTGGTAATAATCCTGTTGCTGAGTATTGGAATTTTACTGATACAGAATATTGACCAGGTTTATGGGTTCGTTAACAGACCAATTACTAAAGTGCGAATTGAGAATCAATGGCATCATATTAACGATGAAGATGTGAGCAAAATGTTAGTAGATTATATGGGATCAGGATTTTTTAATATTGATGTCAAGGGTGTAAAGCAGGTGCTCGAAAAACATCCCTGGGTAATGCGGGCATCTATAAAGAAGCTGTGGCCTGATAGTCTATCGTTAGAACTAACAGAGCAAGTGGCGATAGCGCGCTGGGGTCAATCGCAGCTGTTAAATCAAAAGGGTGAAATATTTCATCCGCGTTTCGTGCAATTGACTGCGCTACCAGCTCTCAATGGACCTGAAGGCACTCAGATACAGGTTATGGAACAGTTTCAGGCTATCAATCGACTCATGTTCCCAGCAGGAATGAAGTTAACAGGATTGACTCTGAGTACCAGAGGAAGTTGGGCTTTGAGTGTAAACAATGAGATGGAAATAGCAGTGGGGCGCACGAACGTTTTTGAGAAGTTACATAGATTCATTGACTTCTATACCGCGCAGCCCTCAATACAAACAGCCGACTACAGATCGGTTGACTTGAGATACGACAATGGGATCGCGATCAAGAAAGTGCAAGGTGACTTTCCAGGGGTAGCGATCAGGTGAAACGAAATATTAGTGTGACTAGAATTATCAGAGTTGCTGGACGTATTCCGAGTATACGATTGAAAACCGGAGTGTTTTGGCGATGAAAGATGAAAGCGGCAGAAACATGATAGTTGGTCTGGATATCGGCACATCCAAGGTCGTTGCCATTGTGGGCGAGATCAGGACTGACGGTAGTCTTGACATCGTCGGTATTGGAAGCCATCGGTCACGAGGCCTCAAGAAAGGCACCGTTGTCAATATTGAGTCCACGGTGGAATCCATCCAGCGCGCTATTGAAGAAGCCGAGCTTATGGCTGGGTGCCAGATTCATTCGGTATTCGCAGGAATCGCTGGTAGCCACATCCGTAGTATGAATTCTCATGGCATTGTTGCGATACGAGATGGCGAAGTGATGAAGCCAGACGTTGAACGTGTAATTGATGCTGCTCAGGCGGTAGCGATACCTGCAGACCAAAAAGTACTTCATATCCTGCCGCAGGAATACATTATCGATTCCCAGGAAGGTGTCAAAGAACCGTTGGGTATGTCTGGAGTCAGGCTCGAAGCAAAGGTTCATCTTGTTACCTGTGCTATTAATGCGATCCAAAATATTGAAAAATGTATCAAGCGATGCGGATTAGAAATAGATGAAATTATTCTCGAGCAGCTCGCATCCAGTTATGCCGTTCTTACCGAAGATGAAAGAGAACTCGGTGTTTGCCTCGTAGATATCGGTGGTGGCACAACTGATATTGCAATTTTCACGGAGGGTGCCATTCGTCATACCGGAGTAATTCCAATCGCAGGTGACCAGGTAACGAATGACATAGCTATGGCATTGAGAACGCCGACAGAAAATGCGGAAGAGATAAAGATTAAATACGCCTGTGCTTTAACTCAGTTGGCGAGCGCTAGCGATACCATAAAGGTTCCCAGCGTAGGAGACCGACCACCACGTGAGTTATCGCGACAGGCGCTGGCTGAGGTTGTTGAACCAAGGTATGACGAATTATTCACTCTCGTGCAGGCTGAGTTACAACGCAGTGGATTCGAAAACTTGTTAGCGGCCGGAGTAGTTCTAACAGGAGGTACCAGCAAGATGGAAGGTGTAGTGGATCTTGCCGAGGAAATATTTCACGCGCCAGTGCGAATTGGTGCGCCTCATAATGTCAATGGCCTAGCCGATATCGTAAGAAACCCGATTTATTCTACTGGTGTTGGGTTATTGCTGTATGGGCTGAAACAGTATCAGGAAAGAGATGGAATTGATTCGAAACGGGAGCTACAGGTGCATCTTGTCGATAGGGTCAAGAATTGGTTTCAGGGAAATTTTTAATTAACAGTCAATAAAGCAACACCAATTTAAGAATCTAAAATTATGAGGGGGCTATATGTTTGAATTAGTCGAAAGTATTCCACAAAACGCTGTGATAAAAGTCATCGGCGTAGGTGGTGGCGGTGGAAATGCTGTTCACCATATGATTAAGAACAAGGTTGAAGGGGTGGACTTTATTTGCGCCAATACCGATGCTCAGGCACTGAGTAATCTCAAAGCGAAAACAATCCTGCAGATGGGCAGTTCAATTACCAAAGGGCTGGGTGCGGGAGCGGATCCGGAAGTTGGACGCCTGGCTGCCCTCGAAGACAGGGATGAAATTGCAGATATATTGTCGGGTGCTGATATGGTTTTCATAACAGCTGGCATGGGTGGAGGCACCGGGACTGGTGGGGCGCCAATTGTTGCGGAAGTAGCGAGAGAAATGGGAATTCTCACGGTCGCAGTAGTTACCAGACCTTTTCCATTTGAAGGCAAGAAACGTTCGGCAATTGCCGAGAAGGGAATTGCCGAACTATCGGCAAATGTTGACTCACTGATTACAATACCAAATGAGAAATTGCTGGAGGTATTAGGTAAAGAGGCATCTTTGCTGTCAGCATTTGAAGCAGCTAACGATGTATTGCTTGGAGCAGTGAAAGGAATTGCAGACTTGATTATGCATCCTGGTATGATCAATGTGGATTTCGCCGATGTTAAAACAGTGATGTCGGAGATGGGTATGGCGATGATGGGTACGGGTTTCGCAACTGGGGAGAATCGTGCCAGAGAAGCTGCCGAGGCAGCGATTCGTTCGCCGCTTTTGGAAGACGTCAATCTGCAGGGGGCGCGAGGTATTCTGGTGAACATTACCGCTGGAGAGAATCTGTCATTGGGAGAGTTTTCCGATGTCGGAGATACCATCGAAGAATTTGCCTCCGACGATGCCACCGTGGTGGTTGGCACGGTGATCGACCCAAGTATGGGCGACGAAATGCGGGTAACAGTAGTTGCCACTGGTCTTGGCAGTACTCACGAGCGCCCCACGAAAGTTGTGGACAATACTGACAAGGAAGCGATATCAGACTACTCTCAGCTTGATAAGCCAACCATCATGCGCAATCGTCAAAGTGCTGACAGAGCCAAAATCATGGCCCGGGCCGTTGGAGCTGATACTGATATGGATTATCTGGATATTCCGGCTTTCCTCCGGCGACAGGCAGATTAAGCGGGCTGGAAGTCTGATTTTCATCAGGAATTATTTACCAGACTTGGTAAATCGCCCTGATTGGGTTATTCGATCAATTTTGGTACTATGCGTCAGTTTTGCGCATTGGGCTGGTACCCCAATTGTTCTGGAAGCATTTTGGGTATCCCCGGTCTGCTGACTTGTAGATTGAAATCGTAGCGACTATACCTGGCCAATTGAGTGATTGTTATAGAGGGCAGATAGTAAAGTGGCGATGAAGCCACAATCGCCTGGAGGACAGACCTGTATTGCAGGCTTGCATTCTCTGGAAAAGCAAACAACAGGGCGTGGAGCCACCGACGATTACTGCTCCCCCTATAAGAAGGCCAGATACCAAGACTCATGCTGAAGCAGAGAACGCTCAAGAATGTAATTCGCGCCACGGGTGTAGGATTACACACAGGTGAGAAAGTCTACCTCACATTACGCCCCGCACCAGTTAATTCCGGCATCATTTTTACCAGGGTTGATCTCGATTCTCCGGTGCAGATTGAGGCCCGAGCTTGCAATGTTGGTGACACAACGCTCTCGACGACACTGGTTAAGGGCGATGTCCGAATTTCTACCATCGAACATCTCATGTCAGCCTTGTCCGGGTTGGGTATCGATAATGCCTTTGTGGATGTAAGTGCTCCGGAAGTGCCCATAATGGATGGCAGCGCCGGCCCCTTTGTGTTCCTGATTCAGTCTGCTGGCATCGAAGAACAATCAGAACTTAAGAAGTTCATAAAAATTAAACGTCCCATCGCCCTGGAACAGGGTGACAAGTCCGTCAGCCTGGAGCCATTTAACGGTTTCAAAGTCAGTTATACCCTTCTGTACGATCATCCTGTCTATAAGAAGTACACCAAGAGTGCCACTATAGATTTTTCCAGCACTTCCTTTGTCAAAGAAGTCAGCCGAGCCAGAACCTTTGGCTTTATGCATGAATTTGAGGAGTTGAGAAACCGCAATCTGGCACTCGGTGCCAGTATGGATAACGCCATCGCGGTTGGCGACTACAAGGTGCTGAATGAAGACGGACTGCGCTACGAGGATGAGTTTGTGAAGCACAAGATCCTTGATTCTATTGGGGATTTATACCTTTTGGGGAACAGTCTCATCGGCGAGTTCAAGGGATATAAATCTGGACATGCCCTGAATAATGCTTTATTAAGAATGCTCGAAGTTAATGAAGACGCATGGGAAATTGTCAGTTTCGATGATGAAGCGAATGTGCCAATTTCCTATATGAAACCAGTGCTGGCGGCTTAATTGCCAGGCACTCTCCTAACTACTTGATATTTAATATTTTTCGTGAACCGTCTGCGTTTTCGACGACGCGGAATGATTCTGAAAGCCTGAGTTAGGTGTTGAAGTTTCCAACACTAACCCCAAGACTTATAGCTGGGTTGAATAGAATTACGCTTAACTATGAAAGTCATCCTCGTTGATCAACGTCACGGTCACACCAGAACCATCGTTATTAATCGCTGGCTGAAAGGCCTGCTCTCGCTTTGTTTACTTGGAGCTCCAGTTGCACTGGGTTATTTCGGCTATCAGCTGGCAGTATCCCAGAATGCCCGTATGTTCACCGAAGAAACGGCGCAAAACTGGGATAGAGAGATCAAGCTGCAGGCTGAGCAACTGGCCGATATAAAAGTAGACTCAGAACAACAACTCGAAGCCTTGACGCTGCGATTAGCTATGTTGCAGGCCAGATTAGTACGTCTGGATGCAGTCGGTGAGCGAATTACTTCGATCGCCAATCTCGATAATGGCGAGTTCGATTTCAGCCAAGCCGTGGCGATAGGTGGCCCGGGCAGTAGCAACTCAGAACCTTATACGACAGCCGGATTCATGGGTGCCGTAGAGCAATTGGAGAGACAGCTGGAAGACCGCCAGCAACAATTGGAAATTCTTGAAGGCCTTATGGCTGGTCGCAAGATTCAATCAGATGTGTTTATTGCCGGTCGACCCGTTGATCGAGGATGGATTGCTTCACGATTTGGCAGACGACCAGACCCGTTTACCGGTCGCCTCAGTTTTCATGCCGGCATCGATTTTACCACTGGGCGCTCAGGCGCCGAGATAAATACTGTGGCAGCCGGTGTGATTACCTGGGCAGGACCGCGATCGGACTATGGCTTGATGATCGAAGTCAATCACGGTAATGGCTATACAACTCGCTACGCACACGCTGAAAAACTAATTGTCGATGTAGGCGATATCGTCAATAAAGGACAAAATATCGCACTGGTTGGCTCCACTGGACGATCTACAGGCCCTCATGTGCATTTCGAAGTCTATAAGAATGGTCGGGTAGTGGATCCTGCTGCCTATATACACCGCACCGCTCGATAATCCTCTCTAACTCAGAAGCATCTCTTGTCGTCTCTGTTGATAGATACGGTGTTATCCACATCGTACTGGCATTGGCGAAATCATTCCAATTCTTGAACAAGTGTTTAACGGCATGAACATACTCAACAAAATATTCGGTAGCAGTAACTCCAGAAAATTGAAAAAAATGCAGCGCATCGTAGCGAGCATTAATAATCTCGAAGCAACCATCGAGGCACTGTCTGATGAGGCTTTGAAACTGAAGACTGATGAATTCAGAAAGCAGCTGGAAGAAGGTGCCGCATTAGATACTCTGATACCTGAAGTATTCGCCGTTGTCCGAGAAGCCAGTAAGCGCACTATACAGTTGCGCCATTTCGATGTGCAGTTGATCGGCGGCATGGTCCTGCATGAAGGAAGTATTTCTGAAATGCGCACGGGTGAAGGTAAAACTCTTGTCGCGACATTACCCGCCTATTTAAACGGGTTGACAGGAAGAGGGGTACACATCGTTACCGTCAATGAATACCTGGCAGAACGAGACGCCAACTGGATGCGTCCGATATTTGAGTTTCTGGGATTTAGCGTGGGAGTCATTAAGTCAGGTCAGACCCCCGAAGAGAAAAAAGCGGCTTATGATTCTTCTATAACCTACGGTACCAATAACGAGTTTGGGTTTGATTACTTGCGCGACAACATGGCGTTTCGACTCGATGACAAGATGCAGAGAGAACTAAATTTTGCCATCGTGGATGAGGTGGACTCCATCTTGATTGATGAGGCTAGAACGCCGCTGATTATTTCCGGTGCTGCCGAAGGCAGTTCCCAATTGTATGTTGCCATCGACAAGCTTATACCGCGACTTGAGAAGGGTGTGAAGGCTGAAAAATCCAAGATGGAAATGATGGACAAGAACTATGTGCCCGAAGAGTCAGGGCACTTCAGCGTAGATGAGAAGAGTCGGCAGGTAGAGTTGACAGAATTGGGCCATGAGTTCGTTGAGGAACTTCTGATACAGAAGAAGTTACTCAATGAAGGGGAATCACTTTACGCCGCAATGAACTTGTCGTTGCTTCACCATATACATGCCTCGCTCAAGGCCCACCATCTATTTCATAAAGATATTGAGTACATCGTGCAGAACAAGCGGATTGTTCTTATCGACGAACATACCGGTCGCACGATGGAAGGACGACGTCTCTCGGAAGGCTTGCATCAGGCCCTGGAGGCGAAGGAGGGGCTCGAGATTCAAAGTGAGAGCCAGACCCTGGCGTCTACCACCTTTCAAAACTACTTCCGTCTGTATGACAAGTTGGCGGGAATGACTGGAACAGCAGATACGGAGGCATTTGAATTCAACCAGATTTACGGCCTGAGTGTCGTGGTAATACCTACCAATGTGCCAATGATCAGAGACGATTCCAACGACCTTATCTACCTCACCATGGAAGAAAAGTTCGAAGCCATCGTTAAAGATATTACCGAAATCAGTAACAGCGGCGCTCCGGTACTGGTAGGTACAGCGTCTATTGACACCTCCGAGATTCTCTCGAATTTTCTGACCAAACAGAAAATCAAGCATGAAGTACTCAATGCAAAATTTCATGAAAAGGAAGCGCACATAATCGCGCAGGCGGGAAGACCCGGTGTGGTTACTATCGCGACAAACATGGCGGGTCGCGGTACCGACATTGTTCTGGGGGGCAAATGGGAAGCCGAGATAGCCGAGCAGGATAATCCCAGTGCAGAGCAGATTCGGAAAATCAAGGAGGAGTGGCAACCGCGTCACGACCAGGTAATTGCTGCCGGTGGCTTACATATCATCGGCACTGAGCGACACGAATCGAGGCGCATAGATAACCAGCTACGAGGGCGTTCCGGTCGGCAGGGTGATCCTGGTTATTCACGATTCTATCTGTCTATGGAAGATAATCTTCTGCGGATTTTCGCGACAGACAAAGTGAAGAATTTTATGCGTCGTCTGGGGATGGAACGCGGAGAAGCCATAGAACACGGCATGATAAATCGCTCTATCGAAAATGCTCAGCGCAAGGTTGAGGGGCGTAATTTCGATATCAGAAAACAACTGCTGGAATACGATAATGTCGCTAATGACCAGAGAACTATTATCTATCGCCAGCGCAATGAATTGATGGCCAGTGACGACATTTCGGAGCTGCTCTCAGACATGCGCGCCGAGGTAGTCGATCAGCTAGTAGATGATTACATTCCACCCCAGAGTGTGCCCGAGCAATGGGACACTGCCGGGTTGGAGCAGGCTATCGATACTGAATTCGGTAGCAATCAACCGATACAACAATGGTTGGAAGAAGACGATCAGCTCTTCGAAGAGCAACTGAAGCAGCGGATTACCGAGAAGTTGTCAGAAGAATATGAACAGAAATGTGCTGCAGTCGGCGAGAAAATGCGGCCATTTGAGAAACAGATTACCCTCCAGATTCTCGATGGTCTCTGGAAAGACCATCTCGCAACGATGGATCATTTGCGGCAGGGAATTTTTCTTCGTAGCTATGGAGGCAAGAACCCGCGTCAAGAATATAAGCGGGAGGCTTTCGCGTTGTTCTCGGAACTAATGATTTCACTACAAAAAGAAGTCATTAAAGTGCTGAGTCATGTACGGATTCGGCAGGAGGATCCCGCCGATGCTATCGAAAGACAGCGCGAGCAGGAGAGAGCTCGCGCTCGAGTCAATTATCAGCATCAGGAAGTATCAGCACTAGCTGCTGCTGCCGCCGAAGCAGGACAATCGTCGGCTCAGGGCGGGCCCGAAGGTGCTGCTCCAGGCAGTGCAGAACGGCAGACCCCGTTTGTCAGGGAAGTAGCGAAAGTTGGCAGGAACGATCCTTGTCCCTGTGGCTCTGGCAAGAAATACAAGATGTGCCATGGCAGGATTGGGTGATCGGGTATGGCCGTGGGTCCTGCAAAAATATTTCATTGTTTTAATGTTGCCGGTATCAAGCTGGCAGCCCTGGCAGCTAACATTCGTTACCAGGATCGTCTCGACCTGGTGCTGATCGAATTGACAGTCGATTCAACAACAGCGGGTGTTTTTACACAAAACGCATTCTGTGCCGCGCCGGTGACCATTGCCAAGCAACATCTTGGCGAGGGATCTCCTCGCTACTTCCTTATCAATACCGGCAATGCCAATGCTGGCACTGGAAATCCCGGAATTGAAGCAGCCTTACGATGCTGCCAGGCATTGGCCGACAAGGCTGGAATAGAACGCCATGAGGTGCTCCCATTCTCTACCGGTGTCATAGGCGAACAGCTACCGATTGAGAAAATTATCGACAGCATGCCCCGCGCTTTACAGACGTTAGAGGATTCTAATTGGCAAGCGGCTGCTCAGGGCATTTTGACCACCGATACGCGGCCAAAGTTCAGCTCCATCCAGATCTGCATCGACGATAAGCCAGTCACTATCACCGGCATTGCGAAAGGTGCAGGGATGCTGAAACCGAACCTGGCAACCATGCTCAGTTTCGTCTTTACGGATGCAAGGATTGCGAAGGACAAATTAGGTAGCTTATTAGAAGAGGTAGTGAGCCATTCGTTTAATCGACTCACAGTAGATGGCGATACATCCACGAACGATAGCTGTATGCTGACAGCCACTGGTCAGAGTGGTGTCGAGATTAAAAACCTGCAAAGCGAAGAGGGAACGCAGTTCAGGAAAGCCCTGCAACAGGTATTTCTGGAATTGGCGACGGAATTGATCAGGGATGCAGAGGGAGCGAGCAAGTTTGTCACTATTGAAGTGATTCACGGTAAGAGCGCGCAGGAGTGCCTGCAAGTTGCCTACTGTGTGGCTGAATCACCGTTGGTCAAAACCGCCTTATTTGCCTCAGATCCAAACTGGGGCAGGATTCTGGCCGCAGTTGGGCGTGCTGGAGTCGAAGCGCTCGACCTGAGTGCTGTCTCCCTGTTTCTTGGTGCTACTCAGATTGTCGACGCCGGGGCTGTTGCTCTGACCTATACAGAAGAGCAGGGCCAGACGGAAATGAATCGAGATGAAATAACCATCAAGATAGATCTGGCGCGCGGTGAACACGTTGAACGAGTTTGGACTTCAGACTTGTCCTACGACTACGTGCGAATCAATGCCGACTATCGAAGCTGAGCGTTCAGCGCCTTGTCTGAATCAAACTCCAAGCCCTCAGAATATCTTCATGTAGCTGTGGCCGTAATCGTCAATGACCAGCGGCAGGTTCTAATTTCCCAGCGTCACCCAGAGAGTCACCAGGGCGGCCGCTGGGAATTTCCAGGCGGAAAACTGGAAGAAGGCGAATCAGTTCAGGATGGATTGCGGCGAGAAATTGCCGAGGAGTTGGGTCTGCAATTGCAGCGCTTCCATCCAGTAAAGAAAATTCTCTACCACTATCCGGAGAAATCTGTCTTGCTGGATGTCTGGCAGGTGACCGAATTTAATGGCGAAGCCAGGGGATTGGAAGGTCAGGCGCTTAGATGGCGACCAGTTAGTGCCCTGGCAGACGAAGATTTCCCTCCTGCCAACGTACCCATCATTCGCCTGTTGAACCTGCCGCGAGCAATTTGTATCACACCCGACTACGAAAACGTCGCTCAAATGCAGCGGATGATCAAGGTGCTGACGACTGCCGATCTGCCGCTAATCCAGTTTCGCCAGCAACATCTGCACGCGGAGGACTATTTGCGTTGGTTCGAACTTGCACAGCAACTGTGCTTTGCAGCCCCATTGCAATTAATGTTCAATGGCGATATCGAAAGCTTCCGCAAATTGCGCCTTCCTGCGGGATTTCATGCCAGCAGCAAGCAACTCATTGCGATGCAAGGGCGCCCGGTTGATCAGGACTTTCTCTTCAGTGCGTCCTGTCACAACTACCTGGAACTGCAGCAAGCTGAGCAGTTGGGAGCCGATTTCGCATATCTCTCGCCTGTGAATCCAACCGTAACCCATACCGCTGCAACGCCGCTGGGCTGGGCTGGCTTCGAGCGATTAGCCGGGCAGGTGAGTCTGCCGGTTTATGCGTTAGGGGGCATGACCGTAGCGGACATTACTGCCGCTCATCTACATGGCGCTCAGGGGATCGCTGGAATACGCTGTTTCATGGACCGGTAAAATCTCAAAAAATTGATACTTCCTAGGTAGATATGGATGCTTATTTAGATAAAAAATCCATTATTGCCAGCAAGCTACTGATATCAATGAACTTAACCTTTATCGATTTGCAATTTTTTCACACTTTTTGTGATAAAGTATTTGCCAGACGGGCAGATACAGCACTGTGGAACCAACAAAAGCGACTATTTCAAACTTATCTGGACTATTTGTGATGCAGTTCACTGCGATTTTCGCTAACTTGTTGAAACTATACAGATTATAGAAGTTTTCTAACGAACATGATGAAACCAGTCTTTTATACTCGATTTTCTCCTCTGCTACTCATCCTGCTGAGCGTATCCACACTGTATATTCCCAGTACCCTGCACGCTGATTTTGCTGATCTGATAGATGCGGCGGTGCTGGTTGAGACTAATCCAGAGCCTGAGCCCCTAGACCAAGGTGAGGAACCCGTTGCCCCAGGCACCATCGGTGCGGCGACCAATGCTTCCTATGTGAGTTCAGGCGGATGGGCAGTAACCGGCGAGAAGTTTATCGACGCGGCTACTTTCGTATTCGATTTCTTCGAAACCAGTTCCGTATCGCAGGCGACGCTGACCCTACCCATCCAGACCGTGTACATGCAGAATGGCTCGGCCCCGGTTGAGCTGACCTTCTTCTCTGACAATGGCAAAATCGAATACACGGATTATTCAATTGGTTTTGCAACCCCGCTGCTTGCAATCGATGCCGCCGGGCTAACCGTCATTCAGGCCGATGTCACTGGCGCTGTAAATTCGGCATTGAGCACCGGGCGTTATGTTGGCTTCAGAATCAAGAGTACTGTTTCTCCTGGTTCGGTAGATACATCGCAGATTCCCGCTTATGTAGGCGTAAGGCTGATAACAGATACCGCACAACTGCAATTTACTCCAGGTGCTCCACCAGAGGTTGCTAAAGACACGACGCGATTCGACGGCTTCACCCTGGAAGTGCCCATAATTGAAGTACCTACTCTTGGGGAAGTAGCCGCGCAATTTCGCCTGGTCGACCCCAATAAGTTACGTTTTCAACTGACATTCGCGGCTGTCACTGGAGGCACACCGGGTCCACCACCGCTGTCCGGGAGCCAGTTATTTGATTGTGCTTCTTTTACGCCTCCAGTTGCTACCGACGTTGCCGCTGGCGTGGCCACTTATTCCATTACCTCCGGAATCCTGGATGTTCCGAGTGTTAATCTAAATAATGAGCAGATCGCCTTGCGGATGGAATATATCGAGGGCACTGATCCGTGGATATTTGAGACGCTGTCCCTCGGTGCTGTGCAATCAGGGCCATCGGATGCACTGATTTCAGCACTAGGTGGTGGCTTAATTGTCGAGCCGAGCCAGGACTTCGTGCCGCTCTGCCATGGCTGGGTCCTGGTCGGTGACCTGATTCGAAACCGCGTGGTAGAAAGAAACCTGATTAGCGGTGAAACAGGCGCTACCTACTCATTTAATACAGCTCCGAATCAGTTCACGCTGGATGAAGCGAACAATTCGCTCTATATGACAGTACATCCAGAATCAGAACGGCTGTACAAGCTCGATTTGCTTACTGGCGCTATTAGTCACAATTTCATCTCACAGGAATTATTCGGTGATATGGGTGCTTCCTATGTCTATAGCTTTGCACTCAGAGACCTGGCTTTGGGCGAAAACGGCAACATCTTCGCCATAATGTTTGACGGTGCAGGATTCGATCCGGAGAATGGAATTCCTCATTCCGATACACAACTCTGGCTAGGTCTGATGACCGGCAACGGCGTTTTTCTGATAAATAGCTTGCCCTTGGAAGAACCAATTCGAGTGGAGTATGACCCGGTACTCGACCATTTGTTCCTGGCTAATGCGACCAACCTGGCTACCTTTAATTTCAATGTCGGTACTAATGCGCTGAGTATTGTTCAAGGTACGGATATTCCAGTTGGTAGCAACTGTACCGACTTCGATATATCTCCCGATGGAACCCGATTGGCTTACACTTGCCCGACGGGAAACTATGGAGATGGTGATTTCGCAATCGCGGATATGGATCCTGAGAATTATTATAATAACGACGGCGAATGGTTCCTGAATAGTGAGCCGGTGAGTGCTACCTTTAGTGCCGATGGCACCTTGTTTATCGCCACGGATAATCAGAAACTGTATTTCTTCGATGTGAAGACTCACTTGATTCTGGAAGACTTTGAGTTGGGACTGCTTGAAGGTGAAACTATCAGAAAGATCCGCATCTCCAGAGATGGGGATTTACTCTACGTCTTCCTGAACAACGACGTCCATTCTGAGAATAGCAAATTCTACTGGATGCCCATGCCCGCTATCATGGGGACCCCGCTGTAAACCAAACTCTATTGCAGTAGTTCAGGGTCATCTTCGTCTGAAGGATGGAGGGGATCGCCCTGAATATTATGTTTCTCAGTCGCCCACTCGCCAAAATCAATTAGCTTGCAGCGTGCGCTGCAGAATGGTCGGTGATCAGACTTCTCAGACCATTCAACGCTCTGCTGGCAGGTCGGACAAGACACTGTTCTGATGCTTGCCTTACTCATTGGCTTTCTCCGCCATCTGTAAGTATCGATTGTGTAAATGCTCAACGGCCTCTCTCAGCGTAACGGGCGATTGCTCGTTGTTAAGTACATCATCGGCTTTCTGCAACCTGGTTTCGCGTTTCATCTGTGTGGTGATTATCGCCCTGGTGGTGGTGGTATTACCGCCATCTCGTTCCAGGGTTCTGCCTATCTGCGTCTCTTCATTCACGTCAACAACGAGAATTCTATCAACGAATTTGTGTTGATCAGTTTCGAGAAGCAGAGGAGACACTAACAGACAATATTTGGATGAGCATTGCTGTAATCCAAGTTGTATTAGATCGGCAATTAACGGGTGCAACAAGTTCTCCAGCCACTTTCTTTCTTCCGGTTCGTCAAACACAAGATGCCGCAATTGACTCCTGTCCAATGCGCCACTATCCAGTAAGATTTCGGTTCCGAAGTGTTCGGCAATTGCCCTGAGTGCAGGCGACCCGGGTGCTACAACTTCACGAGACAGTTCGTCTGCGTCCACCGAGCTTATGCCTTGATCTGCGAAGAGCCGTGCCACTGTCGACTTTCCGCTGCCTATGCCTCCAGTCAGTCCAACTACAAACATGAGGAAGCGACTAACATCTAGCCTGCAACTGTGTTCAAGTAGAATGTACTGACCTGCGGTCCCCAGATCAGCATGATGAAGCCGGCTCCCGCCAGAAAAGGACCAAACGGCATCGGTACCGACTTATCGCGCCCCATCGCAACAATCATGAGCAGGCCGAGAATCGCACCTACCAGGGAGGACAGTATGATTATAGGGAGCAGACTCTGCCAACCCATCCAGGCTCCTAACGCTGCCAGCAATTTGAAATCACCGTAGCCCATTCCTTCCTTGCCAGTGGCGAGCTTGAAAAGCCAGTAGAAACTCCACAAGACCAGATAGCCAGCGATTGCGCCGATGACAGCGTCCTGCAGGCTGACGTCGAAGCCCAGGTCTACCGCATTAACCAGCAATCCCAGCCACAATAGGGGTATCGTGATGTCATCAGGTAGCAATTGATGGTCGAAGTCAATCAGGGTCAATGCCACAAGTGACCATGCGAGTATCAAGAGAGCAAGGGTGAGCAAGCTGGCACCGAAGGTGTAAGCGACTAATCCCGAGAGTAGGCCATTAATTAATTCCACAGAAGGATAACGCAGTGAAATCGACATCTTGCAGTTGGAACACTTACCGCCTAGAAACAGGTAGCTGAGTACCGGGATATTCTCCCAAGGTTTGATTTTGTGATTGCAATTGGGGCAATGGGAATCGGGTTTACGTAAGTTAAACGTTGCGAATTTTGCCGATGACTCGTTGCTATCAGGAACGCAGTTCTCTATTTCGAGGTATTCGCAGCACTGCTGCTTCCAGTCTCTTTGCAGCATGATCGGCAGGCGATACACCACAACGTTCAGGAAGCTTCCGACTAGCAGGCCCAGGACGACGCAAATTGTAACGAGGAAAGCAGGACTCGCCGAGAGGAGATCGATTATTGCCATTCAATAGTGCGTGTCTACATCACTGCGCCGAGTTGGAAGATTGGCAGGTACATCGCAATCATCAGGCCGCCAACCAGGACACCCAGGACAGCCATAATCATCGGCTCCATGAGCGCAGTCAATCCGTCGACAGCGTTGTCAACCTCAGCTTCGTAGAAGGTAGCACACTTATCGAGCATCGAGTCCAGAGCACCTGATTCCTCGCCGATACCTACCATCTGGGTAATCATGGTAGGAAACAAAGTGGTGTTCTTGATCGCGAAGTTAAGCTGCTGGCCAGTAGTGACATCATCCTTGATCTTATGAGTCGCCGTTGCATAGACAATATTACCCGTGGCTCCGGCTACTGAATCGAGAGCATCAACCAGTGGCACCCCGGCCGAGAACGTAGTTGATAGCGTACGGGTAAACCTGGCGTAACAGGAGCTGTTCAGGATTGGCCCTATGATAGGGAGCTTTAATGACAGTCTTTCCAGGAAATTAGAAAAAGCTTTCGACCTAATTTTCGCTTCTTTGAAAACGTAGCCTCCAATCCCCAAGCCTATCAACACCTTCCACCAATTGGCGATTGCAAAGTCAGAGAGGTTGAGTACCAGCAGGGTAAAGGCTGGAAGTTCGGCTCCGAAGCTTGAAAACGTTTCGGCGAACTGCGGCACCACTTTCACTAACAAAATTCCGGTAACAATAACCGCAACAGCGACAACCCCAATGGGGTAGTTCATAGCCTTCTTGATCTTGGCTTTCAATGCTTCAGATTTTTCTTTATAAGTTGCCAGACGATCCAGCATGGTTTCCAGCGCACCGGATTGTTCACCTGCATCGACCAGGTTACAGAACAGGTCATCGAAATAACGTGGGTGTTTGCGAATACAATCGGCAAAATTATTACCGGCCGCGACATCATCCCGAATTTGCATAACCAGTTTACGCATGGATGGATTCTCTAGACTTTCACCGACGATCTCAAACGACTGCACCAGAGGAATACCTGATTTCATCATAGTTGCCAATTGCCGAGTAAAGACAGCAATATCGCCTGGCTTGATCTTCTGCTTTTTAGGGCCGAAGATTTCCTTGGTTTTCTTGCGAACCTTGGTTGGATTGACGCCCTGCTTGCGCAGCTGGGCTTTCACCAGTGCCTGGCTACTGCCCTGTATTTCACCCTTGGTCTTGTTACCGTTTTTGTCGGTACCCTGCCATAAGTAAACATTTTGTACGGCTTCTGTTGCCATAGCTCACCTCAGCGATTAGTCAGGTGTTAGGATGGACATCGCCAACTATACCACGTCTACGCCATGTCCAGAATAATTATCTGTTAAGTCAGTCTGTTAGCTTCTTCGAGACTGGTCAGACTGCGAGCCACCTTGCACAGTGCTGAGTGCCTCAGATTGTGAAAACCTTCAGCCTGGGACTGGTCCGCTATCTGAATGGAATTTCCGCCTGCCATGATAATCCGGGACAGGCTGTCAGTAATGGGAACTACTTCATATATTCCGATTCTGCCCTTGTAACCATCGCTACAGTGTTTGCAGCCCACCGCCTGGTAAAGCTGCGCCCCAGAAAGCAATTTTGATGTAAATCCTTCTTCTCTCAATACTTTTTCGGGTATTTCCACGCTTTCTTTACAAAGATTGCAGAGTCTGCGTATCAGTCGCTGGGCGATTATCAGGCTCAGGGAAGTAGCTAGATTGAATGCCGGAATGCCCATGTTCTGCAGCCGGGTGATAGTCTCTGAGGCGCTGGTTGTGTGCAGCGTTGAGAGCACCAGATGTCCCGTCTGGGCAGCTCTGATGGCGATCTCGGCCGTCTCCAGGTCGCGAATCTCCCCAACCATGACTACATCGGGATCCTGCCGTAGAAACGCACGCAGGGCTGCCGCAAAATTCAGTCCGATCTTATTGTTTACCGCAAGCTGGTTGATGCCTTCCAGATTGATCTCCACTGGATCCTCGGCTGCCGATATATTGCGTTCTGCTGTGTTGAGGATATTTAGACCGGTATAGAGGGAAACCGTCTTGCCGCTACCGGTTGGACCGGTCACCAGAATAAGCCCCTGGTTCAGACGCAGGGCCCCGAGATACAGCTGTTTCTGGCAATCTTCATAGCCGAGTTCATCGATGCCCAGCCGCGTTGACGCGGGATCCAACAATCGAAGTACAATCTTTTCACCCCATAACGTGGGCAGCGTATTGCCTCGGAAATCGATGGCACGCGTGCTGGATAGCTTGAGCTTGATACGTCCATCCTGGGGAATGCGCCGTTCAGAAATATCCATTTGCGACATGATTTTCAGCCTGGAGGCAATGCGGTTGGCCATACTGATCGGGGGCCGATTAACTTCCTGGAGAATACCGTCCACGCGAAACCGGATTCGATAGGCCTTTTCATAGGGTTCAATGTGAATATCCGAGGCTACTTTACGGATGGCATCCTGCAGCAAGTTATTGACGAATCCTACAATTGGGGCTTCCTCAGAAGGATTGTGCAGGGCAGATTCAAGGTCCGCACCTAAATCTATTGTTTGTGCTAGCGATGCCCCTACCCGGGTAGCAGGTTCGAGCGCATATTTACTGCTAGTGAGCAGTTTTCCAATAATCCGGCTTAGTTTATCTTGCTCCACCACGACAGGTTCGACGGGCATCCCGGTGTGGAATTTTATTTCATCCAATGCGGTGCTGTTGGCTGGATCCGCTACTGCGATATAGAGTTTGTTGCTGTGTTGGTAAAGGGGAAGTACGTTATGTTTCTTCAGTAGCTTGTTATCGACCAATTCAGTCGGGAAAAATTTTGGATCAAACGCATCGAGATCGAGCACAGGAATTCCAAACTCCTGTGCAGCCACGACAGCAATGGAACGCTCAGAGATTTGATTGCTGGACACCAACTGAGCCACGAAAGGAATATTATCCCTTGCCGCTAAACTAATTGCAGCAGCGACTTGGGATTCATCGAGAAGTTTGTCGGTGACCAGCCTCCTGGCCAGTCCCCCCATGATTGCTGACACGATGTCCGATAACTGTGTTGTTTTAAAGATTTCAGATGGGTTCTATAATTATAGCTGTGGTTTTTCGGACTCACTTAATTTTGGGCCAGTACGCATTGATCTGAGGTAAATTTATGAGTCGATGGAAGGCATTTGCGATTCATTTTTCCATCAGTCTGGCAGTATTTTTAGTTCTCCTGGCCGTTATCTTGCTCGTCTGGTATCCCGGGATTCTTTTTAGTATCGATGGTGGATGGACTGGCCTGCGCATCGTTATCGGAGTGGATCTGGTGCTTGGGCCTCTGCTTACACTAATTGTTTTCAAGGCTGGCAAGCCTGGCCTGAAGTTTGACCTTAGCTGTATAGTGATTGCCCAAATAGGCTGCATGGCGGCAGGTATGTGGATCGTTTATACAGAACGTCCAATCGCTTTGATTCTGGCTTATGACACCATTTACAGCGTTGCATCACAGGATTTCGCGGAATTCGGCAAGGATCCTTTATTACTCGAAGACTACCCGGGACCTTATCCGAAGCTTGTGTATACTCAATTGCCGGAGAACGAGATCCAGGCCGATATAGTCTCCATTCGCAGCCAGTTCATCGGTGATCCTTTGTACATACAAACCGATCGCTATCGGCCGCTCCCGAAATCCGAATCAGAAGTTATTGCAGCGTTTCGCCGCGAAGCAGCTGTGCGTAGTACGTTAAGCGAAGATCTTATAGATCGATTGCAGGATTCCTGCCGGCTCGCCAAGTTCATCTCTTCAATTACCAGTGGCTATGTTTGCTACGACAGTGGAGCAAGGTCGCTGCGCGAGTTCTTTGGCAATCAGTATGTCAGGAATACTGACGCCGTTGAGGAAGATTAATGTCAAGAAAAGGACAAGGAGTAGCGATTCGTTTCTTTAGCAGTAGCCACCAATTTCGCAGCTGCCGCCGCTTACCCATTGAACGGGCGGGGTTACACCTTGAGCAGCCAGTGTATAAGTCGTGCCTGCCAGATCAGTGCCATCGGCCATCCAGATAACAGTAATTACCCCATCCACTACATCGATCCCGTGAGTGCTGGCTGCCTGGGCCTGGGTGGGTGGAATGCCGTTGGTGCCGGCATCTACGTCCGCCAGCGAGTTAAACCGGTCGGAATGAGCCTGCACCAGGATTGCAGCGCGATAGAAACCTATCGCCAGTATGGCTTCAGAGAAGCGAGCGCGGTTGCGGTAGAGATCGTAGGCCGGGAGTGCTACTGAGACCAGGATGCCGATAATGGCGGTGACTATCATCAGTTCTATGAGTGTAAAGCCTTGTTGTTTCTTCTGAATCATGGCTTAAACCTTGCTTAGAACCTGTGGGTAGAGGAGAGGTAGTTGCGTAATTAGCAGAGATTATCGATGTTGTTATTTTAGAGTCAAGACGGATTCGTCTAATTGTAATTAGTGTTGGGTAATTAGGTTTGGATTCGATGTTTCTGGAGGTTTTCTGGGTGGCAGCACCCGCCTTTTCAGGGGCTTGGATGCTGCCAGATCCAGATCAAAAGTCAGTCTTAGCAAAGACCGTTAGTCAGACAACTACCACTTTCGGCCGGTAATCATCCCTTTTTTAACTAGTTTCAAAAGTAGAAGTCATGCTGCCTTCAGCATTTGTTTCGGTGG
>JAQBSZ010000020.1 GCA_027623555.1 Pseudomonadota bacterium | reverse complement strand
AGTGGATGACGGTAACGGCGGCACCGACAGCCGCGACGTCACCATTACCCTGATCGGCACCAACGATGCACCAGTAATTGAAGGCGGAAAGTCCAGCGGAGCAGTGCAGCTGGCTCCCGGTAAAGCTGCATTCACCGTAGAACAGTGGACTGGCTATACTGCAAATGGTGCTACTACTGCCCTGGCACAATTGCAGGCCTTTGCGGCAGCTAACCTGCCAAACTATACCGCTACTACCAATATCATTGATTACACCGACGACCCGGCTGGATTCGCTGGCTTGATTCCGGGCAGTTCGCCCTGGCCTGCAGCCGTCGCTACTGGCGCTACTAGTCCTCATGATGCCATTAACAACAATTTCTTTGCCCGCATCACTACCAACATACTGATCACACAAGCCGACACGTATACGTTTCGAACGTTTAATGATGACGGTGTGTATCTGAGTGTTAACGGCCAATCGATAATAAGTGACTCTGGCTTCCATCCTGAGCAGCAATTCACTGGCAGTATCTTTCTGACCCCAGGTGTCTACCCCATTGTATTATTTTTCTTCGAAGGCGGTGGCGAAGCCTCACTGGAATTTTCGTTCTCGAACTCAAGTGGTGTCTTTCAGCATGTGGCTCCACCCGAAGCCTTTGACAGTGGTACGCTGCAATTTACTGATGTAGATTTAAGCGATAGTCATACTGTTAGTGTGGCTCCAGTCGGCACCGTGCAGGGCACCCTCACCGCGGTAGTCGATACCGATACCACGGGAAGCGGTACTGGCGGCGTGGTCAGCTGGGACTTCCAGATCGGCAACAGTGCCTACCAGGAGTTGGGAGAAGGTGACACGGCTGTTGAAAGTTTCTTGGTAACGGTCAGCGATGGCAAGGGCGGCACTTCAGAGCAGCAGGTGGATATCACCATCACCGGCGCTAACGATGTGGCCACGCTCAGCAACGCCGTTGTCGATCTGACCGAGACCGATGCAATTCTGAACACCGCCGGTCTGTTGACCATTTCCGATCCGGATCAGGAAGAGGAAGCCTTCAATGTGCAATCCAATACCGCCGGCACCTATGGTTCCTTCAGCATCGCAGCGGATGGTAATTGGTCCTATTCCACCAACAGTGCTCTGGATGAACTGGCAGAAGGCCAGATAGTCACTGATATCTTCTCGGTAACCAGTGTGGATGGCACTGCCACCAACGTCACCGTCAATATCACCGGCACCGCCGATGGCCCGACCGCGGTTGACGACGACAACATGCTGGATGCCAGCAGTCCGGCGCAGAGCACCAGCAATACCGTGTACTGGGTGGACTGGACGAGTTCCTCATTCGTGTCGCAGGCGCCTGGAAGAAACGCCGTTTACGACGTGTTTGGCACTATCACCCTGGCTGACTCATCGGTCATCGATGTCATATATCACGGCCAGGCAAATGGAGTTCAACTGAGCGGTGGTACCGACTATTTTGTGACCAGGGATAGCAATCAGGGTCCCGGTGTGGTCATAACAAACACTGAGGGAGTCGGAGTCTACACGAGCCCTCAGGTCGGTAACGGCCCGACCAACAATGACTTCATCCAGCTATACCACGCCGATTCATCGCGCAACCTGACCTTCAGCCAGAGCGGCAATCCGGTGGCGGTTGATAACCTGTTCTTCGCCATCATCAGCATGAACGCGAACGGCTACCTGTTCGACCAGCCCTTCACGGTAGTCAGCAGTGCCGACAGCCCAACTGATTCCGGTTATTTCGGGTATACCGGCTCCTATACGATTACCGGTAGCGGCAACGGTCCATTTGGAATCACGACTCCTGGTGTCTATCCCAATGAATTTCACGGTGTGCTCGCCATTGACAATGCGGTTCAGTCACTCACCTGGACCAGCCAGAGCCATGAATTCTGGAATGGGTTTACTATCGGCACGTATGGAATTTCTCCAACGGCCACCGCATCCGGCAATTTGTTGACCAATGACGACAAAGGCGGGGTAACGTCCACTATCGAAGTCACCCAGGTGAATGGCCAGGCCATGCTTGGAAATTCATTGACCCTGACACTGGCCTCCGGGGCTGTTATCAAGGTCGACCGCGATGGTGACTACCTGTATGACGACAAAGGCAAGTTTGCAAACCTTGGCGCCGGGGCAACTCATCAGGAAAATATTACCTACAGGGTAACCGACAATCTAGGCAACTTCGACGACGGTCAGTTGCAGCTTACTGTCAAGGGCGTCAATGATGCGCCAGTAGCCAAGAACGACACGGCTTCGACCAACGAAGATACGTCTGTAATCATCACTACTGCCAGCTTGCTGGCCAATGATGAAGACATTGATACAGGCGACACCAAGACTTTTGTCTCTGTTCAGAATGCTGTCAACGGATCTGTATCCCTGAATGGGAGTAATGTCACTTTTGCTCCCACAGCTGATTACAATGGGCCCGCCAGCTTCACCTATACGATGAAGGATGCAGTTGGTGCAACCAGCACGGCCACAGTCAATGTGACTGTGAATGCGGTCAATGATGGCCCATCCATCAACTTTTTGAAAACATCGATTAGCAACGGTTCTTTCGAAGGCAGCACCACTGGATGGACTGCAAGTCAGATCAACCATCTAACTGGCTGGCAGGCTGCTGATGGAAGCTATTCACTGGATATGAATGCGGAACACGGTGGTGGTTACGTCGAGCAGACCCTGCTGCAGACTGTCGCGGATCGGCAATATACCGTGAACTTCGCATTGTCCAAGAACCCCGGTTCACCCGGAGGGACAGAAACCCTCACAGTCACTGCGGCTGGAGAAAGCAAGGACTACGTGTTCAATACTCTCAATGACATCGTAAACATGAAGTGGTCACAACAGTCCTTCACTTTCACCGCCACTGGTTCCAGTACAGTGCTGCGATTAGCCAGCGCAGATCCAACTGGCGGTAGTGATGCATGGGGACCAGCACTGGATAATGTCAGGCTGGCAGCTGACTTCAGCGCCTTCGAAGATACGGCAACGACGATCAAGGGATTGAGCATTGCCGATATCGATTCCGGCGCCAGTCTGCTCAAATTTAGTTTGATCGTGGATCATGGATCCCTGACAATCGCCGGCAGCGGGCTGTCAGGAGACCTGGATGGCAGCGACGGGACACTCGGTTTATTCGGATCGTTGACTGATATTAACGCCGCACTGGTGAATGGGCTGTCCTATATTCCTCATCCGAATTATTCCGGGGCAGATTCACTGTTGGTAATTATTAACGATGGGGGCGCTACCGGAGCCGGTGGGGCAAAGTCCGACTCGGAAACCATCTCGATCAATGTGGTTCCGGTCAATGATGCCCCGGATGTTTCGTTTAGCGGACTTACAATCAAGAATGCCTCCTTTGAAACAACTGTAAATTCTTTGACCGATTGGACTGTCTCGCCAGGCAATATTGATCAAGTACCTAATTCCGGCTGGCAATCTGGGCATGGTGTCGTCAGCGTGGATCTAAACGGGAGCACTCAGGGTGGGGTTAAACAGGTCCTGAGCACTGTTATCGGTGCAACCTATACTATCGGGTTCATGTTATCCAAGAATCATGACAGTCACGGTACGATTCCCAGCGCTACCGTGAAGGTTTCTGCTAACACAACTGTCCCCACTAGTACCAACTACACCTTTAACGACGCCACGTCGTCACTGAATATGAAATGGCAGTGGCAGACATTCACCTTTACCGCTACCAGTACTTCGACTGAATTGGCTTTTGTAAGTCAGGAACTCACAGGTGCCAAGGGCCCGGCGCTGGATGGCATCGTGCCATTGGCTGCGAGGTTTGGAACCGCTACCATCATTAACGGGCTCAGCGTTTCAGATCCGGACTCCGGTGCAAATCCGATCCAGCTGAATTTAAGCGTGGCGAACGGCACATTGTCATTCTCTGGTGCCGGGCTGACTGCGATAGACGGCAACGGCAACGACGGTACTCTTTCGTACTCGGGCCTTGCCTCGGATATCAATGCGGCTCTGTTGAACGGCCTCGCCTATACTCCCCTTAACCCCGCTGTTGCTCTCGGCGGTGTGGTCACGCTAACAGCGATCGTTGACGATCTCGGAGCTACTGGGGGTGGGCCGCTAACGGACGTACAATTAGTGGAGATACAGGTAGTTGGTTTAGCGCCAGACTATGTGTTTTAAGTAATTGAGGGTCAGGTCTCCATTGGCACAAGAGAAAGACTTGAATAGTATGCAACCGAAGCGTTAGAGCGAGTTAACTCGCTCTAACTCTTCCCGATAAGAGGGCGCTGAGATATCAGCGCCCTCTTTTTTACTGCCTCTTTTGCTATTATGCGGTCAGCACCTGGCTCCTCACCAATCCGTTTAGAATAGATCAATGTCACTTTCAGAAGCTGAAGTTAAGTCAATTTGTGCAGATCTGCTTAACACAGAAGTGGATGATATCGAATTCCCGGGAGGCTCCTCGCGTGAGTCGGTAAGAGTAAGACTCGCCGGTAAAGGCCTGATCGTTACCCGCCGCAAAAACTTGCAACGCGCCCGATTGGAAAGCGGTGTGTTGAGAATTCTTAATCAGCACAACGCACCCGTCCCCCACTTAATTGCCTATCGGGATAACTACTTGATACAACAGGATGTCGGCAGCAATCGCCTGACCCAGACCCTGAACACAGGAAGCAAGAAAGAGGTGCTGACGCTGTTGGAATCCGCGCTGGGGAGCCTGCATTTAATTCATCAAGTGGGGAAAAATAGCAAACCGCTGCAATCAATCACGACCCTGGGTAAAGATAGTAAGTGGCTGGGGTCGTTTGTCAGATCTGCCGAACGCCTGGGTTCTCGACTGAATCTTCCAGCACCGGTTCTTCCGTTCGACAAATTAGCTATGCTCTTGGATGTCGAACAACCCTGTTTTATCAAGTGGGACGCACGACCCGGTAACGCGGTAGTACGCGAAAGCGGCAAGGTAATCTGGATCGACTGGGAACACTGCGGGAAACGCCATCCCCTCGATGATGTTGCCTGGCTGCTGAGCGATGAATACACACCGCATCTGGAAGAACTGGAAGACGCCCTCATCGCAAAGATCCTGCCCTCCTTTGCCCATGGTTATTCACAATCTCGCGCACAGGAATACCTGTCAGTCTACGGCACGATGCATGCCTGTATACGCTTGGAGATGATACTGCGTTATCAGGAAAAGAATGGCTGGTGGGACTACGCGTATTGCCTTGAATTCGACAAGGTGGGTGTGGTGCATGAGTTAGCTATACGAGTGTGCCAACGTGCCTCACGCTGGAGCCAGAATTCAACGCTGACCAGGAGTCTGAGCCCCTGGTTAGATGAACTGATACCGGTGCTGCAAAAAAGGGGACGGAGGAAATTTTGAACAATTGCTCAAATTTTAATCCCTCCGTCCCTTTATTATCCTAACCCCCATTCTTGGTTGGTAATGGCCCAACTGCATCTGCCGAAGCAGGCCGGATCATGCGGTTTTGCGTGGATTCCCGACTCAAGATCGACTAGCCGCATAACACGCCTGACGCTGGGTCTCCTCTACTATTGCTCATTTTTGCATGAGCTCCGGATCGGTGGATCGATATACTCCCGTCTAAAAGTAGTGTAAGTTGGCCGCCCCAAATTGCCGTGCAAGGTTTGCGGCAGAAATTGACCAATATTTTTGACCAACATGTAGGGAATAGATCATGGAAAACTGGATCTGGTACGGCATTATCTTCTGCATTTCGCAGTCGGCAATGTTTTCCGGGTTAAATCTCGCCTTTTTCGGCGTGTCACGACTTCAGCTTGAAGTCGAGGCGGAAACCAATCCAAAGGCTAAGCGCGTGTTGCAGATGCGGCAGGATTCTAACTTCCTGCTAACTACCATCTTGTGGGGCAATGTCGGTATTAACGTGCTGTTGACCTTGCTTTCCAACTCAGTGCTGGCCGGGGTTTTCGCATTCTTATTCTCAACCTTCGTCATTACTTTCCTGGGAGAGATTATCCCGCAGGCCTACTTCTCCAGGAATGCCCTCAAGATGGCTTCCCTTCTCGGCCCGGTTCTACGCGTGTATCAGTTTATTCTGTATCCGGTGGCCAAGCCGGCGGCTATGATTCTCGACAAATGGTTGGGGGTGGAATCGGCAGTATTTTTCAGGGAACAGGTTATCCGGGACATGCTGTTAAAACACGTCGAGCATCATGACAGCGATGTGGACGATGTTGAGGGAATTGGTGCCCTGAATTTTCTGGAGATTGATGAAATCGCCGCTCTCAGCGAAGGCGCGACTGTGGATCCTGCAAGCATCCTTAGATTTCCGTCTGATATTGATCTACCCAGGTTGCCGTCGTTCGAGCGCAAACTGGATGATCCTTTTCTTCAGAGTCTGCATGCCTCAGGCAGAAAATGGGTGATCCTGGCTGATATGGAAGGCCAGCCGCAATTGCTGCTGGATTCCGATGGGTTTTTGCGTGCCGCGCTGTTTGAGGGGGATGATATCGATCCTTACCATTACTGTCATCGGCCCGTCATCATCTATGACAATCACACCGATCTCGGCTCGGTCATCCGTATGATGAAACGTTCGAAGCAGGAACCCCTTGGAGTCATCGAGAATGATGTTGTATTGCTGTGGACCGATCAACAACGAATTATTACTGGTGCTGATCTGTTCGACCGCTTGCTCAAGGGAATTCAATAGAAAAAGGGGTAGAAAAAGGGGACGGGCGGAGAGGCGACTTCTACAGGCCGGCGGCCCAGGGCTGGGATATTATTTGCTCACGGACCTTCGGCCCTGATTGTTCGCAAACAACATCCCAGCCCTCGGCTTGAAGTCGAAATTCATAGGCTTCGATTGCTTTCAATCCGCAAACACAAACGTAAAACAAGTTAATCCACTGAGTTAATTCGATATTTTCTGGGGATACCTCAGCCTCCGTCCCCTTTTTATTCCTGTTGCTGAATGACGATGCGCGCGAGGCTTTGCAATTCTGGCAGAAGCTCATCGTCGCCTGCCGGTATCCTGCTCACCGAGAGCATATAGGCGATGACATCGGCATACTCGGCGTCGGTAAGCGAGTTTGGATTGCCTTCCGGCATTGTCGTACGGGTCAATTCAAACAATACGGCAAGCGACCTTCCCTCCCAGTCGCGGAGGAACTTGGCCCGCGCCAGCGGTGGTGCTGAGCGCATGTCCGGATCGTCTGCCGCACCATCCAACCTGAATCCATGACAAAACCCGCAGGCACCTTCATAGACGTCCCGGCCCCGCATTGCCTGGGCTTCGGTATAGACACCATCCCAGACCAATGCCTGGCCGTTACTTTCTCGCTCCTGCTGAGCTACAGAAAGAGGAGCGGTCACAATAAGCAGAACAAATACACAAAGAATAGATTGGGAGAGATTCATTTTTCGAGGTGAATACATAGAGACCGATTTATTTTCCGTACCGGAAATTTTGGAAATCAACTGTATTGCCTGGGTAAACGGCAGACAAATCCATCTCCACTTATTTCCCATTAGTTTCATGACCACAGCTCCGCATCCGACAGCTCCCGATCCACAGCCAGTTCCACCCTTATCGTGATGTCCGAATTCACTTCGCCGTCACTGCGAAAGGGAAAATAATCTTTCCCGGAAACAAAGAGTCTGTACTCTCCCCTCGGAACTCTCACCTCGGCCAGACCGCGCTCGTCTGTCAGGGTGCGGTAAGGATGCACGACGACCTTCGCACCTTTCACCGGGGTCTGATTCTCTCTGTCGATAGCTTGCACGTTTATTACGCATTCCGGTGCGGCAACGATCTGTAAGTTGAAACCGGCAATGCACTCCTTGTGCAGACTTTCCTTCTCAATCGCTGCAACCCTGGCTTCCCATCTATACGGCCCTGCTGTGTCAGGTGCCGTCAGTTCCAGCTCCGCAAAATAGAGCGCAGTTGAGCCAGGCCAGGCAGCATCACTGATAGTACTCGATGCCAATTGCGTACCTTCATGGTCATTGATCTGCATCGTGCAATCGTCGAGTCGGCATTCGGCCGAGCATTTGATGCCAGCCTTGATGCTGAACTTCTCACCTTCTTCGATGGTCGACGGCACATCCCATACAACGACATGAATGAGGTGCGATAACTTTTTCCCCTCATTCATGCTCAGTGAAGCTCCCGCATAAGGTTCAGACTAGTGCCCAAGTTTACTCTCACGCTCAGCTGCCCGACTCTGCAGCGGCATGGGTGCCGGCGATGTAACCGTGCACATGCCCCTTGCCCAGGCCATGCTTGTTGAATCCACCCACCGCTTCGCCCCCGGCGTAGAGACCCGGAATGACCTGTCCCTGCATATCCACCACCTGCTGCCGGCCGTTGACTCGCAGGCCACCGTAGGAATCGTGCCAGATCACCATGATTGAGAGTGCATAGAAGGGCGGGCTCGCGATGGGAATGATGGGCGCGTCTTCGCCGCGCTCGAACTCGGGGTCGGTGCCGGTGGCCGCATAACCGTTCCAGGTGGCTACCGTCTCGGCCAGGTATTTCAGCGGCATGCGCTGGAACTCGTTGCCGGTGTAGATCTTCTCAGCCAGCTCTTCGATGGTATCGGCCTTGAAGAAGTAGCCGTTGTCGGACACGAACGGGTAACGCAGTTCCCAACCGTTACGCGTGACTGCATCCTCATCGAAGATTGCCCACAGCGGCCCCGAGAAATAATCGGGAGCCTGCGAGCCCTCGTTGATGGCCAGCGCGGCATCCAGGCCGTGGTCATAGTCATACATCTGCCGGACCCACTCCTTGCGGCAGTTACGCCAGTCCAACGGCTTGTGATCGAGCCCCCGCCCCGGAGCACCCCCGTCACCGGGGTAGGCGCTCGGTCCGGGCCGAAGGGGAAGCCGCACTTCGTTGAAGAAACGCTTGCCCACCTGGTTCACCGCGATGAACTCTTCGAAGCCCGAATTACCCACATTGAAGCCGGCAGAGCCGCGGTAACCAAAGGTCGGGTGACCCGGCATCATGCCGGTATAGGCATCGCGCGTTCCCAGGCGGGTGGAGATATGGAACGTGGTGAAGTAGGAAAGATTCTGCTGCATCCCCGCCAGGTTGGCGCCGACCTTCAGGCCGGCAATAAGCGCCGATGCGTCCTGACCACCGGGGCCCAGCAAGGCTCGCCCACTGGTGGGAAAGGCGGGCTCTCTCATGGCCGGGTAGAACATGCTGCGTACCTCGGGATTTCCGGCGAGGCCGCCGCTGGCCAGGATGACGGCCTGGCGGGCCTTGATGTTCAGCGTCGGCCGGCGTTCGTCGATATTGCCATTCTGCCAGTAGCTCGGCATAAGCTCGCCGGTGTCGGGATGTTGCCGCGGCGAATAGTGGGCAGTGATACCGACTACTCGGCCAGAGAAGGGCTGTTCGCGTATCAGTTCATCGAAGCGACGATTCAGTAGGAACTGCACGCCCTTCTCTCGCGCTGAGAATTCCAGCGGCCGGGACAGGGCGGCGCCATTGGCTACGGCATTCGGCCCGACCATGCGGCTGACATTGCCCATCGGTATGGGGGAAAAGGCACTCGAGCGTTCACGATCGGCGACGCCCGCATCTTCGGCGGTGATGGTTCCAGCCCGCATGTCTGTGGTCTCACCCAGCATGAGAAAACAGGTCGCCAGGCGCGCACGCGACAAGCCACCGCCCCCGTGGGTACTAACTACCCGCGAGAAGCGCACGTAGTTATCCATCAGGAATTGCCGGGTGGCCGGGCAGTTCTCGGCCCAGGCCCGCACCATCTCCCGCTCGTTGTAGCGATAGGGGCTCTGCCCCTTCGGATCCACTACCGACCAGTCGGTCAGGTCGGTGAACAGCAGCTCGATACTGTCGTCGAGTTCTTCCGGATTCTCCAGTGGCGCTACGCTAACCAGACCTTCGCGGTCGCTCTCGCCGGCCATGTCGCGCCGCTGCACCGGGTCGCCTCCCCCCAGCGACATCCGCGCGGCGCTGTGCAGCATACGGCCACCGAGATCGAAGTTCTGATCCACCACCAGCACGCTGGCACCAAGATCCCGCGCGCGAATGGCCGCAGTCAGACCGGCGCAGCCACCCCCGGCGATCACAACATCCACTTCGTAGTCCCAGCTAATGTCTTCCGCACCGGCCGCCGAGGTTTGCGCGCGCGCGCCGTCTTGCCCGACCAGCGCCGCGGTCCCCAGGCCGGCGACAGCTCCCTTCTTGACGAACTCCCGTCGGCTCAGGCCTTTATTGTTCTGGGGATGGGTTTTGTTCTTGTTGTCGTCGGATTGCTTGGCCACGTCGAGTCCTCCCTGAGTTAAGCCAAATATACCGCAGTTTAACAAGGTTTCCTCTGCTGATTGTTAGGTCGATAATAGAGAGGGACAGATTTATATTCCTAAAAGGTACGAGTGAGGAGCAACAGATCTGGTATAGAAAATAGATCTGTCCCTATCTATTCAGACCTTGCGGTCTGGAATGCCGGTCTATAAGCTGGATCACAAGAAAAAACAAAGAGGAAAAATTGTGAACACTCAATTTCTAAGAATCTATTTTATCGCTGCAACACTATTTTCCGTCAGCATTGCAACTGCCGCTGACGGTTTTCCTTTCGTAAAACCCGAGGAAGTCGGATTTTCATCTGAACAACTGAACAAAATCGAAAGTTACTTTGCCAGCCGAGTCGCGAATGGAGAAATAGCCGGCATGGTCACCCTGGTAGCGCGCCATGGAAAAATTGCCCATTTCAGTGCAGTAGGCTATCAGGATGCCGAACAGGAAATTCCCATGCAGAGAGACACGCTGTTTCGTGTTTATTCCATGACCAAGCCAATCGTCTCGACCGCGCTGATGATGTTGTACCAGGATGGCTTGTTCCAGATGAACGATCCTTTGTCCAAGTTCATTCCCGAGTTTGCCGATCTGCGCGTATTGCGAAACCCGGACGGACCGCTGGATGATACTGTTGCCATGGAGCGCGAACCGACAGTGCAGGATATATTGCGGCACACCGCTGGCTTCTCCCATGGCCTGGGAAATAGCGAATACGACAAGTCCTTCGTTGGACTCGGTATATTCAGCACAGAGACTTCACTGGAAGAAATGATGACTGCCCTGTCAAACATCCCGCTGATGAATCAACCGGGCTCCCAGTTTCGTTATAGTGTAGGCCCGGATGTGGCACTGAGATTGGTGGAAGTAATCTCCGGCATGTCTGCCGATGACTATCTGGAACAGAAAATGTTCGATCCACTGGGCATGGACGACACCGGCTACGTGGTAAATTCCGACAACGCCCATCGCCTGTCGCCGATTCACTGGAAAAAAGACGGCAAGTTTGTACCCATCGACGAAACCCATGGCCAGCCGCCAGGCGGTGTGCTCGCTCAACCCTGGTCTGCCAACAGTTATACCTTTGACCACGAATACAAAGGCGGCAGCATCGGTTTGGTATCTACAACCGAAAACTATTTCCGCTTTGCCCAGGCCATGCTTAACGGCGGTGAACTCAACGGTGAGCGCCTGCTCGGTCCGAAGACTGTTGAGTTCATGAGCAGAAACCACTTAACCGAACAGCAACATCGCACGTTCTCGCCGGCGCTCGGCTTTGGATTGGGTTTCGCAACGGTTGAAGATCCGGCCGGGGCGGGTTATCCCACATCAGAAGGCACCTATTACTGGGCCGGTGCAGCAGCCACGAATTTCTGGATTGATCCGGTTGAAGAAATAGTTGTAGTGTCAATGACCCAGCATATGGGAGTCAGAGGCACAGGTGCACTACGCGGAGAATTAAGCGCCCTCGTGTATGGCGCTCTAATAGAATAGATCGAAGGGTTGACAATGGAATGAGTAGGCGGCGCCGATCTTGATAATCAAGGTATTCAGACCCGCTGCTGTCCCCTTTGAATTTCTGACTTCAACACCCTGATTCCTGCAGAAACTCGTAGACTAAATTCGTTAACACTTTTATCTTGGGAGCCTCTGAACAAGACTATGGCCGCTCTGGCTTACAGCCAATTTCGCTCTCAAAGCGCGCGCAGGACGGTCGACCTTTCAAGCCAGCGCAACGCTGAGAGCGCACTCTATGTAAACCCCCGACCGGCGGGGCCTGTCGCAGAGTGACCATAGTCTTGTTCAGAGGCTCCCTTGATCGCTGCTTGTATTTGCTTTGAAGGATTATTAGAAAGATGAGAAACAGGAATCTGCTCTGGTTGCTTGTTGCAACCTGGTCAATGCTCGTTTTTCCGACAAGCAAGGCGCAATTGCCTTTCAGTGAACGACTACCTAAGAATCTACTGGACGTGGATGCACCTTCAACGCGAGTTGTCGGAACGCCTGGCGACATGATCTTTTCTGCGCGTAATTGCCGTGCCCCGTTGCCCACAACAGAAATCCGCTCCCACATTGTAAATACGGCCGTGCAGGAATGGGCGTACTTCGGTTATAGCATTCAGGATCTTACTAATACGCGCGAATCTGATCCAAACTACCTGCCCCAACGTAGGCCACGCTCTGTAATCGATCCTGTAGAGGTTGCCAGAGTCGCAGACTCTATTGCCGGCTATTGGTCTACGACCCCTGACAGTGCATGGATTCTGGAGCGTCAAAACCAGTCCTGGAACTCGCGGGGAAGCAGTTCACGTTGGCGCAATCCCTGGTCTGCAGCCTTCATATCCTGGGTAATGTGTGAGAGCGGACTGGGTGACCCTCGCGTATTTCGTCGGGCTATTGCCCATCACAGCTACATTGATCAGGCGATAACGGCCCGGGATGACGACGAGTCATTGGTCGCCTATATTGCGCATGATCCTGGTGAATTGCCAATCGTGCCAGGTGATCTTCTCTGTCGCGGCAGCAGACCAAATTACCAGTCAATAAACGCCCGGCGCCAACAACTTGGCGAAGGAGCTCGTACCCACTGCGACATTGTAGTGAAGCTGGACAATGATAATCGGCGCATCATGCTGATTGGAGGAAACGTGAGTGGCTGGGTTCGACTCAAGTTATTGCCTGCCGAGATCAACACTGACGGATTATTGGCACCGACACCCTATAACGGCCGTCGCATCTTTGCGCATCTGAAGTTGCAGGCAACACTGGCAAGTGGCCATACACTGGAACAGAGTCCGACAGTTCAATCGATACTGTGCAACAAAAACTATGCAGGGCTGTTGTCAATCACAAATACCTTTTCAATCGACTGTTCCAAATCCACCAGTGCGGATTAGTTGGCGATATAGGAACAGATCTATTATTCGACAGCGCTACCTATAGCCCGTAAAAATTCACGGCGGAAGATTGATTTCCCCAATTTACCTGCAAAGCGTTGGCATTGTTGGCATCTGTAGTTGACATAGGGCGTGCTTACGCATGAGGGCTTGGTGCAGGTGTTCGGAAAGCCCGAAACCACGGTATTTTTAGAGTGTGCCTTTTTTACTATCTCTCAAGAAACATAGGAATACACGCCATGACAATAACAAAAATCACGCGCTGTGCATTAATCGTTTCCTGTCTATCCACGCTCACAACTATCCCGCTTCACGCCCAGCAACTGGCAGACGATGCGGAGGTCACGGCACAGATCGGGCTATTCTCAGCCTGGCTGGACGGACAGCTCGAGATTCGCGGTTTGCCCGGCGTCGCAGTAGGTGTCGTCTCTGATCAGGAACTGGTCTGGGCGAAGGGCTTCGGTCACGCCGACATTGAGGCCGACCGGCACATGCAACCGGACACCCGCTTTCGCATGGCTTCCCACAGCAAGTTATTCACTGCAACCGCCATCATGCAGCTCAGAGAACAGAACAAGTTGCGTCTGGATGATCCAGTTACCGAGTATCTGCCCTGGTTTGAATTCGAACAGGCCTCGCCTGACGATCCGTTGGTCACCATAGAGCACCTGTTGACCCACAGCTCCGGATTGCCAAGAGAAGCTGGCTCCCATTGGACTGATTTTGATTTCCCGACAGCCAGTGAGCTGCGCGGACTGATCTCGGAACGACAGGCACCGTTTTCACCTGAGGTGCGCTGGAAATACTCCAACCTCGCCTACACGATTGCAGGCATGATCGTGGAAGAAGTCAGCGGGTTGTCCTGGGCCGACTATCTGCAACAGAACATCTTCGCTCCCCTGGGTATGAGTGCCTCCAGTGTCGATAAGGATGATCCCGGATTGGCCACCGGCTATGGCATCAGAATGCCGGATGGATCACGCAGCGTCATGCCCTTCGTGGACGCCCGCGGCATGGCCGCCGCCACCGGACTCACCTCGACAGTCGAGGACATGGCCCGGTTCGTCTCGGCGCAGTTTCGAAAAGGCGCCCGGGGCGATGATCGTCTGCTCAGTACCGCCTCACTGCGTGAGATGCACCGCGTGCGCATGCTGGAAACCACCTGGACCAGCGGACAGGGCATCGGCTTCAGTGTGCAACGCAGCGACGGCAAGCTGACTATCGGACATGGCGGCGGCTACCCGGGCTATACTACCAGCACCACAATCCAGCTCGATTCAAAAATTGGCATCATCGTGCTGACTAACACCAACGACTCCAACCCTGCTCAGATCGCACGCCAACTAATGAGCACGGTTGGTGAGGCCGTCGCCAAGGCTGCCGCACCAAAGAAGGAAGACAAGATCGAGTGGGATCCCCGTTGGCAACGCTTTGCCGGTCGCTACCGCAGTAACAACGGCGACAGACAGGTGTTAGTGATGAATGAGAAACTGGTTACCATAAATCCCTGGTCCACCAGCATCGGAGAGCCTACCGAACTCGAGCCGTTAGGCGATGACCTGTTTCGCATGACCGCACCGACCGGGGGTGGACCGGTTGGAGAGATTGTGCGCTTCGTCGAAGAAGATGGCATGGTCACCCGTATGTACACCGGTGACTCTTACAGCGACCGGTTGCCGTAAATCGATGACGACGGATTTGTTGTGCTAGTGAATTCCTAGCTCCGCATTTCCCGGTTGCAGCGAACTGCTGCATTTTACAAGCGGCCCTGGCACAAAAGGGTCTGCGGAGCCTTGATTGCTCCCGGTGAATATTCCTGTGCAAGTTTGGCCATTGTGATGCCCAGATCAATCGATCCAGAAAATGTTGAAATCGACGCATTGATTGCCCATAGCAATTTCGACGGCGCAAAATTGCTTGAAATTGGCTGCGGTGAGGGCAGATTATGCGAACAGCTAGTGTCGCGTACAGCATTGGTTGTGGGTTTCGATCTTGATCCTGCTACACTTATTGCAGCCAAACACAGACAGCCTGCTATTCATTATGTGGCTAATAGTGCGACGCAGATCCCCTTTCGCAGTAACGCATTTGATATCGCACTATTCGGCTGGTCATTGTGATGTGTCCCACATGAAGGCATGGTCCATGCCTTGAAAGAAGCGCAGCGAGTTATTAAGCAGGAAGGACTAATTATTGACTTGCGACCAATTGCGCATGATGCAACCCTGGAATTGGTAACCGATGATAAGGTGATACCGGTTGGACTCATCGATGGCTCGAAAGGAAAGGTCCACGATGCAGCAACAAATCGTGCGCTCACTGCAGTTGGCGATAACCTGCAAGAAGTAAGCAGGGATCGCTTTATCGTGAGCGTGAACTACGAATCACTGCAAGAGTTGATTGAGCACTTGTCGGAAAGTTCTCGCCGCGCCTTAATCTCAGACCAGGCTATTCAATTGATTCACAAACAGACAAAAAGAAAGCACATGCACCTGCGATTCTATGAGGATGTGCGCCTTACCTGTTATCGATTGAAATAAATAGAGGAAAATGAAGGGGCAAAAAGATTTTGTTTGTACAACTGATCAAAAAATAATCCTTCCATCCCCTCTATTTGCTCCCAATCTTTGCTAAGATCAGAATAGATCACAGTCAGGCTATCACCCACTTCATGAACAACGCCCTGAAAACATTGACGCTCGCTGTCCTTGGCATCTTAGTCTGCGGCGTGGCCGCGTTCGCGGGAGCTCAGTCAAGAGAGGCCGTCGATGTCCATGCCCTGGGACCTCAAGTCGGTGAATCGATACCGGCATTCTCCCTGCCCGACCAGAAGGGTCAGCTGCAGAACCTTGATTCGATCAAAGGCCCGAACGGTACCATGTTATTGTTCCACCGCTCGGCCGACTGGTGACCCTACTGCAAAGCGCAGCTCGTGGAGTTGCAGGGCCAACTGGATGATCTGAAACAATCAGGCGTGGGCATCGCAGCAATCAGTTACGACTCCACTGAAGTGTTAGCCGATTTTGCCGACAAGCATGGCATCACCTACCCACTTTTATCCGACGAAGACTCCGCCGTAATCACTGAATTTGGCATTCTCAACACCGTAGTTGCCGAGGGCCTGGGTCCCAATGGAGATGACCCGGAGGTTGTCGCCGACATCCACAAGTATGTGGCGGCTTCTGTTTTCGATTCCAGGCAATTGCGGCAGATGATACTCGGCACCCCCTTCCCCGGTACTTTTGTACTCGATGCAAATGGTCGGGTGACTGCTCGCTTCTTTGAGGAATTTTACCGGGAGCGATCCACCACTTCGAATGTAATGGTAAGGGCAGGAATTGGACTTACCCCTGTTGCCGCTCTCGAAGGAACCACAGCGCAATTGAAATTTACCGCCTACCCTTCCAACACAACCGTAACTAACGGTACGCGTTTTTCACTGCTGCTTGAGGTCGTACCGAATCCTGAGATGCATGTCTACGCCCCGGGCGCTGAAGCCAATGGTTACCGGGTTGTTGGATTCAACATGGCCCCTTCGGATTACGTCAGGTTTGAACCAGTTGTGTATCCAGGTTCTGAGCTTTATTATTTCGCGCCGCTTGATGAAACTGTGCCGGTGTATCAGGAACCGTTCAAGTTGATACAGGAGGCAATAGTGGCGGCATCGGCTGAAGCAGAACAGACCATGGCTGGGCTTGAGGTGATGACACTGTCCGGAACATTGGATTACCAGGCCTGCGACGATGCCATCTGCTACTTACCAACCTCCATTCCAGTGAGTTTTACCCTCGAGCTTGAACATCTGGATTACAGTCGTGCCAACGCCAATTAGTGGAATCGTAGCCTCACCAATACGCGAAACTACTCTGTATTGGCTCTGACTCACTTGATTAGCTTTTTGTGAATAAGCCAAACCGCATCCACCAGCGTTTGTACCAGCGCATCGGGGCTGGTGGTTCCTGCGGTAGCACATAGTCTGCCGTTGCAGGAATCCAGAAGGGTTGTCGGTAGCGCCTGCGCCATAGGCTGCTGTACAGCGGCGTGTAGTATTTGCAGCCGGCAAAGTAGAAGTGTGTCACTAGCGAATGGCGCGTGCGCGTCGGGTCTTTCTGTGGCGCTCCGCCGTGTAGCAGATTGGCGTGCCATATAAAGGCCGTCCCTTTCTGCATGATTCCATATTCTGGCTCGAGCTTGTTTGTCTGGATAAGCTCTCGGATCCTCTGTTCGTACTCCGGGTAATGGACGTGGGTGGTTCCCAAACCAAAGCTCTGCATGGAGTACTCACGCAGCTTGTGACTGCCGGGATAGTAAATAAGCGGCCCGTTGTCAGCATCGATAGCTTCCAGTGCCACCCAGACGCCAGCCATAAATCCTTTGGGTACCGAGTTAAAGTGGATGGTATCCGAGTGAGCGGGTTGAGTTGTCCCCATGGGAAAATTCAGAGTCTGAAAAGGCAAAGGCTTACGCCCGTAGAGCTGTTCCAGTGCAGCGGCAACCCTGTCGTTAACCGCCACCTGGCGAACCTCATCCACCTGCTTCCAGGCGTCCTGAATTCTGGTACCTGACAGTAACTGCCCTCCCCGGCTCCTCTCATAGAGCGGGCCTACCTTTGCAACGATGGTGTCCAGCAGTTTGCCATCCAGTGCAAAATCAACGGTGACGAATCCTTTGTCCTGAAAATTTCGTATCTGCGCAGTGGTCAACTGAAAGTTGGTCGGCATCGCATCAATCTTCTTAATTAAAGGGGACGGAGAGCAATAAGAAGACGGAGGGAATAAATCCTGATCGATTGTACAAATTTAATCCCTCCGTCCCCTTTATTCAAGCACAGAATTACCTGGATGGACCAGTGCACTGAAAAGCAACATTCGGGATAGCTTGCTGACTAGTAAAATGCCAAACTAGCCGTAAAAATAAATCCGCTTCTATTCGCTATGAATTCTGACATTCCGCTGTGGCACTTCACCTATAACAGTCGGCCCTCCGCCGAGGAGAAGGCCTACCGGGAGCATTTCATGGACAGCGATATAAAGCAGCTGAGCTCTTCTGTCTATGTCATTACCGCGTTTCTCGCCGCACTGACACTGTTTGATTTGCTGCGATTGTCTGCTGAGCCAGGTCTTCTTCCGGGCATTGTCGTCAAGATTATCTTCTTCATCTTGTCATTGGGTGTGGCACGCTTTTGCGCCAGGATGCGGCGGCCAGCAGTGCTGGATCTCAGTGTGCTTCTTTATACTCTTCTGTATGCCATTGGAATTCTTATCTCCCATGCTATCAATGACTATTCGCCAGCACGCATAACAGCCGTCATAGCCGTGTTCATCTATACCGGACATATCGCCCTTCCAGTCTACGCGGGTTACCTGTTACCAGCAGTTGCCCTGCTCATCGTTGGCGAATCTGCCATCCTGTTCACGACGGACCGGGCGGATCTATTGCTGGACAGGTCGGTCCTGGTACTACTCTTTGTGTTTGCTGAACTCATTTCTGTGCTGGCCTCGGCCTTACATCAGCGCTCGAGATACAAGGCCTTTCAAGCCCTGGGGCAGGTCAAGATGCTTTCCGGTTTTCTGCCCATTTGCGCGGGCTGCAAAAAGATTCGCAACGATGACGGTTACTACCAACAGATCGAGCAGTACATCTCCGCGCACTCGGAGGCCAAATTCACTCACGGTATTTGTCCGACTTGTGCCCAGGAATTCTATGGCGAAATAGGTAAGAATTAATAAGGCCAGACTTATTATGGAGAATTCACCCGTGCGTAAGTATTTTAGTTCTTTATTGAGTGTGCTCTCAATCAGCACGCCTCTGGCAATTCTGACAATCGCCTTAACTCCCCTATTCAGCATGGCCGCCTCTGAAGATCTTGACCTGGTCATTAATAATGGCCGGGTTGTAGATCCAGAATCGGGACTGGATGCCGTTCGGCACATCGGCATTCTGGCCGGTCGTATCGTCGCGATTGCGGAGCAGCCACTGGAAGGAAAGCGCACAATCGATGCCGCTGGCCTGGTGGTTGCACCTGGGTTCGTCGATCTACATGAACATGGCCAGTCTGAAGAAGCCTATCGCCTGATGGTGCAGGATGGAGTTACTTCAGCATTTGAGCTTGAAGTCGGTACCGCCGCAGTAGCCGATTGGTACAGCGCCAGGGCCGGCGGCCAGGTGCTGAACTATGGCATCAGCATCGGTCATATCCCGGTGCGTATGGCGCTCTTTAATGATGGGGGCAGTTTTCTACCGACCGGGGCCGGCGCCAATGGCATCGCCGGGCCGGAAATGCTGGACCGCATGACTGTGATGATGCAACAGGGATTGGCAGAAGGCGCCGTTGCGATGGGTTTTGGGCTCGCCTATACGCCGGCAGCAACCCAGAGTGAATTCGAAGCCATGCTCGCCATCGCCACTGCAGCTGGCGCCAGTGCCCATATTCATACCCGTGGGGGCGTAGCAGGCTTACAGCAGATCATCGCCAGTGCAAACAAGGTCGGCACGCCTCTGCATATTGTGCATGCCAATTCCAGTGGCGGTGCTGCAATTGGTGAATACCTCGCCACTATACAAGCGGCCAGGGACAGCGGCCAGGACGTGACGACGGAGATGTATCCCTATGAGGCCAGTGCTTCTGACATCGCCTCGGCGCTATTCGATGACTGGGAGACTTGGGAAGAAGATCGTTTCGGTCAGCAAATGTGGGTAGCAACCGGGGAACGCCTGACCCGCGAAAGTTTTGCCAGATACCGGGCGATTGGTGGACGCATGATCAGCTTCAGTCGCACACCAGAGATGACGCGAACTGCACTTCAACATCCCCTGACCATGATTGCCAGTGATGGAAGAATCCTCGATGGACAAGGGCATCCACGCAGTGCCGGGTCTTTCAGCAAAGTGCTGGGCCAGTATGTTCGGGAAGAACAGATCATCACGCTGCAGGATGCACTGCGGCGTATGACAATCGAACCGGCAAGACGCCTTGAGAGATATGTTCCTGCGATGGCCAACAAGGGCCGCATTCGAGTGGGCGCCGATGCGGACATTACCGTGTTTGATGCAGCGTCGATTCTGGATCAGGCTACCTACACGGATCCAATCCGCCCCTCTGCTGGCATCGAGTATGTGCTCGTCAATGGTGAGGTGGTACTGGATAACGGGGTGCTGGATCCCGCAGTTCGTGCGGGTGTCGCTATTCGAAGTAGATAGTCCAGTAATAGGGAACTCAGCTATAGATGCTTTGGGAAAGTTTACGTAATCTAGACAAAATACATCTGTCCTTATGTAAACGTTAATCAAAAGAACCATGAAAAATAGACCTGTCCTCGTTTTCTTTTTTTCGCTGCTGGCTTCCCTGAGTTGCCTGGCCGCCGATGACTATGCAATTCCCCGCACCGAATGGGGACAACCCGATCTACAGGGCGTCTGGAATTTCTCTTCCAATGTCCCGATGCAACGTCCCGAGGACTTCGGAGAGCGGCAATTTCTCACCGCTGAGGAGATTGCTGCAACACAGGTGCAACGCTTCGAGTTGGGAACAGGGGCGAGGCCGACAAAGTCAGCCTCTGGCGTTGAAGCTTTCTATAATGACAACATCTGGCTGGAAAACGTAAGTGCCGATGGCAACGTACGCACATCGCATATTGTCTACCCAATCAATGGTCGCACTCCTGAACTTGTGGAAGGAATTGCAAATCAACCTGGTGGAGAGGTAGAGGCGACCGGAAATCGGCCGGTAAGATTTGTAATCGGCGGCATTGGCCGGGATGGTCCGGAAGACCGGGGCCTGTCTGAGCGTTGTATCGTAGGCTTCAATGCTGGCCCGCCGTTAACACCGAGTGTGTATAACAACAACGTGCAGATCATTCAAAACAGCGATCATGTGGTGATCCTGGCCGAGATGGTACACGATGCTCGCATCGTTAAACTCGATGGGCGCCCGGCCCTGGACGCGAGCCTGGGGCTCTGGTCTGGTGACTCACGCGGGCATTGGGATGGCGATACGCTGGTAGTAGTCACAAAAAATTTCAATGGCTTGACGCAAAGCTTCGATGGATTTGGCAGCTCCAGAGACAAAGTGCTCACCGAGCGATTATCGCGTGTGGGGCCGCGAACACTCAACTATGAGTTCACCATCGATGACCCCTCTACGTTTACCGATAAGTTAACCGCTATCGTGCCCTTGACCAGGGTGACGACTCAGTTGTACGAGTATGCCTGTCATGAAGGCAACTATGGCATGGGTAATATGCTACGGGCGGCACGCAGAAAAGAAGCCAATGAGGTGTCGGACCGGGTAGCCAATCTCTTTCGTGGACAATAGAAAAAAGGAACTGATTTATCTTTTCAACCAGAAAAATAAATTCGTCCGAACTGCTCACTTGTCGATAAATATATCCAGCGGCAACAAGGCGGTGACTCCCACATTGGGCGCATCCACCAGTTGGCTGATGCGGATATCCACCGCGACACTGGCGATCACGTAGGCCTGCTGTCGGCTATAACCATAGGCGCTGGAGATATAGTCAACGATTCCGGCGATGGCATTGCGGGCGGCCAGATTGATATCGTTGGACAGGTTTTCCAGGCCGGCAACCACATCCGAATTCAGATAGCGCATATCCGGCGGCACGTCTCCGGAGTCTTTCACCGGAATACCCGTTACCGCATAGAAACGTCGGGAAGGAATGTCCAGCAACTGGGCCGGGCCTTCGTAGTGAGGGCCGCGTGACAGGTCGGGGCCGTCCTTGAGAATCTCGGTGGTAGCCCACACATCGGCCGACATCTCGATTGCGGTGCCAGACACTTCCCCATCGCCCTGGGCATAATGCAGGTCACCGATGGCCAGGCCGCAGCCATCGATAAAGCAGGGAAGGTAAATCGATACACCGGCTTTCAGGTAGCGGATGTCCATGTTGCCACCGTGTTCCCGCGGTGGCAGCGTACGCAGGCATTCATTGCTGGCACGGCCATTCGGTCCACACAGCGCCACCGGGTCGGCACCGTTGGCCATCGGCAGTGACACCCGCCCACCGGCGTCCGCCAGCTCCTGTTCCCGCTCCAACATATTCCGCAGCTGGTTGGGTCCGGGCATGGTGGTAACCACACCGGGAAAGCTGCCATTGGGAATGCGGATACCCGGCAGATCATCGCTCTCGGCATAGTCTCGATTAAGCCGCCAGATCACCAGGCTCTGTCCATCGACGAGATCGGGAATGAAACCTGAACTGCCGCCGGTAGACCAGGCATAGGAACCCGGATCGATATTGTTGAGGGTGATCTTCAATACGTCACCCGCTACCGCCCCTTCGATAAACACCGGCCCGGTAATCGGATGGACGCGGCTGAATTCACCACTTATGGTTTCCGGCTCACTGGTCTGGGCCGCTGCCGCACCCAGTGAGTCCCGCGCATCGCGCGTTCTGAACAGAATCGTCTGCCCGGGCCTGGCTCGCGCTGCCATCGGGATATCCGGATGCAGTCGATTTACGCAGCCCACATCTTCGATACAGTCCGCGCCTTCTCCGCCCACGATGACGATGTTGTTGTCGGCGGCGCCAGCGCTGTTGGATAGCACAAGACCAACAACTAAAGGCAGCAAGATCGAAGCGGACAGGGGCAATTTATTCATTGCAGAACTCCTCTTACTATTTTTCTTTGGAGAAAAATAGCGACAGCCATATTTTTCTCGAAGAAACGAATACATCTGCCCCTTTTTTACACTGTCCGTTAGTTAATGCAAGACCGAAGCCACAAATAAATCTGTCCCTGTTCAATCCAGGCTGATTACCTCGGCCAGTAACTCCTGGCTCAATTTCAATAACTCTGTTTGAAGTTGTTCATCCACTTCAAGACGCCCTTCATATTCAGCAAGATTACGCCGCTCGTGGCAAAGTCCGAAAACCCGCACCTTGGCTCTATTCATGGCGATAGTATGGACAAGACACTGAAACACCAGGTAGCGTTTGTCCGATCGGAAACCGCTATAACGAAGAGCGGCTAGGGCGAGGGAATGAGCAGCATTGTAGGTCAAATCGAAACGGCTTGAAAAAGATAGCTTCCCGGTGGCAACATCATTCAACTTATCACGTGCAGAATCTAACAGGCCGTTGAACTCGGCTTCGTTATAAACTTCTTCCTTAAGCTGCCCAATTTTTACCAGATTCTCCAGGCTATCTGATGGCATCTTCAGACCCTAGAATAACTATTTTCTCCTGCTCCATTACGCGGGTCAGAAAAACATTCTTGTCAGCGAGCCTGGATTGAAATTCTACTGGGGTATAAACGGTCGGATTTAGCGAGCGACCCAATTTATCTTCCATAGGGATCAACATTTCCATTACATCAGTATACGAAAGATCATCGCCGATTATCATCAGATCGATATCGCTTCGGGAGGTCTCATTACTCTTCGCCAACGAACCAAAGATAAAAGCGAATTGAATGGAAGATTCGATCGGATTCAAGGCAATTTGCAGTTCACTGGCGACTCCGAAAGTTTTTCGCACGATGTTGCGCAGTTCTTCAAATATCGGGCAGCCTCTATTGGCCTGATAGTGATTCTGGTTGCCGATTCGGTTCACGGTAATAAGTCCCGCCTCGAGCATGCTTTGCAGTTCCCGTTTGATTGTTCCCTTGCCGACGCCGGCAAGACGCACTATCTCATTAAGATAGTAAGAAACATCCGGTTTACCAAACAATAGGGCCAAAACCTGCTGTTGTGTCTTGGTAAACAGGGCGTCGCCCAAGGATTTGGTAGCGGTAGCGGTCATTCGAAAAGTCCCAAATTGGGTACTATAGGTCCTTTTTTGGGACTTTTCAATAAGGGATTGAATTCAGGAAAATGTAGTGTTTAGGTATCCGTTTAAGTGGCTTGCCGTTAATTTTTACTTTGCGGTCAAAAAACTGCCCTATATATTCAATCTGCCTATTCAATCTGCAATAACGAATCAGGAACAGATGTATTTTGATTGAATCAGCCCATTGCTTAATGCATCGCCGCCGCCACAAATAAGTCAGTCCCTGCATAAATTCTATCGAATACCCAAATAGCCTTCATGTAAGTATCCTGTTGTTCCTCCGGGTAGTCGCCTAATTCGGTCCCGATTGCCATACCTGAAATTAGCACTGCAAAATACACTCCCGCAATATACGGCTCATCCCCAGGCTTGAAAGCAGGACTCTTCTTCGCCACTTTGATTAGTTTTTTCACGTTGCTGATACAATGCTCGAATCTTTTATGGTGATCCTGCCACTCCTGAAGATCGTTCTTTGAAATCTGTTGTAAATTATCCTCTGTTGGCATCAACCCATCAGTCATTGCAGTGGCATAGATTTTTGCCGGGTCGATACCCGCTTTTACCATCGCCTCAATCTGAGTCTCCAGGAAATGTTCTATAGCAGTATCTAGCGACATATCTGTCTTCCGGGTCGGCGGTGTAACTAGCCACAGGGTCAGATTTATTTTGGGTGGATTAGTTCGCGGGAATTAGGTATAGGTTATAGTCTGGATACTTGAACAGTGCCAAACTAACAATAAATATAAATCAGTCCCTGATTTACTCTGGAAATAATCGAGCAAGAGTATGCACATTTCCCGGCTTTCCAAATTCCTGGTATTAGTGGCCTTTACCAGTAGTCTCTATGCCCAGACCCCGAACCCTTATCGCAACGTAGGCTGGGCGAAGCTGCCCGACGGGCGCACCTGGGGTGCCGTGGCTGACCTGGATGTGGCGCCCGATGGCGAACACATCTGGGCGGATGTGCGCTGTGACGCCACTGCCCCGGAGCGCTTCGGCAACGAATGCGTGGATTCGAACCTGGATTCCATCCTTAAGTTCAACAGCAACGGCGAAGTCGTCGAGAGTTTTGGCGGCGGCATGTTTATCTGGCCACACGGCATCGATGTTGATAGCGAAGGAAATGTCTATGTCACCGATGGGGTCAGCGATAACAGTATCCCCGACGGAGACCAGCGTGAGCGAATCTTTGTGGGCGATCGCTCCAACAATCGACTGCAGCTGTTTGACCAGGATGGCAATTACATTAATTCCTGGACACAGTTCGGTCGACCCAGTGGCATCTTCTTCGATGAACACGACCGGATTTATGTAGCCGATTCCGAATCAGACGTTGAGCAGAATCCCGGCTGGAAGATGGGGATACGGATTGGCGATGCGAATCTTGGTTGGGTGCATGAGTTCGTGTTGTACGCACCCGGTGATCCATTCGTGATTATGGGAACTGGCGCAGAATTCGTAACCGTCGATGCAACCGGAAACATGTACAGTGGTGAGCCAGTGCCGAGGAATTTGCAGAAATACAGACGTGTCCGACCCTGAGTAGAGACTCTACATCAATTAACTAATCGGGAATTGTTATGGAGAGCATTGGAAAATCGATTGCTAGAAACGTAAGTTATGTTTTCTTTGCCAGGCGGGTACTCGTTCTGACTGCGCTGCTGCAATTTTCCGGCGCCGCATTTTCCCAGCCTGCCGGGCGCGACTTCGTTGGTGTAGCGGGAGAGTATTCACTCGCACCAAACATTACGTATCATCGCGCCGGTGGTGTAGATTTAAATCTGGATGTCTACCGGCCACGCGGCAGTCAGGGGCCAAATCCCACCCTGATGTACATTCATGGTGGCGGTTGGACTAATGGGAACAAGGAAAGCTCGGCATTAACTTTTCTGCCTTATCTGGAAATGGGCTGGACGGTAGTAAACGTTGCCTATCGACTTGCCGATGTCGCTCATGCTCCCGCAGCGGTTGAAGATACGCGTTGCGCACTGCGCTGGATTTATCGCAACGCCGAGCAGTATGGCTTCGATCGCGATGCCATTGTTGTTACAGGTAACTCGGCAGGAGGTCACCTGGCACTTACCACAGGCATGCTGCCAGAATCGGCTGGGCTGGAAGCGCAGTGCCCTGGTGATCGTATGCGTACCTGGAATATCGGGCCGCCGAATATGGATGCTTTGAAGGTCGCTGCAATCATTAACTGGTATGGCATTACCGACGTTCTAGATCTGCTCGATAGTGACCCGGGCACCTCGGGCAATTTTACCGAAGCCTGGTTAGGTAGCTCCCCAGACAGGAGGGCGATTGCTGAACGAGTTTCTCCAATTTCTTATGTCAGGAGAGACTTGCCTCCTATCTTAAGTATCCACGGCGATAGTGACAGCATAGTGCCTTACTCCCAGGGGGTGAAGTTGCACAATGCCCTGAATGAAGTTGGCGTGGCGAATCAGTTGATCACAATCGAAGGAGGCAGCCACGGTGGATTCAGTTACGAGCAGATGAGCGGCATCTATTCAGCGATTCGAGCATTTCTGCGACAACACGAAGTGGGCAGACAATAATCAACTGGAAAAAGGAATAAGCACTATGAAACAAATCACAAATCCCCTGCTGGTACTTCTATTAAGCGCCGGCTTGCTGCTTTCAAATACTACCTGGGCTGCCGAGATTCCCTGGGCAACACCCGAAGAAGTCGGCATGTCCTCAGAGCGCCTGGAGCGAATTAACACCACGATTCAAAGGCACATCGATGCCGGCGATATTCAAGGCGCAGTGACGGCGGTCGCGCGTCGTGGCAAGTTGGTGCATTTCGAGACGCACGGATTAATGGATGAACAGAATAATCGCCCCATGCAAGCAGACTCCATTTTCATCATGATGAGTTCCAGCAAACCGGTGTTAGGTGTTGCTGCCATGATGATGATCGAGGAAGGACTTATCCGCCCTGAAGATCCAGTCTCCATGTACATTCCGGAATTTGCGGACATGCAAGTGGCTGTACTCAAACAACCCGTCGATGAAAATATTAGCCCCAGACAAGTAGATAGAGACAATCTTCCTGAACATCGGTTGGTGCCGGCACATCGGGAAATCACGATTCACGACTTACTGACTCATACTTCAGGCCTCGGCACCGGCGGCCTGGGCTCGTCATTGCAAACACCGACGTCTTTTCCCCTGCCAGCGGATAGAACCTTGGAGAGTGAAATGGCGCGTTACGCATCAGGAGCCCTGGATTTTCAGCCTGGCGATCGCTGGGCCTATAGCGGATTAGTTGGCCTGGATGTGGTGGCTCGCATCATCGAAATTGTCTCCGGACAAGCTTTCGATGAGTTCATCAAGGAACGCATCTTCAACCCCCTGGACATGAACAACACCTGGTTCAACGTGCCTCAGGAATACCGAGATCGACGTGTGGTTATCAGAGATCGCGACATGTCGCCATTTTTTGACAACACCACCAATTACTTCTCCGCCTCCGCAGGACTCAACAGCACTGCTGAGGATTACCTGAAGTTCGAGCAGATGCTGGTTAATGGTGGCGAACTGTTTGGCAATCGCCTGCTGAGTCCACGGTCCATTCGCATGATGGGCACTGACCAGGCCGCCGGCCTTTATAATGGCATTGGTCGAATCCAGGATGGCCTGGGTTTCGGTTACACGGTGTATGTTACTCAGGATCCGATTGCCGCTGGCGCACGTCGCAGCGCGGGAGCCTTTGGTTGGATGGGTGCTTTCGGCACGCGGACCTGGACAGATCCTGAAGAAGAACTGACAGGCGTGTTATTTCTGCAGCAACCCCATGGGCGTACCCAGCAGGATTTCGAAAACGCGGTGCAGCAGGCCATTATCGATTGACAATAAAAGTGATTAACAGGGGCAGATTCATTTTTCTTGCTTGTTGCAAAAGAAGAAATTTGTCATAGAGGAAAGATGGATCTGATCCTAATTATTTGGTTCTCTTTTATTTATGTACAAATTTCGAATTTTACTAATCAGTTTTGCGCTGGCCGCTACCCTGGTTCCAGGTGTCGCCTGCGCCCAACTGAAAGTCATCATCTCCGGTGGGTTTTCGGCGGCGTACCAGGAACTGCTGCCAGAGTTTGAACGCACCACAGGAATAACTGCAGAGACCACGCGGGGTGGCTCGGTTGGTTCAAACCCACGCACTATTCCTAATCAGATACGTTCCGGTGTAGAGGCAGATGTAGTAATACTGGCGCGACAGGGCTTAGAGGAAATTCGGGAACAAGGCCGCATACTTGCTGGTACCGATGTAGACCTCGCTCGCTCAATCATCGGCATGGCGGTTCAAGCTGGCGCCGCGAAACCCGATATTTCAACACCGGAAGCATTAACAGCTGTTTTACTCCAGGCTGAGTCGGTTGCTGTATCAAGCAGCACCAGCGGTCGTTACTTAACTGAAGAACTATTTCCACGACTCGGTATCACCGCTGCCATGGCAGGAAAAACCCTGACAACCGGCGCTATTGCCGTTGGACGAGGAGAGGCTGAGATAGGGTTTCAACAAGTCAGCGAAATATTGCCTATCGAAGGCGCAGATCTGGCAGGCACTATCCCGGAAGAGTTGCAGTTTGAGACGACCTACTCCGCGGCGATCATAACGGGTTCGGCACAATACGAATCTGCAAAACAGCTTATCGAATTTCTCTCTTCGTCTGAGGCAGCGGCCGCTATATCTAAATCCGGCATGGAACCGGTCAATCGCTAAGAGTTAGGGATAGAATTTTTTTCTAAATTCAAAAGAAAAATAAATCTGTCCCTATTTATTCGTAAGCAGCTGTCAGTCAACGAATGGTTTGTATCAGAAAAAGGAATTGTTCATGCCAGCCAGTGATGTGGCCAAATTTGTCCTAACCGTAGCCTGTCCCGAGACTCGGGGCATCGTCCGCAGTGTCAGCGATTTTCTTTACCAGGAAGAGGCAACTATTACTGAAGCGGCGCAACACCGTGACCCGGTAATTGACCAGTTTTTTATGCGCGTTGAATTTGAAGTGATTGCCGAATCCGGAATCACTGTTGCCGACCTGAATGACAAGTTCGCAGAAGTTGCCAGGAAATTCTCCATGACACGGCAGTTTCATGACATGGGAAGGTCTGCCCGGATTCTGCTTGCCGTGTCAAAACATGGGCACTGTCTGAACGACATATTGCACCGCTGGGATTCCGGGTTATTGCCTGCTGAAATTGTCGCCGTGGTTTCCAACCATGAAGATCTGCGTGGCATGGCGCAGTGGTATAAACTGCCATTTCACTATCTTCCAGTATCCGCGGATGTGAAATCTGCACAGGAGCGCCAACTGCTTCAGTTAATGGAGAAGCACGACGCGGACGTGCTGGCGCTGGCCAGGTATATGCAGATATTGTCTACTGATTTATGTACACAGTTACCCGGCCGAATCATCAATATTCATCATTCTTTTTTACCCGGATTCAAGGGCGCTGATCCTTATCGTCAGGCCTACAATCGCGGCGTGAAAATTATTGGCGCGACGGCGCACTATGTAACCGCCGATCTTGACGAAGGGCCAATAATTGAGCAGGCAGTCGAAAAGATTGATCACAACTGCGATATCGACGAGCTACGTCAGATCGGTCGCGATGCGGAATGCGTAGCATTTGCGCGGGCACTTCGTTGGCATTGTGAGCATCGCATTATCATTAATGGCTCGAAGACCATCGTTTTCAAATAGACAGGCGTGATCACTGATTTTCTCATCGCAGCCGCAGTAGAGACGTTCGGGTTATGCACAGAGCTCCCTCAACATTTTTCAGCTGCTGTTCCTGAACGGTGAGTATGTCGGGACTGAAATAGGGACAGCGAGATTGAAAACTCCCTGATTGTATCGACGCGTAGCGTCATTCGCTGTGGCTGCCTGCATTGATATTGGCATGCCCCCCTTGCGGGCGCTCACTCAAATCTTCATCTGTCTAACGTCGAGGCGGGCAGTAATTTTGTAGGCTTAATCCTGGGGGTGATATACACTCCTCCTCTGAGTCATCATCGATTGAGTCAGTGCGAAAGATGACCTCTTTGGGTGAATACGGAGTACATGATCATGTGGAAACGACTATTTGCACTACTTGCAGCGTCCTCGGTACTCGCATTTTCAGGGGTCGCGAAGGCCCAGAACACCAACCCCTTTGCTGGAAACTGGATACTCGATGTATCCGCGTCGACTTTTGAAAGCGCGCCGGTCCCGCGCACCCAAACCCGCGCCTACCAATTACGCGGTGGCGAGACTTTTGTATTTATCCTGGATGGAATGGCGGCGGACGGCAGTCGGCAGCATTTCTCTGCGACCTACATGTACGATAATCAGGAATATCCCATGGCGAGCCTGAATCAGAGCCAGTTATTGACCATCGCCTACAACAAGGTTGACGATCGGACGGTGGAGTATCGGATCAAGGCGGACGGCCAGCTTGCACAATCCGGGACAAAGGAGCTTGCAACTAACGGCAGGACCATGACAATCACAACGCGGAGCGTGAATCAGCAGGGACAAACCTTGACCGACACGCTGGTGTTCAGACGCCCATAGAAATGCTGTGTAGAAATTGAATGCTTAGCTAGTAGGGGCCGTTGCTCATTGAAGAAATGAATCATGGGTGGATTTAAAAACACGCATGAGTTTGAGCTTAATGCGAATCAGATCGATTGCTTGAAGATAATGGCTGAAGCCTACGCCTTGGTCGGAATATAAGAAGAATAAGAGCTATCTCAATTAGTGGGCCACACTTCCTCTAGCGGGAAAAATCATCCTGTTTGCATCAGAAACCATCAGTAACTCCCCAATACACTATTATTTAGGCCATTCTAAAACTGACCGACTCCGGTTATTGGTATAAAAAAAGAAATTTTAGAATTGGGATTAGCGCAAAAATGCAGTATTGTATATTTACTCTGATGCCATCTACCTGGAGACTCACGATGCGACTAGTGGCAGTGCTTTCCCTTTCATCTTTGTTATTACTGCTCACCGCTTGTGATGATGCAGATGCAGTTCTTGAGATTACCAACCCACCCAGTGTGATGGTGGATGGGGCATCAGTAACGTTTACATTGACTTATACCAGATCGGGAAATATCGGAGAGCGCAGGGCATTTCAATTTTCAATTTATGAATCCGATACAGGATTCGGCACAGACGACTTGTTGAGAAGCAATGTTGAAATTGCATTCGAACCCACCGAACAAACCAAAACGACAACATTTACATTAACTTGTAGCCGCGATGGTTCCAGTTGGGATTTACAAGGCACAGGAAGGTCTGATGATGAAGATACCCATACAATCTATGCTGAAGGTAGTGCAATGCTTACCTCGGGTGATGCGGCCACTAGTGGTCTGGTCAGCCTAACCTGCACTCGTGGCGTAATTAGTGATATTCGACTTACAGATGACGACGGCGATTATTCCGACAATGCCCTCGGTGCTGGCACAAGGACTTTGACGGCGTACGTTGATATAGCAAATGCACTCTCGTCAACAGTAAGCTGGCAAGTTGAAATATGGGAATGGGATGTTTGGCCCAATGACGATGATCGGCTTATAACGAGTGTGTCAGTTCCCATTGCAGCGGGTGCGACCACAGGAAGTACACCCGTGGAATCAGAATGTGAGTTAGATGTATCAGAATGGGATCTCGTGGGAACTGAGGGTAGGTCTGACGATGAGAATTGGCACCAGGTGTATTCTTACCATCGCGAGACCGGCAAAAGAAGCGACAGTCCCACTACCACCACGAGAGGTAAAGTAGTGGTCAGGTGTGTTGATACAGCACTGTCTATGTTTTTAACTACCGGAGGCACTAGAATCAACTTGGCAAACGGTGCATCAACGAGTGTAACGCTTACCGTCAGGGTTGCGACAGCCCCAACTAGCGACCAATCTTTCAATATTGATGTCGAAGAATATGACAGTTCATACAATGACACGCTGGTTGACGATCTGGTAGTCACAGTTAGAGCTGGTCAAACCTCCGGCAGTGCAACAGCCAGTCTTACCTGCACGGTTGATGGTGCCCCAAAATCAGATTTAGCTGGACCTGATGGAACTTCCGAGGACGAAGAAACACATTGGGTTGTCGCCGAGATAGATAGCAGTAACATCAGAATACTTAATGGTGTTTTTATTGGATGTGGCGGGGAAGGCCAATAAAATTCTAGATTAAACAGGGACAGGCCACTTTTTTCTAATAGTGCGGCAAGAAGATTGGCTCTAACCGTAGATGAACGTGGTCTGTCCTGACTTAATCCTTTATTACGGTCCCCGTTTTCAAAAATGCCTAAAGTGCGAACAGTGCGTGCATGTAGGGGCGCGTCACTACCAACACTATTACAGCCTGCAGTATGCAGCAAATGAAAAACCTGCGATCAAGCCTGGCCAATTGCTCTCGATGGAGGGCATCCGATGACGCTGGCAATTCACCTAAAATCGGGTAACTCGAAAATTGTTGTTTTCTTTGAAGCCCGGCTAGCTCCAACTGATGCGCAAAATAGTGAGTTTCAAACGCGTTGATAGCCACTAAACACTCACTGTCAATGGCTTCTCGAACAAGAAATATAGGCCGATATAACGGGTTACTGAACTTACTCTGTCCTGTTTTTACTCAGTCCTCAAATTCAAAACGAAACAGGTATTGCACACCAGGCACTTCAACCCCAACACCGTTCCTAACACGCGGCTGGAATTTAAAGCGCGCGGCGGCCTGTATTGAAGCGCGGTTGAAAATCTCGGGCGGCTCAGCGTCCACCACCACGATGCTATTCTCGACCACACCACCCTGTGCATCTACGGTGAAACTCACTATGCACCAACCTTCAATGTCACGCACTCTGGCACGTACTGGATATTGAGCAGCAATTGCTACCAGAGGCAAGTAATCACCGTCTGTAGCCGCAATTGAAGCGAGGGAAAGATCCATCTTTGTGTCTATTTCGACTGATGCCCGCTCAATGTTCAGCGAAGGCCCTGAATCCAGGCTGATGCGCTTGTCCTGTAACTCAGGCTGTTGCTCTGTAATCGCTTCGATAGGTTCTGGTTTGTCGATCTTCTGGATTAACAGCGATTCGATAACAGGCATGGTCGGGTCGACAAGCTTGACGACAATGACACGCTGATCCAGTTGAGCACCACTAGAGATTAGCGACTGCATGAAATAAAACAGTCCGAGAGTCATAGCAGCACCCATGATCGGAGCGAGTACCAATCCGACTATCCTTACCACTATCCAAAAGATTCTTCTTACCATCTATGCCCCCGCTGAGTGGTGTACCTCCTCGGTTCCCATCCCTGGCGGTACCAGGAATCAACATCAGCTGTTCTATGGTAGCGGTAGCATCAGCCTGAAAGAGCATGGCTGGCCTATCTACTCCATCATTTTTTCCATCATTTGCTTTGGATCGTTACACTGGCAGGACCGCCGCCTCTGGCGACACCACACATTCTGCTCTGCTCGTACTCTCCTTTTTTGGCTCATACCATGAAAGCACAACAACAGGCGGCCAAATTTGACATTAATCAATGGATTAAGTAGTTGGGGGTCAGGTCTCCAATTGCACACACAAGGCATAATAGGCTGCAGATGGAGACCTGACCCTTACAGTTGCTTCACTTACTGAGTTCAGGATTAGCCTAAATCGTGGTCTGTCTCCGTTTTTCACCCGTCGCGACCCTGCTTGTAACCTTTTAATCATGGCTAATCCAACTATTCTGTATACGCCTTTTGGCGTATTGTCGGCGCCACCTGGGGCACTTAGACTGGTCATCGGGATGCCGTCCTCAAATCTCAATTCCTGAAATCAACCCTGACCGCCTCAGGAGAAAGCCATGCGCGAAATCGCCTTTAATTCGAAACCGACCAATACACTGCTGCAAGAATTACTGCTTTCATTGTTCCTGCTCTTCGTTTCCTACCAGGCAGTTGCTACTACCACGGTGAATACCCAACTGGCAGTCAGCACTGTTGAAACCCACCCGCTCGGTTACGCCTTTTTCGTGGTCAACGAATCACAACAAAATGGAACCGATCTCAATGGCGACGGTGATACCGACGGCTACGAAACTGTGCTGCATATCTATGATGCTGTCGAAAACGAGATTATCAATCTCGGCTACGCTGTTGTGGATGGCAATACCCGTTTCAGCGGTCAGTGGCTGGTTTTTCAGGTGTGGGAATCGCGACAGGGCTTTACGGACCTGAATAACGATGGCGACACCAATGACGCAGTACTGTTCTACTACGACTTGTTCACCGGCGATATAACCAACACTGAACTAGCCGGCTCACCTATCGGCGTAAGCCCTAACAACCAGATCTATTTTGTCATGCGGGAGAATTCCGGCTATCCCGAAGATCTTAATGGCGATGGCGATACTGCCGACAATATCGCCCATGTCTACGACATCCCGACTGACACTGTCCTGAACCTTGGAATTTCCGCCAATGGTTATGCGCCCTATGGAGAAGGATTTGCTGTGTTGAGTCGAGAAGTGGATCAAGGTCATACCGATCTAAATGGTGACAGCGACATTCTTGATTACATACTTCATGTTTATGATTCGACAGATGGATCTCTCACGAACACCATGCGGGCAGCCTTTCCCGATTCGAGAGTGAAAGGATTTTTACTCGCTGTGAGTGAGCAAATGGATGGGGTCGACTGGAATAGCGATGGTGATCTGGCAGATATCGTGTTGCAGATCTACGACATGGACACGCGCAGCTTTATCAACCTGGGCAAGTCGTACACTTTACACCTCGTAGAAGTCTCCGTGAACGGTGACTACATGGCCTGGGTCGCGCGGGAATCATCGGAAGGAAATTCCGATCTGAACGGTGATGGCGACACTGGTGACGAAGTGATGTTCGTTTACGATCGAAGCACCGATACGGTAACCAATCTGGGCATAGCTGGTGAACGGGGTGGCATACACACATCGAATGGGTTCGTCGCTTTTCTGGCTAACGAAAGCGGTCAGCGTGAGGACCTAAATTTCGACGGCGATACATCCGATCGGGTTGCTCATATTTATGATTTCGCGACAGGCACCGTCACAAACATGGAAATCGGGGTTTTTCAGACGGGTCAGATCAGGGCACATGGAGATTATGCTGTCTTTCACTGGTCAGAATGGCGCAATGGCAACATCGATATAAACGGTGATGGTGATAGTTCTGATTACATTATGCATGTCTACAACCACAATACCGGCGAAGTAGACAACCTGGGTGAAGATGGATTCTTCTACGATGTCTACGGTAATAATCTTCTCATGGTCTTTTATGAGTTCCGCACTGGCAAAGATTACAACGAAGATGGCGACACCGATGATTGGGTGCTGCATATAATAGATGGGGAGTCGCTGCTTGCCACTAGCCTCGATGTTTCAGGATCCCCTCTCCAGCTTGGACCGCTGTTGCTGGTGCAAGTCTATGAAAGCAGCGCTAATGAAGATCTCAATGGTGACGGCGATCTCTCCGATTTGGTACTGTTTATACTCGACCCCAATGCAGAGCCAGAGCCAATTTCCACAATTGCAGAACTGATCGCCTTGGTGCAGTCAGAAGATCTTGATAATGGATTGGAAAATGCCCTGCTTGCCAAATTGCAAGCCGCACAGGCAGCTTTAGACAGGGGAAATAGCAATACCGCAGTGAATAATCTGCAAGCCTTCATCAATCAAGTAGAAGCACAGCGAGATAAGAAACTCTCTTCGAGTCAGGCCGACGCGCTTATTGAGATCGCGCTGAATATCATTGCGGCCATAGTAGCTGGGTAAATAGGAAATTTTGAAAACTCAGAAAACTGGGGGTCTGGTCTCCGATTGTACTTTCAAGGCATAGTAAGCTGCAGATGGAGACCTGGCCCTTTTGGTTTTACAGTTACGCAGCTTGCTTGAACTCAAGATAGCGATTCTGCCGCGGCCCTGCGCTCCAGCCGGTTTTGCTCTTCGGCTATGGCAGATTCTATTTCCTGCATAACCCCGTCCACGTCGGCTTTGGCTGTGTTCTGCGCATAGATGCCAGTTAGCTTGATATCCGGTTGCAACTCACCGTCCTCAAACAGCTTCCAGATTTCTTGGGCGTATCGGCTTTTTAGCAATTCCGGTGCGAACTGCCCGTAAAAGCTGCTCATCTTGTTTACGTCACGCAGCAACATGAACTCGGCGTTGTTATTCGCAGAAGCGTCCACCGCTTGCGGTAGATCGATAATCACCGGGCCGTTCTCATCCTGCAGAATATTAAATTCTGACAAGTCGCCGTGTACCAGACCGGCGCAAAGCATCCGCACCACGAATCCCATTACCGTGGCGTGGTCTTCCGCAGCCTGTTTGGCCGATAGTTCTAGTTCGCTTAAGCGTGGTGCCACAGCACCTTCGCTATCAGTGACCAATTCCATCACCAAGACGCCGTCGATACACATATAAGGCTGGGGAACTCGCACCCCGGCATTGGTAAGTCTAATGAGCGCGTCCACCTCGGCGTTATGCCAGGTTTGCTCCTGCTGCTCTCGACCAAACTTCGACCCCTTGTCCATGGCGCGACTACGACGACTATTGCGTGTCTTGCGGCCTTCCCGGTAGAGCACGGCCTGTTTAAAGCCACGTTTGGCCGATTCCTTGTAGACCTTGGCGCAGCGAATTTCGGCATTACAACGCACCACATAGACATCGGCCTCCTTGCCGCTCATTAGCCTGCTGATGACTTCGTCAATTATGCCCTCTTCAATAAGAGGCTGGATTCGTTTAGGAGTTTTCATGGCGCCTTTTTACAGCACATGGATCATGGAAGCTAGAGATAGCACAAAATAGTGATACTTTATACTGGCGTAACACTCGATTTCTGGTGGATTTGGCAGGGCGCTAGCGGGACCTTGATGCAGCTGTGGTGTACTTCCTTTGGGGTCAGGTCTCTATTTGTGCGGCGAATGTGCAATTGGAGACCTGACCCTTACGGACCCTCAGGTATTTCATAAAAGCCTGAGAGACTCAACAGCACCTTGGTATCTTTGTCGGTCTCATTGGAAAAGTACCAACCATGCACGCCATCAAAGGGTGCCACCAGATAGCCACTCGAAGCATCGCTGCGTTCTTGCTTGTAAAACATGACATCGCCGGGGGCATCGCTAGTTCGAATAGTATGGCCGTGGAATTCCGCCAGCAACGAATCGGCGTCAGGCAAGTCAATAGCCTCCCATTGGTAGGCAACTGAATGGCCTTTTCCCATGTCCAGCATATATTCCAGATCAGAATTTGCAGACAAGGGGATCTCAACAACATCTTCCCTATACTGCGGTTGAACGTCATAGTGAGTGTTCTCCGACAGAGGCACATCAATCCATTCAACAACTTCGTTAGAACAGCTGGATACAAAGATAAAAGCTGGCACTACACCGAGAATTTTGAAACTACTTCTTAAAGCACAGCGTGGTGCTACTAACATTTTGATACCTCTTTGGGGGTCAGGTCTCCCATTGCACACAGAAGGCACAATAAGTTGCAGATGGAGACCTGACCCTAATTACTAATTATCTAGGCTTCCAGAAAAAGACTTCAAAGTCGCGGAGCGGTGCTGACCCTGCGTAGAGTGAATCATCTAGCGTTATGCCCACCATGGCGGCCCACTGCTGCATCATGGCGATGCGCTCGTCTCCGAAAATTTCGAAGGCCTCCATCGTAAAAGTCGCTTCGCCAATCCGCAGCCAGCCATCACCACCGCGGTCCCTCACGCGCTGCGCCCATAATGCGCCGTCCGGGTGGGTGGCGGTGATTACGCCCTCAGGAGTGCCCACCCAGGACAGATAGGTAACAAAAGGCGGGAATCCGCTTTGCTTCATGAGCAAAGGACCCCGAACGTTCTCATAGAGCGGCGTGAAGTCAGCTGGAGCCGGAGTAGGTGTTCCTCCAATAATTACGCCGGGCGTACGAGCAAGCCCTTCGTTTCCCAGGTACGGTGCCGTGAACATCCAGCTCAGCACTCCGACCAGTAGCACCGCTGCGATCACGATCCCAGCCATCTCTCGCTTATTCATTGCTTGTCCTTCGTGTCGATGTACAGAAGTTAAAGGGGACGGAGGGAGTAAATTTTAACCAGCTTCGTGACTGGTTAAAATTTACTCCCTCCGTCCCCTTTATTTATTTATTTACGGCAGCGCGTAGGCCACCAGCTCGGCGGCACTACCCCCACCACCGACGAACATGGCCACGTATTGCTTGCCATCGTGCTCGTAAGTGAACGGATGCCCGGTTTGATTCTCCGGCAAGTCAATTTCGGCAATGATGTCACCGGTTTGCTTGTTGACGGCGCGGAAGATCGGGCTGGCGCCGGCGGCACCGGTGCCCTCGGCGACGAACAGCAGCGTCTTGGTCAGCAGGATACCTGCCCGCGTCGGTATTCCTGTGCGTGGCAGATCGACCCCTTCCAGCAGTGGATGATTGGTAATGCGTTCCGGGGTATCGGCGTTAGGAATCCACCACAGATGGTCGCCAGAGTTCATATCGATCGCAGTAACACGGCCATAAGGTGGCTTGACGATCTCGAGCCCCTCGATTCGCGGGACGCGCACACCGAAACCCTGGCTGAGATCGATATCGGATTCCGGATTTTTCCCCAGTGCCAACACCTGCAGCTGCGTTCTTGAAGGCACGTAGAGAATCCCCGTCTCGGGATCCATGGCCGAGCTCTCCCAGTTGGAGCCGCCGGTGGAAGAAGGCAAAGAAAGCAGGCCAGTGGTGCCGTCGGGATCTTCCGCCAGGGAGGGAGGCGTATAGATAGAGGGGCTCAGACGAAAGCCTGCGATGGCCTCCAGCGCCAGCGCGCGAATCTCCGGGGTCCAGTCGATCAGATCCGCTTCGGTAAAGCCCTGTCGATCGAAGGGCGCCGGACGGGTCGGAAAGGGTTGGGTAGGAGAATACCACTCCCCGGGTACGTCTCCTTGCGGCACCGGACGTTCTACAATCGGCCAGATGGGCTCGCCGGTCAGCCGGTCGAACGTATAGACCCAGGCTTGTTTGGTCACTGACATGACTATCTTACGGCCGTTAGGCAGATCGGCAATAATCGCCGGGGAGGGAACGTCCCAGTCCCAGATGTCATGGTGGATGAATTGATTGTGCCATTGGCGTTCACCGGTTTTGATATCCACCGCGACAATGCCACTGGAAAACAGATTATCGCCGTGCCGGTCGCCACCATAGTAGTCGCCGGTGGGATCTTCTACCGACAAATAGACGTGACCCAACTCCGGATCACCAGAGATGGCCGCCCAGACGCCGGAATTGCCGGTAATGTCGTTGCCAGTGAGCCAGGACTCAAATCCCACTTCTCCCCGCGCGGGAATGGTATGAAAGGTCCACAGCAGCTCGCCGGTATGCACATCGAAACCGCGTATGTCCCCTTTGGTATTGAACTTGGACCGCGGCCGACCCCCCGTGCGGTGTGCCGCCCCTACTACGATGACATCATTCATAATAAATGGCGGCGCTGAAATACCGATATCGGGGTAGGGATATCTCGGATCATCGCCATTACGCACGCCTACGTATAAATCCACGATGCCGTTATTGCCAAAGTTCGGATCCGGAATGCCGGTTGCAGCATCCAGAGAAACCAGTTGGTAACCCGGGGAGACGTCGAGAACCCGTGACTTCTCACCATTGCTGTAGAACGCGACGCCACGGCCGGCGCCCTTGCGCGGCGCTTCGTCGAAGCGAGCGCCTTCCTGATAGCGAAACATCCACAGTACCTGCCCGGACGTGGCATCCAGCGCCACGACATTGCGGGTGCTGCCGACATTCGCATACAAGACACCGCCCACTTCCAGTGGTGTCGAGGGGTTAACGAAATCGGTCGAAGGCCCGAAACCTGCTGTGGAGAACGTCCAGGCTATCTCGAGATCTCCCACATTTTCAGCGTTAATCTGATCCAGCGGTGAATAGCGATTACCCGAGCTATCCGCAGCCCAGGATGGCCAATCCCCCTCGTAGACACTGGTGCCCTGCTGGCTCCATGCTGTTGAAGAAAAGGCTAGAATGCTGACGCACAGTATGAATGACGAAATCAGTCTTTTTGTTGTTATCACCTGGAACTCTCCTGAGTAGGAACTATATATTTTCCCCGATTATGCAGTAGCCTACCGGCCGCTACAACCCGCGCGTTTCCGGGCCTTGCAGGCCAAGCCCTGATGCGGGCGTTGTGCAATCTGCCTGGACGTGGCCCAAATCCTGCGCCGACAACCAGCAAAAATAGCTCTGTCCCGGCTTACCTTTGGAAAACGTGGTCTGTCCCCATTTCACCACATTTCACCATTTCATGCCCGGCGGACTATGGCTGATCAAGCTATCGGGCCAATGGACCGGTAGTTGAATCGAAGAAACGTGCGCCTCATCCTCTGTATCTACCATTGAGGCACACAAAGTTGGAGCGCCTGGAAAACTGCCCAGCACTGTTCCAGTCTCACGTTGTCGAGAAATGACTACCCGATGTTCGCTACGCGTTGAACAAGGGGCTGGTGCCGGGAACCGAACGTTTCAAAGCAGAGATTGAAGAGTTGACAGACAGGCGTGTGCGGTCACTGAAACGTGAGCGCTCATCACCCTAAACTACTTTATATTTACTTTGACCCTGAGATATCCCCAGCAAATGTCGAATTAACGCATTGGGTTAGCTTGTTTTGAGCGATTTCTGCAGGCTTGGAAGATGTAGGAAGCGTTGAATTTCAACTACTCGAGCCAGGGGGGGTGTTGTTTGCGAACAATCAGGGCCGAAGGTCCGTGAGCAAATAATATCCCAGCCCTCGGCCGCCGGCCCCTAGAAGTCGGCTCTTCGCCCGCGGTGACGGGGATATTCCAGTGATAGATGCAAAAAAGCTAGTCCAAGTATGGGCAAAAATTTGTGGGGATATCTCAGCCTCCGCCTCTTTTTAGTTTCCGGTAGCTTATCCTGGCGGTTGAACACGTTTCATCGGACGTACCCGCTTACCTGTCAGCTCAAAAGGTACCACGCACTTTCAATGCCAACACTACCCCGGTATCCCAACAGGCCTTTTCCAGTTCCCGTAGCCCGCCATCGCCAACCGTACGATTCTCGAATCGGTCTCTGGGCCTACAGCGAACGAATTGGTCGCTGGCTTCGAATCGATAAGTCAATCCCCCCCAACCCTGCATCTCGACCCAGCTGAAATAAGAAGAGCTGCCTTCGTACTCCTCAGTCTTGTTGATGTCGTAAGTAACATTGCCTCCGTCGAAACGCGTGTTAATGTTAAAACCCCAGTTCATATTGCGTGACGGGATATCGTGACGGAGCCCGATATTGAACTCTCCCCTGCCCCGGCGCGACAGCCGCCTCTTCATGCCAGTGAAGGGATCGGTGACTTCGGAATCTTCAAGCTCGAGACCTGTTGTCACTAACATGTTGGGTTGATCCAGGAATCCCAGTCTCAAGCTGCTATCGATCTTGAGCCCATAGCGTTCACCGTCGCCGATGTTGCCGTTAGCGGACTGGACAACTTCCTCGGTTGAAACATCGATTTTCTCTAGTACATCTTCCAGTTCGTGATAGAACAGATTGGCACTGATTACGCCGCTATCATTGGGCAGACGGTATTCCAGGTTGGCATCGTAGCGCCAGGATTTTTCCTGGACCAGGTTCGGGTTGCCTTCCAGTTGGTTCAGATCGTCATCGCTACCACGATTGGTCTCAGCACTGGTTGTGAAATCCCCAAAACTCAGCTGTGACACGTCTTTTTCGATAGTCGTTCGAAACTGCAGGCTTGGGGTGATATCAAAGCGGTAGTCTATCTTTGGACGCACGAAATCGAAGTCGCGAGACTGGGAAGTATCTCCACTCTGCTTGATAGTGCTGTCTTCGAAAAGCAGCGTACTTTCCAGTGACATGCGATTATTGAGTTGCCAATTGTGCACGGCGAAATACTCATATCGCATTTCCTCTACAGTACCGTTTGCATCGGTCACTGGTGACAGACCGCCAAATCGATCTGAACTCTCTCCCCCGGTTAATAGGCCGAGTTGCAGGGAAGTATCCAATAGTGTCTGGGCGCGCTCGACACCGACTTCCAGTGACTGTGTTGCGAAGACGTCAAAAGTGTAGGAGGTTCTTACTATACGTTCCCTGGTGCGTTCCGATGACGATAGGAAAAGAGTCTTGGTACGATCGGAGCTGTCGCCGTCATAGCGCTCGCGAACGAACAGATCATCTTTTTCGTTGACTATAAAGAGTGTCTTGAAGCGACTGCCGTCCGAGAAAATATGCTCGTAATCGCCACCGATTTCCCAGGTTTCACTGTCAAACGGCAAAGCTTCGAACTGCTGGCTTAGCACGGGATTCTCAAACTTATCATCCACGATAAGACGCTCCAGCTCGGTGTCCTGGTTGTCTTCAGCCCACTGCAGATTTAGATGTGCCCGATCCTGTTGTGAAAATTCATAACCAAAATTACCGACCAGGGTTAACGGCGTGGAATCCTGTGTGGTTTCTTTTTTCAGCCGTTCATTTGGCGAACCGTCAGAAAATACACTGTGTTCGCGGCTTCTGTTTAATTGGTATTGCGGCTCACGCTCACCGCTTACAGAATAATCAAGAGCACCTCGCTGGCCGGTCAAAGATAACTTGGCCCCGGGTGTATAAGTGCCGTCCCACGAACGATCTGCGTTGAGCTCGTAGGTACTGGTCGAGCTGGATTCTGCCTCCAGCATCACGATATTGATGACCTGGCCACCACCACGTACGTCGAGATCACCGGAGGTGCCCCGTATTATTTGGATATATTCAACTTGAGAGGCGGGGATACGGCTGAGCTGATCGTTGCCTTCATTTTCCTTACCTGCGATACGCCGACCATTGATCAGTACCTGGTCTCCCCCCGCGCCCAACCCGCGACGATCGGAGCTCTGTGAACTACCCGGGCCGCCACCGCCGCCCTGACCCCCATCACGTGCAACATTGATACCGGGAATGCGGTCCAGCAAGTCGCTTACAGCGAAGGGCTCAAATTTGGCGAAGTAACTGGCAGGGTAGGTGACAGTAGAGCCCTGGTCGGTTGCAGGCAGCGCGTCCTGAGCAAGGGAGTAGTTGGGAGCGACGGCAAATCCCAGCGCCGCGAGTAGGCTGAATAAACACGAATTTTTCTGAAAGATTCGGAGCAGAAAACTAGAATAAACAGCCATCCGGTTGTTCTCTGGCAGAAATAAATGGGGTGAGCGTAAAAATACAGTACTTTATGCTGGCGGTCGACCTCGTTTCATTGGGCGTACCCGTCTGCCTGCCAATTCTTCAACTTCATCAAAAGGGGATAGCAAAAGGCGCGATAACCGTGGACAGATCGCGTTTTCCAAACGTGGTAGCCAGGGACAGAATTAACCGCGGGACAACGTGGCCTGTCCCTATTTTACGCCAGCCACCATATCAAACCTCCTACGGCACCGCCCCCCAAAAACAAAATGATCCTGACGACCCATCTTGCCAATCTGATAAGCCTCTTCATATCAGCTGTTTCATTCACTCGTGGAAAGTCGATGTCAGGCACCGCCACACCCAGAAAATCACAGAGGGGATCCCAACCCTGATCGGCGCTGAACACCAAAAGTTGTGATGCAGGAACCGCCGTCTTGACTTCCTCAATATGCTGCTCGTAACGGGCGATGGCAGCTTCCTTATCTGTCATTGTGCCATTTAACGTGCGCTGCCAGACTAGATTTTCTATCATTGTCATGATTGCTGGTTGGCGGGGCAGGAGCGCCTTAAGCACTTGGAACTCCCAAAGTACCTGGACCGAGTAGATCGTTTCTATCGCGGATTTATACCAGGCAGCTGCACCGCGTGGGTGCACCGTCAAGAGTACCTTGGCATCAGGGTAGGCCACCATTTGTTCCCGCCAGACGCAACTGGAAGGGAAGTCTATCGTCGCGTTGTAATTCTCAAAAACCCGCTGCCAATCGTGCTGGGTGCCTGGTGGTTGTTCAGCGACTTCTAACCAGAAGGCAGCATGTTTGGAATTCCCGGAAGCCATAACTTCCATCATGTGGTAGCAGGGAAGTCCAGGATGATTGAGTGCAAGTTGGGTTGATTTCGTACCGGTTCGTCCGTAACCCGCACCAACTATATTTAGTTCGATATTGCCACCTCATGGGATATAGGGGACGGAGAACTGGGGGAAGTCCACTCCGTCCCCTTTATCCCAATTTCACGGCAACCTGAACACATACAAAACATTACCACCGGCCCGTTGCCGAATCTCCGGTGTATGGCGTCGATAATTAACACCTTCCCCTGCCGCTATCGCCACATACTGCACGCCATCCACGCTATAGCTCATGGGGAAACCACCGGCAGTGGAATTGAGGATTTGCTCCCACAAGATCTCGCCGCTGTCTGCATCGAATGCACGGAATCGTCTGGCATCATCAGAAACGAAAACCAATCCACCGCCGGTTGTCAAAACCGAGCCACCAATACCGGCGCGTTGTCGATAGGTCCAACGTGCTGCACCGGTGGCGACATCGATGGCCGTGAACTGCCCTACTTGCCCGGTATCTTCCGGTCCAAGTTCCGGGCGGGAAATTGCTGAGGCGTGGTGCAGCCCCACTGTGGGCTCTACCGGTCTCAGACGAAAATTCATGCAGGTATTGTTGGTGGGCGTGTAGAGCGTATTGGTCTGCGGGCTATAAGCGACCGAGTTCCAGTTAATGCCACCCTGGGTTGTCGGGCACACGAGTCGCTGCTGTCCAATTTCGGTGATATCCAGCTCAGGATTGGTGATGCCTTTGTGATTTTCTATATCGACACCGACAATCACGTTCTGGTAATTGGTTTCGGTGGCCCACAGGAATTCACCCGTGGCGGCATCGAGGGTCCACACAATGCCGGGTTTGCCAGGAATACCGGTAATAACTTTGCGCCGGCCGCTGGAGGCAATGTCTGGATTCATCCAGGACACGCCATCGGCATCGGGCGTGACCTCAGTTTCAACGATCAACCGCTCGAAGGGATGATCCAGATCCCAGTTACCCCCGGGAATATGTTGGAAATACCATGCGATGGCGCCGCTATCGGCATTCAGGGCCAGGGTTGAGTTGGTGTAGAGCACGTCACCGCCGCGAGTGCCCCGCTGGATCGAACCCCAGGGTATGGGTACGGCCACGCCAACATAAATCAGGTTGAGTTCGGCATCAAAGCTCGCTGGCATCCAGGCCGAGCCGCCGCGGCGTAATTCGTTGGGCAGGTCGCCCCAGCTTTCGCCGTGGGGTTCACCGATCCTGGGTACGGTGTTAGTGCGCCACAACTCCTCGCCAGTGTCGGCATCGTGGGCGGTGATCCAGCAACTGGTATTAATGTAGTAACAACCGGACATGCCAGTAATGACTTTGCCATCGAACACCTGCGGCCCACCCGAATAGTGTTGTCCAACTGTCCAATCACCGACCTGTCGCTCCCAGGTCACCTCGCCGCTGGTTGCATGCAAAGACACGATATAAGCATCGCGCGTGGCGATAATTAATTGATCTTTGTAAAGAGTGGCGTTGCGATTGGCGCAGGACAACGGCGCGACATGATCAACAGTCGCCCGGCGATACTCCCACAGCGGCGTGCCATCGGTAGCATCTACTGCCTCGATAAAATCGCAAGCTTGCGGCAGAAACATCACACCATCGTGCACCAGGGGTGTAGTTTCCTGCTTGCCCGGCTCCATGGTCCAGGCCCAGGCCAGGCGAAGATTATCAACATTGTCTTTGTTGATCTGATCCAGTGGGCTATAGCCCCAGTGATTGGCCGTGCGTCGCCACATTAACCAATCCCCTTCCGGCGGGTTTGCCAATTCTTCCAGGGTGACAGGGCTGTAGTTATCCAATAACGACTGTTGAGCAGCAGCCATGGGCGCGAACACAGCCGCGAATACAGCCATGACTAACGTGACTGCGAACAGGCGCCCGGAAGATTGCTGAACTTGCTGAGCAGCGGGGATTGGCATTTTGTTCTCCGTTATTCTTGCTATCGATGGGTATTTATAACGGAGAAACTGGGGACAGACCACGTTTTTATCTCAGGAGGACGTGGTCTGCCTATTTAAACCCGGGCGGCGGTAGACGGTGTTGCGTGCGTTGCTCATACGCATAAGCCATCTCAATGAGCAAACCCTCCGCATAGGGCCTGCCAACGATCTGCAATCCAACCGGTAGCCCGATCTCCAGAAACCCCATCGGTACCGTGACTGCAGGCAGTCCCGCATCCGGCACCAGTTGCTGACTGTTGTCGCCTTTGTAGTCCTCTCTGCCTCTATCAATGCGCGCGGGAGGATTCGACCAGGTTGGAAACACGATGGCATCCACGGCAAACCCATCCATCGCGGCAAGGGTGTTGGCGAGCAACTGATTGCGTTCGGGATGATTGGGCCAGGTAGGGCAGGGCTCATCCCATTCATCCGGTGGCGTATCCAGCGGGCCCTGGGAAAAATAATTGAACGAAGCTTCAGTTTCCGGCGCATAAGTTCCAGCGGTCAACACTTCATTCACATCTACAAAGGGCGGGTTTTCCAAGGCGTTCAGGTACTGCCACATATCGTATCTGAATCGTGGACAGCCGCCGATAGAATCACTGATCGCTTCGAAATCGACGATTGCAAACGGATCGACAATCGTCGCACCGGCTGCCTGCAACTCTTGCACCGCACGGAAAAAGATCGCCTTGATTTCAGGGTCAGCATCGGCGTGATCGATCAAGGCACGAAACACCCCTACTCGCTTGCCCTGCAATCCATCTGCCTTCAAATAATCCAGGTAATTCGCTTCTCTCTTACCTGCAACCGAGAGTGGATCAGCCGGGTCATAACCCGCGATCACATTGAACAGGCGCACGCCGTCTTCCACGGTGCGCGCCATGGGCCCGGCAATATCGCGATCGAAAGCCAACGGGATAACGCCATCACGACTGGTTAAGCCGATAGTGGAGCGAAGTCCAAACAAGGCAAGGTGTGAAGACGGCCCGCGAATCGAATTGCCCGTATCACTGCCCATGCCAGCCACGCCGAAACTGGCCGCAACGCCGGAAGCGGTGCCCCCCGAAGAACCTGCCGGCACATAATTCGACTCATAGGCATTAGCGGTACGCCCATAGGAGGACGACACGGTTTCCCTGGGGCTGAACGCCCATTCAGCCATGTTGGTTTTAGCCAAGACGATGGCACCTGCATCGCGTAACTTGCGAACCATAAAGGAATCATCGGGAGGAAGACTGTCTTTAAGCGCAACAGACCCGCCGGTAGTGACCATGTCGTGGGTATCGAAGTTGTCTTTGATCAATAGCGGCGCACAGAATAACTCTGGCATGGGTTCTGAGCGGCTGAGTGCAAGATCGATCTCTGCGGCTACATTCAGTGCGTTTGGATTTATTTCAGTAATGGCATTGATGTTGCGGGATTGATCGTAGGTTTCAATGCGAGCGATGTAACCGGCGACTACTTCTCGGCAACTTATTTCGTTAGAGAGGATTGCTGATTGGATATCAGCGATGGTCGCTTCTGAGAAAGTGAATTCCGGTGCACTTGCACAGTGTGTGCAGAGAAATGCCAGAAGAATTAGCGAGGCTGTTTTCAACTTTGATTCTTACCGATGCGCGGTAGGCCAATACTATTGTATCTTTACTCGGTCCTTATCTATCCGAGCAGCAGCATCCTCTCCAAATAAGGCAGAATTACAGCCGCCATGATGATTGCCTGGGTCCAGACAAAGATCCGATGATTGGCATCTATCTTGGCATTCTGCTCGGCAAAGCGCGACTCTATCGATGCATTCTGCTCGGCAAAGCGAGTATCTATCGATGCATTCTGCTCGGCAAAGCGAGCCGCAAGAAAGTCTTTGGTCACCAGCGCGTCCAGGTTCACGTTAAATGCCTCGGTTAATACTTCAGCCTGAACTTCGGCTTGTTCTGCCGGAACACCTGCTGCTTCCAGCCGCCGCACAAACTTCAGAGTATCGAATGTTGATATCGCCATTTCACGTTCCCTGTGAATTTCTTGATTTTAGGCAGTATAGGCAGCGAACTGTTATCCAGGCAAGAATACGGGAAAATGCAGGAAAAATGGAGAGAGAAATATTCAGATGTAATTCCACTTAAAGAAAGCCGGGGGAAGACCAATCTGTCCCTATTTACTCTAAATCACCAAACCTATCCCTAAATCGTAATCTGTCCAGGTTTAATATTCCGGAATATTCCGCTGAAAAACCCGCCAATAGTGCCTAACCCCCGTGATCTGTTCCGTCCCGTCAGCACCAACTACTCTCGTAACAGGGTCCCTCCCAATGAGTTGGGCAATTTCGGCGCGATCGGCGACCAATGCCACCGTCATTTCGTAGATCTTTCCGTCGATCTTCATGCGTACGCGCGGATCGCGTTCGATGTTGGCCCACCATCTTTTTGAATAGGGAAACTGCTTTTGGAGTCTGGCACCTTGTTCGCTGCCACTGACGTAGAGTTTGTCGCCGTTGGGAACCAGGTTGACCGTGACCGAGTGGGGGATCCCGTACCAGGTACGAGTCTCGAGCATTATCGAGTTGCCGCGGATCGGGTCGTTGACAGCGCTGACCCAGTCCCAATCCGTCACTGGTTCTCGCACCACCTCCCCTGTAAGCCATGCCCCCGGCCCGGCAGTGCGGTCGGCCTCGACAAAGGCTTCGCTACGGGGATCGATGTATCGGGGCTCCAGGCCGGTCACTCGCAAGGTCAGGAGCGATACGACCACGAGAGCTCCTACTCCCAACAAACCAAATCTTAATACACGCTTCATCGCAATTCTCCGGAATAGGGGACAGACCACGTTATCGCTTAGCATAGCGATTTCTTCCCACCCGGTCGACCATGCTGTCCCCGCAGTGCTGACTAGGTGCTGACTAGGGGACACTAATAACTTAGTAACTTTAGAAGCAATTCTCGCAAGAAAAATCCGCTAAGTTATTAAGTTATTAGTGTCCCCTACTCCTGCCCCTTTGATTGCTATATATTCAACAAGCAATCATTCCCCAAAACGTGGTCTATCCCCGATTTTTAACGAGGCAACAAGCAATGGCAAACAGATTTCACCGATACGCGATGTCACTTCTTTTTCTTTTGGCATCAACAGCCACATTCACTCAAGCAGCTGAGAATGACCCCAGCCGGATGACTTATGCCCTGGCCACCACGGCCATGGCGGCCGCCGAAGCCTACGCTCGCGAGCAGGGATGGAATGTGACTATTCTCATCACCGATCAGAGCAACAACCCGGTGATGTTAAGGCGCCTGGATGGAGCCGGGGCACGCACGTTTAGCTTTGCCACCGCAAAAGCAGTGGCGGTGACTGCTACCGGTCTCACTTCCGGTGAATACGGAATCAGAGTGGCAGCAGGCGATATCGAAGAAGTCGAAGGTGCCGTCACCTTTGCCGGCGGAGTCCCGGTCTATCGAAACGGCCAGCTGATCGGCGCCGTTTCTACCAGTGGGGTTCGAGCAAATCAGGATGAAGAAGTCTCCATAGCTGGAGCCGAGGCGATCGGCAGCACCTCACAATAAACAGATACAAGGCACAGACCGCATTTTACGATTCCGCAAAAATATGGTCTGTGCCCAATTTCCCGATTCAATACAACAAGAAGGAGGACAGGCTATGCCCGGTCTGACATTCAAATTTAACCAACTATTTTGCGTTCGGTGGCTGGGCGCGCTTGCGATGATTTTGCTTTGGCCAATAGCCTTCGCCCAGCAACCCGCTCCACCGCCAGGCGCCTATGACGCCGCCCCCTATCTGGGACAGGTGCGCAATACCTATGTCTACGGCGACATCTGGGAACGCCCCGGCCTGTCGGCCCGGGACCGCAGCATGATTACCGTCGCGGTGAATCAGGCACTCTATGCGACCAACGAGCTGCGCCTGCACATGGGTCGGGCACTGGATAACGGCATCACCCAGGCCGAGATTTCGGAGATTATTGCCCATGTCCTGTGGTACTCGGGTTTCCCAACCGGCGTCAATGCTGCCCGGGTGGCCGCCGAGGTCTTCGCAGAGCGGGGCCTGCCCGCCAGCCCGCCTGGCGCCTCTTCACGGCAGCCACCGGTGAATCCTGAACTGGAGTTTCCGGGGGCGTTCCCGCAAACCCCGTACCTGCGGGATTTACTTAACCAGGTAGTCTATGCCGAAACCTGGAAGCGCTCGGAGCTGTCGCCCCGCGATCGCAGTATGATTACGGTGGCCGTGGGTACAGCCCTGTACGCCTCCAGCGAAATACGCTATCACGTGGGCCGGGCGCTGGATAATGGCGTCACCCAGGATGAGATTGCAGAAATAATCACCCACGTGACCTTTTACTCCGGCTTTCCCACCGGGGTGAATGCCGCGCAAGTCACTGCCGAAGTGTTCGAAGCCAGAGGCTTGCCGATGGGCGATGGGCCTTTCCGCGCGGCGCCCTATCTGGGTGAATTGATCACTGGCCTGGTCTATGGTGAAACCTGGACCCGCGAACAACTGTCGACGCGTGACCGCAGCCTGGCCACCATCGCTGTGACCCTGGCCAACTACCAGTCCGATCAACTACGCATACACCTGGGACGAGGGCTGGACAATGGCCTGACGACACAGGAAATCGCGGAGTTGATTGCCCAGGTGACACTCTATTCCGGCTTCCCTTCCGGCGTTAATGGCTCCCGTATTTTTGCGGAGGTATTGCGGGAACGCGGCATGCCATTGCCTGATTAACAAACTAGGTGATACTAATAACTTAGTAACTTTAGAAGCGATTCTCGCAAGAAAAATCCGCTAAGTTATTAGTGTCCCGTACTCGCCTCTGACGCCTTTGATCAAGCTGCGTTGAGCCTGGCTTCCCATAGATCATATTCAGCCTGCATACGTACCCACATTTCAGCGCTGGTACCTAGCTCTGTTTCGAGCACAATGGCGAAAGCAGGCGAAATGCCCCGCTTGCCATTAACTATTTCATTAATCTTGCGGGAAGCACAACCACAGCGCCTCGCCAGCTCCGATTGATTGAGGCCTATTTCTGTCATGTAGACTTCAGCCAAAACTTTGCCGGGATGCATTGGGGCCGGATTAGAAATCATGATTAGCCTCAGTGGTAATTCTCGATCTTCACTTCAGAAAACTCTCCATCCTTGAATTTGAATGTAATGCACCAGGGCAATGCAATGGTGACACTCCAGTATTCCCTTCTTTTTCCTTTAAGCTTATGTAAGCGAATATTTGGTGGCTGCCCTCGAAACTTCAGATCATCCAATACAAGAGTACTGTGCATAATTGTCAATAATGCTTTCGCTCGCAGCCAGCACTCCCTCGGTAGGGTCTTTGATTCGTTTCTCTCCCAAATGTCTCTGGCTACCTTACCTGAAAAGCCTGTAATCATAGCTTAGCACAACTATTACACTAGGTGGAACAATGGGATAAATTTAAATAATTAAATTCATTATCGCGGAACGGTTAATGTAGTCGAAATCGCAAGCAGGCGCCGAATTAAGTTCGGGTCTGGCTCAATGGCCTCCAGGCTAATTCCCACTATATTATCTAATCTCACTTAGCTTTCCTTGCTAGCTCTCCTTGCTTACCTCTTCAATCTTTCCAATCACGTTTAGCTGTGGGCTTTCCATAATAGATTTGATGAAGTTATCACCCGCCTGCTGCTTCTGCTCCCACTTGCTTGTTAGATAAACCTTGGGATTTATTTCACGGCCGAGTACTTGCTCCACAGGATGAAGCACCCTGGCTACTGACGAAAAAGACACATTTCCAATTACCATCAAATCGATGTCGCTGCCTGTCGACTCCCTGCCACTTGCTAGCGAACCAAAAACGAATGCACAATCGATTTCATCCGCTAATGGCGCCAGGGCTTTTGCAAGGGGATCAACCATGCCCACCGTTTTCTCAATGATGGCGCAAAGTTCATTATAGATGGGGCATTCAGAATCTGCCTGATAGTGGTGTTGATTGCCGGACTTGCGCAAAGTCACAATGCCAGCCGCCAGCAAACGGTCCAACTCGCGCTTGACCGTGCCTACACCCATGCCTGTATGGCGCAGAATTTCTTTCAAGAAAAAACTTCTGCCCGGTTGGCCATAGAGCATTCCCAAAACCCTTTGGCGGGTTTCTGTGAATATCGCGTTGGCAAGTTGGCTCATGATGGCTTGTCTCGATAGTTCTCTTTTTGGGAACTATAGTTCGCTTTTTGGGAACTATCAAGCCTTGATTAGCGCTTGGCAAACCAAAGAGAAGGCCCTTCGATGCAGGGGTCAGGTCTCCGATTGCATACAGTTTACGGTGTGAGTTTCAGATGCAGACCTGGCCTCCTATTACGCAAAAACAGAGTTAGATCAGGCAGATATTTATTTATAGGCAGACCCCTTTGATTTCCGGTAACTTTAACTCAATTGTAGCCACTGTCCCGAAACTCACCGACGGACAAAACCAAGGATATAGCCAATGACAACTCTGCTAAAACACCCCGCCCGAATTGCAAGCTTGCTGCTATGCACATCCCTCGCATGCTCTGGCGCGCAGGCTCAAGGCACCGCACGGCCCGATCTGGAAGGCGTCTGGAGCAATGCATCGCTAACCAATCTCACACGCAGGTCAGGGATTGAAACACTGGTGGTGACTGCCCAGGAAGCCCAAGCCATTGCAGCCCGCATACCCATTGGTGGTATTGAGGGTGGCTTCGATGAGGATGATGGCGTCAATAACACGCCTGAGGCGGGCGGAGAAGACTTCGGCGCCAGGGCATACAATCACTTCTGGGTCGATCCCGGCTCCAACCTGGCTCTGGTCAAGGGCGAGTATCGTACTTCCTACATAGTCAATCCGGAGAACGGGCAAGTCCCGCGCCTGGAAAATCCAACCACCGATTTTCAGCGTACCAATTTCGGCAGTCGCTACGTCACCGGCATCGGCAATGCTGACGGCCCCGAGGCCCTGCCTTTATCGGAGCGTTGTATTCTATCGGAAGGCAAAGCCGGTCCGGCAATGCAGAGCGGGCTTTATAATAACAATTATGAATTCGTGCAAACCGATGATTACGTGATGATAAATGTAGAACAAATGCATGATGCGCGAATCATTCCAATCTTTGACTCGCCCGAAGCAGCCCGCGCCAATCGCCGACCCTCGGTCTTGCAACAATACATGGGGGACTCTGTAGGCTGGTATGAAGAGGGCGCTCTGGTAGTAGAAACTATCAACGTTAATCCTCAGCAAATGCAGCAAAGCTCTACCGCGATCACAAAAAAAGGCAAAGTCACTGAGCGTTTTATCCGTTACTCTGAGTCTGAAATTGTTTACCGCTTTACCGTGGAAGACTCTGACCTGTACAGTCAACCCTGGACAGCAGAGCTCAGTTTCCATGCCACAGAGGGTCAACTCTATGAGTATGCCTGCCACGAAGGCAACTACTCCATGCCAGGTACTCTTGCCGGCGCACGCCGACTAGAAGCAGAACAAAAATAGTGCAAACAAAAATCAATGGGTCAGGATCGAAGCAGAAACCTACCGGGTCAGGTATCCACTTGCACACAGATTACGTTGTGAGTTTCAGATGGAGACCTGACCCCCTGTTATCTTACATCGTGGTCTGACCCGAATTTCCATAACTCACTGAGTCTCTCCAGTATTGGGCCCCGTACAAACCTTGGTTGATTCTCCAGAGGTGATTGATGGTTCATAAACACCTTCCATACGATGATTTAGAACGTGCGCTAAGAAAACAGGAAGTACTTGGAATCGAGCTCGCCACACTGGCATCTGATTCTGCCGATGAATTTCCACTGGTAGTTACCTCACACCTCGACAACATCAAGATTAGTTGGTGGAGAACACTCGCTGAGTCTTCTACAAGCTCGGGTACAGGCGCGGGCACAGGCGTGGGTACAGATCCGAGCTCAATCCCAATTCCGGATCCCAGCGTAGACCCAGGATTCGATCCACACTGGCGAACACTCACCATTCCTCACGAAGAGTTACTTCTACCAGAAGGTATTCCAGAATCTCTGAAACAATTAGCATCACGCAATTATTCACAGCGGGTGGGAGTAGCGATCTCACGAGACTCTTCGAAGGATCAGTACGTCTTCCTGATGTATAAGAGGACGATTGTTGATGCAACTGATGGGAGCTCATCGACAGGTCTGTTTTTAACCACACTGCATTGGCGTAAGGACACTCAGTTATTATCTTTTGATGGTCAAATGTCTCTGCCCTTTCCAATCGGTGGCAATCGCGGCTATAGCCTTTGGCTAGGTTTTAGCAACCCCCTCAACCGATTAATCTTGCTATCACAAGTCTTTACTGATTCTGATCAAGACCTCACTTTGGAAATGTTCTTTGTGGATTTACAGCCTCTTCTTCTCTATCCAGAGGAAGCTTCAAGTTGGCAGTCACAGATGATTAACCTGCCCATTAATCAATTTGAACTAAGGGGTATCGATCTTAATGCCAGACTCGATGGCGACAAGTTGAGTTTTATCTACAACCCGCAAAATTACACCATGGTACTTTCCGATCCCAGATTAGATTTTAGTCAAAATGAATCACCGTCTCTTCGCTTCAGCAGCCTTGCGGAAGCCTCTGTGAATCCAAATCTTCATTTGCAGATAAGATCTATTAGAGACGGCGCATTGCTGGAATTCTACGACGATGTTCCCGGTGGTTTTAGTCCCGATATTCAAAATTTGGATCCCTTGTACATCACTTGCGATCGGATTACCGAAGGGAGCATCAAGCTAACAACACATCCTAATCAATCTGTGGCGATGCCTCGTTTCGATGTTCTAAACTGTGAAAAGATTCTAATTCGCAGAATGGGAAACGGCAGCTTTAGCAACATAGGCCTGATGTATGTAGACGGATTACAACACCCCAGGCATGTTAGGACAGAAGCGAATCAGATTGCGATACGAATTGTGGACAAGCGAATTTATGTCAATATGATCCATTCGCTTCTCCCAACGAAGTTGTGTGCAATTCAGAATGATGGCAGAGGATCTGAAACTCTGGACTTCATTCATCATTCCATCCGTGACAATTCGGTCACACATTTCAATCTTCAACTGTTTTTGGACAGCGCGAATCTAACTGCAGGTTTAAAGTCTTCTCAAATTCTCGATATTGGGCACTCTCAGCTTAGGGAACATTCCGACAATCTGCAGTTCAGGCCATTCGCCACAGGCTTCTTGTTTCCTGAAGTAGAGGCAGAAGACTCATTTATAGGAATCCAACCCACTCAAACCCCGTACCATCTGGACAATACCCTTGGCGGACTGATAACGATAGACCCCAACAATCCCAGCTTAACCAACTATGCCTACATTGGCTTGGGGGATGGAGGGTGTCGGGTCATCTGGCACACCCAGGCACCGCCGGACAATCTCACAATTGATGAACTCGCCAAGATTCACAATCCACATCGTGTGTCTGGCAGCAACTCACCCAACGAGAAATGGATAGAGCTTTTTCATGATGCCGATTCCTCTCTATCAAATTACATACCCGGATACGAAATATTCCCCATCATCAATGCCAATCCGAGACTGGCTGCAGAATCAACGGTTGCCAGTGGATTGAATCTTATTCTGGCTCAGTTGCTTGGTGGCATAGAACTGGCAATTCAAGATTTACGCATAGAAAGAGCGGCGGGCGAAAATTTTAATACGATACTGGTAACCAACGCCAGGATCCAACAAGTGATTCAGTTATATGATTTCTTCGATACCGGAGTCCAGAGTGAAGATATTTGGGCAATACTAACTGGTGCAGCTGAAATATTGGGTGAATTGGATTTCATCGATTCTTTCTTATCCCTCGAAATCAGAATCACAAATTTTAAATTGAATTACACAATTACTCCAATTGGTGAAGTCACTAACATCATGGTTACCATATTTGACAAACATGATGGAACGATTCGATTTGTTCCCGAAGTTTTTGGTCAGGGCAAAATCGAATGCAGCACAGGTATAACATATACCCTTGGGCTAATTACTCTGATGACTCTTTTTGAAGAGCTGGTAACCATTAATTCGATAACGGTACGTCTTAAACAACAGATGAACTTTAGCCCTTGTGTGTTGACCTCCGAGAAACGCGTTTTTGATGTTTTTACCAATGCTGAAGATGCCAACCCCAAAGAGCTCACAAATGATCGAAGTAATAGCAATATTTCCTCTCCAGCTGCGCTCTCGGCCAAGCCCATCTCAACCTCATGGCTTAATGTTGAATTCCCTGAAGTAAGCTTGGTGGCGAAATCGTTATCACCCAACAACACAGGAATTTTCTTGACCGTGCTTGTATTGCTTGGTCTCAGCGCACTCGTAGTGGTCGTAGCCGGCCTCCTAATTAGTCTCTCCTTGCCAGCGGTAATCGGAGCGGCAGCGTTTATCTCAATAATTTTGACCGGTCTATTTTATCTGACATTTCCTCCAATCTTAGCGCTAATTGTTCGAGGGGCAATCCAGCAAAACTTGGTTTCACGCCGGCAAGAAATAAATACAAAACTCGATCAATCCTATCTATTAATCCATGCAGGTGAAGGAATTGCGGAAGGCATTGCTCGTATGGTGTTGCAACACCCGGATGTTAATGAGGACCTGGATATCGAAGGTGCTAGCGGGAGGAATAGATTTAGAGCTAATTTTTGGCAAACAATCTTTGTATCAGCTGTAGGCAAATGCAGAGTGCTAATTAGAAAATAACTGACTAGGGGACACTAATAACCTAGTAAATTTAGAAGCGATTCTCGCAAGAAAAATCCGTTAAGTTATTAAGTGATTAGTGCCCCCTACGCTTCTTGAACCCCCGGCTTGCCAGCTTCAGTTACATATGTTTTTCGTATACTGATCTCAGCGCCGGCTTCGGTAACTCGTGGTAGAACCTTATAGTCAGAACGCCATAGCTCAGGTGTGAGTATTACACTCACGTAGCCACGTTGGCTGTTATAGAATTTCACGTGAGGGTTGTTATCTAATAAAGCCGCTCCGTAATCTGTCATGTCCCTGCCATCGCCGCCTGAAGTGATGGAGGTGCCGACGAATTCAGAGCCTACGATTTTCGAGTTTTCATTATCGAAGTCCAGTTGCAGATTGGCCGCCCAGTTGGAGTGAATATCGCCGGTGATCACTACAGGATTAGGCGTTCCTACTTGATCCAGCCTATCCAGTAACTCCTGTCGTTCGAACGGATAGCCGTCCCAAATATCCATCGGCCAGAGTTCTTCTCCCAGTTCACCTATGGAGCGCAGGCTTGCCACCATGATCTGCTGCGCCAGTACATTCCAGGTGGCGTCGGCTGTCGCCAGGCCGTTGAAGAGCCATTCTTTCTGAGCACTGCCTAACAATGTTCTGCTGCTGTCCCGGTGTTCCTCACAGCTTGGCTTACGACGATCGCCGCAGGCCTGATCGCTGCGATACTGACGCGTATCGAGCACATTGAATTCCGCCAGATTGCCGAAGCGCAGGCGACGGTAGATAGGCATATCCGGACCCAGCCTCCCCACCGGCAGACGGATTGGCATAAATTCATAGAAGGCTTGATAGGCAGCAGCCCTGCGCATCAATAACTGTTCAGGAGTTTGATCATCTTCGCCTATATCTGCGGCGTAGTTATTGTCCACTTCGTGATCATCCCAGGTGACAATCCAGGGAGCCGAGGCATGGGCAGCTTGCAAATCCGGATCGGACTTGTAGGTGTTATAGCGAGCGCGATAGTCGGCAAGGTTTCTAATCTCAGGGCCCTCGTGAGCACGAACATGATTTTCGCTTTGGCCATAGCTTCTTTCGTAGATGTAATCACCCAGATGCACGATCAGGTCGAAGTCTTCTTCGGCCATATGTTGGTATGCGGTGAAAAAACCAGCTTCATATTGCTGGCAGGAGGCGAAGGCAAAGCGGAACTGTGGGATCTCCACATTGGCAGCCGCCGCCGTTTTGGTTCTACCGGTAGTACTGGTGACATCGCCTATTTGCCAACGGTAATAGTAGACCATGTCGGACTGCAGACCCCGCACTTCGGCATGGGCCGAATGGCCTAATTCAGCGGGCGCCGCAATCACACCGCGGCGCAGCACATTGCGGAAGGATTCTGAATCGGAAATCTCGTAAGCGATTTCGATGGCATCCTGTTCCGCTCCCATCTCCCGCAGTACCTCGTTGGCCAGTCGAGTCCACAGCACCACCGAATCTGCAGTCGGATCGCCGGAAGCGACACCGAGAGTAAAGGGGTCAGCGGGCAAACTTGTCAATCGACGAGCAGCCCCATGGAGTAAGCCTGGTACAGCTCCGAGAGCCAGAGCAGCGGAAAGCCGTGCGCCCTGCTGCAGCAAGCGCCGTCGTGAATAGGGAGAGTTAAGGTAGTCCTGCCATTGTTGAGAGAGCATTTTCAAACATCTCCACTAGAGCCTGGCGCTGTGAATTAGGAGCATAAAGTCTATCTCACGTGACTGGGGGACACTAATAACTTAGTAACTTTAGAAGCGATTCTCGCAAAAAAAATCCGCTAAGTTATTAAGTTATTCGTGTCCCCAACTCTCTTCGGCTGGCCCATTTTTTGTGGGGTCGGTGAAATGCGCTCCGCCAATCCTTCTGCCAGGGAAAGCAACAAGACAATTGCCCGACTTTCCGAGTCCGTGTTGTCCCAGATTCATTTCCTTCGCGGGCATAAAGTAATGCTGGATTCTGACCTCGCATCTCTCTACGGCGTTGCAACAAAAGTGCTGGTCCAGGCGGTCAAAAGAAATCCCGAACGCTTTCCCGACGATTTTATGTTTCAACTTACAAAACAGGAGCTTGCAATCTTGAGGTCACAAATTGTGACCTCAAGTTGGGGAGGGCGCCGTACACCACCCCATGCCTTTACTGAACAGGGCGTGGCGATGCTTTCCAGTGTGGTGCGCAGTAAAAAGGCAGTTCTGGTGAATATCGAGATCATGCGCGCCTTCGTCGGTCTGCGTCAGATATTAGCCGGCAACAAGCAGCTGGCACAAAAACTCGACGCACCGGAAAAGAAATACGACGCACAATTCAAAGCGGTGTTCGACGCCATCAAGGCTCTGATGATTCCAGTAGAAACCAGAAAACGACCGATCGGCTTCAGATAGGTAGATAGGGCACAGACCACGTTTTTTGATTTCGCTAAAACGTGGCCTGTCCCCTAATTCGCTACTCTTAGCGACATTTTGGTGATTTTTTTGTCGCTAAGCCTGTTTATATGTCGCTAAGTAGCTCTAAATGCCGCCAATGGCCTGATCAAGCAGGTTTCAGACAGGGAAAAACGAGGACAAACCACGTTTTCTGCGTTCTCACATCCTTTCCCTAGCAATTTTACTAAGAAAGGATAACCTGATATCCTTTCTTAGCTGAAATCCTAAAGAAAGGCTATTTTCAATATGCCAAACCAAAAAAAAAGCCCATCCCAGGCTGGGACAATACGTAGTAACGGCTACCGTTGGCGAGAAGGTATCAGCCTATATCCCACCTCCCCTGCCCCCTGTTCCACCATTGGATCTTAACCCCCTGCTTATTCTCATGGAGCAGGCCAACCGGGCTATTGGCCGTCTGGATAGTGTGGCATCTATCCTGCCGGACACTGACTTGTTCCTTTATATGACTGTGCGCAAGGAAGCCCTGTTGTCTTCGCAAATAGAAGGCACTCAGTCCTCCTTGTCTGACTTGCTGTTGTATGAAAGTGACATCACACCGGGCGTGCCTTTGGATGACGTGCAGGAAGTCTCCAATTATGTCGCTGCCATGAGTCATGGTCTCCAGCGACTGCACAAACTGCCAATTTCCAACCGCCTGCTAAAAGAAATACATACCATCCTCATGGCCAGGGGCCGCGGCAGTACCAAAGAACCGGGGCAATTTCGACGCACGCAAAACTGGATTGGCGGTACCCGGCCGGGCAACGCGATGTATGTGCCTCCACCGCCAAACAAAGTGGTTGAATGCATGAGCGATCTGGAAAAATTCATCCACGAAGAAAACTCCGGACTACCACTATTAGTCAAGGCGGCGCTGGTGCATGTGCAATTTGAAACGATACACCCTTTCCTGGATGGCAACGGCAGGTTGGGCAGATTACTGATTACCTTCATGCTCTGCGCGCAACAGGCATTGAGAGAACCGACACTGTATCTAAGCCTGTTTTTCAAACGACATCGACAACAGTATTACCACTTGTTGCAAGCAGCGCGGGAAAAAGGCGATTGGGAATCCTGGCTGGAATTCTTTCTGACCGGCGTGAAAGAAACCTCTGATCTGGCCTATAGCACTGCGAGTCGCATCATCGCATTGCTAGAAGCTGACAGGAAAAAACTTGATGCGTTGGGCAGACCTGCCGCTTCGGCATTGCGAGTGTTCCACTACTTACTGACGCACCCGATTATTTCCGTTCCCCTTGCCGAAAAGGCACTGCAACTGTCAGCGCCAACCATCCGGAAGTCTATCCAGCATATGCAAGCTGAGGGTATTCTTGGTGAGGTTTCAGGGCGCCAGAGAGATAAACGCTATGTTTATACGAAGTATTTGGAAATTTTGAGCGAGGGGACCGAACCATTGTAAAGACAGGTAGATTTATGTTTGAGTTCGAAGAACGCCTGGCCGGTTACATTTAACCGTAGCTTTACACAGAAAACTTCACACACTCAAAAAATAGGGTCAGAGTAAAAAATACACTACTGCATTTTTACGCTGACCCCTTTACTCATATCTCAATGCCACCACCGGATTCCGTGAAGCCGTCCGGTAGGACTGCAGTGTCAACGTGATAAACGCAACCGCAATCGCCATCAATGACGCGCTGATAAACGCGATCGGATCGATTGCCTGCCGATAGTAAAATCCCTCCAGCCATCCACTGATCGCCATATAGGCAACCACGGATGCGATGATTGAAGACAGCAACAGCAGTTTCAAAATATTGGCAAATAACAGATTGATTATCTGCCCGGTAGAGGCGCCGAGAATTTTCCGAATACCGATTTCCTTGGTCTTGCGCTGAGTTGTAAACGCGGTGAGCCCGAACAGCCCGAGACAGGAAATAAAAATACAGATCACAGCAAACAGGGCAATCAGGTTCATCTGCCGATTATCGGATACGCGCAATCGTTCCATGACGTCATCCAGAAATTCATATTGCAAAGGATAAACCGGATCGAACGCTGACCAGCTCTCTTCCAATAGCGCGAGGGCTTGCGGTACCGTGTCGTCATTGATATCCACAATCAATTCACGCACGGCCGCAACTCTGCGGTCTTCCGACCAGTCTTCAAAATCGAGGAGGTCATAATAGAGGATGAAAGGTTTAATACGGCTATGTATGTCCTGGAAACGAAAATCCTGCACTTCGCCAATGACCACGTATTCCGGTGATCCACCGACGGTGAAAACTTTGCCGATGGGATCATCCCAACCAATCTCTTCCGTGGCCGCCTGATTAATGACAACCTGTCTCAACTCGGATTCCTGACCGGTTTCAAATCCGCGACCGGCGCTTAGTTGTAACCCGAGGGTATCGATATAAGTCTCATCTCCCTGAGTGTAGCTGTATTCAAGGTTATACACTGAACCGTCTTCCAGTTGCGCCTCTAACGCGGCGACATAGCTTCCGGTTACAGGATTGCCAACGCCAAGGGACACCTCATCGATATAGGGGCTGGCGCGTAATTCCTGCTGCAACGCCGGGATGCGCTCGATGGCGTCGGCGCCCTGCACTCTGACCAACACTTTGTTCTCCTTTTCAAGGCCTACGGCCAGGCCATCCATATAGCTCAGTTGGTTGAACATGAGCAGGGTGGCAGTGATGACCGTAATGGAGATTGTGAATTGCGCTAACACCAGCCCACCACGTACCTTGTTACCAACGCCGGCGCCGGTTACTTTTGCCTTAGCGGAATCGCCCATTCGACTGAGATAGAACGCAGGCTAAATGCCTGCCATCGCGCCCACCGCTAAACCTAAAACCAGCAGTGCAACCAAGGCCCAGGGATCACGCCAAAACCCTGGATCGAAATCCCTGCCGAACAAATTGATATCTGCCGACCCGGCCAGCACCAATTTGACCAACATCACAGCAACGAACAAGGCAATGAACGCATAGAGCATGGACTCCGCAATGAATTGCGTGATCAATATCTTTCTGTCGGCGCCGAGGATCTTGCGGATCGCGATCTCTTTGCTACGACCGAACGCCCTTGCCGTTGCAAGATTGATGTAATTAAAGCAAGCGCTGATGAGCACCAGCACAGCAACAACCGACAGCGCATAAAGATAGTAGGTATTGCCACGCGGGAAATCCTGAAGAGCCACCGAGCTCAGATGTATATCTGCCAGGGGTTCGAGAAAGAACTGTGCGGTATAACCAGGGCGGGTGACATCAGCCATCATGCGAGTGTAGAAGTCGACAAAAACTTCACTGCCATCCACTTGCGTAGCCGGATTCATGCGCACATACGTGTAACCATTTAAGTTCCACAAATTTCCGCGCCGATTGGCCAGCGCGTCGGCGCTGGGCGCGAAATTTCCGGCATTGGCAATCAATGCACTGTATTTGAAATGGGAGTTGTCCGGCAGATCGCCGAACACCAGGGTTACCTGGTAGTCCACCACCCCGGTGGTGACTGTGCGCCCCACCGGGTTTTCACCGCTAAACAGGCGCTCGGCGAGCGAGCGGTTTATGGCAATGGTGTTGGGTCTAAGCAGAGCCTGACTCGGCTCACCGTAAACAATTTCATGGGTGAAGATGTCAAACACACTGTTGTCTGCGATAAACAGATCATCGACATAATAGGATTGGTTCTGGTACTTCAACAGCGTTGCATTGGGGCTTTCCGGACGAAAGCTCACATAGCTTTCGATTTGTGGATAATCCCGGATCAGCAGCGGCCCCAGGAAGTGAGAGGTCTGAGCTTGCAGGGTTACATTGTTGGTTGCATCAATTTGATGATTGACCCGATAAATATTCTGATGTGCCGTGTTATGTCGATCAAAAGTGAGTTCATGCTCCAGATAGAGGGCGAGCAAAATCGAGCAGGCCATACCCAAAGACAGACCGACGATATTCAGGAATGAATAGTGTTTCTCAGCTGAGAAAATACGCAGGAAGCGCCTTATGCTACCTGAGATCATGTTGTGGCCATCACCATTGCCTGTTTACACCTTCCTGACTATCTAACGACTTAGTAAACAATACAGTTTTCTCTCATTAGTAACACTGTTCTACGAGAACAAATTGATTGATCTAATTTGGAACCGCTTATTGGTTTAGACGCGGCGAACGCTAGAAAGGTTATGCAAAGAAAAGGATTGGGGACATGGTCTCGAGCCACTACAAGCATCTGCAGTGAACATCTCCGGTACCCATGACCTGGAATGAGAATCAAGGAGGCAGAATATTTGGATCGCACTTCAAACCTATTGAAAAATCAATCTACTCTTACCCCTTGATTCCTCGGATGCGGGGGTCAGGTCTCCAATTGCACACAGTTTACGTTGTGAGTTTCAGATGGAGACCTGACCCCCTGTTACGCATGTCGATTTTTCAAAGCTTTATCGACATAACTCCTTAACATGTCGATGCCGTCGACCTATCTTCCGCCTATGTCGAAATATTGAATCTTCTTAGACACGTCGAAATCCCATGGCCTGGCACCCTGAAAAACCCTACAACGCCCTGCCGCTGCTGCCTCCAAAGGCGGAGCTGGAAACCCGGCCCGTGCTCAAGCAATGCATCAATGCCAGAGCGGCACTGGCAGAACTCAAACAATCCGCCTTGCGCATCCCCAACCAGGCCGTGTTGATGAACAACCTGCCGTTGTTGGAAGCCCGGGACAGTTCCGAAATCGAAAATATCGTCACCACCACAGATCGACTGTTTCAGTTTGCACACAGCGATGCCGGCGCTGACCCGGCCACCCGAGAGGTACTCCGGTACCGCAGCGCGCTATACAAGGGCTGGGAACAGACAAAGAAGCGCCCATTGAATACCAACCTCGCGGAATCCCTGTGCAGCGTCATCAAGGATTTGCCCATGCGGGTGCGCAAGGTGCCGGGCACCAAACTGGGCAATCAGAAAACCGGCAAGACCATTTGCACACCACCGGACGGCGAAAAGCGGCTGCGCGATCTACTCACCAACCGGGAACGCATGCAGCATGAACAGGAAGAACTGGATCCGCTCGTGCGCATGGCGGTGGCCCATTACCAGTTCGGCGCCATCCATCCGTTCACGGACGGTAACGGCCGCACTGGCAGATTGCTTAACATTCTGTATCTGGTGCAACAAGGACTGATCGACCTGCCCATTCTCTATCTGAGCCGTTACATCAACGCGCATCGCAATGCCTATTATGATGGACTGATTGCGGTCACCAGGGACGAAGCCTGGGAGAGTTGGCTACTGTTCATGCTGAACGCCGTCACCGACACGGCCACATGGACCAATGGAAAGATCGCAGCCATCCATCAACTGGCCGAGCACACCGCCCAGCATGTACGCACCACGCTGCCCAAAATCTACACCCGGGAATTGGTCGACATGATCTTCGAGCAGCCCTATTGCCGCATCGACAACCTGGTGAGCGCAGGAATCGCCAAGCGCCAGACTGCCTCGGAATACCTGAAAAGGCTTACCGAGATTGGCGTATTAAAAGAACAAAAGGCCAGCCGGGAGCTGTTGTTTATCCATCCCAAGCTCATCACCTTGCTAACCCGGGATAACAACAAATTTAGTCCCTATCGTTGATAGCGGATCTCTGCCGGATTAAGACCCAATGTGAGGCATCTGCAGAAACGCGGAAACGTAATTCGGTGATCAACACTTCTATATAACCCGATCAATCCGATAAGCCCCCACATCCACCGGCGTCTCTGATCCAGGGTTGCGGGGGTCAGGTCTCCAATTGCTCATCGAACACTCCTTCTCGGTCATAGTAGACCTTTTTGAGTGTCCGTTAACCTGGGGGAGGTTCACTCTTAGCCCTATGATTCATTTAAACCCCTCGAACACAGAGGGGTTGAGTATTGCTCTTTCCCATAACAATCCCCGATCCACCTGCGACAACTCTGCTTCTTCACACACTGTTGGCCAGTGAGCACGGATATCATTAACCTGACGCTCGATAATGGCTCGAGCCTGAACATCTGATAGAAAAAAATGTCGCGCCGCTTGCAAGCAGGTAGCCAGAAGGCTGCGCCGATCATTGCCGGTGATTAACATTGCCTGACTGGCCTGATTTCCACCGCGAGGCTGCGGGCATATATCGTAAGCGGGCGTAAGGCGCAGTGTCTGCCCGTCCCAGAACGCGGCATGATTGCGGGCATGATCGTCTGTATTACCACACAAAATATTAAAGACCATGCGTGAAAAAAGTTCTCGCAATGCCTCGCTATGATCATTGAATCGATGACGTATAATTTCCGCCAGCGTTTCATAGCTCGCGTAACGGGCCATCATTTCATCCAGCTCAAACAGCGTAAGCGCCGATACCATCGCCTTGCGTTGCCAACCTTGCGATGTCTGCAGACGATCGAAGCGCTCTACGAGTAACACGTCCTCTCCTGCGGCTCGAGTCAGTTTTACTTTCGCTGCCTGTAACCCCAGCAATGCAGCCAGACGCATGGCGATGAACTCAGCCTTTATGATGTTATGAAGATCATTCGTACTTGAAAATTTGGCAATGTATTGTGCGTTCTCATCATTGATTTGTGCCTTGGGCCGTGCCCCCCCAATTGCCGTGCCATGATTCAATGCCTGGTCTAATTCCGCAGACAGCGGTACGCCGTTTTCCACACGCGCGGCGGAGGCGAGCAATTCTTCCAGTGTTGCTTCAGCGACATAACGCGGTGCATAGTTCACAGGAGAAGACTGAAAATCCAGGGCACCGATTCGATTTGAGCCAGATTTCAGCAGGTAAGTTATTTCATCCAGTTCATTGGTATCCACGGCACTTCCCCGTCGACCCAACATCCGGTTGATGATAACCCGGCGCCCCCAGGCATCCGGGGAGGCATCCCGGATGCAGCCGGGCATTGTCAGCCCCTTCAGCAACGGCAAAGCACCAACTTCCAGAGGCAATTCGGGTGCATATAAAGCCATGGCATCTTTTCGTTCTAAATAACTTTTGGCGTAGTTGAATTGCAAGCCTCCCTCACCAGGCGCAAGCCGGCCGGCCACAACAGGGTTATAAGAGCCTGGCAACCACACCCAAACATAGGCCTCCTCTACTTTGTTGCCACCGCTAGAAGTCATCTTTCACCTCCAGCTTTCTTCTTCGCACAGACTTGGGCAGCAAAGTCAGTTTCTCGTCCATTGCCTGGTTGCGCTCGCTGAGTCTTGATAGCTCAGGCTCGAACAGGGACACCCCGACTATCGCCGCCACTTCGAAAGTCGCCCCGATTTCGCAGCGCGGATCTCCTTTTTCGATGCGGTACAGCATGTCTCTGGAAATACCGGCGCGCTCCGCTAGCTCCTGAGTCGTTAGTTTTCTAGAGACGCGCCCAGCACGCACCAGCCTGCCCAGCAGGCTGATAGCCTCCTGAGTGTACCGGGAATACGTACGCTTGCTGATTCTGGCCATAATTCGACAATATAACTTATATATAAGACATATAGCTTATAATGTATTAAATATAAGACAGAATACTAGACCGCACGCCGATCCCAGTCAAGAGGAACGCAGCAGGATTGGCACCAGGTATTTCCAAGAGACGTTATTAGTGAGGGGGGTTACCGGAGGAGCTTTAAGTTGTTAGGTTGTGAGTGTCCTTTAAATTACTATTGCGAGAACAACTGTCTTTTTACTCTGAGCCCCTTTCTCTAATTAATAAATAGAAGGGTCAGACAACAGGAGAATAATAATGAAAAAGCGTTCTTCCAACGCACTGATAGCAACACTTTGTACCTTAGGTCTTATCCTCCCTGTCTATGCCGATGCAGCGGACCCGGATTCCGAGCCGCCCTTAAGTGATGGCTCAACCGAAAGCATCAACGCCCGTGCCGACTATTTCCGTCTGGACAACGACTACCTGCCACCACCGGGAGAGGCACTGCACCATTACACAGCGGGCTATGCCAAGATCCTCTGTTCCGCTGTCTTCATAACCGGTCTCGACCCCGATGACGCGGCGGCCAATGTGGGCGGCTTTATTTCACCTTTTGAGCAGCGGCAGCATGTCGTCGACGTACGCGTCGACCGCGAACGCCAGCTGGTAGCGCTGACCTTGCCCGACGGAGTGATCCGCACCGCAAGGCGCTATGGCAGCCAGGGTTGTGTGACCCGACCTATGGCGCAGGAGACCCTGCAGTTCACCCCGTCAATTATCAAACCTGACTTGCCACCGGCCGCTTCTACACCGTGGCCCATGGGAGATGTCCTGCCCGATGATCCCTGGCCTGCGGGCGTCAACAGCGAACTGGTGGAACGCGCGCTGGACGTAGGGTTCGGTCCACCGGAGGCGCGCACACTTGGGCTGGTGATTACCTATCAGGGCCGCATTATTGGTGAGCGCTATGGCGATGAGGTCGACATGCACACACCACTGGAGAGCTGGTCAATGACCAAAAGCCTTACCGGCACGTTGCTGGGCGTTCTCATACAACAGGGTGCTTACGAGCTGTGGCAGCAAGCGCCGATTCCAGAATGGCAGGTCAAACAAGACGATCCGCGCCAGCAAATTCGCATCGGTGACATCATGCGCATGTCCAGTGGCATCATGATCAATGCCCCGGCAGATCCCGACTTCGATGACAGCACCTACCCCGATCATGTCTACCTCTATACCGGCGGTGAAAATCTGCACCAGTATGCCGCCACGCGACCACAGGAGTACCCACCGAATTCCATTGGCCGCTATCGCAATACCGACCCGGTGCTGGCAAGCTACTTGATCCGACTGGCGGTAGAAGGTCGCGGTGATAACTACCACGAATTCCCGCAACGCGCGCTGTTCGACAAGCTCGGCATACGCAGCGCTTTGATTGAGACCGACGCCTGGGGCAATTTTCTGGGCCAGGGGCTCGCCTTCATGTCTGCTCGAGACTGGGCAAGGCTTGGCAACCTGTACCTGCAAGATGGTGTAGCGAACGGAGAGCGCCTGCTACCAGAAGGCTATGTCGATTACGCGAGCGAAGTTGCTCCGGCATGGCAAAGTGACGGCCGCCCGATCTACGGAGGCGCTTTTTTCTGGCTGTCCGAAATAGAAGCAGAGGATGGTGTGCCCCTCAAGGCATTACACATGCGCGGTGCCGGCGGTCAGAGCACCAACATCATTCCAAGTCATGACCTGGTCTACGTGCGCATCGGCAAATATTCCGGCGCTCGCGCAGGTGGCGAGGCGTTGGGCCAGATGCTGCCGATGTTGCTGGATGCGGTGCCGGTAGTATCAAAAGCATTAGAATAATTTTGGAAAACACGTAAGGATTAGAGGCGACACTCACAATTTAACAACCTGACGCAAGAAGTCCTTTAAGTTGTTAAGTTGTGAGTGTCCCCTAGGTACTCACTGGGCGGAGGAGGAAATTCGCACTGACAGCTTGCCTCCGAAAGCTGGCAAAATACTGGAGGCAATCCTGTATCGAGGAGAGCTACCTCGCGCCGAAATTCCAGACATCGTTGGAACTGGAGATCGCCAGGCGCGGCGTATTGTATCGTTGCTTCAGGATTATGGCGTGATTAGGTCGGACAGTACCCGAGCGTCGCTCAGAATAGCATTTCCAGCAACACTTGCTGGGCGCTGGATGCCTGGGTTGTTTCCCGATGCTTGATATTTCCTACTTAGGGAGCAGTATGAGCCTGCCTCCTTTTCTCTAGCACGAGCACTCCGACTGCTCCAACAGCCGTAATGGCTACACCAGCAAAACCCTGCAGACCGAAGATG
>JAQBSZ010000019.1 GCA_027623555.1 Pseudomonadota bacterium | reverse complement strand
GGCTCGTTTCTGTGAAGGAACTGTGGGTGAAATTTCATTATCCGAACGGATAATTCGATGAACCGCCGTATGCGGACCCGCATGTACGGTGGTGTGGGGAGGGCGAGGTAAAGATTCGCCCTTACCCGATTATGCGCTTTTCCTCTCCGAACTCGGAGAGTGTTGTACTCCAAGCAATCCATCAATAGAAATGTCTTCATTAATGAGCGGCCAATGGATGCCATACCCAGAAGGAGAAACTTCGAAGTTTGCCACTTCCTCAGCGGAAGCTGTAGCTAGCAATTCCGATATATCGTCCAATTCAAAGGTGTGCAGCTTCCCATCGATTTCGAGCGATAGTTTTCTATTCGTAACCGAGATGTTTTTTACAACGTGATGAGGTTTCATAGCTATTTCCTATCTTGAAATTCGTTCCACTGATCTACGATGTACTCAAAATGCTCAAAAATAATCTTCCGTATTACTTTTCGATCCCGAGGAGAGATATTGTATGAATATGCCTCTTGAATATCGAAATTGTCTACATCAATCCAGAATTTACACTCAATTTCACCACTTCTACAGTGCACATGAATAGGCTCATCTCCTTCATTCGAATAGAAGAAAACACGCCATCCGGCCTGTAGAAGAATTGTTGGCATAGTCTATTTCTTACTCATGACTTGGCACATAATCGGGATAGGGAGGCGCCTCACGACACCTCTCCTCCCACATCAGCGGGCATACGGATCACGTACCACGGCGATTCAAATCGTATACCGTTCATCACGCCGCCAGCTGCGGCAATCCAAGTTTCTTAAAGTACTTGTTTGGCATGGCGTAGTAAAGTGCCGGGCTATGACTTAACCGCCACGGCCCATGTGCTGACTTGGCCGTATTCCAGGCCAGTTGGCGTTCTACTCCTAAGGCCCTCAATCTCCGATAACCGGAGCGGCCCCACTGCTTCCAAACATAACTTCGCAATCGTCGTCGAATCCATTTATCCAAAGCACGCAAAGGACCCAGTACTTGTGCAATAGCAAAGTACGCTTTCCAACCAAGCAGGGTTTTCTTCAATTCTGCGATGAGTTGAAATAAACTATGGCCTCTCGTTCGACGGCTCAGCCCTTGAATTGTGGTTCTAAGTTTTATCAGTGCCTTGTCAGCTACTTTGATCTTATAGCCACGTTTTCGGCTGAATGTGAATCCGAGGAAGGTTCTCTTCCACGGTCGGTCCACAGCACTCTTTTGAGTATTCACTTTGAGTCCAAGTGAGTCACTAAGGTAATGCTGTAAACTTTTCAATACGCGCTCGCCTGCTTCCTGACTTTTAACCAATACTACAAAGTCATCAGCGTAACGAACGAAACGGTGCGCTCGGGATTCCAGCTCCCAGTCCAGTTGATTCAGTACAATATTGGATAGCACAGGAGAAAGCGGGCCGCCTTGCGGTACTCCTTCAACACTGGCCACCGTTGTACCATCAATTCGGATTCCCGCTTTCAAGTAGCGGTTTATAAGCTTCAGCAGCTGAGGGTCTTGGTACTTTTCCTTGAGTTGTTCCATTAACAAGTCATGGTTAACTCCATCAAAGAAAGCTTCAAGGTCACAGTCAACTACCCAGTGATATCCCTCACAGAGCCTTTCCTGCAGGTAGCGTATTGCCTGGTGGGCATTTCGATTGGGACGAAATCCATAACTGTTGTCATGGAACTCTCCATCCCACTCTTGTTGCACCACCTGGGCTATTGCCTGTTGTATTAATCGGTCTAATACCGTCGGTATGCCCAGCTTACGCTTGCGCCCATCCGGCTTTGGAATCTCAACTCGTCTGACTGGTTTGGGATGATAAGTCCCACCAATCAATTGTTCTCGAATCCGAGGCCAGTGCTGTCTGAGAAACTCAGGGAGTTCGTCTACACTCATTCCATCGATGCCCGGTGCACCCTTATTGCGACAAACTTGTTTTAGCGCACGTAGCAGATTTTTCCTCTCCACCACGCGGCTAATGATTGATGAACAATAGTTGGATTTTGGTTCAATCGGGTTTCCCATTTCTGATTCACCCTCTGAACTATCCAGAGACAATACTAATTGCTTAACAGGTGCCATTCAAAAACACTTCCCCAACGATTACTTTCCATGATTTGTTCAGGCCTTCGGTGACAGATGAGTTCAAATAAAGGCGAGACTACTTTTTGAATTGGAATTTATCTGCCAGCGCATTGCAGCGGGATGTCCATTCTTTCTTGACTGTATCCTGCTGGTCATAAAGTTCGGCGGCGAGTTTTACCGTGAGCTTCAGGCGGGTCCGGTTGTCCGCTGGCTGGAATTCTACCGTGACCTGACTCTCGCAATCCGGATAGCGGCTGTCCATCCAGCTGAATGCCAGCTTGCTGGGTATGTCTAACTCCAGATACCGGCCTGTATATTCGACATCGATTCCTGCGCGGTTCACGGCATAGCAGAATTCTCCGCCCTGTCTTACTTTATTCTCCAGGTTGATGACCTTCTCCTTCTGCACCTGCGGCCCAACCATCCAGGCGCCGACGAAGACTGGAATCAACCAGTGGTCGAACACCGCCTGATTCGCGCCGTTGATCGTCCTGGTCAGGTTAAAGCTGGAAGGCTTGGCAACCCGGACGATGGGTGCGGGGGGTTCTTCAAACATCGAGAGCTGATCACTGGCCATCCTGATCCACCGTGGGGTAGGGATTGTCGGGCAGAAATTGAGGTGCCAGATTGGCGCGTCGCGAAGCCTCTTTCGGCCCATAGTTAATTTCCAGGTAACTGAGGATTGACGCTTCGACTTCAGCCTCCAGCACATGCAGCCCCTGGGTCTGTTGCATCCAGGTTATCCGACTCTTCCACACGGCGCGGCTACCGGAGTTCTGGATAATCAGCTGCGCCGAGTGACATTCCGTGCAGTTGGCCTGCACCAGTTCCCAGCCCGCGTCCATGGCCAAGCCGGTTACCCGGTCGTGCTCCTGGGCTTGGGATTGTGGGTAATTAGTGAGTAGAAACAAGGCGACGACTACTGCCGAAATGCCAACCCGCTGGAGGTTTTTCATCTGCCTGCCACCTAGACAGCCTGCACCGCGATGCGATGACAGGCATTATTGAGATAGCCACGGGGATTCCATCCGGGTACTACCATGGGTTGCGAACGACCCTGGTCATCCATGGCTCTGGCCCAGATTTCATAGTAACCGGGCTCGGGAAACTGCACCCAGGATTGCCAGTGTTGCCACGCCAGTCGATTCGCCGCAGGACGCACGGCTGTAGGTAACCAGGTAGCACCGAAATCGCTGGAAATAAACACAGCACTGATCTGGTTATCACCCGCCCAGGCATGGCCACGCACGGTAAGTCGTTGCCGGAAGTCGTGACTGGTGCCCGATTGCGGAAATGTCACCAGTGATTTCACCGGCATCGACTCGATGATACGCATGTCTTCATCGGGTACCCGGCTCCCTGGCGCTACGGGAAGTTGAGGAACTGTATAGGAAGGCGCCGCCATTTTTTCACCGTCATGCACACGGTCTCTGATCACCAGTCGCTTCAGCCACTTGCCCGAAACTGAACCGGGCCATCCCGCGCAAACCAGGCGCAGCGGGTAGCCGTTCTGAAAGGGTATGTCTTCCCCATTCATTGCCCAGGCAATCAGGGACTCTCGTTCAAGGGCCTTGGCGATAGGCACACCGCGAGAGATAGCATCCAGGTCAGGGTTGCCGCTGGGGTGCGTGTCTGCGCCGTAATACCCGACGTAAACGGCATCCTGAGCGACCCCGCAGTAATTCAACACATCTCGAAGTCTTACTCCGGTGAATGTGGGACATCCCACCGCGCCGGTCGTCCACTGATTACCGCTGGTTGCAGGAACGAACTCGCTGCGGCCATTGCCACCACATTCAAGTTGCAGCTGCAGGGTGACGGTTTCAAATCTTGCTTTCAGTTCATCGATCGAGAAACTAATGGGACGCAGGCAGGATTCACCCGCTATCTCCAGCTCCCAGTTGCCGGGATCGACATTTTCCGGAGGGTTTCCATTGTTGCGAATGAACATGCGCGCATTGGGTGTGACTTCGTCATCCAGGAGATGGGCAGGTGTCTCGGCGTTGAGTGGGCGATCGTTGAGGATGATCAGATCGTTCTTGCCTGCGATAATCTGCTGTGCATTATCGGCGGCGAATGCTACCGGTATGAGGCCCGCCGGCATAAAGCGGGCGAAGGGAATAGTCATCCCCAGGGCCGCGCTCATGGTGAGCAGGCCACTACTGGTCAGGAAGCCGCGACGGTTCAGTACGCTGCTTCGGCGCCCCCAGATAATTTTATCTGCAGCAATGGGATCCTTGCTGTAGAGATCGTTGAGTGAAGGTTGCTGCTGCTTATTCATGCTGTTTGAGTTTGCATCCAGAGGTTATGGAAACCTGCTCGAGGTTATCAAATAAGCGGAATCACGTCCAAGAGCAGAAGTGATTCTTACTACGGCTTGGTGAGTCTTAGCAAGAAACGATCGGTATTACGGTTCAGTAGCGGATCGAAGATGCTACGACTGTGGTCGTCATTTACTGACCGCAGGAGCTCGCTGGACTCGACAATGAAGCCAGCTTGCCCGGCAACCGCAATGGCCTGCTCTACTTCCATGCGATGCATGGCCCGGTTGTCGCGGCCGGCAATGCCAATATGATCGGTGATGCCAATCACCCCACCGGGTTTAAGCAGTGCGCCTAATTGCATCAACATGTTCAGTGCACGATCCGGGTTGGGGTTGTAAGAGTCGTGCAGGGTTTGTGCAACAATGATCGCATCGAGGGAGGCTTCAGGCAGACCAATCTCACTGAGCGGCCTGACGATTTGAGTGACATTGGCCAGATTGCCCTGTTGAATCTTGAGCTCGAGTGCCTCGCCCTGGGTTATGTCCTGTCGGTCTTCTTCAAAGGCCAGGCCGCGCGCTGTGTTCTGCGCATACACCACACCCGTTGGTCCGACAGCCCTGGACAGGATAAAGGTGTAGTAACCCCCTGCCGCATAGAGGTCAAGCACACTCATGCCGGTTTCAATGCCAACAAATTCCAACACTTCGACGGGTTTGCGGACGGCGTCTCTGACGAAATCCGTTACTTCGCGATCTGGTCCGGAGATAGCGCGACGCAGCGCCTGTGAATCCAGTTGCGCGTTAAGTGGATTCATCACAAGCATGCTTGCCAGGCACAGGCTGAGAGTCAGAAGCGCGCGCTCTGGTGCAGTTATGTTCATACTCTTTTCTTTGTTGGTTCGGTCATTCCAGGTTTCCCGGATAGTAATTGTTAGGTATTCAGGCCGATTCCCCGCGCCATCAGATAGGCCAGCACGGGTATGATTACTAACCCTGCCAATTCCAGCTTTAGACACAATCGCAAGAGTCGGGGTACGGCGATTGCGGAGGCTTCACTGCGGCGGTGCCCGACGAAAAACACAGTCGGATAAATGGAGAGCAGGGCGACCAATACGAACAGGGCCAGCTTTGCCTGGAACAGTGGGTTCTGCGTGTAAAACTCGCTGGGCATGCCGACCCACAGCCACAGCGCCAGACCGAAGACGAACACCAGGACCGCACTGATACCGTAAGCAGCGTCTACCCTGGCCAGGTTTCTTGCATCTTCGTCATTAATGACGGGTTTGATCGCCATGTTCTCGATGATCAGAGCACCTGCCAGAGCGAAGATGGCCAGGAAATGCAGCAATCGCATAACGGAATATAACATCACGCAATCATACTGGAATTGCGAGAAAGAAGTTTTGAATAATTCGCCAGAGAATCCCTAAATAGCTGCGGGTGACGGGCATTTCTTGCTATGCTTCAGCGACCCGTGTCCTGGACGGGCCAGAACTATAAAAACATCAATCTGGAGAGACTAATGGCTACCGATATTAATACACCTGCTGCTGGTACCGGGGACGACGCACACATTAAATCGAGTATGCGCAAAGTGGCGTTAACGGCGCTGGCGGGTGCAAGTATCGAATGGTATGACTTTTTCCTTTATGCGACCGCCGCCGCATTAGTCTTTCCATCTGTCTTCTTCCCTGAGTCGACGCCGACGATGGGCCTGATTCTCTCTTTTGGTACCTTCGCATTCGGATTTATTGCAAGGCCGATCGGGGGCATTCTGTTTGGGCATTTTGGTGACCGGATTGGCCGCAAGCGGACGCTGGTTGTCGCCCTGATGTTAATGGGTGTCGCTTCCACCCTGATCGGCTTGATGCCAACTTATGCCATGATCGGTATCGCCGCCCCCATCTTGTTGACGGTACTGCGTTTTGCCCAGGGCCTTGCCATTGGCGGGCAGTGGGGCGGTGCGATGTTGCTGGTGACTGAAACAGCGCCGGCGGACAAGCGTGGCTGGTATGGTGCCTATGCCCAGGCTGGTGCGCCGGTCGGTGTGATACTGGCCAACCTGGCCTTCATTATCATCAGCGCCTCGGTATCGGAAGAATTTTTCATGACCTGGGGGTGGCGCATTCCCTTCCTGGTCAGCGTGGCTCTTATATGGATCAGCATGTATGTCCAGTTAAACCTGGAAGATACCGATGCATTCAAGGAGTTGGAAGCAATAAGGCAGCAGCGACTGGCTGCAACAACGGGTACTCACGAGCCGGTGCGACGCTCTCCGGTGTTGGAAGCGATTATCAAATACCCCAAGCGTATTGCCCTGGCAGCTGGCGCGTTTCTGTCGATTCAGGTCTCCTTCTATATATTAATTGGCTTCATTCTCGCGTTTGGCGGCGATCCCAATGGTGCCAATATGTCCCGTGACAATATGTTAGCGGCGGTGCTGATTGCCTCTGCGTTACAAATACCGACGCAATTCTGGGCCTCGGGTTACTCGGACCGGCATGGCCGACGTGGCATCTTCATGCTGGGCGCGATTCTCACCGGTGTCTGGGCATTCGCGCTCTTTCCCCTGGTTGCCACTGGCAATTTCTTTTTGATCGTACTGGGTATTACGGGTGGACTGGTATTCCTGGGCTTGATGTACGGACCGCAGGCCGCCTTCTTCACAGAATTGTTCAGAACCGAAGTCAGATATTCCGGTGCTTCTCTCGGATACCAGATGGGAGCGATCATCGGTGGTGCCTTTGCACCGACTGTCGCCACCATACTCTGGACCCAATACGACATAATCTGGGTCTCCGTGTACACGGCGATCGCGTCGGTGCTTTCACTGCTGTCCGTGATGATGCTCACTGAGACATACAAATCCAGTTTGCATGATACCGTTTAGCCAGGAGGACAGAAGTTTTGAGTATTAAGCACTGTCACAACACGGCGGATTTCAGAAAGCTAGCTAAAAAAAGACTCCCGGCGCCCTTGTTTCATTACATCGACGGTGGTGCGGACGACGAAGTCACGCTGCGGCGTAATACCGAGGCGTTCGATAATTGTCGGCTGATACCCAACGCGCTGGCTGATCTGAGCAATATGGACCTGAGTGCCAATGTGCTGGGGCAGGATATCGAATGGCCGGTCTTCTGTTCCCCCACAGCTATGGGCAGGCTGTTTCACCACGAAGGCGAGCTCGCCGTGGCGCGAGCGGCGCACGAGCATAAAACCATTTATAGCCTGTCTTCCTTGTCCACGACTGATATTGAAGAGGTCGGGCAGAGCACACCCGGGCCGAAATGCTTCCAGTTGTATATGCACAAGGATCGGGGCCTGAGTTTCGATTTTATCGATCGTTGCAAGGAAGCCAATTATTCGGCCATCTGTCTGACGGTTGACACACTGGTGGCAGGCAACCGGGAGAAAGATCTTTACACCGGCATGACAATCCCACCGAAATTTACCTTGAAGAGCCTGGCAAGTTTTGCAGCGCATCCCAGTTGGAGCCTGAACTATCTGTTGCGCCGAAAATTTGAACTGGCCAACGTTCGAGGCAAGATTGAGGAAGGCACCGGCACCCTGAGCTCGGTGATTGGCTACATCAATAACCAGTTTGATCGTTCCATCACCTGGAAGGACGCCGAAGAAGCCGTCAAGCGCTGGGGTGGCCCCTTTGCCATCAAGGGCGTGATGTCGGTTGAAGACGCACGGCGCAGTGTCGATATCGGGGCCAGCGCCGTGATGATCTCCAATCACGGGGGACGCCAGCTCGATGGGTCAACCGCACCATTTGATCAACTCGGACCAATCGTCGACGCAGTGGGGGACCAGATCGAGGTAATCCTCGACGGGGGTGTGCGCCGTGGAACTCATGTCCTCAAGGCATTGTCCATGGGCGCGAAAGCCTGCATGATTGGCCGGGGATACCTCTATGCTCTGGCAGCCGGCGGCTATCCTGCCGTGGATCGGGCCTTGACCAAGCTGAGGAATGAGATAGAGCGCGACATGATTCTCATGGGATGTGCTTCGGTCAAAGAACTCAATCGTTCTATGCTACATTTCGATTGAGCGAGCTCGCTCAATGTCACTTCCTGACCCAGCGACCGGATTGATCCTGTATATAGTGCCCGGCTTGGGTCGCTTCGACGGCTCGCTCATAGGCCAGCGCTGCCACCGCCTCTAACGAAATACCATTCTGCTGCGCGATCTCACGGTAACGCTCGCGACGCTGGTTATTCACGTCCTGCACCAGGGCAACCACATCGGCCTCCGCGTTAGCAACAACCATTCCGACATAGCCATTCATCTGCTCGCCGACCAGGCCCGCCGCTTTCGCTTCCTGTAGTGTGACAGCATAAGCCGTCGGCACTAACAGAGCCATCAGGAGTACGATTGCTGCAAATTTTTCGAGTATTTTCATGTTCTGCTCTCTAAAACAAGCCACTGTCCAAAGTAAAGATATCGTCAAGCTCTTCTTCGACGCGCACGCGAATTTCATGCTCAATGCGAACGTTTAGATTGATAGTAATCGGTTCGTTAGGCAGTGCCACCTGTACAGTCGGTGTGCAGGCCGCGAGTAAGGTTACGACGGCAAGTGAGCCGGTGAGTACGGTTATCTTAATCTCTCTGCTGACTATTAATCGTTTCATGGTAATTCCTGTCAAGTGGCACCAGTGTAATCGATTGAGATTAACTCAAGCTGAATTAAATGGGGTGCCCGGACGGCTAGCGCTGTCGAATAGACCGTTCCAGCGCCTCTTCGATCACCCTGCCGGCCTGTAAACTTTGCAATAGACTGGGAATATTATCGGTGATATTCACATTCAGGTTAATAGCCTGCCCGCCATTCATTTCCGGATTCAGACCCTGCAGGCGCACGGCCATGTTGAGGTCGCCGTTTTCAGCGTAATAAACTTCGGTATCCATGGTTTTGTATTGAAAATTCGACAGGGCGTCATTCACCAGCTTAATGCTGGGGTTAGTGCTGGGAGTCGGATTAAGCGGAGTATAACGGATCGCGCCACCCGGGTTCAGGGTGCCCACCAGGCCCTGTTCGATAATGATCTTGCCATTGCGAATACTTACCGGTAGATACCCGCTTATGGTGCCATCCACATAGAGTTGCGGATAGTCCGCGAGGCTGACGATGGATTTCAGGTCCATGTTGCTAAGCACGACGGCCAGTTCATTGGATTCTCTCAACAGGCTATAGCTGAAGGCAGGAACCTCGAGAGCTCCACCGAGAATTTCACTGGTAAAGTGTTGCACGTGAAATTCCTGATTGGCGCTGTCGAAGCCGTAATTCCAGCGCACATTCACCACAGGCAGGCCGACATCAACGGTAGCGAGCGTGGCGAGCAACTCATCTGTGGATCGAAGAATGAATGGCGGCACGATCTCGGCCGTGAGTGCCGAATCCAGGTCGACGAAGAACGTGTCGTTGATGAAACCGCTGATATTGTCCAGGGTAAGATCAATGGGACCTTCGAATTCCCAGCTTCCAGTTTCTCCCGGTTCCCAGCGCAGCTCGGCGCTTCCTTCCAGTGTTCCTGCCAGTATGTCTGCGTTGACGAGGGACTGATCGAAGAGTGCCGACAGCGGAGCGAAATCACTGAAGGTAAGCTGTGGCAGGGTGAACTCGACACGTCCGGTGCTGTCAAGCGGGCGGTGATTGAGTACGCTTCTCAACACCAGCTGATCATTCAGACTCAATTCCACTCTACCAACCAACTGCTTGTCTACGATATTCAGCAGTCCGGATACGGCGGGGTTAACCGGCTTAACGCCGGCTATATCCAGCACGATGTCGTTGCTGGCATAGGTGATCTGGGCGCGCGGGCTGTTATCCAGGATGATGCTGACCCGCTGTAATTCCAGATCCAGGCTACTCTGCAAATCGGGTGCCGAGAGCGACGCTACCAATACAGCCAGGTTACTTGCGGTGAATATGGAATACTGATCGGTATACTCCAGGTTGAAGTTGCCAGCCACAGATATCTCCTGTGCCTGCAATGAATCCAGCGTAATCTCGTCAGACCGCGCAATGAGTGCAGCGGTTCCAAAACACTGCGCCAGAGATCCGCAACTCAACAGGATATCGCTGAGTTGAATAGCGATGCTGGCCTGTAGATCCTTGCTGACCAGAGTAGCTTTGTTATGCATTTCGGGCACTCTAATCTCGAAAACAGGGTTCAGTGTATTGGGAATACCCTGCAGAATAACGGGGAGGTTGGTTTCGAATTGACCGCTCCAGTCTGGCCCGGTAATTGACCAGAGCAACTGGGGGCTTGTGCTGTCCAGAGAGACTCTAAGGTCGGACAGGGCAATCTCTCCGAGAGGATCGTCGAGCGTCAGTGCGGCGCTGAGGAATAATGAATCGGTCGACCACTGGACCTGACCTGGTAACGCAATGGCGGAAAGCGCTTGCAGATCTATTCGAGAAACCGTGTTTAACTGCAGCGCGCGTTCCCCAAGTGTGGCGTCGAATTCCGTTTGCAGGGCGGCGTTGCTCGAATCCTGCCCGGAAGCCATGAGCGTCAATTGACCGACTAGCCCATTCGGGCGATCTCTCGCCACTTCCAGGTGCAGATTCAAGTCCGGCAATTGCGCGGATTGCAGTTCACCCCGGATGGCCAGGGGCTGGGTCTGCATGGCCAGTTGCAATTCGAAGCGATTATCACCAGTCACTACCGCGACTTCGTCCACCCGAATGGCATCTATCTTGATGCTGTCGATGGTCTCCAGTAAGTCCAGTAGAGACGCTGGCGGATCAGAGTCCGCGTTACTTGCGCCCGCTCCCGAGAGTTCAATATCTAGCCGTGGCAAGGTGAGAGAGAGCAGGCTGCGGTTGGTTAATCCTGAGAGGCTATATTCCAGCGCCAGATCGCTGAATGTTAGCCGCGCCTCTGAGTTACCCAGAACAATCCTGCCGGTGCTGGCGCTATCCCAGCCGATGGCTAACTCGTTCAATTCCTCGAGTCGAAATCCCACCAGGTTTGCAGAGATAGACACTACTGGTCTTAATACAAACCCGGGTGCCACAACCAGGGCCACTAGAGGCAGACAGGCGATAATCAAAATGGCGAGAATGATTTTTAGTGGACGAGGCATAGATGCTTCTTCAGATTGTACATAGTGTAATTGTCAGCCTCATCCGCAGATGTGAGCTCGAATTCCAAAGTAGACCTTTAATTGTACTTAAGTCTCCACCGGAATCAGGAAATATCGATACCATTGGCCGAGAGAATTTCGATCGCCGGACCAAGTTGCTGCGTGTATTTTCTCCAACGACCTATGGAAGAGTTGTACAGCGGTTGTCGCACCTGCATGGCGCTGGCAGTGGCTACGGCTTCCTTGCTCTTGTGAAACTCCAGGCACTGGGCTTGCCAGGGCAGGTCGAGATAGTCCAGTAGTGACCGAACATGAGTCTCAGGATCGGCTACCAATTCTTCATAGGATGTTTCATGAATGCGATTTCCATACAAGGATTTCCAATGTGACATGAGTCGGTCAAATTGCACATAAAAATGTGCCGTGTCTGACAAATCATAGTGGTAATTGTAATAGGAAAAATTCAAGGCAAATAATTGCCGGTAATTGCTGAGGCAAGTATCCAGCGGATGTCGGCGCAGGCAGATGATCCTGGCACCTGGCAGCGATTCGAGAATAAACCCGATGCACAGAAAATTAAGTGGCATCTTGTCAATGAAGCGTTGCTCTGAAGCGATGCGTTCACCGAGCATGCGCAGATACAACTGGCCGATCTCTGTTGGATCCACCTGTGCGGCGGCGGCTATTACCTCGGGATCTAACACTGTCGGTGAATCTGTTCCTGAGACAGCCTTCACAGCTCTGGCAAATTCCTGCAGTTCGCCCAATGAAACTACCTGGGAGTGTGCGGCAACGATGCGTTCCACCACGGTGGTACCGGAGCGCGGCATGCCCAGAATAAAAATGGCCTGCTCTCCCGGGGACTGCGCAGCGGGCGATTTGGCCTGGGTAAAGGTAGCCCTGATCGCCTCGAACAGGCTTGCGTCCTGTGCCGCCGAATAGCCGATGCTGGCCTTGCGGCGTTGTTTGCCACGCTTAAGGTAGGCAAAGGCGTTGTCGAAGTCTCCCAGTTTTTCATATTCCCTGGACAGTGCATGGCAAAGATAGAGTTCATCTTCAACGCTAAGCCCTGCTTGTGAGGTCAGGTTCTTTAACGCCTCGAACCGGGTCGTATCGGTTTGATTCTTTTCCAGCTCTGACAGTGCCCAGTGCGCTCTGGCAAAATCGGGGGCTATTCTGATAGCCGCCTCGTAAGCCTGTTTCGCGGCGGATTCATTGCCAAGGAACTGTTCGGCACTGGCCAGGTTGAATTGGTACTGCTGATTCAGTGGTTCACGCTCTACCGACTCGGCTAGCACACTGCGGGCTTTTGCATGCTCGCCCATCTTGCTGTAAACCACGCCAAGTGTGTCCAGTACAATAGCCTGCCGCGGATGCAGAGCACTAGCCTGGTCCGCCGCTGCAACAGCTTTCTCAAACTGGTTCAACAGTGTGTGACACTTGGCTTTCTGTGCCAGGTATTCGGAATTGCTTTTATCCAGTGCCAGCGCGCGATCGATAAACCCAATCGACTGTCCGATCTGCCGACCAGCCTCGGCGACGATACTCATGAAGAACCAGGCATCGGCCTGCGTGTCGTCGATGTTGAGGATCTGCTGACACAGAGAATGCAGTTCTCTGAGCGCGCCGGTGTTAAGTGCTGCCGTTGCGTTGCGAAGCAGTTCTTGTACAGGTTGGTTCATGGGCTACAGCGGTGCTAGTGAATAGCCATAATGCCATCTTCATAACAAAAAAGCGCGGCGACCTGGATCACCGCGCTGCTTTGCTTGCGGGCTACGCTAACGAAGAATCTGTGCAGCCCCTGGCAACGAACAGAGTTAACTAGTGGCTGCAAACAATCCTCAATTAGAAATCATAGACCACCCTGATTCCCACACTTCTCGGCGTGCCCACGAATTGCCCATAGGAGCGTAGCGTGAAACCGGCAATATCATTACCCGGACCAGTGGCTTCGTTCTGCAGGAAGCGTCGGGAAGTTCGAGTGCCGGTGATGTAGTACTCATCCCACAGGTTATCGATGTAAGCCTGCACCATCCAGTTATCCTGCCGGAAAGTTGCCGAGACATGGTGTACGTCATACTTGGGAATCGCTTCGCCGCCGCGGTCTGCAGGCGCATCCCCATTGTCGGCATCAACCAGTGGGTCTCTGGCTCCTCCAGGCATGTTCAGTACATCGGAAGAGAACACGAAACCGTAATTAAGCGTCACATCCCAACCGCTGAGCGTCGTGTCGTAGTTCACATTGAAGGCACCCTGACGCTTGGCATGCCCTGGTAGCCTTGCGCCGGACAGCGCATCGAATGGTCCAACCAAGCCTGGTGCGCGAGCTGTTAACTTTGCATCGGTATAGGCGTAGGTTAAACTCGCCGACCAATTGGTATTAATCAGCCAACGACCCTGAAATTCAACGCCCTTGCTTTCAGCTTCACTGCCGTTACCGGTAATCGGCAGACTGCCATTGTCGGTTACGGTAGATACTTGCAGATCCTGCCAGTCGATATAGTAGACCGAAGCGGCCACCGAGAGATTGTCAGTCAGCAGACCCTTGTAGCCGATTTCATAATTGTCGATTTCATCCGGGTCGATAAAGACTTCGTCGGACAAGGCACAGAGTTGTTGCGAGGCGCTGGCGATCTGCTCCGGCGTACACTCTGGAACCGAGTTAACACCGCCATTGCGATAGCCCTGTGAGTAAGTGAAGTACACCAGGTCATCATCGCTGAAATTCCAGGCGAGGTTAAATTTATACAGGTCGCCTGCGTCGGTTCCCTCGTTAATGCCGAGGTCTACGTTGCGCACATCCTGGGGTTCACCGAGGAAAACCGTGTCGAATAGTGGCAAGCCGAAACCACCTTCGATGTCAGTCTCGAATTCATAGTCCCGGTAGCCGATGGTAGCTAACAGGTCATCAGTTATCTGATAGGTCAACTCGCCATAGAATGCCGTCTCTTTCTCGAACTGATCCGTTAACTGGATGTATTCCAGACTATCCGGCCGTAACTGCACACCGCCGAAATTATCGATAGCAAACTGGTCGAAACCAGGCGTGAATTCTTCACTGATGGAATCAGACTGCAGCTTGTTCTCGAAATATCCCAGCACCCAGGAGAATTTGCTGTCATAGGTAGATACCAGACGAATCTCGGTAGTCTCGGTATCCTGTACGACTGCTTCGCGAGTGAACGCGGAAAACGTAGGGAAAAGTTCATAACCGTACTCGAAATTAAGCAGCAGGTCGGTCTGATCACGCTGACCCAATTCATCGTACTCGGTCTCTCCATAAACGACGGTTGCCTCGGCAAACCCCAGATCGATCTTGGCGTCAAGGCTGATCATCTCGTTGGTGTAATCATTGGGTTCCAGGTAGCGTAGCCCTGATTCGTATTTTCCAGTTCCGAAGGACAGTTGATTGGCAATCTGGCGTCCCTCTGCCTCGGTTTCCTGCTCGTAGTACCAGAGATTGGCGTCCAGCCATTCTGTCGGTGTCCAGTGCAGGTTGGCACGGATAGAGGTGGTGTCCTCGCCATTGGCGTCTTTTACCCTGCGCAGGTTCGCACCCACATCCTGAATGCTATTGCGGTCCGGTTCCGGATTGGAGACGCCGGCCTCCCTGACCACATAGTTGTAATCGATAAATCCCGGGTCATCCCGCTTATCGACATTGAGCCTCAGCGCGAGTGTATCCAGCAGAGGAATATTGAAGGTAGCCCCGTAGTTATAGCCAAGATCGGCAGACTCTGAGCCCGAGAATGAGGTGCCACGCACAGAAACCCCGAATCCGTCACTTACGCTGGCGACTTTGGGAATGTAACGGATTGCTCCGCCCATGGTGCCCTGGCCATAGAGAGTACCCTGCGGGCCAATCAAAACTTCGACCCGCTCAAGGTCCACCGGGTTTACATCCACCTGCAGTGGAATCTCACCGAAATAAGTTGCTACGGTGTCGCTGCTAAATCCTGGCCCCAGGCCAGTTGTATTGAGTCCGCGAACCAGGATATCAGGCGCTTCATCACGAGGTCCGCGATCAATTACCGTTAAACCCGGCACCTAGTAGGCAATCTTGCCGATTCCGTCCAGGCGCAGTTCTTCGATCGTTGCACCTTCAACAGCGGATATATTGATGGGTATATCCTGAACATTGGCAGAGCGGCGCGAACCGGTGACGATGATCTCATCGAAGGTGGGTGTGTCCTGGGCAATTGTCTGGCCTGAAACCAGGCCCAGTACGGGAATCGAGCTTAATGAAATAGCCCGGGCAAGCGCGGTTTTATTAAAACGCTTAGGCATTTGGGTTTATCTCCCTGATAGATTTGTAGTGGTTAGCTTGTTTATGGATCTTTACTGCTTCTCATATCGACTGATTGGCTGAAATATCGCTCTATTGGTTAAGCGTTCAAGCAGCCAGATAGCCTAAGTGCCCCAAAATTTACTCCGTGCCAATTAAATCACTTTTCACCGGCAAATGAGTAGAATTTACGGCCTTATTGCGGCTCTGAACAGAATATTATTCGGCAGAAAAAAGGGTTGAATGCAGGCCAGCGCCCACGCTTGACGTGCGCCCCGGATGATTTCGGAACGGCCGGTTAATTCAGCCGGGACTGGGTGAATCCGCTTCTCTCAAGGTTTTCAGCTCGACACCCTCGAAGGCCTTGTTCGCTTTCATAACGACGTAGGAGTTGATATTGACCTGATAGCTGCTGGAACTGACTAGCTGGTCGTTGATCTCCAGGTAGCGATTCATGTCCGCGCAGATGATACGAATGAAGAAATCCGATTCTCCGCTGACTGTGTAGCATTCAACGACTTCGGGTATCGACTCCACGAGAGTCTCAAAAGCCTTGAACTCATCCTGGGTGTGGTTCTTGAGGGAAACCGTGGCGATGCACATAATATGTCGAGCAATGTGGGATAAGTCGATACGGGCATGATAAGAACGAATGACCTGGTCACGTTCCAGCCGCCTGACTCTTTGCAGACAGGAGCTGGGCGACAGACAGACCTTTTCCGCCAGGTCCTGGTTCGTGATACGCCCGTGACGTTGCAGCGTTTCCAGGATTTTCAGATCTATCTTGTCAATCTTCTGGTTATTCATAGGCGTCTTCTTCCACTTGAGAATGCCCCATTGGGTTGTGCCCCATTGGGTTGCAACCGGCATGCATTCCGAATTTTATGCGGAATCACGGCCAATAAGAAACAGCTTATTTATCAAATAGGAAAAGATAAATAAGTCCTTTTGTGAGCTTCTTGCTACGCTATGGCACTAAATATAATTCGTTGGAGAGCGCAGTGACATCGTCAACCCCTAAGGAAATCACCGAAATGACAGGGATCAGTGCTCCAGGTCCAAGAGACGCACTGTGGCCCAATTACAGTCCACCGAATGACCTGGTCTTCACCCATGGTCGGGGCAGCGAATTGTTCACCGCAGACGGGGAAGCTTATCTGGATTACCTGTCCGGTATCGCCGTAACCAGCTTCGGACACGCCCATCCCCATCTGGTGGCGGCACTTACCGAGCAGGCCGGAAAGCTCTGGCACCTGTCCAATATCTTCAGAATTCCAGCGGCAGAGCGCCTCGCGCAACGACTCACCCAGAGTTGTTTCGCCGATCGGGTGTTTTTTGCCAACTCCGGAACCGAAGCAGTGGAAGCCGGCATCAAGGCGATTCGGGGTTATCAGTCTGCTACCGGGCATAAGGATCGCTATCGAATTATCGGCTTTACAGACAGCTTTCATGGCCGCACGTTGGCGGCCCTGGCGGTTGCCGGCAATCCGTCACATATGCAGGATTTCATTCCCCTTGATTACGGGTTCGATCAGGTCGAATGGGAGAACCTGGCACAACTTAAAAAAGCGATTGGACCGAACACGGCCGGCATCGTCCTGGAACCTGTCCAGGGTGAGGGCGGCATTCGGCCAATCAGTGCCGCGTTCATGAAGCAAGTACGAGCGCTATGCGATGAACATGGCCTGGTGTTTATGTTGGATGAAGTGCAGTGCGGTATTGGCCGCAGCGGTAAACTATTCGCCCACCAACACTTCGCTGTCACACCGGATGTAATGGCTCTAGCCAAGGGGCTCGGCGGAGGATTTCCGGTCGGGGCCTGCCTCACCACGGAAGCGATTGGCCAGACTATGGTCGTCGGAACCCATGGCAGCACCTTCGGTGGCAACCCTCTGGCGATGGCGGTCGGCAACGCGGTAATGGACCTGTTGCTCGAGCCTGGCCAACAACAGGAAGTTCAGCGCAAAGGAGAGGTATTGCAGCAGCAGTTAAAGCAACTGGTGGAGCGCTATCCAACTGTTATCGAATCGGTGCACGGACTGGGGTTGATGATCGGCATCAAGTGCACGGTACCCAATGGTGACATGCTGGAAAAACTTCGAGAGAAGAAAATGTTGGTTGGTAAATGCGGTGCCAATATGATCAGGCTGCTTCCCCCCTTGAATATTTCTGACGCGCACCTGGAAAAGGGTCTGCAGATCGTCGAAGCCGCACTGCAGGATTTTCAGGACGGCTGATATGAACCTGCAAGAAAGCTGCCGCTGGATCGAGTCCCGGCAGGATGATCTGGTTGATCGCCTGTGCCAACTGTCGGCCATTAATTCCGGTACCGCAAATCTGCCTGGACTCGGGGTTGTGGCCGAGGAATTCCAGGCGCTCTACTCACCGCTGGCAGAAAATGTGGAGCTGCTGGATTCTGCTGTCGCCGAACGGGTCGATCTCAATGGCGAATTGGTGCAGGAGCGCTTCGGAAAAATGCTCACCTGTAACAAGCGGCCGGATGCACCCATCCAGGTGTTGCTGGTTGGACACATGGATACGGTGTTCCCGGTCGAGCATGCCTTTCAGCAGCCCCGCATGCTTGATGCCAACATGCTTACCGGTCCTGGCGTTGCCGACATGAAGGGCGGTTTGCTGGTGATGCACACGGCACTCACCGCATTCGAACAATGCCAGGACGATGACCGGCTTGGCTGGCGCGTGCTGTTGAATGCCGATGAGGAAACTGGCTCCCATGGATCGGCAAGCGAATTGCAATTGGCCGCCACGCAAGCCCATGCGGGCCTGATTTTTGAGCCGGCTTTGCCAGATGGGAGTTTTTCCCGGGCGCGTAAGGGTTCGGGCAACTTCACCCTGGTGGCGAAGGGACGTGCAGCCCATGCCGGGCGCGAATTCGAAACAGGGGTGAACGCCATTCTCGCGATGACCGAGGCTGCACAACGACTGGGCGCACTGACTGACCTGGCGCGGGGAATCACCGTCAATATTGCCAGAGTCAGCGGCGGAACCGCCTTCAACGTCGTGCCAGATCAAGCCGTGTGCCAGTTCAACGTGCGCTGCATAAGCCGTGAACAACAGCAGCAGTTGGCAGAGCAGCTTGCCGCCCTCGTGGCTGAACTGAACCAGGCTCCAGGAATTCAAATGCTGCTGAGCGGTGGGTTTTCCCGCCCCCCCAAGAGAATTTCCCCCGCCAATCAATTACTCATGGACTGGACCTCATCATGCGGAGCGTCGCTGGGGCTAACGGTGAGATTTAACGACACCGGTGGCTGCTGCGACGGTAACAACCTGGCGGCCGCGGGGCTGCCTAACATTGATACTCTGGGTGTGGTGGGAGGCGAGATTCATACGGATCAGGAATTTATGCGCAGCGATAGTCTTACCGAGCGCGCTAGGCTCAGCCTGCTGCTGTTAGATCGACTCTCCCGGGAAGGTGAGAGCCTGATCGAGTTAAATGCAGCAGCGCGCGATGCGGCCGGGAGTTCACATGATCATACGTAGCGCTCGCGAGACTGATCTTGATTCCCTGCTGAATCTCTCTGCCCTGTTACCGCCGGGCATGACTTCAATGCCCTTCGACAAACACACCTGGGAGAAGAAACTGGAACTGGTTCGCGAGAGCCTGCGGGGAGAATCGCGCCGGAACACAGAATCTGTGTATCTGTTAGTCATGGAAGAGCAGAAGACTGAAAAGATTGTTGGTACCGCTGGCATCGTCTCCGGCGTGGGGCTCACGCGCCCATTTTACAATTACAAGCTGTCGAAAGAATCGAAGTATTCGGAGTTGCTCGATCTTCGGGTGACCAGTAACCTGTTAAACCTGGTCAATGATTTCACTGGCGAGACTGAGTTGATTTCGTTGTTTTTGTTGCCGGATTTCCGGAAAAAAAATGCCGGGCAATTCCTGTCTCGTTGTCGCTATGTATTCATGAGCGATTTTCCCGAGCGATTCAGCGACATTGTGTTTGCAGAAATCCGCGGCTGGCTCGATGAGAGCGAGAATTCGCCATTCTGGCAACATCTCGGCAAGAAATTCTTCAACCTGCCCTTCGCCCGGGCCGACTTCATCAGTGCCGTTAACGGCTCCCAGTTTATTTCCGATCTCATGCCACGCTTTCCCGTATATAAGGAGTTGCTGCATGAAGAGGCAGTGGCGGTTATTGGTAAACCACATGACGATGCCGTGCCAGCGCGAAAACTGCTTGAGAAAGAAGGCTTTGCCTATCACGGCATGATCGACATATTTGATGCCGGTCCGGTGATGGAGTGTGAGCGCGTGAACATAAATTCCATCAAGAACTGCAGCACGGCAAAAATCACCGGGTTACTGGATGAACACAGTGAAGTGGAGCAGCTTCCCCTTTACATTGTCAGTAACAGGCGGCTCGATAACTATCGCCTGGTTCTGTCGCCGGTCAAGGAATTCGGTGGCAACGAAGTTGCGGTAAGCAGCGAGGCCGTTGCCGCGCTCGGTGTTGAGCCGGGGTCGGAAGTGCAGCTTTTGAAAATCAGGTGAGACGATGAGCGAATTGAAGCAACAGCATTACATCGGCGGCCAGTGGATAGCTTCCCGGGGTAGTGAATTTGTCTCTGAGAACCCCGCCTCGGGGGAGCCCTTGTGGCACGGGCGGGCTGCTGACTCCACAACAATCAATGCGGCAGTGCAGGCGGCAAGCGCGGCGTTCACCGATTGGTGCCTGCTCACCTTCGATGAGCGCGCTGCCTATGTCGATCGTTTTGTAGAGCAACTTAGTCAGCGCAGCGAAACGCTGGCGAGCGCCCTGCACCAGGAGACCGGTAAACCTCTTTGGGAGTGCAAGACTGAGATTGCCACGATGATTGGCAAAGCGGCAATCTCGGTCAGCGCTTACCAACAGCGCACTGGAACCACAGAGTCTGTTAACAACGCCTTTCACCTGCAGTTGACCCATCGAGCGATTGGCGTATTCGCCGTATTGGGCCCGTATAATTTTCCCGGGCATCTGCCTAATGGCCATATCATCCCGGCACTGCTGGCGGGCAACACCATCGTGTTCAAGCCCTCTGAGCTCACCCCCCTGTTTGGTGAGCTGACGGTGCAGTGCTGGATCGATGCCGGTCTGCCAGACGGGGTTCTCAACCTGGTACAGGGTGGTCGGGAAACCGGCGAACTGCTCAGCCATCACGAAGCGCTCAATGGACTGCTGTTCACCGGCAGTTCAAAGACAGGGCACGCGATTCACCGGGCTTTCGGTGGCCGTCCGGACAAGCTGCTGGCATTGGAGATGGGTGGGAATAACCCTCTGGTGGTTGATGAAGTTCGCAATCTTGCTGCGGCGGTCTACACCATCATCCAGTCGGCGTTTATTTCTGCCGGTCAACGCTGCACTTGTGCCCGTCGCTTGATCCTGGTGCGCAGCGAGCTGAATGAGTCTTTACTGGATAGGCTCGTGCGCGCAACTACCCACATCAAGGTGGGCAGCGACGACGCCTGTTTTATCGGGCCGGTAATCTCCAACCTGGCGGCCGCTCAGGTGTTAGCTTTCGAACAGAAATTGTTGGCCGAAGGCGCTGTTTCATTGAAGGCATTAGTGCGCAGGCAAGCGGATCGTCCCTTTATCGAGCCGGGCATCATCGATGTAACCCAGGCGAGCGAGGTACCCGATGAAGAATGTTTTGGACCGCTGCTACAAGTGATCTGGGTCGAATCTCTGCAGGAGGCGATTACGGTAGCCAATAACACCCGTTATGGACTGGCGGCAGGATTGTTAAGTGACCGCAAGGTAGCCTGGGAGCAATTCTATTCCCGTATCCGCGCCGGGATCGTAAACCTGAACCGGCCTCTTACCGGTGCCAGCGGGGCAGCACCTTTTGGGGGTGTGGGCGCCAGTGGCAATTACCGACCCGGTGCCTTCTACGCCGCTGACTACAGTGCCTATCCGGTGGCCAGCATGTTAAGTGACGAAGTTGAATTACCCGAGCAATTGGCACCCGGCATAAGTCTGTGAGCACTTTTGAAGTCAACTTCGACGGCCTGGTAGGGCCTACCCATAACTATGCGGGTCTGTCTTACGGCAATGTTGCCTCCAGCGAACACAGTGGCCTGGTTGCCTCGCCTCGAAAAGCGGCCCTGCAGGGTCTGGACAAGATGCTGGCGCTGCACCGTCTGGGTTTGCAGCAGGCCGTATTGCCACCCCATGAGCGGCCCCATCTGCCGACCCTCCACAAGATGGGGTTCAAGGCTCGAAAACCGGCTGCGGTCTTGCAACGAGTCTTCAAGCAGGATCCCCAATTGCTCGCTGGCGTCTGTTCAGCCTCGGCCATGTGGGTGGCTAATGCGGCGACTGTATCGCCCTTCGCCGACACCGCCGATGGCAAGACTCATTTCACGCCAGCCAACCTCAGTAGTATGTTTCATCGCGCTATTGAAGTTCAGACTACGGCGGCTGTACTGGCGGCTATATTCCAGGGCGAAGATTACCTGCACCATGCCGCACTTTCTGCCGATCCGCAGTGTGCCGACGAAGGTGCCGCCAACCATACGCGGTTCTGTACCGACTACGGGGAGCCTGGTGTGGAACTGTTCGTCTATGGGCGCAGCGCCCAGGCAGAATTGCTGTTGCCGAAAGAGTTTCCGGCCAGACAGACCTTCGAAGCGAGCAAGGAAATAGCCGGCAACCATGGCTTGAGTGCCGCCCGTACAGTCTTCGCACAACAGAATCCCGCCGCTATCGATGCCGGGGTATTTCACAATGATGTCATCGCGGTGGGTAACCGCAATTTGCTGTTCTATCACCAACTGGCATTTGCCAATACGACAGAGCTGCGCCAACAACTGGACCGAGGATTCGGTAATGACGAGCTTAACTACATCGAGGTGCCTTCCGATGACGTATCGCTGGAGGACGCTGTGGCGTCCTATCTGTTCAATTCCCAACTACTGAGTACGCCAGGCAAGCCAGGACACACGCTCATTGTTCCGGCGGAATGCCAGGAAACAGTGTCTGTGAGTCGGTACCTGCAACAACTGGAAGCCGATAATGAGCTGATTGACCAGGTGTTACCGTTCGATCTCAGGCAGAGCATGAACAACGGCGGTGGACCGGCCTGCCTGCGCTTGCGTGTGGTCATGAACACCCAGCAGCTGGCTGGTTTACAGGCACGAGTGATATTGAATGATGAGTTGCATAGCCGCTTACGGAATTGGATTAACAAGCATTACCGGGACCGCCTGGCTCCCGATGATCTTCGCGATCCGTCCCTGTTACTGGAAAGCCTCACCGCGCTGGATGAGCTTACGGGAATATTAAATCTGAGTTCGATTTATGAATTTCAGAAATAGTTGGGGTCAGAGTAAAAATACAGTAGTTTTATGTGAAACTACTGTATTTTTACTCTGACCCCAATTATTCGCAGAAGGATAACAACAATGAACGAGCAAACGGTCACCCTACCCAAATCATTTTACTGGATAGCCAGCCTGGCGGTGGTGTGGAACCTGATCGGAATTGCCAGCTACCTGGCACAGGTCACAATGAGCCCGGAGGCCATCGCCCAATTGCCGATTGAGCAACAACCGCTGTATCGAGAAATTCCTGTCTGGGCCACATCGGCCTACGCCATCGCGGTCACAGCTGGCGTCATCGGCAGTGTACTGCTGTTGCTGCGCAAGTCCCTGGCGATGCCATTCCTGGCCTTGTCCCTCGCTGGCATCATCGTGCAGATGGCGCACGCGTTTCTTCTGACTGATGCCCTTGACGTATTAGGCATCACCAGCGCGATCCTGCCGCTGTTTCTCATCGCCGTGGCTATAGCCCTGCTCTGGTATTTCCACTATTGCAGGAAACAGGGTTGGATTATCTGAGGGTTTGTAGTGGCTGATAAACAAGGAAACAAGGGGACACCCATTTAGCCAGAAAGGGAAACAAGGGGACACCCATTTGAAGAAACAAGGGGACACCCATTTAGCCAAAAAAGAAACAAGGGGACACCCATTTAGCCAGAAAGGGAAACAAGGGGACACCCATTTAGCCAAAGGGAAACAAGGGGACACCCATTTAGCCAAGGGGAAGAAACAAGGGGACACCCATTTAGCCAGAAAGGGAAACAAGGGGACACCCATTTAGCCAAGGGGGAAACAAGGGGACACCCATTTAGCCAGAAACAAAGAAACAAGAAAAGGAAACAAGGCAAGGAAACAAGGGGACACCCACTAAAACTTGCACCCACTAAAACTTGCAGTCTGCCGATTCCGTACTAAGCTAATTATTTATTACCGACAGCATTTTCCGGAGTCAAGGATGACCCGCCCTCGTTCACAACTGGTAGTGTTGGAAGCAACGCCCTATTATCACTGCATCTCTCGGTGTGTCAGGCGTGCATTCCTGTGCGGCGAGGACCGCTTCACTGGCAAGAGCTTCGATCATCGCAAACCCTGGCTGGTAGAGCGCCTGGCATTGCTAGTCGAAACCTTCGCCATCGATATCGCGGCTTATGCTGTCATGAGCAACCACTATCATGTGGTGCTGCATATCGACCAGGACAGGGCGGAGAACTGGTCTGACGACGAAGTCGTCAATCGGTGGACCCGCCTCTACAAAGGTCCTTTGTTGATTCAGCGGTTGCAAGCAGGCCACGTATTATCAGCTATTGAGCGAGCACTTACGAAAGTCTACATTGACCATTTCCGCCGGCAACTCGCTAACCTCAGTCGCTTCATGGCTTGCTTGAACGAGTACATCGCCCGTAGGGCCAATCAGGAAGATTGTTGCAGCGGGCGATTCTGGGAAGGTCGATTCAAGTCTCAGGCCTTGTTGGATGAGAGTGCCTTGCTCTCATGCATGACCTATGTGGATCTCAATCCGATTCGAGCAGGAATTGCGCCTGATCTGTTCACCTCGGGCTTTACTTCCGTTCAAGACAGACTTCGACAAATTGATCCGTTGCGAGTAACCAGAGCATATCTCGCACCCTTTCAACTCCCCAGACTATTACCATTCACTGAGCGGTCGGGAGATTCAAATGCCAGTCCCTTGCTGCCCTGCAGACTGCAGGATTACCTGGCGGTAGTCGATTGGACCGGCCGGGTAGTTCGCGCTGACAAGCGTGGATTCATCCAGCAGCAAAGCCCCGTGCTGCTTCAGCAGCTTGGATTATCGCAAAGTCAGTGGGGTGTGTTGGCACTTGAAATCCAGAAGCAGTCTGTTTGCATGTTGAATGGACTGGTCAGTCTGGAGAAGCTGGAAAGAAGAGCTGCAAGGCACAAAGCAGCCTGATTGGAACATGCGATCATACAGCCCCAAGCGAGGCTGGGTTTAGCATGCCTGTAGAAAATACCTATTTAGTTTGAACTTAATTTGCAGCGACAAAACGCGGAAGCAATTTTTAATTCTTTAACATGCGAGGAAATGGTGGGTGTCCCATGAGTTGACGGGTGTCCCATGAGTTGGTGTGCGAGGAAATGGTGGGTGTCCCATGAGTTGCCAGGAAATGGTGGGTGTCCCATGAGTTGCGCGAGGAAATGGTGGGTGTCCCATGAGTTGCCAGGAAATGGTAGGTGTCCCATGAGTTGCGCCATGAGTTGCGTTTAACATGCGAGGAAATGGTGGGTGTCCCATGAGTTGACCCCATGAGTTGTGCGAGGAAATGGTGGGTGTCCCATGAGTTGCAAGGAAATGGTGGGTGTCCCATGAGTTGACCCCATTAGTTGTGCGAGGAAATGGTGGGTGTCCCATGAGTTGCATGAGTTGAGTGGTGAAAAACAGTCAGCGCTCAAAAAATTCTACTAATAATCTATAGGCCCGCGGGAGATCCGGCTATCGATTCACAATGTTTATCAAAGCAAGGCTTACGAACTCTTTCCTAACGTTGGGATAGTTGACTGGCTTCCATCATGATATGAAAGATCACGTTCTGTTCCATCACTCCGCGAACCAGGTCTGCCCCTGGCCCAATCGCATAGATGGCAACATCTTCACCACCGTGGGTTTCATCCATGAGGGGTACCAGGGTCTCTGAGTGAAACCCTTTATCAGTAGTATCTACGTTGCTCAGGTCTGCCCGACCCCGAGTATTAATATCGGTACTGTAGATCGAATCGGCCGTGTTGGTATCAGGTATAAAGTGATACCCGGGACCATTTGAATAGCCCAATGTGGTATAGGGCAGGCCATCCGCGGCCAGCCTCTCCGTCTCTTCAGGCGCGCCTGAACTATCCAGGCCCAATACCTTGCCCAGTATCGGGTTGCCGCGTTGCGGATAACCCGCCATGGTAAAGACATGACTGTGATCTGCAGTTACTATGATCAAGGTCTCATTAAGATCCACCATATCAACGGCAGTTTTCACAGCCCGGGCCAACTCTATCGTATCCAATAACGCGCGTTGTGGATTGATCGCATGATGGGCATGGTCTATACGACCAGCTTCGACGTTCAGGTAATAACCTTTTTCGTTCCTGGCGAGTATCTGAATGGCTTTCGCTGTCATCTCGCTCAAGCTGGGTTCACCGCCGCGGTCTGTAGCAATATCCAGGGAATATTCCATATGCGAAGGATCGAAGAGTCCGAGTAAGTGCTCGGTCTCAGCAGGGTCTATGGCATCGAATTGTTGCTTGTTCCACACATAGGTGGCGTTCTCGTGTTTTTGCAACCATTCCTCCGTGAGGTTGCGATCATCTAGGCGTTCACTCGGGTTGCCCGTTTCCGGGTCAGCAGCGCCACGCTGTCGCGGAAGAAAGCTGCGCCGACCACCCCCCATGGCGACTTCAAGGCCATCAGAGTCGGGATGGGTGTCTATGAATTCGATCAGTTGCCGTGCGATATCGGGACAGTCCGCAGGATTGGCAACGCTGACTCTATCTCCGTCATCTTCAAAATCCCGTTCCATGCTATGGGCATAGTTGGAGGCAGGAGTTGCATGGGTGAGGCGGGCGGTAGTGACGACTCCGGTTGCTATTCCACGCTGCTCGGCAAGCTCGAGGAAGGTCTCCAGATGATTACCTGTCTGGGAATCACAATCTCCGCGCACGACGTTCTGATTAACTCCGATTAATCCTGCATCAGTCTTCACTCCGGTAGTCATCGCCGTCATGGTGCCTGCTGAGTCCGGTACCTGGCTATTGCTGTTATAGGTTTTGGAGAGCGCCACGTTGGGGAAGGATTCGAAGAACAATGCGTTTTCTTCGCCAGTTTCCCCTCTTAACTGACCTTCGAGAATTCGAGCCGCAGTAACGGTGGATACCCCCATGCCATCGCCAACGAAGAGAATGACGTTCCTGGCGATTGGCACCTCGGCCAGGGCATGTCGATAGGACTTGCTGCGTTCCACTGCAGCCTGGCCGGCGTCAAACCAGGACTGAGGTGTTTCCTGGGAGTTGACCTGTGCCGGGAACAGAGCCAGTGAAGCCAGTGAAGCCAGAAAGAAGAGGGTCGTGAATCGAGGGTAGAATTTCATTGTTTTATCCATTAGTAATTACCGACACGCAGTTTTCACAATCATACAGGAGTAGTTAAAATTGGGATCTGAGTGAAAATACTGTAGATTTACCTAAAACTATTGTATTTTTTCTCTGCTCCCAATTTTCGAAGAGCCAGGATCTTGCTATGAAGATCGAAATAACTTATTGCCAGGAATGAAACTATCGACCTGAAGCTGACCGTGTGTCGGCCGAGATCAAGCAATATATCGGCATAGATGCTGTGCTGATTGCAGGCTCTGGAGGCATCTTCGACGTGAGGCGAGATGGGCAGCTGGTATTCTCGAAACACCAGCTCGCCCGGTTTCCTGAGGTTGGAGAAACTTCCCGTCTATTGTCCCAGACCTAGTCTTCGATCAGATGGTGTTTGGCGTCTACCGGTTTCATTAGCGCATTACTGACCAGGGCAATGGCGAGTAACAGCGCCATCAGAATCATCGTGGAATTATAGAGTCCGCTGGTAGGGTCGGTGGTTCCCGCCGGCGCTATCTCCATCAGTCGTGCTATGGTCACGGAATTCTGCGCCACCAGTGCTTGCAGTTGATCTACGCCTGCGCCGAACTGGGCTTGAAAGACTGCCGGATCGATAACCCCCATCAAATCTTCAATGGCATTGTTCACGGAATTTTGCCTGAGCGAAGTAATCGCCAGCGGTCCCAGCACACCCGCTGTACTCCAGGCGGTCAACAAGCGACCGTGGATACCGCCGACGTACCTGGTGCCGAAAATATCGGCCAGGTAAGCCGGGATCGTGGCAAAGCCACCACCGTACATAGTGAAGATAATCATGGTGGCGGCGTAGAAATACACCAGCCACACCACCGCCGGATTGACGCTGACCTGGGCTGCGGTAAAGGGAATGGACAGGTAAAGAACGATTCCCAGCAGAAAAAATATCCAGTAAGTATTACGCCGGCCAATATAGTCCGACGCGCTTGCCCAGATGAAGCGGCCAACCATGTTAAAGGCACTGATCATCACCACGTAAGTTGCGGCGAAGGTGGTATCGACGACCTGGGGCAAGGTCGTACCGAAGATCTCCGTGATCATCGTGCGTGCTACGCCCAATACGCCGATGCCTGCAGTGACGTTCAGGCACAGCACAATCCATAGCTGGTAAAACTGCGGCGTCTTCAGGGCTTCATCGATATCCACGTTGTAGTGTGAGATCAATGCGCCACGATCCTCTTCATTGGGCTCTTCCCAACCCTGGGGTTTCCAGCCTGGCGCTGGCAGGCGGTAAGAATAAGCCGCGATCAACATAACCACCAGGTAGATCAGACCGATGACGAGAAAGGTTTCCGCCACGCCGGCAGCCCCGGTTTCGACCAGGTACACACCTTCCGGTCCCGGTACTGTCATGTTTCTAACCTCGGCAGCGCCGATAACCACGACTTCCCGAAGCGCCCCGCCGACTTCAGCAAAGCGGCGACCGGCCTCGGTGACAAGGTTTACGTCGGTGGCAGTGCCGAGATATTCCGGTGCCTGGTAGAACATGCGGATAAAATATTCCTTCATCGGCGTTCCGATCATGGCGCCGCCGCCGAAACCCATGATTGCCATGCCGGCAGCCATGCCGCGCCGGTCGGGGAACCAGCGGATCAGGGTGCTGACTGGAGAAACATAACCGAGCCCCAGGCCGCAACCGCCAATCACGCCATAACCGAGATAGAGTAGCCAGAGCTGATGCGTCAGAATACCTAGTGCGCCGACGATGTAACCGCCTCCCCAACAGCAGGCGGCAACCACTCCGACCTTGCGTGGGCCGACTTCCTCCAGCCATTTGCCCGCAAATGCGGCGGCCAGCCCCAGGAATACGATCGCCACGGTAAATACCCACACCACTTCACTCAGGCTCCAGTCATCGGCGGCACTGGTAACCACACCGTAGACTCGCGTCAGTGACGGATTGTAGATGCTCCAGGCGTATACGGAGCCGATGCAGAGGTGGATGGCAACAGAAGCAACGGGCACACGCCAGCGATTATATTCGGCAGGCGCAATGATTCTCTCTTTGGACAGTAATCCAGCCATAAGCACGAGTCCTTTTTGCCATCCCTGGAATCATGGCTGATTAGCTGAGCAGGAAGGGGAACAGGCAATATTATTATTGGCTGGTAAACTAGCCTATTCCATGGGTTCTGTAAAACATAACAATGGGTGGGCAGCGTCGCTGGTAAAAAGTCCCAATTGCTGGCAAAGTCGGTCAGAAGAATTATCAATCGATACAGAGGTAACGAACTTGAGCGATTCCTACACTCGCACGCAGAAAATCTTACACTGGTTGCTGGCCATATTGGTGCTGTTCTGGCTATTTGTCAGCGGTGAGATCGTTGAATCCAGTGAAGGTGAGGCCAAGGGATTTATCCTCATGTTTCATTCAGGTGGTGCCCTCGTGATCCTGGCATTCACGCTGTACCGTTTCGCACTGCGGCGTAAAAACACGGTGGCGCCACTGCCGCAATTGAAACAGTGGGAGAAAACCTGGAGCCGTGTCAATCATCTGGCTTTCTATGCGCTTATTTGTGTGATGGTAGCCAGTGGACTTATGCAGGGTATTTTCTTCGAACAAGATGTTCGAGTATTCGGGCTTATCAATATCACCGTTGGCCATAATGAATCTGTTGTGGAAATATTTCATGAGATCCATGAACTGACGGCGACCCTGCTGAAGCTGCTAATCGCTCTGCATATACTCGCTGCCCTGAAGCACCAGTTCATCGACAAGCACGCCTTTCTTAAACGCATGGCGTAGTTAAAACTGGTGTGCCTATCCCTGCGGGCTCTCGGTCATCTGCTGGCAGTACTTCGCCATGTTTTCCGGTAGATCGCTGGGGCATTCCCCGCACAGGCGATTGCCTGGCACAGCAAATTCAATGAAATTCGGATAGGGCAGTTTTAATTCAGTCATGGTTTTGACAAATTCTTCCTCGGTAGTCTGAGCGGAGATGCGCTGGTTACGCGCACGTTCCTGGGCAATAGTAGAGACGAATCTGTCGGCGTAGTCGTGGCCCGGGTAGACCAGTGTGTCTTGCGGCAGTTTATACAGTCGGTCGGTTATGCTGTGATACAGCTGGTTCGAATCGCCATTCTGAAAATCCGTGCGACCGCAACCGTCGATGAGCAGGCAGTCCCCTGTTAACAGGCGATCATTGATCAGGTAGCAAAAGTGATCATCGGTATGACCTGGAGTGAACAGCGGCTGTAAGGCAATGGATCCAATTTGCAGGGGTATCTCGTCTTCGATGTGAATATCGGCGCAGGGCAAGTTGTCGACAGCCGGAAAGGCAATCTTGCAAGCCTCGCTTTCCCGCAGATGCAGGGCCGAAGTAATGTGGTCGGCATGCACGTGTGTCTCAACGGTCATCACCAGCTTCAATCCGAGTTCCTGCAGTTTCTCCAGATCGCGATCCATGGTCGGCACCACGGGGTCGATCAGTGCCGCCTGGCCGGTTTCTTCACAAGCAATCAGGTAGGTGTAGGTATGGGATAAAGGTTCGAACAGTTGCTGGAAAATCATCGCAAGCCGATTCCTCAGATAATGGAACGCTGAATATTAACACCTGCAGGAGTGGCTCACAGGTTCGCCACCTGAAAACTGCAGGGAACTTGACTTGCAACAACATTCGAAACGCTGGCTATTGAGTAGCCTGGCCAAGCGCAGCAGTTAATGCGCCGACATAGGTAGCAAGATCGAAATAGTCACGCCAGATCTTGATCTTGCCAGCTTCCATCTCGTAGACACCGACGCAGGGCAGGTTTACCGGGCTGCCGGCGACCACAGTCTTGTCCAGGCGCTCTACGATCACCGTGTCACCTTCGGCCACCAGGCTGATGATTTCCCAGTCGGTGCTTTCCCAGGGTCTGATGAACCCGGCGATGAACTGCTGGATATTGTCCCGTCCGGTCACAGCCGCAGAGGGGATGTTGTGGTAGGTGCCATCCTCGGTGAAATACGCGGCCAGTTCAGCCGGATCCAGGTTCGACCAGGCGGCGATAAATTCACGTACAACGGTTTCGTTCTGAGACATGCCGGTAGCCTCCGTTTGGGCGATGCTGTAACCGCCGAGCCCAATCCATAGGCAGCTTATCAGTGTTAGTAGTTTTATGGATCGGATCATCGGGATTCTCACTTAACGTTGAAATAAATAGGAAAACTTCACAAAGAACTGGTCGCCGTCCTGCCGCAGATCATCGGTAACGACAAGTTCGCGTTCGCCTTCCATCTCCACAATGTCGAAATTGCTCTGGTTGGAATTGTAGCCGACATAGAAGGCAGACCAGGGATTGATCACGTAGCGCAATAGTACATCGAAATTCAGGTTTTCTTCATTCTCCAGGCGGGTAAGTGGGCCAACCTCGGTTTCTTCATACTGGGCAATGAAGCGCAGCGACAACTCGCGAGTAAACTGGTAGTTCCAGTTGCTTCGAAGAATTTCATTGGAAAACACCTTGCTGCCGCCTCTTCTGGTTTCCACTTCTGTGTAAAAGTAGGTGTTGGCAACACGCAACCTGTCGAAGGGTCGCCAGGTCAGATCAAACGTTACGCGATTGGTATCTTCTACAGTCGGCAGAGAACCGATAGCAGGCACCAGATTTAGTGTTTTTCCAGACAGATAACTCGCCCCAAATACCAGCGACTCCAGCGTGTTGTTGTTGAAGCTCAATTGCCAGTTGTCATAATCGTACCGGGTGTTTGATATAGCACCCGGAAAATCCTGCGGTCTCAATATTTCAGTGTAGTCCGAGTATTGAAATCCCAATCTTGTAGTTGCGAAGTTCAAATCAAACTGCGGTGCCAGTGAATGGTAGATTCGTGTGCCTTGGGTATCGTTTAAGTAGAAATCCATCACCGTTGTACTCCAACTATTGATGTCGAAGGCTTCGGGATAGAACGTGAGTCCTACACGGTTGTGTATGCCTGTTGTGTCGGGACGGGAGTCGCGTCTTTGAAAACCCAACTCGGTGCGAAAGTCCGTGGTGGTATCGATGAAATGTGAGTGCGTATTAAGCGTTCGCCCCACCCGGTTAACTTGTATATTGCGCTGGTATCCTGTCGTCGATTTACCACCAGAGCGCGGTTCGCTATCGGTGCCTACAAATTGCATCTCGGTTATCCAGTTGTCGTTCAGCTTGAAGCGGCCATCGACGCTGCCAACCCGGTTGTAGCCATCTCCCAGCTCGCGATCACTGATCAGGAAGCCAACCCTGGATTGTTCTGATATGTCCCTGAAGCCGCGCAGGATGCCGATATTGGCTTTCTCGCCGCGCAGTGGATCGCCCGCTTTCCGATTCAGACCCGGCGCTTCATCGTTTATCAGAATGCTGCCAAAACCATAGTTGCCGGCACGACCAGTGAAGCGCACACCACCTTCCGGATCGACGATGCGGCGAGTAAACACCAGGGTAGAAGCCGTGGCGAAGAAATCCGCATTCTCAACGAAGAAGGGCCGCCTTTCCGGAAACTCCACTTCGAAGCGCTCGTTGACGGTAACCTGGGGTTGATCGGATTCTACCTGGCTGAAATCGGGATTCAGAGTCAGGTCGAGCACCATGGCATCGTTAAAAACAAATTTCGCATCCAGGCCCAAATCTTGCTCGGTCGTGGTGTCGAAGCGTGGGCCACCCACAGCATTTTTTTCTAATGCATCAACATCGCGCGCAAACAGAAACGGGATGAACTGCGAATTATTACCGGGCGACACATCCGCGATGCCAGTCAGCAGCGCGGTCTGGTTCAGACGTCCTTCGATATTGGTTGCGTAGGCTGGCCAGTAGGAGAATTCGCTGAGCCTGGGAATGTTTCTGCCAAGTTGGATGCGCCAGAGTTGTTCGCCGGTATCCGGGAAGCGCAGGCTGCGCAGCGGCACCGCCATGCGTACCATATAACCTTGTTCAGTCAATTCGCCCTCACTATCCCACACGGCTTCAAACGTGGTGTCGAAACCACCGCGGAATGAGTTGCCTTCGGTCCAGCGCGCGTCCCACTGGATACCAAGCGGACTGGAGTGAAAAGAGACAGCGGTACGTTGATCGTTAAAGGTGTCTATAGTCAAACCCACCCGATCATCACCGTCTATTCTTTCTCTCGATGACAGGTTGGCCCGAATCAGGTTTGGCTGTGTATCGAAAGCCAGGAAAACGGCATAGAGATTTTCCTGATCATAGCCAAGATACACTTCAGTATGCTGGGATTCTGGTTCACCATCGTTGGGCTCCCGTTGTATTAACCCATCAACCTTGGACATGGATCGGGCCAGGGCAGAACTCGGTGCCATGCCGGCGAAATCTGCAAGCGTCGGTTCAGCGCCAATGCGCGGAATTGAGATGCCAGCATCGGCCGCAGCAAGATAATTGGACGACAGAGTCAAGACGACCGCAATGACAGCACACGGCAAATACTTCAGCATTCTCATTGAAATTTCTCTTGGGTGGATGCGCGAGGGATTATGTTGGAGTGCAATAGTAGGTGTTGACAGCCTGAGCGCAAGGATTTATTGCAATTTATTGCAAAGGAAGAAGTCTGGACAGCTGGGGAATATTCGCCGCCGAATTAGAACCCGTGGTGGAATATCGATCATTGACCGACGCACACTGTTTTACTCCGACAGCCTGTCTTGCTAAAGCAACCTTACTGAATGTGGCTGCGATCGATAAACCCGTTTGCATTGGGCATCTCGATCGTCTGCAAAGTCTCGCTGTTCAACACCGTATTCTCGTCGATAAGGCCGTTGAGGTAGAGCACGTAGGCGGTAACCTGGTATACCTCGGTGTTGGAAAGCGACTTGGGCGCATCCGCCGGCATCGCCCGGCGTACAAAGTCGAAGACTGTGCTGGCGTAGGGCCAGAAACTACCTACTGTACGCAGTGGACTCTCTGCCGAATGCATATCGCCACCAACGATGATGGTGGCATCGGAAGTTCCTTCTCCATTGGCTGCATGACAGACAGCGCATTTAGTGTCGTAGACGGCTTTACCCTGGCGGGCGGTGCCACTACCGGTAGGAAATCCAGAACCATCAGGCGGTGCCACCAGGTCAAAGTTTTCCAGTTGGTCTTCGGTGACAGGAGTGCCAAGTCGCACAGTTTCCTGAGAGTTCGCAAGAATTGAACTGAAGAAAACCGCCGCGAGAAAGGAGCAGGTGAGCGCTTTCTTAAACATAGACATTGCTCACCTCACCGGCACCGTCAACATTCCAGCTTTGAATACAGTGGTTGTGATAGGTGCTGATAGTGCCTTTGTCAGCGAGAATCGAGTCGCGAGTCGGTTGTATGTCACCTGCACTGTCAGTTGCACGACTCTGCAACACCGCACCGGCTCCGGTCCATTCCCAGGGAATGCTGAAGCGGGTCAGTGCCTTCTCGAACTGATTGCTTTCGATCAAGGCATCGGCCCAGCTGCGACCGCCATCGGCGCTGACTTCTACGCGGCGAATACTGCCACTGCCTGACCAGGCGATTCCGGTAACCTTGTAGATGCCTTGACCAGGCAATGACATCTGGCCTGAAGGCGAGGTGATTAATGACTTGGTGCCCATCGGGAAGGTGAACTGCAGACTGCGGCGGTCTGGCAGCGTATCGGTATATTTGCTGGTCTCGTCCCGAAAATGCACGGGTTCTCGCGTGAGTTTTATCTGGGTCAGCCACTTAACGCTGGTATTGCCTTCCCAGCCTGGATTGAATAGTCGCATCGGATAACCCTGTCCAGGCCGTACCGGTTCACCGTTCTGAAACAGGGCCAGCATCGTGTCATCGAGCGCCTTGCCCAACGGTACTGAGCGGCCCATGCTGGCCGCATCGGCGCCAACGGCTGCGATCCATCTGGCTTCGGGTAACACGCCGGCTTCATCCAGCAGGGTGGACAGGGGGATACCGGTCCATTCTGCGCCGGACACCAGGCCATGCAGGCTCTGCGCCGTGCCCCCCTGAGCGCCCCGCAATAACGCGCCACTGTTGCCGGAACATTCGAGGAAATAGACGCGACTGACCATGGGATATTTCAACAGGTCTTCATAGCTGAACACCAGAGGTTGTCTGACCAGACCGTTGATAACCAGCTTGTGCTGCGCCGGGTCAATATCCGGAATCCCGGCATGGTGGCGTTCGAAATGCAGACTGTTGGGCGTGATCGTGCCCTGCAGGTGTTGCAGTGGAGAGCGGGAAGCCCCGCCGCCGGGATAGATTGGATTGGGGGCACCGGCCATGCGCTGCAGGTGATCGGCGTGGCGCGAAGGGCCGCCATAGGCACTGGCTCCCGGGCCGGGTTGTTTCGACCAGCCGGGTATTTCCAGATTCCCGGCATCGGCGCCCAACACGCTGTTGGACACAGCCATTCCCATACCGGCCAGACCGGCACCGAGTAAATGACGGCGATTGATCAAGCCGTTACCGGCTACTCTTTCCAGTGCTTGCTTCTTCATGTCTTGTCCCTAGTAGCCAAGATGAGCTTTTGCTTCCTGTACAGCCGGGTGGCTGTCATCTGACCAGATTGCCAGCAGAGCATGGTATTTCTCCGCTGCCCTGGCGGCATTGCCGGCTTGCTTGTAAGCCCGAGCCGCACCCAGCAGTGACAAGGGACGATTCGGCATCCGCAGCAGGGATTCTTCGAACAGGCGCGCGGCTTCCTCGCCCTGGCCGGCATGCAACAGGACTTCACCGGTGAGTTCATGCACCGGTTTTAGTGGATTGGCGGCGCCGTTTGGCAGTCGTCCCTCATTGGTGAGTTCGACGGCCTCCTGCAGCATCGCAATCGCCTGCTGTTGCTGGCTGCTGGCGGCAGTAGCGGACAGGTCATGGGAGTTCATCAGCATTGCCATCGCCGCGACTTCCATGTGACTGACTTTGGCAGACAGGTTATTTCTGCCAGAGGACGCGACAGTGCTGAGACGCTCGGCCACTTGCGCCGCCAGTTCGGCTTCGCCGAGATTTACAGCACTCAAGCCCAGTGCCAGTAATTCATCGGTACTAAGCTCGTCTGTCAATTCCTGCAAAGCCCAGTCCTGGGTTTCGATAATGTGGCGTGCCTTGACCGTGGTGTAGGTGCCTCTGGAACGCGGATCGTCGGGATTTTCTTTCATGGTCTGTTCGGCGCGTTGAATCCACAACCTGGAGCGTGCGATGTCGCCGCGTTGCAAATCGCCATATTGGCCCCAGTCATTGGAGTGATTCTGCTCGCCCACGGCATCACCTGGTTGCCATAGTTCTCTGGCGACACTGAAGGCTGATTCATTCCACATGGCCACTTCATTCCACTTGCCGTGCTGAATGAAAATATGCGTAGGCATGTGGCGAGCATGGGAGACTGCCGGCGCAATATCGGCATATTTATACGCCGCCTCCAACGCAACAGGCGCATGGATCGGATCATCGAAGGCATGAATGACGTAGTGAGCCGCTCCGGGGTGGTTGCCATTGTCCTTGAACAGTTCCAGAGCCAGGGCGCCGGCGCGCATATTGATGCGCTCGCTCATCGACCCCGCAGCGGTTGCACCGGCTAACAGGGAGACAGTGTAAAAGGCTTTTACTTCATCATCGTCCGGATACTTCGCATAGAGTTCGGCCATCGCATTCATCCAGGCGGTGCGGCGTGCCGGCATTTCACCCAGGGTCAGAGCGTAGGCTTCAGCGGCCTTGATAAAGCCTTTCTCTCTCTCGGTTGGCGCCTTGGCGAGCCTTTCTTCGCTGGTTCGTCCCAGTCGCAGCAATGCTTCTCCAGGGCCGTCGTCCTTGGCGCCGAAAAACGGATGCTGGTAGGTGAACGCTTCACCCCAGTAGGCCAGGGCAAAATCCGGGTCCAGTTCCTGGGCTTTCTTGAACTCAGCCTGAGCCTGGGTCATACCGAAGCTATGCAGATAACCGACACCCAGCAGAAAATGTTTTTGTGCTTCGGGAGATCCGGATGTCGGGAAATCGAAAGTGCCGATGCGGTCAAATTCGGCGGCCCGGGAGCTCAGCGAAAACATTGGAATGCAAGCAATCAGCAAGGGTAGAAAGGTGCGCATGTTCATGGATGATCCTCTGTGTTCTTGTTATAAAGCCGGTGTTTTTGAGCCCTTAGGGTGCCAAGTCCGGTGACGCAATGCAATCAATTCTTGATCTGCCATTGGCCTCGCTCCTGTTTGTGTAGTATGTTGATTCGTAACGAGAATACAACCGCATTCAGGGAATACCGAACAGTGAAGACAGTATCTGCAGTTTTTCTGCTAACAGCGCTATTGGCCACGGCAAGAATTCCAGTATCCCATGCCCAACAAGTTGGCTGCGATGATCTGGAAGGATTCGCCGATTTTGCGTTCTGGCTGGGCGAATGGGAGGTGTTCGATTCAAATACCGGGAACAAGGCCGGAGAGAACAGCATTCAGAAGCTGGAACGCGGCTGCCTGATGCTCGAACGCTGGACCAGTGCTACTGGTGGCACCGGCACCAGTATGAACTACTACAATCCGGTAACGCGAGAATGGCGGCAGTTGTGGGTCTCAGAAGGACGTTACGCCATTGACATAGTCGGTGGGCTGCGCGGTGATGCCATGGTGCTGGAAGGCAGCATCTACAATTTCACCGGCGCCGTGTGGGATTTTCGCGGCACCTGGACACCGCATGCCGATGGCAGCGTGCGCCAGTTTTTTGAGCAGTACAATCACGACTCGGGTGATTGGGATACCTGGTTCGACGGGCGCTATGTCCGCAAGCAGGGGTCAGATTAAAAATGAATAATAGGGGTCAGTTCCTGAGATATCCCCAGAAAATGTCGAATTAACTCATTGGGTTAGCTTGTTTTGAGCGATTTCTGCAGGCTTGGAAGGTTTAGGAACCGTTGAATTTCAACTACTCGAGCCAGGGGGTGGGGTGTTGTTTGCGAACAATCAGGACCCAAGGTCCGTGAGCAAATAATACCGCAGCTCCTGGCGGCTGGCCTGGACAAGTCGCCTCATCGCCCACAGCAACGGGGATATTCCCTACTCACGGGCCCCTGGCCGAGATTGCTCGCAGGAACGCCCCGTTACTGTGTGCTTCCTCCAGAGTTGAATTCAAGACAAAACAAATCTAACAGTGGTAAAAAAATTTGGGGATATCTCAGACTCTGACCCCATTTATCTAGGGAATGCCGTGCAGCGCCAGAATCTTCTGCACCGAAGTTCTCTCGCGCATGCGTTTGTTGTGGTCCGCAATTCTGGCAAAATCATTGATATCAACTCCATCGCCCTTGAGCCAGGTTGAGACGCAAAAGACGTAACAGTCGCTCACAGAAAAATTTTCTCCGAGCACCCAGGGTCCGACATACATCTCGTTTTCGATCAATTGAAAACACTCGTGCATGGTTTGCGGCACCTTGGCCTTCATTGCTTCGATCGCTGCCTCATCATCTACCCAGCGGGTTCCGCGTATCTTGTGTGCATGGGCGACATGGACGGTGGAAGCAAGATAGGAATTGAACTCCTGCATTTTTGCGAACTGAAAATTATCATCAAGCGGGGCGAGTTGTGCTTCCGGATAGGTCTGAGCAATATACGCCAGTATCGCGGGAGTCTCGGTGATGATGCCTGCGTCAACTACCAGGGCTGGCACACGGCCCTTGGGGTTGATCTTCAGGTAATCCGCCGAACGCTGTTCGACGGTAGCAAAGTCCAGCTTACGCAGCTCATACTCGGCGCCTGCTTCTTCAAGCGCGATCTGGGATGCAACGGAAACAGTTTTAGGAGCGTAGTAAAAGATCATATGACCCCATTTATCACCAGGCGCCGTTCCCGATAGAGCATGAACAGTGGAACCGTGCTGGCCGCGGCGATAAGAAACGTAAAGACGAAACAGGCTGACCAGAACCAGTACGAGATCTTGAGGCGGCGGGTTTCGACAAATGCCCAGAGTAGAAATGTGGTCACAACCACAAACAGGTCGTTGCTGATGGAGGCCGACGCAGAAGTGGTGTAGAGATCCGCAATAAAGCTGGTCTCTCGCGGTTGCAGGTTAAAGTACCAGGTGACAAAAAGGCCGATAACAGCAAGCAGGCCATAAGCTATCTGTAAAGGTGTAGTTTTCATAATCGCTCCTGGCGCTTGCCAGACAGAAAAGTGCATGGATTGTCGCGAAAGCAGTCTTTAGCAGCTGAGATCAATGTTTTCTGATTTCGTAGACTCTCGTGCTCAAGTCTATCGGGCATTGCTTCGCGATGCTGGTTGCCGCATCGAGATCTTCTGCCTGTATAACGGTGTAGCCGGTTATGGAATCACTGGCGAAGGGCAAATCCGAGGTTCCTGAGCCGGTGATTTCTTTCCCGCCAGAGAAGCCACTTTGCTCGACTTTCCGGTCGGCAAGGGATGTGAACCATTTATTCCAGCCTTCCATGTCTTCGGGCGTGGGTTTTTCAAATCCGTAATGCAGAATCAGAAATTTTTTCACTATCTCTCCATGGATGCTCTAGGTTTGGGGTTGGATACGTTTTATTGAACCTGATTCCTGGCCAATAGTTTATCCACAATTCCGGCAATCAGGCTGCCTTTGTTGTTTGGTATTTTTTTCAACAGTTAATCAATTTTTTGCAGAAGTTCAATCCTGTTACCAAAGGGGTCGCTGGTAAACACTCTATCATAGCCCTCCAGCTCCGAGCCTCTACTTATGCTGTAGCCAATCTGCTCCAGTAGTGCCGTAATTGCAGACAGATCGGTCACTTCAAAGCCCGGATGGGCTTTCTGCGCCGGGCGAAAATCTGGATCGATACCCAGATGTACATTAAGGGTTCCGTGTTCGAACCAGCAGCCTCCCTTATTAGCCAGGCCTGGTGGTTTGTCCCTTTCTGTTAGGCCCAGTATATTCGCATAGAATGACCTGGCTTCGGCTTCTTTACCGGAAGGCATGGCGATTTGTATATGATCCAGGCCAATGACGCTCATTTACTTGTTACTTGAAATGGAACGTGAAACATAATTTCCTGGTTCGCAGGGTAGCCTGCTTCGCCATTTACCGTCGTTGAAAAAGTCATTAATGGACTTCTGCGCGCCATACAGTCCATTGGTCAATTTCTTCTAAACTCCGACCCAGCGAAGCCTCTTTAAGCCTGGCGCAATAGTGCTTCAACTGGTCATCATCAAGCTCAAATAGGATGCTCTTACCCTTTCGCGCCATAATTTCTACTTCAAGTTCAGAGAAAGAAGCGTATGACTTTCTGACCTCAGAAAACTTTACCGGTGCCAGTGTGTGTAACGAATGCTTCTCGAGCATTTTCAAATAACCATGTTCGGATGGCCGCCTCAACCGTTCGAAATCCAATAGCTCAGGAAAGCAATGGAAAAGAGTCGACCTGATCCAATGCTTCGCATCATTGTCCAGCACATTCTCGAAGCTTCGATCCTGAATAGCTAGCATCCCGGCCTTTCTCAATACTCTAATCGCTTCCTGGATATTCAGTTCCTGCTCTTCCTCCGAGAGGTGATGAATTAGTGCTCTTTCAAATACAAGATCGATTGAGGCATCTGAAAGGCCGGTAGAAGTAGCGGTGCCGACTTGAAAACGTACATTATTAGTATCGACTGAAAGGAGCTTCGCTCGCTCCACGTACTGAACGGCATTGTCGATTCCTGTGACGGATTTAGCACCTAGTTTGGCAAAAGCAAGCGTATAAATTCCTCCTCCGCAGCCGATATCCGCGACATCTTTCCCTGCCGGGCACAATATAGTCTTACAAAGCACTTTCCAAGACCCATCGGCTGACCTGTCGCTGTAGAGATCTGCTGCTGACTTGGCACTGAAGTCCATCTAGATTCTATACGCTCCGTAATCGGTGAATGCAGTGCCCCCACCTCTTTAGTTCTGGCAACTATTGCTCACTTCTTCAATCTGTTCATCAATGCTGTGTGGTATGGGAGACACTGATAAAATAGTAAATTACTGGGTCACAATAAAAGCACATATCCAAAAACTACTGTATTTTTACTTTGACGCCATTTATAGATGGCCGCTGTGACTCGCTAATTATGTGTCATCCAGTTCTCTTGAACTGAGCAATGACAACTCGCCTTCTATCTCCATTTACGTTTCTAGAGCCACTGTGCCACAAATGGGCGCTGAACAATAATAAGTCACCCGGCTTAGCGGATATGTATATTTCATCAGGATGTGTGCAATTAGGCTGTGCATAATTCCCTTTCGGAATGCTATAGGATTTATGACTTCCTGGCACGATGCGTGTCGATCCGTTGTCTCTGGACATTTCATCGAGAATCCAAAAAGCATTCGCTATCTGTTGCTCATTTGGTTTTACAGGTCCGACTGCATCTACATGAAGCCCTTGGAGCCCATACCCAGGTTTCGGCGACCTGCCCTTCAATGAGAGTAATTCAAAAGATTCACCGAGTAGAGCAGGTAAGAGTTCAGATAGAATTCTTGATTCGATACAGGGTGAAAACTGTATCTTGCCGGCCACATCCCAGGTTTGGTTGTCGGACACATCAAAATTGTCCCATGCATCATGCATTCGAGATAACTCCTTTTTCGACAAAACGTTTTCTACTAGCAGCCACCCCTCATCAGCTACTCTCGAATATTGTTTCGAATTCATATCTCTAAACTTCTAACAGGCACTTGCAGTCACAATACTGGCCGTGCATTCTGCTTCCTTTATGATTTGATTGTCAGGAGCCTTCACGTCGATAAACTTGGAAATTGGAAAATTCACGATTATCGGCAAATGTGACTTGAGAAACAGCAAGTAAATCACCTGCATTTGATGCTACACGTCTTGCATATAAAAGAACGTTATCGCCATTAAAAGCAGTGCTGTCCAAGGTCGCGTCATCAATTTTTTCGTACATGACGTCAGTGACGCCAGATGCTTCTGATTCGTGTTTCATTCCACCAGGAGGGCCACCGAAACTAAGACTGTGGTCAGTCCCGGAAATATCTTTCCATTCAATTTCAATATTGATTTCGTTACCAATTGAATTGATAGAATATCGGCCTGAAACAGGTGGTTCTCCTAGTTGATAGATACTCAACTCAGGTAGAAGTAGCCAAATTCCAATGTATTTCTCGGTGTTCATTATTGCTGGGTTCCTGGTGCCCTGTGGGAATGGAGGCACTGACAAAATATTAAATTACTGAGCCACTATAAAAGCACATATCCAAAAAACTACTGTATTTTTACTTTGACCCGATTTATTTAACAGTTGGCTAAGTAAAACTTAAATTTACACACTAATCGCTGATATCTCCTAGAATAAATTCCGCGCCTTTTTCTGCAATCATCACCGTTGGTGCATTGGTATTACCCGAGGTGATGCGCGGCATGATCGAAGCGTCGATGACACGTAATCCATCCACGCCAATTACCTGCAGTCGGTCGTTCACTACACTCATTGCATCGTTACCCATCTTGCAGGTACCCACCGGGTGGAAGATGGTCGTGCCGAGGTCGCCCGCCGCCTTGTGCAGGTCGTCATCGGTAGTAAGTTCCGGTCCCGGTTTCCATTCTTCTGGCTGGTATTTCTTCAGCGCTGGTGCCGCCATGATTCGGCGGGTGAACTTCAGTCCCGCGATCGCGACCTGTCGGTCTTCTTCGGTGGAAAGATAGTTAAGGGTGATGGCGGGGTAGTCTTCGGCCTGGTTGCTCTTGATGCGAACGTGTCCACGGCTGCTGGGTCTTAAGTTGCACACCGAGGGCGTGATGGCATTGAATTTATGCAGTGGATCGCCGAACTTGTCCAGCGAGAGTGGCTGCACATGCCATTCGATATTGGCGGTGGGTTGCTCCGGATCACTCCTGGCGAATGCACCGAGCTGGGACGGTGGCATGGTGAGTGGTCCACTTTTGAACAGCAGGTACTCCAGTCCCATCATCGCCTTGCCGAACAGGGAATTCGCACGCTGGTTTAGCGTCACGGTATTTTGTACCTTGTAGACGCTACGCACTTGCAGATGATCCTGCAGGTTTTCACCGACGCCAGCCAGGTCACGGATCACTGTGATGCCTTTCTCTGCCAGTAGCTCACCCGAGCCGATGCCGGAGAGTTGCAGGATCTGCGGTGAGCCGATCGCTCCAGCGGCAAGCAGCACTTCGCGCTTCGCGTTGATCGTCTGTCTGGCCTGTCCTTTAATGCACACCTGAACTGCAGTTGCACGGCGCTTGCCTTCTTTGGTGTCGATGACCAGCTTCTCGACATGGGCGCGGGTGAGGACCGTCAGATTGGGTCGTGACAGCACGGGTCGCAGGAAAGCCCTGGTACCACTCCAGCGCGTACCGCGGCGCTGGTTCATCTGGAAATAGGCGTTGCCGAAATTGTCCCCGCGGTTAAATTCTTCAATCTTGGGGATGCCACATTCTTCGGCGGCATCGCGCCAGGCATCCAGAATCTCCCAGTTAACGCGGCGCTCTTCTACCCGCAGTTCGCCACCCGCTCCATGAAAGGCATCGGCGCCGTGGTGGTAGTCTTCTGATTTCTTGTACACAGGCAGCACATCATCCCAGCCCCAGCCCCGGTTGCCCTGGGATGCCCAGTAGTCGAAATCGCTGCGTTGTCCGCGCATGTAGATCATGGCATTGATGCTGGAACACCCGCCTAACACTTTTCCTCTGGCATAACCTATACTGCGCCCATTAAGCCCGGGATCGGGTTCGATGCTATAGCACCAGTCGGTGCGTGGGTTGGCGATCGTATACAGATAGCCAACGGGTATGTTGATCCAGAAATAGTCATCCTTGCCACCCGCTTCCAGCAGCAATACGCTGACCGTGGGGTCGGCAGACAGGCGATTGGCGAGAACGCAGCCCGCCGTGCCCGCTCCGATAATGATGTAGTCATAGTCGTGCATGGGTTATTGAAATTTTCCTTGAGTTCTTGCCATGATACATGCCTGATTACCCGGAGCAAGATTACTGGATAAGCCAATTGGACAAAGTGTTAGCAGACATTGTTAAGCGATTCTTTTCCTGTCCGCAGCAGGAAGCGCGGCGCGTGTTTCATGGGCGAGGACAATTGTATGAGGGCCTGGAACACCTCTGCATCGACTGGTTCGCTCCGGTGGTGTTGATAACAGCCTATCAACACATCGAAAACCTGGAGGTGATGCGGGAATCGATAACCAGCGCCGATGTCTGTTCTCAGGTCAGCAGCATCGTAATCCAGAAGCGCTTTGAAAAGAACGCGCCGTCACAATTGTTACAGGGAGCCGCGCTGGAAGAAGTCATCGTCAAAGAGAACGGGCTGTTGTTTGAAGTTCGCCCTGGCCTGCAACAGAACGCGGGCTTGTTTCTCGATATGCGGCTGTTGCGAGAATGGTTGCTGGAGAACAGTCAATGCAGAAATGTATTGAACCTGTTTGCCTACACCTGTTCACTCTCTGTGGCTGCCCTGGCCGGGGGAGCCCGGAGTGTGACTAACGTGGACATGAGCAAGACCAGCATGCGTTGGGGAGAGAGGAATCATGAGCATAACAATCAGGATATGCGCTGTGTCAGCTCGATTCCGCACAACCTGTTCACTTCCTGGGGCCGGATTAAGCAATTCGGGCGCTATGACCTGGTAATCATCGATCCACCGAGTCGACAACGCGGCAGTTTCGATGTAGAAAAGAATTACCCGGCGGTACTGAAAAAATTACCCCAGCTCTGTAATCCCCAGGCTGAGGTCATCGCTACTGTTAATAGCCCGTTTCTGGACGCCGATTACCTGGTCGCCTTGTTTGCGAAACATGCGCCGACCTCGAGCTATATTGACTCGATCTCACCGGCGCCCGAATTCGCCGACAAGTATCCTCAGAAAGGCTTGAAGATTTATCGTTTCGCGATGGCCTGACAAGCACCAGAGCGCTCAGGCATCAGGGTGTTCAAAGCACCCTGGCGTCCATGCAACAGGGAGTTCAAGTTATGCGGGCTTGATTACCAACAGGTCGGACTTGATATAGTTGAGTAGTTTGTCGGCGGTGTTGCCTATGATCGCTTCGGCCAGGCGTGAGCGTGACAACGCACCGAGCACGACGATGTCGGCGCGCAGTACATCGCGCACCTGCATGATGGCATCGACAGGTTTCTCATCAATCAGGCGCACGGCATGGGCAGGCACCTTGAAGTCTTTCAGTAGTTTGTCCATGGCCCGGCTATGGGCTTCCCTGATCGAGCCGGTAGAAGTGAAGGGACGGGCGGACTCCGCATAGGCATGCACAACATTGATGGTGCCACCGAGTCGCTGCTTGGCTTCCCGGGCTGCACGAAGAATGTCGTAATCCAGACCCATCGGCTTGTGATGTCGGTGCATCGGATCCACGGCAGCCAGAATCACCGGCTCAGCCTGCCACTCGTTATCCTTGATCAGGAGCAGTGGCTTGTTACAGGTCTTCACCAGCTGCCAGGTGTCATGTGACAGGTTGTGCAGTTCGTGGGGTAGGCGGGCGTTGACATGCTGTACCACCAGATCTACATCCAGCGTATGTGCTTCCCTGGCGATCTGTTCATAGCGCGGATAGGTCCAGTGCACACGACAATCCACCTTGAATCCTTGCGCTTCCAGCGCCTTGCCGAATACCTGTAAGCGCTGCTCCATCTCGGCGCAGAATTTCTTGCGCTGTTCGATGGCCTCCGGGCCAAAGTTGGAATAGGTATCGTGCAGGAATTCTTCAAAGCCGCAACCCACCAGGTAGATCTTTGCCTGCGCCCGATCATCGATCAGGGCGATTGCTTTCTTCAGTTCCAGTGGTAGATGGTCAGGCTCGTCGCGGAAATCATGGTAGACATCCAGTACGACTAGAATTTTGTTAAATGCAGACATGCTTGGTCCATTCTCTCTGTGGCGGAAGGAGGAATTCAGAAAACGTGGCAGGAATGATTACACTTAATGTCTTTTTTTGCTAATTTGCAGGCTATGAACGACACAGCTGACAATCAGGACCCCACACCGAACACCGCAGACGGTGCCAATGCCACCAATACCAACAGTGGTGCTAGCGATGAGAAGGGCGCCGCCGTTAAATTTCCGCCGCCGGCTATCTTCGTCATCCTGATATTTGTTGGTGCCGGGCTGGATTATGTGTGGCCGCTGGGTCTGGGTGTGCCGGAATCTTTCGAAGCCCTGGGAATCGCCATCACCCTGTTTGGCGTGGCAGTCGCTATTCTTGTGAACGGCACCTTCAAGCGCAAGGGAACCGCCATCGAGCCCTGGAAACCCACCACTCAATTGATCACCAGCGGGTTCTACGCCTGGTCGAGAAATCCGATCTATCTGGGATTCTGCCTGTTCAATATCGGTATAGGTATCGCCTCGAACAGTTTCTGGATTCTGATTACCTTCATCCCCGGTGCGTATCTGGTGTACATCATCGCCATCGCCAGGGAAGAGGCCTATCTGGAAGAGAAGTTCGGTGATGCATACCAAAACTACAAGGCCCGGGTACGTCGCTGGCTCTGATAGACAGGTTGTAGAGTCGGATTCTTGTCGGGTTCTCGTCAGGTTGGCGTCGTGTTCTGTCTCTGCAAAACTCTGCACACTCCTGCTCAGGATGCCGTATCGAGATTAGCCAATGATTGTCAGAAAGCTTCGTTTACAGCGTGGATGGTCCCAGGAGCAGCTTGCGGAATTCAGCGGGCTCAGCGTACGGACCGTGCAACGTATTGAACGCGGTCAGAATGCTGGTCTGGAATCGCTGAAATCGCTTGCGGCTGTGTTTGAAATCGACCTTGTCGACCTGCAACAGGAGGCTGTTATGCCCGCAGAGAATTCAACATTTTCCCAGGATGAAGCGCACGCGCTGGAATATGTAAGGGACATCAAAGGATTTTATGCCCACTTGATCAGTTATGTGATCACCATACCCATTCTGATACTGGTAAATTATGCCTACGTTTCAGAATACATCTGGGTCTGGTGGTGTGCCCTGGGATGGGGGCTCGGAGTCGTCTCCCATGGGCTCTCGGTCTACGAAGTGTTTAATCTCTTCGGCGCCGACTGGGAACGACGCCAGGTGGAGAAACGTCTGGGCAGGAAACTGTAGCGTTCAGAATCGACTAGTTCGCAATTATCTCAAAGCTGAATGCACCCCTCTGGGTTTGCCCGAACTCATCTTCAGTGCTTACTTCGACGCGATGGATTCCGGCTGGCAGATCGTTGGGCAAGCGATACTCCCAGATATGGGCCGAGCGGGTGGGGCTACCGAAGGCTGCATCGCTGCCGAGTAATGCCTGATAACTGCGCTCAACAAAGGGGTCGGTTCTCACTCGATAAGTCATGGCTTGTTTGGCGCCACCGTTCAAGGATAACCACACTGAATCGCGCACACCGCCGTCGAACAGATTTACAATCAGTTTGGTGTCTGGGTGTAATGACCCGCGATGGATGCTGTTTGCAGATTGCGCCTCTAACAAGGGGTCGAGGGTGATGCGCAGCCGCTGCCTCGCGTCTGGACCGGAAGGCAGGGGAATAAATTCAGGCACGACTGCCACCCCTGCAAATTTCAACACATAAAAGCCATTCGGATTGCCATCCTGCATCATCGCATCGCGAACGCCACGCAGATCGGCAGGACCGGTGGTCCAGCCATTGCCACGCACTTCCGCCAGGGTGTGGGCGATCCAGGGCTTGCCAGTCCAGCCATGGCTATGGTTAATCTCCACCTTCCAGCTATTGCTGGTGTCATGCCCGGCAATTCCATAAATATTCTCAAAGGGTGCCAGTAGCTTCAGCAGCGCACCGAAGTTGTCCGTGCCCGGGCCAGTGGCAGGTTCGGTAACGCCATCGTCGGCTATGGCGAGCAGCGGAATGTGCGTGGCTATCATCAGCAGCTTGTCAGCAGGCACCGATGACAGGTCATTCGCAAGCCAGGCCAGCTGCCGATCACTGATAAAGCCCCGATAGTCTCCAGCTCTCGAATCGGCGCCAATGCCCGCATACTCCACGTTGTTCAGGGCAACAAAATGCACGGCACCCTCATCGAAGGAATAGTAAGTCGGTCCATAGTGCATCTTGTAGGTCTCGTTGGCGAAGGCGGCGTTTGGAGACTCGTAGTTAATGTCGTGATTGCCCGGCAGGTTCCATTGCGGGATATCCATAAGGCCCATCATGCGCTTGTGCCGGTCGTAAATTTCCAGATTGTCGAAGACGACATCACCCACCGTGATACCGAATTTGACGCCATAGGGATTGCCAATCAGTGGATTAACCAGGTCTTCGCGCAACATGTCTTCACTCAGCTCATAGCGCGCCTGGGTATCGGCGAAGCCATGTGCCGTGAACCGCTGGTTAGCATGGTCGTCGGGATAGAGCGCAAAATCAATCGAGTCGGGTAAGCCTCCGGTGGCCTGGATGACTGGAAACAACCATTCCACTGCCGTGCCGGCAATCTGCGAGGGGGTGCCGTCTGGATAGTGGCGATAGAAAAATTGTGGAAGATTATTCTCATCCAGAGCCAGTGCATAGCCTGCCGGTTTTGAAATAAACAGAATGTCGGTTGCTTCGATACCGATCTGGTAGCCGCCATCGGCAGAAGTGAGCACGACAGCGCAGCCGTTACTGACCCTCACGCCCGCAACGCCAGCCTCACCGGCGTCTTTCAGCCCATTGGTATTGCTATCCAGGTAGACATTACCTCGCGCCGTTTCACTGCTTGTGTCGGGGGTGCATTGGGCGAAGGCAGCAGTTGTCTGCATGCCGGCGATGACCAGTAGAGTAGTTATTACTGCCCGGTAATTCATTGCCAGACCCTCTTGCTGTTGACAGTGGAAACGCTGATGAAGGTAAGCTGCTGAACTGACACAGGCTTTACGATCAAGGTTTAAGTGCTTTCTTTAACCCGGCGGCGCATTCGCTCAGCGCTTCCCTGGCCTTGTCGATAGCGCCCGGCATTGTGATAAAACCATGCATCATGCCCGCATAGTGCGAATAAGCTACGGAAACTCCGGCGGCAGCCAGCTTGTCTGCATAGGCCTTATCCTCGTCCTGCAGCGGATCGTATCCGGCTGAGAGCACCAATGCCGGTGGCAGCCCGCTCAAGTCTTCTGCGTTGAGCGGTGAGGCCTGCCAGTGCGCGATATCATCCTCAGGTGAGAAATAGTGGTCGTAAAACCACTGAATCAATTCCCGGGTCAGGCGGTAGCCCTGGCCAAAAGTCTGGTGAGATGCAAACGAACAGCTCATCTCGGTGCCCGGGTAGATCAATAGTTGAAAGACCAGGGGTGGCCCAGCGGCGGCTCTTGCCTTGAGGCAAATCACGGCGGCCAGATTTCCTCCCGCACTGTCGCCACCCACGGCAAGACGCCGGGCATCGCCGCCGAACAATGCGGCATTCTCCGCCACCCACTGTGTGGCCGCCCAGGCATCATCGACAGCGGCGGGATACTTGTGTTCCGGTGCCAGGCGATAGTCTACCGATATCACCATGCATTCGGCTTCCACGCAGAGGGCGCGACAGACACAGTCGTGACTCTGCAGGGACCCAATGGTGTAGCCACCGCCGTGAAAGTACACCAATACGGGCAGATCCTTCTCGCCATTTGGGCGATACAGCAGTGCGCCGATTTCCCCGGCAGGGCCGGGTATCTGCAGCGCCTCAATAGCAAATGGTTCCGGTGGAGTCCCGCGTACCAGTTCGCTGGCTTTGTCATAGACCTTGCGCGCTTCCACTGGATCATAGGCATTCAGAGGTGGGGCGCCGGATTGCTCGATAGCGTCGAGCAGCGCCCTGGCTTGTGGATCGAGAGGCATCTATCGGTTCCTGTGATTTACCGCGAATTCAGTGCGGCAGTTTAACATTGCAATTGCCAGGGCCAATCAGAATAATGGCGACTGTCTTCACAGCGCCATTCCAATCAAAGCAACAGGCAAACATTAACAGGCTGACTATGGCTAAAGCATTACCAATACTGCTGCTGGGCATCACGCTCGCCATGCCAACGTTGTGGGCGCAGCTACCCAGCGAACCCGAAGTCCAGGCACGTGCTGCACTGCTTGAATTCGCGACTGCCTGGAATAGTGGAGATATCGAATCGGTACGTGCGGTTCTTAATTATCCACACGTAACCCACTTCGGCGGCGGCTTGCGCATAGCTAGGCAACCCGCCGAGCTCATCCAGGATTTCGATGCATTAAGAGAGCAGGGATGGGCAAGATCCCGCTTTGGCGAGGTGACGGTGTACCAGGTTTCCCAGAACAAGGTAAATCTCACTGTGGAATGGGCTCGTCTCAACGCCAACAACCAGATCTTCCAGACGGGTCAGGCATTCTATGTATTTACCCGGCAGAATGGTAAGTGGGGTATGCAATACCGTAGCGGTGGATCGAGCCAGCTGACGGGAGTACCGATGGCTAGTAGTCAAGCTATCCAGGGCGCCACTGCCGCCGTCGCTGACTTTTTCCAGGCCTTTAATGCCGCCGACAATTCTGCCCTGCGCCGCGTCAATCATGTGCCGCAGGTCATGCTCAACGATCTCACCTTTATCGAGGCAGTCACCGAAGCAGCATCGTTGGTCAATCCTGATTTTGCCACGATGCGCGCCAGTGAAGATTGGGATCACAGCGTGTATCAGGCACTGAACCCGATCATCGTGACGCCTTCACAGGTGATCTTCGAACTGGTATTCGAGCGGGTGAATTCTGGCAGTGAAGTCTATCGCCGGGTGCCGGCTCTGTGGGTCATCAGCAGGAAAGCGGCTGTCTGGGGTATCGAGTTTCGTTCATTGATGCCATCTACACTGGAAGTCAGGTAATCCTGACACTATTCTCGTAAACCCTCAGTAAAGGTCACGTTTGCAAGATTCCACTCCCATCCTGGTCGGTGCCGGCCAATTCACCGAATTCGGTGTCGCTCCCAAGCAGGCCCAGCCACCCATGGGCATCGCAACTGAGGCAACGAAGGCAGCACTGGTGGATACTGGCATTGCGGCTGTGCTGGCGCAGCAGATCGATACTGTCATAGCGATTCGAAGCTTTTCCGATTCCACCAACCGACCGCGACTGCAGATTCCCTTCGGTCGCGCTGACAACCCACCACGGGCCATCTCCCGGCGCATCGGAGCAAATCCGGCCAATGCTATCTATGGGAATGTCGGCGGCAACACCCCGCAGAAGTATATAAATGAAGTAGCCGAACGCATCAGTGAGCGAGACATCGGTGTGGCCCTGATCACCGGTTCCGAAGCCATCAAGACGGCACAAAGGGCTATGCGGGATGGGATCGAGCTGAATTGGGAAGAACACGATGAAGGGTCGTTGGAAGACCGGGGCCTGGGTGAAAAACTCATGACTCCCCATGAATTTGCGCACGGCATTGGTGTTCCGGTGCAGACTTATCCCTTGTTTGAGAACGCCTTGCGTGCGCAGCGAGGACTCTCGCTGGACCAGCACCGCTTGCAGTTGGGCCGCTTGTTCGCCCCTTTCACCGAAATTGCTGCCGCTAATCCTTTTGCTTTTTATGGCACGCGCCGCAGCGCCGAAGAGCTGGCCACAGTCACTGCCGCGAATCGCTACATCTGCTTCCCCTATCCGAAATGGATGAATGCCATGGATGGGGTAAACCAGGGTGCCGCCGTCATCATGACCTCGGTAGGCAAAGCCCGGGAACTGGGAATTGCGCCCGCGAGATGGGTATTTCTGCATGGCTGCGGCGAGGCTAATGAAAAGCTCATGGTCACCAACCGGGTCGACTACGTGTCCGTGCCGGCACTGCGCCTGAATGCAAAGCAAGCGCTGGCCATGGCTGGGAAGACGATCGATGACATGGGCTATTTCGATCTTTATTCCTGTTTTCCCGCCGCCGTGGAGTTGGCCTGTGATGCCCTGGACCTGGCTTACGATGATCCGCGCGGACTGACAGTAACCGGGGGCCTGCCTTTCTTCGGCGGGCCGGGTAATAACTACTCCCTGCATGGGATTGCCACGCTGCTGCCGCTGTTGCGGGCCAACCCGACTCATTTTGGCCTGGTTACTGCCAATGGCGGCTATCTGAGCAAGCATGCCACCGGCATTTACTCCGCGACGCCGCTGGCGGGGAAATGGCGGCGAGAAAAAACCTCCAGCTATCAGGCAGAGATTGATAAGATGCGCAGTCCGTCGTTCACTGAAACTCCCGCTGGTGACGCGAGCATTGAAACCTATACCGTCTGTTTCAATAAAGGAGTCCCTGAACGCGGGATAGTCATCGGTCGCCTGCAGGGAACGGGTCAGCGCTTCGTGGCGAACACTCCGGCCCATGGAGAATTACTCCAGGCCATGGTGGAGACAGAGCAAATAGGTAGACCTGGTACCGTTGCGAGCAACGCAGGAATAAACACCTTTGTTCCCTCATAAAACGACGCACACTGAAATAGAGTATTAATACCCAAGGGGGTAGAATGTCTACACGCGAACAACGAAAATCAGGATCGGGATTTGGTGCCAAGTCTGAGCCCGCTGAAATTCTCGCCGGCAAGGATCTGGGAGGCAAGGTGGCGGTGGTTACCGGAGGCTATTCCGGGATTGGCCTGGAAACCACCCGCGCTCTGGTAAGTGCCGGTGCAAGAGTTTATGTGCCGGTGCGTAGTCCCGCCAAGGCAGCAGACGCACTTGGGGAGATCGATGGTGAGGTGATCGCCGACGCGATGGACCTGGCGAATCTGGCCAGTGTGAGAGCCTATGCCGAGTCCATAGTGCAGCGCGAACAATCCCTGGACCTGTTGATTAACAATGCAGGCATCATGGCCTGCCCCGAGACGCGAGTCGGCGAGCATTGGGAGTCCCAGTTTGCGGTCAATCATCTGGGGCACTTCGTGTTAACGACTTCGTTGTTGCCACTGCTGTTGAATGCCGGTGGGGCGCGCGTGGTGGAACTCTCTTCCATCGGTCACCGGCGATCGGACATTCTCTGGGACGATATTCATTTTCAATCCAATCCTTATGAAAAATGGACCGCCTATGCCCAGTCCAAGACTGCCAATGCGCTGTTCGCGCTCGGCCTGGACATGAAATACCGTGACCAGGGTGTACAGGCATTTTCCGTACACCCCGGCGGCATACTCACGCCACTGCAACGCCATCTGGGGAATGAAGAAATGCAGGCACTGGGTTGGACCGATGCCGAGGGCAATCTCTCGGAACAGGCTCAGGCCATGTTCAAGACACCCGCCCAGGGCTGCGCAACTACACTGTGGGCTGCAACCAGCGAGGTCCTGGCAGGCACCGGTGGCCTGTATTGCGAAGACTGCGATGTGGCAAACCTGGCCACAGAAGACTCGCCGCGTTATTTCGATGTCGCTGCCTGGGCCTGTAATGAAGACAGCGCACTACGGCTATGGGATCTCAGCGAAGCGATGCTGGCCTGATTTTATCAATGTGCAAAAAACTGGAGTAAAGAGTATGGCAGTCCCCCGAATAGCGATTAATGGCTTTGGCCGTATCGGTCGTACCATTTTGCGCATTGCAAAAATACGCAAACATTATGATGTTGTGGCGGTTAACGATCTAGCCAGTGTCGATCAGTTGGCGTATGCGCTGAAATACGACAGTACCCATGGCACCTATCCTGGGACCGTCAGCCATGAAGGAGATTGCATTACCGTCGATGGCGATCCCTTCCAGGTGTTGTGTGAGAAAGACCCGGCCAAGCTGCCCTGGCGAGAATTGCAGGTGGATTACGTGATCGAGAGTTCCGGCATGTTTCGTTACCTGGTTGACCTTAACAAGCATCTCGAAGCGGGAGCCAGCCGGGTCATCCTCACCGTGCCCAGCAAGGATCCCCTGGCAGCCACCCTGGTTGCTGGCGTGAACGATCACGTGGTGACGAAAGACAGCACTATTATCAGCAATGCCAGTTGTACGACAAACTGCGCCGCGCCGCTTGCTAAAGTGCTGCACGAAAATTTCGGCATCAGGCGCGGCCTGCTCACGACCGTGCATGCCTATACCTCCAGCCAGCGACTGATCGACTCTCCGCACAAAGACAAGCGCCGCTCCCGGCATGCGGCGACCAATATCGTACCTACTTCAACCGGAGCCGCCAAGGCGATTGGCCTGGTCCTGCCAGAACTGGCAGGAAAGCTGGACGGGATGGCTATGCGGGTTCCCGTCCCTGATGGCAGCCTGGTAGATCTGACGGTGGAAGTGGAGAAAGATGTGACAGTGGAACAAGTCAACGCGGCGATGCGGGATGCCGCGAACGGACCCCTGCGTGGCATTCTGTCGTACTCCGAAGAGGAGATAGTCAGCAGCGATATCATCGGCAATCCCCATTCCAGCATCTTCGATGCGCCATTGACTCTGGTGCAGGACCAGCGCCTGGTAAAAGTTATTAGCTGGTATGACAACGAATGGGGTTATAGCACGCGGGTGGAAGAACTGATCGGGCGCCTGGCAGAGATGGACGGACTGACTTCTCCTTACCTGCAAGATTAAAGGCAATTGATAGATGCAATTTGATGGCAAGACGGTCTTGGTTACTGGCGGCTCGAGGGGAATCGGCCGCGCAATTGCCCTGGCATTCTCCCAGCGCGGTGCGCGGGTTGCCATCGTGTATCGCTCAAATGAGTTCGCCGCCGAAGCAACCCTGGCTGAGTTAAACGGTGATGGGCACCTTTCGCTCCAGGCCGACCTGGCCGAACCTGGGCAGGTAACCGACCTGGTTGACAAAGTCGTCGCTTCATTCGGTCGCCTGGATATAGCCATTAACAATGCCGGTATTGGCCGCTATCATCCGCTCGCTTCGACTTCTTATGCTGACTGGCAAGCCGCGTGGCAAGAGACACTGGCTACCAATCTGCAGGGGCCGGCCAACCTGTGTTTCTGTGTCGCTCAACACATGATCGAAGCCGGAGGTGGCCACATTGTCAATGTCTCATCGCGGGGTGCGTTTCGGGGTGAGCCCACCAAGCCGGCCTACGGCGCCAGCAAGGCCGGTTTGAATTCGTTGAGTCAGTCACTGGCAGTAGCGTTGGCACCCCATAACATCTTTGTCGGGGCCGTGGCACCTGGATTTGTTAACACCGAGTTAACGGCAGACAGACTGCAAAGTGCCGAAGGTGATGAGATTCGTGCCCAGAGTCCGTTCAATCGGGTGGCGGAACCAGAGGAGGTAGCTCACGCTGTATTATTCTTATGTTCTGCAGGCGCCGAGTTTTCTAGCGGTACCATTATCGACGTTAACGGGGCTTCCTACCTGCGCAGTTGAAGTTGTTAGCGTAGCGGTCCCAACGGACTCTCCGGGCATCCCACCGTCTCCCGGGTCCAGCTCAGATTGCTGAGCAACCATCGCCCTTCCTGTTTGATCAACTGGAATGAGTCGACCCCGCAATGGGTGAATTCGCCATTGACATGAAAATCGTAAGGGGCCCAGAAAACCGCGATGTCTTCACGTATCAGCACGGTGGCGTCCCAGTAGCGCTCGACGCGGGCAGCGCCGGGGCGTGACAGTGAGGTGATCAGTTGTTCGTAGTCGGCTGTATTAAAACTGATTCCACCATTCGCGTCGCGTGAGGTTGATATGTTCAGGGAGCCCGGCACCATGATCGCCTCCAGTGCGGCACGATCGCGATCGGCCAACGCCGTGAAGAAGGCATCGGCAACCCGCAGTATTGCATCCCGGTCACTGTTGCCTTGTGCGGTCGCATAGCCAGCGCCAAGACTACAGATAAGCAGCACGCCAATTCCTAATATTTTTCCCATTGTTTATTCCTCCTCATTCCTTACCTGAGTGCTTCTATGGTCTCTGCGCTGATAGTAGCGCCTGCGTTGCTCCAGGCATTTCTGACATAGTTGATTATTGCCGCCATGTCTGCGCTGGTAATTGACCCGTCGAATGAAGGCATTTCGCCGCGACCGATAATCAGTACCAGCGCTACATCGACACCACTGCCCAAAACCACTTCACTGCCATCCAGCGCTGGATAGATATCGGGAATTCCCCTGCCGTCCGGCTGATGACACTCGGCACAGGTTTCCAGGAACAATTTTTCGCCGGCAGTGTCCGCAACAACGGCGGTAATCAGCACACTGTTTATAAGTACTACCAGTACTGCGAGAAACAGGGTTTTCAGGACTGTGCGCCGCACGAGAGGTTCCAACGAAATTAAAATACGCAAAAGGTTTGTAAAAATATAGCACGGGCCAGCGCTGTGAGAACCTGTTATTCCTCAATCAGTCGCGCCGGGCAGGGCAAAGTGCTATAACCAGAATCTTCCAAGCCAGGTGGTTTTCGACCATGACCAGAGCATTGCCTCAACCACAAGCGCTGATTGTCGGCATTTTTCTGTGCCTCACTGCGCTGAACACAGCCGGGGCGCAAGAGCTCGTGCCCGTAGAAGCACCGATACCGCCGGGACTGGAAACGGTGGAATTTTTCAGCCCGGCCGTCGGTCGCGTGATGAAGTTCGATCTCGTCTTACCCTCGGACTATCAAGCCAGTGAAGCAAGCTATCCAGTGCTCTATCTTCTGCATGGCTACATGCAGAACTACACGGTGTGGGGCAGAAACCTGGCCGCGGCATTCTATGCCAGAGATCTTGATGACCTTATTCTCGTATTACCCGATGGTGGCAATAGCTGGTTCATCAATTACGCCAGCAGCGAAGATGGACAGCGCAACAACTGGGAAAATCACATCATTAACGATGTAGTTGCCTATGTTGATGAGAACTTTCGCACTGAAGCGCGCCGGGAAGGGCGGGCCATATCCGGTTTATCCATGGGTGGCTTCGCCGCCTTCTCATTGGGTCTCAGACATTCAGACATGTTCATATCCATTGGCAGTACCAGTGGTGCGCTGAGCTTTGCCCGCACCCGTGCTGCTGAGCTTGAGGCCGGCATCGAGCGTACTCCGGGCCAGCGCAGTCCCGAACAGCAGGCGCGCCTTGATGAGGCCGATGCTTTCATCTCCAGGATTGTCGATATTCCCGGCTTTAGTACCCAGGATGAACGCACACCCAGAGGGATAGACTTCGCAAGCGCGGAGCAGGCCAGGGCCTATGATCCTTTTGAGATTATTTATAACGTGCCAAGGAGCCAGATGCCCCATATCTATCTTGACTCGGGCACTGAAGATGGCTTGATTGCGGAAGCGCGGGAGATGGCCCAGGTGCTGATGTTGAACAATGTGGCCTTCGATTACATGCAGAGCCGCGGACGTCACAATTCTGAGTACTGGCGGCGTTCAATCGGTCACATGATGACGATTCAGCATGAAGTGATGCAGCGAGCCCTGGGCAACCGGCCCTGAAATAATCTGCCAATCCCCACCTTTGACTCCGCGCTGGATTCAATCGAAGTTGATTGAATCCTCGTCGTGAACGTTTTTCACGAAGCGCGCGTTGACCATGGCCTGCAGAGAGTTTGAGTGGAATTCCCGTCGATAGAGCACGAGCACGATTACCCCGCAGGCGATTATGAAGAACCAGGCATTGATAAACCAGGCCAGGGCGGCCATGGCGAAGTAGTAGGCCCTGATGCCGTAGTTGTAACTATGTGCGGCTCGATCCAACACCTTGGCAACTGCCTTGAAATCTCTGTTTACGGCGATCGCGCTGTAGTCCTCGGCTGCCTTGTAATAATTCACGGTATTAAACGACGATCCGAACAGGATGAAACAGAATCCGTATTGGCGGATCGACCAGGTGAAAGTAAAGAAGCCGTAAATAAAAATGAAAATAAGCAGCAGCAGTTTCATCTGCACCACTTCGATGCTTACTTCGCTGACGAACCACAGCGTGGACATGTTCATGAACATGGCGCTGGCGGTACTCAGTACTGTTACCAGGCTGGCGAGGATCAACAGTGAGGCCGAGGCCAGGAATGACACCTGCTTCTCGAGACTGCCGAGCAATTCCGCATCGACCTCGCTCATGCCGCTGATACTCAGCTTGCGTACCCATTCCTGACGATAACGATAGAGCACACTGGCCAGGCTGTTGCGCTTCTTAGCCGCGTATCTTGCAAACATCGCATAGCCGAGCCAGCTACAAACAAAAAAGGAAAAACTGATGACGTCGATGAGGGGAAAAATCATGGCGGGCAGCTTAAGGGTATCAATCGGCAAAAGCAATAATCCGCCTGTATTTATGCACTTTGGCTGTGGCAACATCGACATTCGCTAATCCTGGTGAAACAAAACAGATGCAACCGTTGCTAATTGTGAGGGATGCCTTGTGCCGAATTGGTCGGCAGCGGGTACTAAAGATCGCTGAATTTTCCATCGAACAGGGGCAGCACTGGTGTCTGTTCGGTCCTAACGGTGCTGGCAAATCCCTGCTGGGCAAGCTGATTGCCGGCAAACGCATCGAATCAGGAAACTACGTTCACTACATCGCTGGCTTCAATCCTGACCGGGACATCCACAGCGTATCTTTCGAGGAGCAACAGCGCTTGTGGCAGCGTGACAACCGACTGGACATTAGTGAGTACAGTGCCAACGCGCAGGACATCGGTACCCGAGTTGAAGACCTGGTTCGATCAGCACGGCCCGGCGAGCAGCAGGAGCAGGGGCGGCTGCAGGAATTACTGAATACGCTGGATCTCGGCGCTGTTGCCGACCAGGGTATTCGCTTTCTTTCATCAGGACAGATCAGGAAAGTCTTACTCGCCCGCGCCCTGTATTCCCAGCGCCAGGGAGCACCGCAGCTGCTGATCCTGGACGACCCACTGGAGAGTATCGACAAAGATTCCCAACAACGCATTCGCCAGTGTATTCAGCGCTATCTGCTGGACGGTTTTTCCAGCCTGCAATTCTGTCGGCGTGCGGCTGATATCCTGCCGGGGGTGACGCACCTGGCAGTGATGGATAATCTGCAAATAAAGATCCAGGGAAGCATTGCTGAGATTACCGCGAGCGAGGAGTTCACGCGGCAGCTTGCCGTCCAACCGGTGCTGCCGGAAAAGATTCCTCCAGGTCCCGCTGGTACCAGTGCGGTCATGTCGAATGATGAACCACTAATTCGCCTGGAGCAGGTGAATGCCAGCTACGGTGATCTGCCGGTACTTAGCGATATCAACTGGTGCATGAAGGCCAGTCACCACGTGCTGATTGAAGGACCCAATGGCTGTGGGAAATCGACTTTGTTAAGTCTTATCGATGGCGAGAACCACAAGGGCTATGGGCAGGCGGTGTACCTGTTCGGGCGCCGCAAAGGCAGTGGTGAGACCGTGTGGGACGTGAAGGCGCAATTCGGCATTGTCTCCAATGAGTTACATAACAAGTATGTAAAGGGATGGCGGGTGCTGGATGTTGTCGTCTCGGGATTCTACGATTCGGTGGGACTGTATGATGACAGCGGTGCGGCAGAATGGGACATCGCCAAACAATGGATGGCGGCCCTCGGCATCACCGAGCTGGCGAGAAACTACTACCATGAAATTTCGTTTGGGCAGCAGCGCCTGGTGTTACTGGCCAGAGCCATGGTCAAGCATCCGAGGATACTGATTCTCGATGAGCCCTGTGTTGGCCTGGATGACTATCATCGTACGCTGATATTGCAGATGCTGGATCTGATTGCCGCGCAATCACCCACCCGGATCGTGTATGTGAGTCATGTAGTGGGTGAGCAACCCGGGTGTATCAACCAACGGCTGTCATTCGTCAGGAGTGAAAAGGGTGGTTACACCCTTGCACAGTCAGCACTCTAACCGCGAATATAGTTTTCCAGTTGTGCGATGGTGGATTGTTGATCGCTGATGATGTCCTTTACCAGGTCGCCCAGCGAGACTACTCCGATTACGCGATCGTCGTCGACAATCGGCAGATGACGTATGTGATGTTTGGTCATCAGGCCAAGTGAGGCATTCACCGATTCAGAAGACTGTACTGAAATTACGTTCGCACTCATTATTTCATCGACACGGGTTTGTTTCGATGCGCGGCCCTTGAGAATGACTTCCCTGGCGTAGTCTCGTTCCGAGATAATGCCTTTCAGCGCTGGACCCTGCATAACCAGTAACGCGCCGGCCTTCCTGTCTGCCATCATCTGGATGGCTTCATAAACCGTGGCGTCTGGCGTTATGTGCCAGATGTCATTGTTATCTTTATTGTTGAGTATCTGTTGTACTGTGTGCATTGGCCACCCCCTGTATCAATACAGTGACGACTGTTAGTTGACCCTCGACAGCGACAGATTCGCGAATCCTGCGTTATTGCCATAGAAACCATGACTGTCGTTAACAAACAGGGTTAGTTTGCCGTCACATGCAGCAACAAAGTTATAATTGCCGCTCGCTTCATCAATTGTTAAGTCAGTTACTCCCTGCAGACTGTCACCGGTGCAGTTGTATTGCATCAGCATGAGTTCGAACCAGCGATGCGGTTTCGAGCGCTTGGTGAGTCGCGCCAGGTCATAGGGGAGCCAGCTATTTTCAAATTCACGTGCCATTTTTTCGTCAGAGAAGCCACGCTCGTCCAAAGGCTCGTTGTTTTCATTCTCTTCGATGTAGCTGTCAATCCAGAGGCTGAGAATTTTAATATCCAGCGTGTACCTGGAGCCCGAGCGCAGGTTCACTCCTGTGTCGAAGTTTGCATCGTTGGTGAAGAATTTAATGGCAACTTCTTCCCCGACAGCCAGGGCGCTGCCAGGATCATGGTAGTCATTGAAAATCATTCCCGGCAGTGAACAACTGCTCAGGATCATCGTCAGGATAAAAATTCCAGAAAGTTTTATTCTCATTGACCTTACTCTGATTACTTCCATCACTGTTGCAACTCCAAAAATTCGCAGCGAACTCGTTTTCTACTTAACATGATCCAGTCTACCCTTGCCGCTTCCACAGGACAATCAGAGACTTGGCATTTCTCAGGCTCGAGAATCTAATCACGCTATTCACCAGGGCGACGCTTATCTGCCAGTCCAGACTGGTTTACGCTTCTCAATAAATGCCTTGCGGGCCTCCCGGCTGTCTTCGCTGTCGAAGGCGCTGGACAGCGCTTCGACAGCCGCTTGCGGCACGTCTTTGAAACTCATGTCTTCCATCTTGTACATCAGGTCTCGGGTGCGCCGTAGTGCCAGCGGAGACATTTCAACCATGCGCTGTGCCAGTTTCTCGGCTTCGTACATAAGGCTGCCGGCGCCCACTACTCTGGTGATCAATCCTATGCGCTCGGCCTCGACGGCGCCCAGGGATTTGCCAGTAAAGATAAGCTCGGCCGCTTTCATGCGTCCAATCAGTCGCTGTAGTATCCACACGTGCATACCAGGCGGTGCTGCCAGGTTGGGTACTCCGGGATAGCCGAAATCGGCGTCATCGGCGGCGATGATCATGTCGCAGGCGAAGGCCAGGGTGCAGGCACCTTCCCGGGCATAGCCATGCACGGCGGCGATGATGGGTTTGCTCAAGCTTCTAACCAGTTTCATGGTGCCGACATAGAACAGGCTCAGGTACTCTTTCATTTGTGCTGAATCGAAAACTTCGAGATATTTCAGATCCACACCCCCGGACAGTCCATCACCGGCGCCAGACAGAATGATTACGCGCACTTCCGGGTCAACATCGGCCTTGCGCAGAGCGGCATGATATTCCTGGGTCATCTCCAGATTGATGAGATTGGCGGGGGGACGATCAAGGGTAATCTTGGCAATCTGATCTTCGACTTTATAGCGCAGATTCTGGTAATTCGATTCAGGCATTGGCTTCTCTTCTTTATTCCTATTTAGCCGAAGGACTTGTGGTTGCTCGCTGTTCTATGCTTGGATTGTTGTTACACGGCTCCGGACCTTCGAAGCGCAGCTCGCTACAATTTAGCAAACGGAACATTCGCATGAAAACATTACTTTGCCTACTCATTGCTGGATTCTGTGCCAGCGCTTCAGCCCAGGGGGCTGATTCCCGCCCGGAACCATTGCAGGACCCGATACCCGAGAAGATACAGAAAGGGCCGATCACAGTCACACTACGGGAATTCATCAGGGTACCCCGCAGCGCAGATTCTGCCAATCCTCCCCAGACCAACACCGCTTTTGCACGCATCCAGTACATGCTGCCGATTCCCGATGGATCAGGGCGCCTGGTGATTAACGATCTGCGCGGGCTGTTATACCTTAGCGATGAGAGTGGCAGTACCCCGAGCGTTTTTCTCGATGTGCGCGATCAGAATATCGACTTCGATGACTCCGTGTTTCCCAACGAAACCGGTCTGGCAGGATTTGCCTTCCATCCGCAGTACGCCGAGAGTGGCAAGCCGGGATTTGGAAAATTCTACACCGCTTCCAGTGCCACATCAGATAGTGGCGTGGCGAACTATCTCAATGATGATGCTGGAAATCATGAGAGTGTGATCCGTGAATGGACTCAGGGCAATCCCTCCGCGAATGTTTTTTCCGGCACTTCCCGCGAGATATTTCGCATGGGCCAGTTCGACCAGAACCACAATATAGGCACACTGGCGTTTAACTACTCGGCCTCCGAAGGTAGTACTGACTATGGGCTTCTGTACGCCAGTTTCGGTGATGGTGGTGGCGCCAATGATCCGAGGGAGCGTGGTCAGTCTCTTACTGAGCCGATGTCGGGAATTCTGCGCATCGATCCACTGGGCGGATCCGCTGCCGCAGCCTACGGTATTCCTGCCGACAATCCCTTTGTCGGGCAGATCGGGGTAGCACCGGAGATCTGGGCCTACGGCCTGCGTCATCCCCAGCAATTTTCTTTCGATACGGATGGCACGATGTACATCGGCGACATCGGGCAGAACCAGATTGAGGAAGTAAATATCGGGATCGCCGGTGCTAACTACGGGTGGCGCCTGCGCGAAGGCACCTTCGCCACGGCGTTTGGAATCGGTGGAGTGCGGCCAAATCCGGTGTATCCACGCCCACAGGATGAGCAGGAATATACCTACCCGGTGGCCCAGTTCGATCACGATGAAGGCAATGCCATCAGCAGCGTGTTTGTCTATCGGGGCCAGGACATTCCCGCCTTGCAGGGCAAGGCGGTTTTTACCGATATGGTCAGCGGGCGGGTCTTTTACATCGACACCGGCAATCTGCAACCGGGCAACCCTGCCACCATCAGTGAATTGAGAATCGCGTTCGCCGGTTACGAACGAAACGTCGCCGACGCCATTGGTTTTCCTAACACCTATGCGCAGGGTAACCGCAGTGGTCTGCGCCTGGGTATCGACTCCCGGGGTGAGCTGTACTTCCTTACCAAGGGAGATGGACGCATTCGCAGGGTCGTTGCGGCGCCCTGAAACCTGCCAGGTCTCACTGATATTCTGACCAGGATCATGCAATGAACATTACGATTCTGGCTAATCGCGATCTGGCGAGCTGTGTCGTTCTGAATCAACTGGTACCGGCCCTGGCTGACCACGAACTGAGTCTGTTTCTATCTGCCTCGGTCGGTGGCAAGTCAGAACTTCCCTGGCAATTGCAGGCGCTAAAATTTTTTGAGCAAGATCTATTCAATGCGCTGTTGTTTCCGGCGCTGGATAACGCAGAGCTGCCTGCTCAAGGACGATTAAAAACATTTCAGGGTCTTGCCGAACTCGCCGGGACGACTTGCAGCGAGCTTAATCATATAAATGCAGGTGAAGACTTCGAGCGATTTATCAGCACGGCGCCGGAACTGGTCATCTCAATTCGCTATGGAATAATTCTGCGCGAGCGAGTAATAGCTGTACCTAAATTCGGCGTGATCAATCTGCACTCCGGTTTACTGCCGGCCTATAAGGGGGTGATGGCGACGTTCCGCGCCATGCTGAACGGCGATAGCGAGATCGGGATGACGCTGCACTACATCGATGACCCAACTATCGACACCGGCCGCATCATCGAAAAGACGGCGCTGGAGGTGCAAGCCGGACGCTCCTATTTGTGGCATGTACTGGAGCTCTATGATGAAGGCTGCGTCAGCCTGCTGCGCGCCATTGAAGTGCTTGCATCCGGTGCACAGCTGCAATGTGTGGAGCAGGCGGCGGGAGGCAACTACTACAGTTTTCCCAACGGTGCCGAGTTAGCCGCGTTTGAGGCGAAGAGCCTGCAACTGGTAGATAGCGCCGAAGTTCTCGAACTGGCCCGACAATTCCTGGGCTGATTGCGATCCTGCCCATCTAATACCGTTTGCCAATTGGTGCCAGGCACCGGATTTCTGTTATTGTCCAGATTCAAACCATTTACCGAGGTAACTCGAAATGAACCGCAGAAAGTTCATCCGTGACAGCAGCTTGCTTTCCACTTCATCGATGATGCCTTCTCTGGGCAGATCAGCAGATAACTGGTCGGGTGGTCAGATCCAGCATCTGATACCGCTTAGTAACCACGATCGCATCCTCCTGAAGGTCTCGTTTGTAGAACCACAGCAGAATCCAAGCCTGCGCATCGGGCAGACCAGTTACGCCGGCGTGCAGACCGATACACTCGGCCGCTTCTGGACCTTTCATGCCGATGGCCTGGAAAGCAACCAGGACTATGAACTAACCCTGCAACAACAGGGCAACCGCTATGCGGATTCCTGGTCTCTCAGCACAACCCCGGCGCCCACGGCCGATGCTGAAACCATGCGGGTGCTCGTGTTCACCTGTGGTGGTGGCCCCGACGAGGCGTTAACCGATACCGGTGTCTGGCGCTACCTACCGGTAAGCACTCGGCAGCGCCTGTTGCAACGCGGGCTGTCCTACGCACCGGATCTGGCGGTTGGCATTGGTGACCAGGTGTACTGGGATCAGAACATCGCCAGGCGCTGGCGCGGCAATGAGAGAACCCAGGCTAATCGCGAGAGAATCTGGGGCAAATACGGCAGTTTCGATGAAGACCTTGCCGTCTTCGGAACGGCTAACGAAGCCACACTCACCGGCTGCCTTGATGAACAGATTGCCTCACTCTATCGCACTACATTCAAATCGGTACCGCTAATCCTGACTCAGGATGACCATGACTATTTCGAAAACGATGAAGGCACCGATGACATCATCACCTTTCCGCCGCGCAATTTCACGGCGCGCCTCGGCCGGGCATCACAGGCATTATATTTCCCGGAATTTCTTCCCGAGATTAACCGGCCGGCACATCTTGTGGGATCTTCGCGCAATGGCATCAGTGAATCTTATGGTTCTTACCGCTGGGGGTCATTGCTGGAGCTGTTACTTTATGACTGCCGGCGCTTCATCACATTGGCCGGACCTACAGCGACCTTTATTGAAGAACAAACCGAGCGCTGGATGGCCAGTCGCACAGCCGCAGAAGAAACCCGGCACTTGATTCATATTCCCTCCACACCTTTCGGCTGGTCGGCCGGTAAATGGGGAGAATGGTATCCCGACTATCTGCAAGCGAATGGTCAACTGGGTCTGGAAAATCCGAAACCCTATTGGCAAGAGGGCTGGTTTGCGCAACATCAGCGCATCCTGGCGAGTATTTCCGAGCAGGATGAGCGGATTCCGATAATCCTGTCGGGAGATTTGCATGCCATCGGGTCGGGGCTGATCACCCGAAGTGGTGACCTGAATCTGGACAATCCCGTGCACACAATCCTGGCCGGCCCGATTGGTACCGGAACCGGCTGGCCGAGTTCGTCGCGAGGTATCGGTGCTACCGTGCCCTTGGGCCTCGAGGTTGAGGAGCGGGTTCATCCGATCGAGAACAACGGCTTCTCACTTTTCGATATCGATGCCGACAGCATTGAAGTGCGCCAGTTCGCCTGGTTGCCCGAGCAGGGTCTGGATGCAATCGATAATTTGCAGCCGTTTTCTGCCTTTAGACTGACACGCTGAATCTTTCTGCTGAGAACAGAGCTACTCGGAAAATAGGGGTTGTTGATGAATACGATAATGAAAAATTTCCTGGCCGTATTCATCGGCCTGCTGCTTGGCGGAGTTGTCAATATGGGGCTGATAATTGGCGGCTCGTCAATTATTCCTCCACCGGCTGGAGTGGATGTGACCAGTTCGGAGAGTATTGCCGCTGCCATGGAACTATTCACTGCCAGGCATTTCATTTTCCCATTCCTTGCCCACGCGCTCGGCACGCTGGTGGGTGCCGTAATTGCGTACCTCGTCGCCGCGAGTCAAAACCTGAAGTTGGCGTACCTTATTGGAGCACTGTTTCTGTTAGGGGGTATCAGCAATGTCTTCCTGATTCCGGCCCCGCTGTGGTTTATTGTTCTCGACCTGGTAGCTGCCTATATACCCATGGCCTGGTTGGGTATTTTTATCGCAGTGAAGCTCAAGCCAGCGAGGGTAGCGGAAGAAACAGGATAAAAATGTCCCCTTTATCCTAAAATAAGTCCGCTAGCCTTTTCCCCTTATTCTTCCTGGAAACTGAGAATATGAAAAATTGGATGTTTCTGTTCGTTGCCATTATTTCTGAAGTCATCGCCACTTCAGCCTTGAAATCCAGTGAAGGATTCACGGTACTGGTGCCTTTAATTATTGTCGCTGTTGGTTACAGTGCGGCATTTTATTTTCTGTCGCTTACCCTTCGAGCTATTCCGATTGGCATGGCCTATGCTATCTGGTCGGGGGTGGGAATCGCACTGATCACGCTGATAGGCTGGATTGTGTTTAATCAGAAACTGGATATGCCTGCAATGGCTGGAATCCTGCTGATTGTTGCCGGTGTTGTAGTCATGTACAGTTTCTCAGACTCTGTTCAAGGCTAATACCGCGATGATAAAGACCCACGGATTGACCCATATAAATCTCGAGGTTCAGGATCCGGACAGATCGCTGAAGTTTTTCCAGGCACTGTTTGGCGTCAAAGAGTATTTCAGAGATGAGAACAGCATTCAGGTGCAGGGCCCTGGTGAGCATGATGTGCTGGCGTTTGTCCGCTCCAGCAAATCCGGTGCAACGGGGGGTATCAGTCACTTCGGATTTCGACTGCAGAACGCGGCCGACATCGAGCAGGCATTAACCGAAGCGACAGAGGCTGGAGCCACAATAAAAAGCCATGGAGAATTCGCGGCGGGTTGTCCCTACCTCTATATTCTGGATCCGGATGGTTACGAAATCGAAATCTGGTACGAGTAAGGAACGCCATGGCAGATTTTGAATTAGCGCAACTGAACATAGCAAGACTGTTAGCCCCGATTGATTCAGAGCAATTGGTAGATTTTGTCGCTAATCTGGATCGCATCAATGCGCTGGCTGATCAGTCCCCCGGATTTGTCTGGAGATTGCAATCGGAGGAGGGAGATGCAACAGCCTTTCGCCCGTTTGGCAATGACCTGTTGGTCAATATGTCGGTCTGGAAGGATTTGGAATCGTTACATCAGTATGTTTTTCGCTCCGCTCACATTGAAATCATGCGCCGGCGTCAGCAATGGTTTGGCAAACTGGATGCAGCCTATACGGTTCTGTGGTGGATTCCCGCCGGCACGATTCCAGACATGGAGCAAGCCAGGCAGAAACTGAAACAGCTTCAGCAATTCGGTCCGACCCGTGAAGCTTTTACATTCAAGAAATCCTACCCTGCAGCGGATTCAAGCGAGCCTGACTCAATCACTGGTTTCGATGACACTTGTCCAGCAACATAGCGCCGCTCAACCCGAAGGTGTAGAGGAAGACAGCAAGCAAATGACACACAGGAGCAAACTGGCCGGATTCATCATCGATTGTAATACCGATAACTTGCAGGAGGCGGCAGAATTCTGGGGCGCAGCCTTGGGAATGGAGCTACAACAGCTGCCCGCAGAAGAGGGCGAGAGGTATGTCCGCTTATTGGACCCGGCACATGGCTTGCATATCGAAGTGCAATCGGTCGATCACGGCAGTCGAGTACACCTGGATATTGAGACAGACGATATGGAAGCGGAGATCAAGCGCCTGCAAAATCTCGGTGCCAGCGTCGCAGACAGAGTAAGTAGCTGGTGCGTGATGCAGGCACCTACCGGGCAACGCTTCTGTGTCGTGAAGAAGTGTAACGAGGACTTCGATCAGAAAGCCAGTGAATGGTAAAGAAGGGGACTATGTGCTCCTCATTGCACTGCCGTTACCAATAGTGTACTTATGGAAATCCTTGAATAATAAACATCAAAACAGTGAACAAGGTTGAACTGCTATGAATAAGCTAATAAAGAACTGCTTAATTACGTTTCTGTTAACACTGCTGGTGCCGCTTTGTGCGCTGGCGCAAAACCGACTGAGTATTGCACAGGTAAAGGACGGCCTGCATGTAATTACCGGGCCGGGTGGCAATATCGGTGTACGGGTTACAGCGGAGGGAGTCATACTAATCGATGACAAGTTTCCACAGGATTTCGATGAGATTCAGTCGCTGGTTGCCAGCGTAAGCAATCTGCCGGTCAGGTATGTGATCAACACCCACCACCATGGGGATCATTCCGGCAGCAATGCCAGCTTTCTGCAGGTGGCGGAAATTATTGCGCACAAGAATGCCAGGGACAATATGCTGCGCGGAAACCAGGATGGGCCGCCGCGGATAATCTATACCGATGAGACGGCGGTGTTTCTGGGCGGAGTGGAAGTCAGAGCCTATTACATGGGACGTGGTCATACCAACGGTGACTCGGTAGTTTACTTTCCCGATCTGAAAACCGTGCACGGCGGTGATCTGCTGCATGGTACGGCACCCTTTATTGACTATGCCAATGGCGGCAGCAGTCGGGGTTGGGTCGGCACAATGAATAATATTTTGTCACTGGATTGGGATACGGCCATACCCGGTCATGGAGCGGTCATGAATCGCCGCGATGTGCTGAATTTTCGAAACCAGATGGAAGCAGTTCGTGAGCGAATGGCGAATCTGATCAGGGATGGGCTGGACGCAGGCGATGCTCCGGAGGCGATCAAGGATCGCAACCTCGGCTGGACCCAGGCAGAGCAGGGCCTGTTCATGCAGCGCAGCATTCCAGGCTTCTACGAGGAAGTTGCCGCCGAACTGTAAGCTTGATCCGGGAGTCTGGAGGGTTCGACCATGGCAGGAGAGACCGACCTGGGCAGGCTGCTGGGGCAACTGCAGCCAATGCTCATTGAAGGTGAGTTCGTGTTTTGCACCCTGCCTAATTCCCAGTACGGCGATTTCGCCGAATGGCGTCCACTGGCCTGCTATCAGGAACAGGAAGGCCTCAGCCTGCTGATCAGTCAGCAGCAGGCTGATGCTGCAGGGCTTGCTTATAGCGCTGTTTTCAAAGGCATTACCCTGTCCGTTCATTCCAGCCTCGATGCAGTAGGCTTAACGGCAGCGGTTGCCAATAAGCTGGCCGAGTGCGGGATTCCGGCCAACGTCATTGCCGCCCACTATCACGACCATGTCTTCGTCCCGGCCGAGCGGGCTGAGCTCGCCTTGCAGCTGCTCAGCGAGCTATCTACTTAGATCAATCAACTCCGACCCTGAGATATCCCCAGCAAATGTCGAATTAACTCGTTGGTTTAGCTTGTATTGAACGATTTCTGCAGGCTTGGAAGGTGTAGGGGCCGTTGAATTTCAACTACTCGAGCCAGGGGGTGGGATGTTGTTTGCGAGCAATCAGGGCCGAAGGTCCGTGAGTAAATAATACCCCACCCCCTGGCGGCTGGCCTGGACAAGTCGCCTCATCGCCCGCAGTAACGGGGATATT
>JAQBSZ010000064.1 GCA_027623555.1 Pseudomonadota bacterium | reverse complement strand
GCTCTGCGAATACCTGGTAAGAGGACTTGCACCTCTCTAGTTAAGTGCCATGCCCGGCACACACGCTCGAAACAGCGGTGCGAAGCATCCGCCTGCTTTCGCCTGTTATGTGCTGGCTTACTCAATCCAAACTTATTGATGATAGTTTTCGTAAAACGTTCTGATTCCTGCATGTTGTATTGCCAGAAGCTGCAGATCCTGCGCGGAAATACCTGCGGTGTTGTAGTGGACCTGCTTAATATCTATGTCGTTCCCGTTACTGGCAATTAGAAAAAGCCCTCCGTTCTTCAAATCGAATTCAAATTCATTGATGTGCCCGATTCCTTCATCGTTGCCAACAACTTCAAATTCATAAGCAATTTTGGCAGTTGCTTCTAGCCTTCCAGTAATAACACGGTTGCTTCCATTCCCTCCCTGAAAACTATCGCCATCAACTATCATCCTTCCATTCGACTTTGCCCGTTCTGAACCACCAAAGAAGCTACTCTCAAAATCCGTCCAAATCGTGATCTCAACACCACCTCTACAATATGTTTTTAGGCTGGCCCAATAGATCCCAGGCACTTCTAGGAAGTCATTTTCGCTCCACGACAGCGATCCAGCCCCACATCCTCTTTCTTCTGGCAATCTGCCTCCTGCTGTTTGTAAATTGTCCTCCTCGCGAGGATCTGTTACGAAAAAAGGTTGATACAAAGGATCTGCACTTGGCGTGGTTCCTGATATTTGTGCTTCAGCACAGCCTCCGAAAGTATTCAGGAAAATTGATATAGCTAAAACTGACAATTGGTTTTTAATGCCCATTCGTAGCTCCATTGTAAATTTGCTTTAAACTGTGGAGCGTATCAAAGCACATAACGCTCTTGTTCTGGCGCCAAGGTATGTTGGCGGGGACTTTGCGCAAGCAAAGGCCGTGACAACATTCCTTGGTCGCTCAGGAACAGCTTGTTATGTGCCACTAAATCTACCGCCCGTGCCTGTTGAGGAAAGGATCTGGATCTGGAACGCCTGTTAATCTTTGGAAAGCTTGATTTACTGCATATATTTCATCTTTTTCGAAGTGGTCTAAGTAATACTGATCACCACTAACTGAAATTAATTGGTCAAGTTTCTCAGTTGTAAGTACGCGCCACCTATGTGTAAACGCCCTTCGCCTTTGAACCGCTTCGAGTAGTTGTTTATCAGAATTACTAAAACTATACATGCTTCTTTGCAACCCAAGCCCAGTTCTAACCGCGATAAATGTTTTACCATAGTCTTCCATTAGCTCACCAACCCTAATACAAGTATTTTTCCAGGAATTATCCACTTCAACGTACTTCTCACAAAGCACCAACAGTCCTTGGTACATAGTAACGAAGTCAGTTCCGCTATAGTAAAAAGCATGTTCATATATCTTATCTTCACGGTACCCCATTTCACGCAGAGTCTCAGACAGAAATTCGGCTCGGTGCAGAAAGTAGTCATCTACCACGAATTTGTTAGACGCAGCCTCAAGCTTGTTGATTTGCATTTAAAACTGACCCAGGATTTGCATCGAAAATTGACCCACCTGAGTTAGCCAGATTATGGCTTAGGGTCTTTTGCTTTTACCAGTTCTTGCCTCCTTTTTAATGCTCGTCGAATGTTTTAATCGGTAGCTATCATTGCCAGTTTCAACGATATGGCAGTGATGAGTCAGTCGATCTAATAGCGCAGTTGTCATTTTTGGATCACCAAAGACATTTGCCCACTCAGCAAAGCCAAGATTGGTTGTAATGATAATGCTGGTCTTTTCGTAGAGTTTGCTGATCAGATGAAACAGTAAAGCACCACCCGCTTGACTGAATGGCAAGTATCCCAGTTCATCTAAAATCACCAGATCGGTGTGCATCAATCGATTGGCCATTCGGCCTTGTTTCCCTTGCTGCTTTTCCTGCTCTAACGCATTGACGAGTTCTATAGTAGAGAGAAAGCGCACCCGATACCGATGATGCTGTATGGCTTGGATAGCAATGGCGGTAGCCAGATGGGTTTTGCCCGTGCCAGGACCGCCCACCAACACGACATTCTGTGCATCCTCCATAAACTCACAACGGTGCAATGCTCTAACCAGCGCTTCATCCACCGTGCTTTGAGAGAAGTCAAAGCCAGACAGATCTCGATAGGCCGGGAACTTCGCTACGCTCATCTGGTAATTAATCGAGCGTATTTCCCGTTCAGCCACTTCGGCTTTGAGCAGTGATTCCAATATCGATTGAGCTTGAAGGTAGGCCGGTGATGCCTGCTCCGCCAAGTCTGCATATTCTGGCCCATTCCGATCACTGATTCTGGTTTAATCCGATCACCCATTCTGGATCTTTCCGATCACTGATTCTGGTTTTATCCGATCACTTTTGCTGGTTTTCCAGAATCGGTGATCAGATAAAACCAGAATGCTCCCCAACGCGTTGATTTAACTTAATTACTGCTACTCTTTCGACCTTTTTGGCAAGGAGAAATAGCAGTGGCAAAGAAGAGGTTATCAATGCGCAAAATCAAAGAGATTCTACGACTCAGACATGAAGCCGGATTAGGGTATCGCGGGATTGCCCAGTCTCTCGGGATTGGCTATGGGACCGTGGTCGATTATCTGAATCGAGCTGCTAATGCAGGTCTTGGCTGGCCGCTGCCATCGGAGTTGAGTGAGCGGGATCTAGGACGCTTGTTGTTTCCGACACAAGCAACTACAGGTCAGCGCCGCTTTGTCGAGCCGGACTTTTTACTGGCTCATCAGGAACTCAAGCGCAAGTTCGTTACGAAACAGCTGCTGTGGCAAGAATATCGGCAGCAGCACCCTGACGATGGTTACAGTTATGCCCAGTATTGCCATCGATTCCGGGTATGGCAGGGGCACCAGCAGCGGAGTATGCGGCAGATTCACCGCGCCGGTGAGAAGCTGTTTGTGGACTATTGCGGGCCGACCATGGAGGTAGTGAATCCAGATACGGGCGAGATCCGCCAAGTTCAAATATTCGTGGCAGTACTCGGTGCGTCCAACTATACCTTTGCCTGCGCCAGCCGGAGCCAGAACCAGGCGGACTGGTTACAAGCGCATGTGAAGACCTTCGAGTTCCTCGGCGGCGTGCCTGAACTGGTAGTGCCGGATAATCTAAAAAGTGCTGTGCGTAAAACACACCGTTACGAGCCTGATCTTAACCCCAGCTATCAACAACTGGCCGCCCATTACCAAATAGCCATCGTGCCTGCCCGCCCTTACAAACCAAAAGACAAGGCGAAGGCAGAAGTGGCTGTGCTGATTGTAGAACGCTGGATTATGGCCCGCTTGCGCCACCAGACTTTCTTTTCACTAGCCTCTCTCAATGACGCCATCAGTTTATTGTTGGAGGATCTAAACCGACGGCCTTTTAAGAAATTACCCGGCACCCGTCTAAGCCAGTTCGAGCAGTTGGACAAACCGGTATTGCGCAGCCTACCAGCACAACCCTACCACTATGCTGAGATCAAGCAGGCGCGCGTGCACATTGATTACCACATCGAATACGACAAGCACTATTACTCAGTACCTCATCATCTGGTGAAACTGGCAGTTGAAGTACAGGCCACCGATAACACCGTAGCGATCTATCACCAGGGCCAGCGAGTGGCCAGTCATCCCCGCAGTTACCGCCGTGGCATGCACAGCACTTGTTCTGAGCACATGCCTGGCGCGCATCGCGCGATGCAGGAATGGTCACCACAACGCTTCCTGAGTTGGGCTGGGGACATTGGTGCTGAGACACGTGAAGTCGTACAGCATCTGCTACAGGAAAAACGGCATACCGAACAAAGCTATCGCCGCATTCTGGCATTGTTGAGCAATGCCAAAAAATACGGGCGTGAACGGCTTGATGCAGCTTGTGGCCGTGCTCTGTTAATCAACTCACCGACACGTAGCAGTGTTGAATCCATTCTCAAGCAAGGCTTGGATCAAGTGGCCGTTGAAACACCCCAGGACCAGACACAAGAGGAACTGTCTCTCGATCACCATGAAAATGTTCGTGGTGAAGACTATTACCATTAACCAAAACCAAAGAGGAAGAACCCATGTTGAATAACCAAACACTGCAATCCCTGCGCAGCCTGAAACTGACAGGCATGGCCGATGGCCTGGAGCAGCAGTTAGAACAACCTTCTACCCATGATGAACTCGGGTTCGAAGAACGGATTGCTTTACTGGTTGACCGGGAAAGCACTTACCGTCACAACAATAAAATTACGCGATTGATGAAAGCGGCCAAGCTCAAGTTACAGGCCTATCCGGAGGACGTTGATTACCGACATCCTCGCGGACTGCAAAAAAGCCAACTTGCTGATTTACTCAGCAGTCACTGGATCCACAAGCATCACAATGTACTGATTACTGGACCCACAGGCTGTGGTAAAACCTACCTCGGCTGTGTACTGGCCACTCAAGCCTGTCGGCACGGTTTATCGGTACGTTACTTCCGTACCTCACGTTTGTTGGAAGCACTGAGTATTGCCCACGGTGACGGCCGTTTTACCAAGCTGATTCAGCAACTGGCAAAAACCGATTTACTGCTACTTGATGACTGGGGTTTGGAGAAAATGACCCTGAGTCAGCGGAATGATCTACTGGAAATAATGGAAGACCGACACGGGCTTAAGTCTACTTTGATTACTAGCCAACTACCGATCAGCGAATGGCACAAAACCATCGGCGACGCGACTCTGGCAGATGCCATTCTAGATCGCCTATTGCACAACTCTCACAAGCTAAAACTGAAAGGAGAATCCATGCGGAAGACAATGAGCGAATTTACTGAATCCGATCACTTAGTGTAAGATCAAAGCATCATCGTGCTGGGGAGACCAGGTGATCGAATAAAACCAGAATGGGTGATCAGATTCGCCAGAATACGCAAAAATATCACAATGTCCGCGGAAACGTTTTCTGCTGCATCTTGTTGTTTGCCGGTAATGAGCTGTTCCGTCTGCAGAGAAGTGCTTTCCTCTTCCGGCAATTTTTTCAAAACTGCATCCATGGCTTTTAGAAATACCGCAGCGTCCTCAGCGGCCAACTTGCCTTTGAAGACCAGCATGCCATCGTCATCATAGTAGTAGGAGAACTCACGTACCTCATGTTGGCTGCATGTGCTTTCACCTTTACTGCCCGCGCACAAGCGTTTCGGCCGTTGGGTTTGTCTGACCAGAGCTTCAACATGTTGGCTGTGCCATGCCGAGCAATCATCAACAAATATTCTTCGTTGTCCGGTGTCGCCGTACGGGTCATGGCTCTGACCTTTGAGTAACTTATCGCACCACTGGCGAATGCCTGGTCGATGAGCGGTAATGATGCCAGACATTTTGCCACCCGTACCTTTTCTCTCGCAGCACCCATATCGATGCCACAGAAATAATTCAACCAGTGCGCCGGCGATTTCATCCCGCTGTCACCACCCCAGGCTTTGCGCTCTACTAGTACAGCGAATAATTTGAGAAAGCGGTACTGTGCAGCATTGATGTGTCCGGCGAGGCGTGTAATTTCATCACTCAGCGCCTGGTTACTGGCCGGTATCCAAGTGGGGACAGGGTTGGGATCTGGACTGGTAGTATGGTTAGCAGAAGCGGCATTGTCGGCGATGGCTTCGCCGGAAAATATTGAGGGTGATGGCATGCTGGTCATGGGCTGGGATTCCTCGGATTTTGAGGTATACATAACTGTATAAACATACAGTATTATAGTCCTAACCCTTTGTTAATGAAAGATAATATTTGGATTTTTACAATAAGGGAAGGTGGGCAACGTCCTGTTTCCTTCACCTTATCTCAGTCGCGACCCTCCCTTTGCCGGATATACACAACGAAAGCCAACGAACTTGTAGTGGCTAAGTATTTTGGTCCACACTTTTACAGGAAGTTTTGTAATTTTCCTCTGCCTGGTTTGGTGATACTCCACCATTATGTTTATGCGGTCGATACTGACTGTAATAGCCAGTAATGAACCCAATTATTGAACTAGCTAAATGGTTAATTTATGAGTGTCCCCTGGATTCCCTCTCTGGCGGCGGTCGCCGCCCGCTGGCCAGCGCCTGCCAAAATTCGCTCGTCATGCGATACAATTCTGCTGCGGGGTCCATTGGCGGCTTGTTCATACCGGAAGGATCTGCAGGGTCATCTGAGTCTTCGACATCATCGGTCTCTGTGATGTCTCGAATGCCACTAGCGTCAATCTCCGGATCTTTGGGCCGTGCTCGTTTCGGCTTGAAGACCAGCTCCAGCCAGAGATCGCTCGCGGTACGGCACCAGTCGGCGGCGAAGGCCAGCGGCAGCGTGTTCATGACCGAGATATCCCTGGTCACCCTCGGGTCCTTGATTTGCCCGCTGGCGAACTTGGGCAGGGTGGTTGCCGCGGTGGACCACCACTTGGCCGCGTAAGCATAGGGCGACAGGGCAAGTTTCCACGTAAGCACTTCTTGGTGACTCGGTGTTTCGGCGTAACGCACCGTTCCCAAGTTCTCGGCCTTGCATATGGATCGCGCGGCGTAGAGTCCCGTCATAACCGCCGATTCAATGGTCGCCATGTCGACCCAGCTTCGGCACCAGTCACCGGCGAAGCGGACACATGGAAGCGCCTTGAGCAACGATCGCTGGCGCGCAGCATTACTTCCCACTTCATTGATGAACAGCTTGTTAGTCTGATTGGGCCGGTAATAAGAGTGGTCCCAATCGATATCGCTGTTGAGATCGCCCCATTCCGTGCCCGGATTGAAAATCGGCAAGTACTCATGAAGTCTCTTGATCATCCTGTGTGCTTGCCGATGTTCGGTATCAGGGGGAAGCCGTGAGAAGTCCGAGGCGGCCAGCGTTAAAACGGTCACATCCTTCAAATGGGGGTCGTTTCTCTTGAGCTCATCCATGCCCCAGAGCTGCGAGATATCGATGAAGGTCAGCGAGTAATCAGACTCCTGCAATCCAACGTGTTCCTTTGGTATGTCGGGTAGCTTTCGCTTGAAGTAGAGATCCAGAGTCGGGATCGGTTCGGCACGCAATCGTCGCAGTGTAGAGAGCTCCGGCAGCACATGGATGACGCGTTCGTTTTTCTTCTTTACCGGCTGCTCGATCAGCGCGCTCAGCGCCTCAGGCGGTAAGGCAAAGACGACGTAGTCTGCCATCGCGGTCGAGACGCCTTTGGCCAGAACCTCCTTTCTGAGTATACCGTCAACGCCATCGTGCGCGACCTTAGCAGCCTCCTGGATGGACAGTTGGACCGGGCCGTTCCGATCGACGATTTCGACGGCAGTGACCTTGCATTTATGCTTAATTTTGCACTTGTTCGGCCCCTCCTCGAGCTTGGCCACGAGCGGTCCAATGAGCTTGTCTTGCAGATTGCCTTTCAGCATCCACGCGAAGGGTTTGCGCTCTGGAAAGGAGAGCCCGTATTTGATGAAGTCTTTGTAGTCTGACGCCGAGGTCAGGTTGCTATTGAGTGACCATATTACCAGCAGGAGCATATCCTGCAGCCTGGCCGCGTCGTTCGTGGCATAGGGGCGAGAATGCAGAAAACCGTTGGCGCTATGACTGCTGAGTATCTCCGACGGATGAAAGGTACTCGCGGCAAGGTCGATCTTCGAGTATCCACTGATGAGCATGTCCTCGGGAGGCACGACCCCGGAGCGTAGATTCTGCAGCACGCCCTCCATATCGCTCCCGTTGGTGAGTTCGAGATAGGTCGGTGACCCTTTCTTTAGAAGCTTGACACTATAGCGTGGCTCAAAGTGTTCCTCCCGCTTCAATCCCAGGTCATTCTCGAAGATCGACCAGAAATTTGCGCACCAGTCACTGAACATGTGCGGGTAGACATCGTGGTATGCCTGCGAGCCTTTTTTCTCCACATGCACGGCGGAGAGGTTGCCACCAAGGACATCCTTCGCTTCGCAAACTGTGACGTCACACCCCTGCTGCTTGAGACGCAGGGCCGTCGTTAGTCCTGCAATGCCTCCACCTACGATTGATGATGCGTCGGAGATGATGGCAATCGGCTCTGGTAATAGGTGGATTCGCCCCGAGCGCCTCAAGGATGATATTGCGGCGGTGGCTTCGGCTGACCTGGGATCAAGGCAAGGAACTAGCGGACCATAAACGCTTTACGTTGGAAACAAATATCGCTGTATACTTTTGTGAGCCGAGCAGCCCGTGGCAACGTGGTTCAAATGAGAATACCAACGGTTTGCTGAGGCAGTACTTCCCGAAAGGGACTGACTTATCAGTACACTCGCAGGCAAAGCTAAATGCAGTAGCACGGCGGCTTAATGAACGACCGCGTAAGACATTAAGGTTTAGAACACCAGCTAGTAAATTGAACGAGTGTGTTGCGTTGACCAGTTGAGACCGCCGCCGAAAGCGGACATTCCAATCCTCAGCGATTTAAGGAAATAATGAGCCAGGTCTTCATTTGCACAAAGATTTCGATTTGAGTTGCAAATGGAGACCTGACCCTAAAAACTAATTCTAACCAAATGGTAACCATTTCTGTCCCACCTTGGTGCTAGCCTGCAGCGGTAGCAATTTCATTGCCCGTAATACCAAGGAGAATCTCCAATGAAACCTTTTTATCTCACTGTTGCCGCCTTGTTAGTGTTGGTCAGTTTCGGAGCCAATGCGGAACCTGCGTTACAGACAGGAAGCAAAGATCTTTCACTATTTGTTTCACCTGATTTTGCAGCACCAACCGGAGACACTTTAGGCTTGAATATAGGTCTTGGAATGTTTATCGCGGACAATCTTAATTTGCGCGCGACACTGACTCATGATGTACAAGAAGATATTGCGCCAGGAGGGGCGGATTACCGCGCCACAGATTACAATCTAGGAATTGAATATAACTTTGATCTGGGCGGATCAATAATTCCCTATGTCGGAGCTGACCTTGGCTGGCGCAGGTCGAAATTCGGCAGCATCAGAGACGACGGTCTGATATATGGGCCCAGAGTGGGTGTAAAATATTTCCTCGCTGACAATGTCGCTATCGACACATCTCTTTCCTATCGGTTCAGTGGTGCAGACGTATATATCAGTGATTTTGAATTCGAGAGCCATAAAATACTATTCGGCGTCGGGCTCAGAATAATGTTTTAGAGGCAATATGTCTGCTTTCGGGAGCTGAAATTGAGAGTTTTCAGAGAGAACCAAAGGGTCAGGTCTCCATCTGCACATTCGTTGCATAAATAAAGACCTGACCCCTGGTGCTCCCTGCGATGCTGTTGCCACAATAATCACACATGACTGATTTCCAATTCTGCATTGATAGGGATCTTGCCTGATCTCTTGTCTATGCGATCAAGGTAACTAACGTTATGTCTATTCCATTCAAAAACAACCGATTTTCAGGCCGGTCTTCTGACTTGGCTGGTCCAAATAGTGATGGCCTTAAATTCACGAATGCTCTAAGCTGGCTGCAGCTCTAATCACCCCTGTACACTGGAGGCTCCATATGTCCCGTATCAATTCTCTCTTCTGCGCCGCAATTGCAGTCGCCGGATTCATAAGCCCTAAACTGGCACTCTCTCAGGACCATTCTGCACACGCTGCTCCTAGCCACAACCACGCAAGTATGCCCGTGGATTGTGTCAACCTGGCCATGCCGCCCTGGAATGGATTGCCCGAGGCTGCTCGGCTACAGATGGCTACTCTGCAACAGGATATCTCGGCCCTTAACACACCGGAAGCGGCCAAGGCCGCAGGGTTCAATCCTGTGTTGGGCGATATCCCCGGCATGGGCGTACATTGGGTGCACCCGGCCCGAATGGGAGACCCTGTGGACATCAATGCGCCGGATAACCTGATGTTTGCCGACATCGATGGTCGAGAGCAACTGGTAGGCGCGGCTTATACGTTCTACGACGTGCCAGATACACAAGAACCACTTCCAATCGATAGTGATCTTGCGAAGTGGCATGATCATCCACAGTTCGCACCGGATGGTCAGACCTTACATATGTTGCACGTCTGGTTTGTTCCCTCTTCTAACGGCCCCTTTGCTGGCCTAAATTTCTGGTTACCGTTCCGCACTGCGGGTATTGCGGTACCTAGCTCCTGCTGGATGGCTGATGAAGCGGATTCCGAGCGAATTCAGATTGTTTCATTCGCACTCGTGCCACCGCGAGCATTTGGCCGTGGAGTTGAACCACAGGCACAAGCCCCTAGCCCAGAGCGAAAGGCAATGATCGCGGCGTTAGATGTCGCCGCCCGTAACGTCGACCACGATGCCTGGGTTGCTGCTGCCGATCTGTTTATCGCCGACCTGACTGAAACCGAACGCGACACTGTCGCGGGAATGTTGGGTATCTTGAGCTTGAACCAGATGTCATCTGCCGAGCGAGACGACGCTGGCATCGCACAACCCCGCAGCGGAAGAAACGGAAATTAGTTCAGGGTTTAGCGCCTTTTAAAGTAATTGGGGTCAGGTCTTCATTTGCACAAATATTTCGATTTGAGTTGCAAATGGAGACCTGACCCTAAAATCCCAACGATTCGGAGAATTAGAAATATGCTACGTGTGTTAATCGTTGCACTTGTGACTTCCGCGTCGGCGGTGAGTCTTGCACAGACGCCTTTTGAACTTGGCCCAGACTCCCAACGTCAGGCGGGAGTTCCTCAGGGTGAAATCATTCAGCTACGATTTGCCGAAAGCGAAATCTATCGCAATACCGAACGTGACTGGTGGATCTATGTGCCGGATCAGTATGACGGTCAGACCCCAGCGGCGCTGATGGTATTTCAAGACGGGGCGGCCTATGTAAACGAAACTGGCCCGGTTCGGGTGCCAGTAGTCTTCGACAATCTGATCCATCAAGGAGAGATGCCAATTACTATTGCTGTGTTCGTAAATCCAGGCCATTTCACAGGTGATAACCCTGAAGGCCCGGCGCGCAATCGAAGTCTTGAATACGATTCTATGACAGACGTGTATTCGCGTTTTCTATTGGAAGAAATTATTTCCGAGGTTCAGAAAATCTACCGTATTACAGACAGCCCGGAAGGTTGGGCTATCGGTGGAATTAGTTCTGGAGGTATTTGCGCATTCACGGTTGCATGGCAACGCCCTGACAAATTCAGCAAGGTGGTGAGCCATGTCGGTAGTTTTACGAATATACGCGGTGGTCATATCTATTCTGACCTGGTAAGGCAAGGCGCGCACAAACCCATCCGGGTTTTCCTGCAGGATGGTTCAAATGACCTGAATATTCGTCCGGGGAATTGGTGGCTTGCCAATCAACAGATGGCCGACTCCCTGGAATTTGCAGGCTATGACCTCATGACAGCCTGGGGCGATGGCGGTCACAATCTGGAGCATGGTGGCGCGATATTCCCGGATACTATGCGGTGGTTGTGGCGAGACTACGATTCAGCACGTTAGAAGCACCCACTATTGTACAAAAGTAGGTTCTGTATCCCATATCAAAAGGCGATTTGTGTATCAGTAACACAACGTGAATTCAGAAAAATAGTAACCAACAAGTAGAAGAATAACCATGTCAAAAACCGAATGGACCAAGTGGTCCTCTATTGCGGAAATTGTTAGTTCTGTTGCTATTCTGGTCACGCTTGTCTACTTGGCTATACAGACACAGCAAAATACAGATCAATTGAGAAGCCAGACCAGACTGGGACTGTTTGAACTGGGACAACTAGAATTCCCAGTGTGGATAGAATATCCAGAGCTCACAGTTTTTATTCTCGATAGTGATCTCGAAATGAGTCTTGAGCAGAAAATTCAATTAGATAGCATTATGATTTTATCGATCTCTAGAAGAGAGTTCGCATGGGGCGAGTTTCAGGCTGGAATTCTCGATCAGGAATCCTGGAATGCCGAGCTCAACATCGGTTCCCTTCTTTTAGGTACTAAGCGCACTCGAGACTGGTGGAACAGTGTAGCCAAATTTACCTACGATGAGGATTTTGCCTCAGTTGTCAGTGCTACCATTGATAGTGAACCCTATCACCCTCACTGGGAAAATCTCGCCGATTGGTAACAGTGGGTATGGTGAAAAAAGCGTTTAACAGTCGAATCAGAAAGGATACTTCAACAACTTGTAGCACCTGCCATTGATCGTGAGCGGACACCTCCCGAGCTCATTTTTGACCTGATTGACTAGAATTTTCGGATGTCTACTTGCTATCCAAAACTGACATGCGCCTAATATCTAAACACATCTCCCAAACCCCTCAAATTGGTGATTATCAGTCACCTCTATGTTAGGATTTTGAGCACAATAATAAGCTGAAAGGGAAAAGCCCTTTATTCCCTGAGGAATGTAGATATGAGTAGTCTTTTCACTATGTTGATGAGGCGAAAATTTCGAATAAGTGCCGCCACTGTAAAGTATTGCGCATTTCTATCTGACTTCATCAGAGAACAGAAAGCAAAATTTCGAGCTGTACTTCGCATGCTCCAAGCTAGGAAATATTGCAACATATTTCCCCAACAAAGGTTTCTCGCGAGACTCACACTAGTTTCCCTTGTAACCCTAATTGGCTTCAGTCCTGTTTTTGCCCAAATTGAAAACAATACAATTAGAATCGGGATTATTTCGCCAAAAGAAGGCAGTCGTCTCAGCACCATGGGTGGTGCGCACGAAGATGCCATACGACTCGCATTTAGTCGCCTCGGTCCAATTCGTGTTGGTGATAAGCAAATCAACCTTCAGCTTATAGGTTGGAATGATCGCGGCGACCCCACTGTAGCAAGTGAGCTCGCATTGCAATTAGCTACTGGGCAAAATGTTGTTGCTATTCTGGGACCACTCAATAGCGCGTCAACTATCGCTGCATTGAAGTCTCTGAAAGACGGTGGTCTGTCACTACCGGTCGTCTCTATATCTTCGGCGCCTGCTCTACTTCAATCGGGTCAACGAGACCCAAACTTTTTCCGCCTGACCATTGATTCTACTCAGCGTATGTCGGCCTTTGCCACTTATATCGAGGAGCAAAAGAGAGGGCAGAGCAATCAGTCATACCTGTTCTTATATGAGAACGATGTCTATGGTCGAGGTCTAAGCGAAGCACTCAGTAACAGTTTTTACACTTCCAACGTCGTATACCAAAGCTGGTGCAGTGTATTGAATTCCTCTTGCGATAATTCAAATTCCGAAACTATTTGCGCAACCGTTGATCCAGATTGCGATGATGCTTTTTTACAGCCAGAGGTTTACCCATTAGTAGAAACAGGTGAGTATTTCAGGCAGTCATTTCTGAACACAATCGAAGATCGTGAAATACAAAACGTTGTTCTCCTTGGTACGAATCAAGGAGTTCTCGCATTCGCACTTGGTCTTGAAAAATTGGGCCGTCGATTGGAGTACTTCACAACGGGAAATACCAAACAGCTATTCGATGAGTTGCCCACCGGTTCAATCGTGATCAGCCCACCTAATCTGGATCCGGAACGCGCGCCTACCATCGAGCTGTATTCACAGTGGCGCAACATACTTACCGAGTTTGAACAAACTTATGCGCGAGACAAAGCCGATTTTCTGAGCACTGCTTACGAATCAGGAATGGTTATGCATTCCGCACTGCGGTCCTATTTGAGAGACAAGATCGAATTGCCGCCAGTTGAAGAAATTCGTATCGGGCTGCTTAACGTCCTTGAAACACAGACTTTTGATGCCTTGGAGCCATGGAGGCGTATTCGCTTCTCCGATGGCGGATTAGATCAACTCCCCACTGCGCCAATATATCGTATTTCCAGGAGCCAGATTAGAGAAGACTCAGTCACCACACAGCAGTGGGTTGAAATCGACATTTTCCCGCAATTTAGTTTCCTGGAGAGCCCTATTAAGGCTAGCTTCACGAGTTATTCCGCGAACTCGGCCACAGTCGCCCTTTCACGCATTGAGGAAGGCGTTGCAATTCTTGAAGAGGTTAAAAGTATCGACTTTTTGGCTGGCAAGGCTGATGTGGATTTTCATGTGTTCAGACCGGGCTTATTCCGGGTGTCGGTAGAAGGAGTTGCCTATACACCAGCCATGGCGGAAACGCGAGTCGTTCTAACGCCTGTCTATTTAATTGCGGCACTTACTGCATTAGTTGGGGCACTAATTGTCGTTTCTCGAGACTTGACTCCTATCGGAACTCGATTAGGACGTGCAATGTTAGGTGTGTTAGCAGGGATAGTGTTCACCTTCATTTCACTCTATGGCAGAGCAGTCTCGGATTGGTTTCCCTTCCCCTCGTTCGGGGACGAAGCAATTATAAATGCACTGATTATGAGTCTAATCGGCGGGTTACTCGGTCCACATTTACTTCCAGAAATATCCGTTGCTTGGGGATCAGCGCTTACTCATTCATTCAAGCGCAAGAATTCGCAGCGAAGAAGAAGGTCTGACCCGGTTAGTATGGAGTTAGATTTGAGCAAAGAGCTTCAATCCATGAGCGGGAATCAGGCAGAATGACAATGTACAAAATCGAGGTAGTCCTATTACTGCCCGCTTGATAGTGAAAGACTGCATTAGCCAAGAGCAGACATATATAGATGCAACACCGTGTGGTTTTTCCTCTAAATCCAATTTAACTGCAAGACTGAGGGCGAGACTTTGAACAACGACAAGCGAAGTAGTAAAGGGCGACGGAGCGGCGATCGAAGAAAGCAGCAGGGAGGCGGCAAATTCAAAGATGAAGAGCGTCGAAAAGGCGATCGAAGAACAGGTGAGCGCAGGAGCTAAGATGCGCTGATCAATCTGCAGCACGAATGATTCAGCGGAACCGTGGATGTTGCCGAAATCCCGCTAAATAGCAAAATCTGAGCTTTCCCCATCCACCAAAGGGCTTTAGGTTTGATTGTCCTCGGCGTATACTTTTGACCAACTATGAGCAAAATTCAGGCAACCTCACTTTAGAAGGAGAGCACCATGGCTGAGAAGAAAACTGATCGAAGGGAATTCCTGAAGCGCAGCGCCGCACTGGCCGGCGGTTTGGGCCTGGGAGCGGTAACCAAGACCGCATCCGCCCAGCTGGAGGGGCCTGAGGCATTCCTGCACGGAACCGATGAAATAGTCGGCTATGGCAAGCGTTCCCGATTCGTGAACTCAAAACGCATCCCCCATGGTGGCAGAGCGTCACCGGATTCCTTTGGACTCGATTTTCATATTGCGGCGCCGCTGCAAGACTCAGTAGGGGTTATCACCCCATCCTCGCTTCATTACATGGGCACTACCCGTGGCTCCTACATTCCAGATATCGACCCCGCGAAGCATCGCCTGATGATCCACGGCATGGTGGAGCGACCGCTGGTATTTACCATGGAAGAGTTAAAGCGCCTGCCTTCGGTGACGCGCATGCATTTTGTCGAGTGCGCGGGCAACCGGTCGAATCGTCGGCATACCACGGTGCAGGAAACCCACGGTATGACCAGTAATGCCGAATGGACCGGCGTCCTGCTGTCTACACTCCTTGAAGAGGCCGGTGTGCTGGAAGGAGGCGAATGGATCGTGGCGGAAGGCGTCGAAGAAGTGAAGGGCGCATCGACCATTCCTATGACGAAGGCAATGGACGATTGTCTGTTGTGCTATGGCATGAATGGCGAGCCGGTACGTCCTCAGCAAGGCTTTCCACTGCGGCTGCTGGCACCGGGCTTCGAAGGTATCTTCAATGTGAAATGGCTGCGGCGGATCAAGGTCGTGGACCGTTATTACATGACTTACAACGACTATGGGCACCTCACGCAGGATCCCGTCACCGCAGCGCTGGGCTATCAGATCGGACCGAAATCGGTTATCACCCATCCATCAGGGGGCCAAACGCTGCCTGGCACCGGTTTTTATGAAGTCAGTGGCCTGGCCTGGTCTGGTGGCGGCAAGGTGGCCAGGGTGGAAGTATCCACCAATGGTGGCCAGAGTTGGTTTGACGCCGAGATTCGTGGCACGGCCTATCCCATGGCGCACACGCGCTTCACCTTTAACTGGGACTGGGACGGATCACCCTGTGAACTCCAGTCACGCTGCACAGACGATATTGGTCAGCTTCAGCCGTCCCGCGCGCAGGCCTCCGAGTTCTTCAATCAGACTCCCGGTCAGCCAGGCTTCGTGAGAGGCCAGGACAATTCGATTCAGCCGTGGAGGATCGAGAGCGATGGAAGTGTTCACAATGCGATTGCCTAGGCTATTTTCTGCGCTGAAGTTCCTTCCCACGCTGAAGCTGCTACCCGTGCTGATGCTGCTGGGAGTTTCCGCGCAGGCGCAATCACCCACCTATGGCGTGGGAAGAACCCCCACCGCCGAAGAGATTCGCGCCTGGGACATCTCCATCAGTCCTACCGGAGAAGAACTCCCCAAGGGTAGAGGCACGGCAGACCAGGGCTCGCAGCTCTATCTTGAGAAGGGCTGCGCCGCCTGCCACGGAACCACAGGGACAGGGGGTCTCGCCCCCAGGTTAGTCAAAAACGACGTGGGTGATGTTGACGACCCCTGGCGATATGGGCGCGTACTACCAATCCGCTCGCCTTTTGCAACTACGGTATGGGATTTCATCAATCGCGGCATGCCGCTCGGTGCCGAGGGTTCTCTGACTCCTGATGAGGTCTACGCATTGACCGCTTATCTGTTTTACCTGAACGACCTCATCGAAGATGACGTGGTGCTCAACGAGGTGAGTCTGCCGAAGATAAAGATGCCTAACCAGGATAACTGGGCCCAGGTACCGGATTGGTTTCCCCGGCAACCGCGGCTGCAAGGCTACCCTTACTAGTAAAGAGAAAAAAGGATAAAGGGGACGGAGGGATTAAATTTTGATCAATACTTAAGTTGGTCAAAATTTAATCCCTCCGTCCCTGAGGTATCCCCAGAAAATATCGAATTAACTCAG
>JAQBSZ010000095.1 GCA_027623555.1 Pseudomonadota bacterium | reverse complement strand
CGTGGATCCGGAGATTTTCCAAGAACAACATCCATCAGCATTTAAACAGCGTTTTTCAGAGGTTACTCAATATTGGGAAAGGATTGACCGGCTCAACAAGCAGAAATTTCATAATTCGCCTTCACGCACAACTGCACACGCTGATACTTTTCGGAGTCATCAGTCACCTTCCTGGCCACCACCTCTATTTTTCATACTGGGTAGATGCCTTGACGATAACTTTCGGATGTGCTAAAGTTGGTAAATAAATAGCGAGTCGAAGGAAATTTAAGATGTTCTGCGAAAAAGGAGGCGATAGTGAGAGATTAAGACCGTCTGTATAGTTCAAAAAAGTCGGCAGCGGTTTCTGGGTGTATTGTTAAGCGTCTTTAGCGTAGCCTAAAGGATAGTATATTTAATGATGATGACAAAGGAGACGATACCATGAAAAAGTTAATTTCAATTTTGATTTTGGCGACCTTGTTATTAGCAGCCTGTGGCCAGGCTACCGCGCAACCAACGGCAGATCAGCCTGTGCAACCAACAGCAGATCAGCCTGTGTCTGAAGCTAAACCACTTCGATTAAACGTAGCCCATGCCTGGCAACCAATGAAGACCGACCCGTCTGTAGCTGGTGATTTTGCCGGAGAAACAATGCTTGTAAATATCTACGATACATTGGTCTTCCCGACCCCAGATGGCGGCTTAAAACCGTGGGTCGCAGAGAAATGGGATACATCGGATGATGGGCTCACTTATACCTTTTATTTACGGAAGGGAATTAAGTTCCATAATACAGGTAATGAGCTCACAGCTGCCGACGTTAAATTCTCAATGGATCGGAATCTTGCCATCGGCCAAGGGCATGGCTACCTCTGGGCCACCCGGGTTGAGAAGACAGAAGCGCCCGATGATTATACGGTTCGGTTCACAATCAAGAAACCCTACGCACTATTTGTCCATACCCTCCTGCGCCTGTACATTATGGATTCGAAGGAGACCGTTACACATATACAATCGGGCGGAGAATACGGGGAAAACGGGGATTATGGAACAAAATGGTTGGTTCTTAACGATGCAGGCTCCGGGCCATATGCGATAAAAGAATTTGTTCTTGAAGAGTTTCTTCTGTTAGAGAAGAATAAGAATTGGTGGGCAGCTGACGAGTTCGTGAAGAACTCACCGGATGAGGTCCGGCTGATTCCAATACCCGCACCCGCTACTATAAAATCATTGATGGCGAACCGCGAGTTGGATCTCAGCGACCAATGGGAATCAGCTGATACTCTTCGGTCGTTAGACCAAATCGATGGCGTAGATATTGTTCTCCATGACCAGGTTGCTCAGATGTACCTGTATATGAACACAGCCAAGGCGCCAACAGACGATGTTCACTTCCGCCGGGCTTTAGCATATCTCTGGGATTATGAAGCTGGAGCGAAGATCAGTTGGGAAGGAACGAAAGCATCTAAAGGACCCGTCCCCATGAGCCTTTCGGGCTTTGCGGAAACCACCACATATTCCCTCAATCTGGACAAAGCTAAGGAAGAGCTCGCTCAGTCGAAATACGCTAACGAGCCAGGCAAGTACCCAGTCGAGTTTGCATATGATTCAGAAACCCCTGATAAAGAGAAGCTTGCTCTGTTGCTTCAATCGAATGCGCAGAAAATCGGGATTAAGGTAGACATTACGACCGCACCTTGGGTGGCACTCTCTGCTAAGGCTGCCAAGCCGGAGACAACCGCGAATATCTGGGCGATCACCATGAGCGCTGACCTTCCGGAAGCGGGTGCCTTGCTGTTCACCCGCTATCACTCGAGCACCGTCGGTGGCTTCTTCCAAGGAGAATGGCTTCGCGATCCTAAGTTCGATTCAATGGTAGAAGATTCCCTTGCCACGATGGATAAGACCGAACGCTTCGCCAAGTATAAAGAGGTCCAAAAATACATTATGGACCTTTCACCGACGATCTTCGCATACGATGAAAATGCAAAACGTGCCTACCAAACCTATTTGGATTGGCCTGTATTGCAAGGTACAGCCTACGGTTGGATGGGCTTCAATGAATTCTATGCTTGGATGTCAGTTAACAAGTAACTGATAAGTAGACGAAAACGGGGGGGGGAACTTACCGGAGGCTATAAGCACTAAACCGGTAAGTTTCCCCTCACGTTTGTAGTTGAAGCTATTCTGATTAAGGGCGGCCTCAAACACGAAGTGCAACACTTATCTGGAGATAATGTGTTGCCATGGGAACGAACTACAAACACTTGAGCTGTAAAGAACGCACGATGATCCAATTGAGCCTTGAGCAGGGCTGCCCGCTGCGGGTAATTGCGCGCAGCCTGCAGCGGGCGCCGAGGTCGATCAGGCGTGAGCTGAAACGCAACGGCTGGACTAACCCGACAACGGGTGCCCGGAAGTGCGGCCGTCCGCTGCTGGGCTGGCGAGAACGGCACGCTGCCCATCGCGTCTGGCCCAAGCTGGCCCGCTGTGGAGCTACGGCGCACGATTGTTGCGCGATCGGCATTCGCCGCAACAGATCTCGGGCATGCTGTGCCGAATGCAGCCGGACGACGCGACGCTCCAGGTCAGCCACGAGACCAGCTACACCGCGCTTTACGCCATGCCGCGCGGTGAGTTGCGTA
>JAQBSZ010000063.1 GCA_027623555.1 Pseudomonadota bacterium | reverse complement strand
GCGCAGGCAATGGCAGTCGTCCTTGGCAAGCGCGTCAACACGGCGCGACAGGCCCCGCCGGTCGGGGGTGTACATCGAGTGCGCTCTCAGCGTCGCACTGGCTTGAAAGGTCGACCGTCCTGCGTGCGCCTTTTCAGCGAAATTGGCTGTAAGCCAGAGCGGCCAACTACTTGTTCAGAGGCTCCCTAGTCCAGTATCTCTTTTTCTGTTCCCCCAATCTTGTCGTAACGTCTTGCGCAGTCTTTTCCAGGAATTTCGCTTATCCAATCCCTTCTACGATCCGGTCTATCGAGGTAAATACCTTGTCGCGGTAAGCCGGAGATTCATTCACCAGGTGATGACGCGCATCGCTGATCAGGTAAATTTTCGATTGGGGAAATTTGACCTGTATTTTGGACAGGTTGAACTGCCAGTCGACCGTTTCATCTCCCGTGCCCTGGATGATGTGCAAAACCTGATTGGATGTTTCGGCTCGGGCAAAGCGCTTGTGATACTCAATCATGGCAAGTACCCAATCCCTCGGCAGCCTGTCACTCTGCAAGGCATCATTCGAGCGCAGGAAATTCAGGAAAGCTTCGTCATGGCTATTCTCGGCGAAGGAACGCGGCGTGGTCTTCAGAAACCAATGGGTGAATGAAAACAGCAGCCTGCTGGTCCGCCAGCGCTTGGGGCGCAGCAAGGGTCCCAACAGGATGAAGCGTTGAATAGGGTAATTCTCGGTTAAGTTGCTTGATAGCAGGGCGTCCATGATGACCGCAGCACCAGTGCTCTGCCCGATGACAACCCAGGGCTGGTTTACGGCGAATGCTTCTGCCTGCTTGAAGCATTCCAGCAGGGCATCACTGTATTGCCGAAAGGAATCGATGCTGGCGGCACTACCACTGGACAAGCCATGGCCAGGTTGATCGAAAATAACCACGGCATAGCCCAACTGCAGACAGTGCTTGATCAGGTGGCCGAATAAGCCACTGTGGTCGAAATAACCGTGTAACAGGAAGGCAGTGCCCTGCTGAATTTCCAGAGGCACACTGAAATAATGACAGACCAGCGTGAACTCACCGCTTTCGAAATTCCCCACACTGTGGCTGACTTTCATTTCAGTAAAAAAATTCAGCCCATAATGATTTAGATAAGACTCAAGCAGCGAATTCCGAACATCCGTCTCGGTATTGAAATCGATCGCCGCCAGACTTTCCCTGAGCTTAACTGCATCGTCGCGGCTGAACATGATGTCTCGACCCAGATGAACTCAATCGATTAACGGCTAAGCAGCGCTCGCATAGCGCTGATACATTTCTTCCAGGCTATAGACTTTCTTGATATTGGAGATCTGCCCGGCCGTACCGAAAGCCTCCAGCCTGATCTTCACGATGTCTTTCATCGCGACAATGGTTGGCGTGAGAAATTTTCTGGGATCGAACTCCGACTTGTTCTCGGCAAGAAATTTCCGTATCGCACCGGTGGAAGCGAGTCGCAGATCGGTATCGATGTTTACCTTACGTACGCCGTGTTTGATTCCTTCCTGGATTTCTTCCAGCGGAACTCCGTAAGTTTCGGGAATCTCTCCCCCGAACTCATTGATTACCGCCAGCCATTCCTGTGGAACCGAAGAAGAACCATGCATAACCAGGTGGGTATTTGGAAGCTTGGCATGAATCTGCTTGATGCGATCGATGGCCAGGATGTCGCCGGTTGGTGGCCTGCTGAACTTATAAGCACCATGGCTGGTGCCTACCGCAATCGCCAACGCATCGACGCCGGTGGCTTTAACAAACTCCGAGGCTTCCTGGGGGTCGGTGAGTAACTGCGCCATGGACAGCTTGCCTTCTGCACCAACGCCGTCCTCTTCCGCTGCCATTCCCGTTTCGAGCGAACCCAGACAACCGATCTCACCTTCGACGGAGACGCCGCAGGCATGGGCCATATTGACAGTGGTCCTGGTCACGTTGACGTTGTAGTCGAAATCCGTAGGGGTCTTGCCATCCTCGGCAAGGGATCCATCCATCATTACCGACGAGAAACCGAGCTGGATCGAACGCTGGCAGACGGCCGGCGATACCCCGTGGTCTTGATGCATGACTATGGGAATATGGGGAAATTCCTCGATAGCCGCCTGAATAAGATGTTTGAGAAAGTTGGCGCCGGCGTACTTGCGTGCGCCTGCCGAGGCCTGCAGGATAACCGGGCTATTCACCTCATTCGCAGCTTCCATGATGGCGCGAATCTGTTCCAGATTATTCACATTGAATGCTGGCACGCCGTAATCGTGTTCGGCCGCATGATCCAGTAACTGTCTTAAACTTATTAGTGCCATGGTTAATCCTCTTAAGTTTCTCGCTGTTCAGCATACGCCTTTACTAGCCCCGCCAGGGTTATTATTTCCAAGAGCTTCGCTGTCCGCAACTGCTCTGTCTGCTATTGTAACCCTCAGCTAGTGTAAACCTTCAGTGCAAACTAATTTATTGATGCGCGGCGGCGCGTTCTTCCAGGATTTGCACGGCAGGCAGGGTAACTCCCTGCACGTATTCCAGAAATGCACCGCCCCCTGTGGAGATATAGGAAATCGAATCGGTCACGCCGAACTTGTCTATCGCAGCGATAGTCTCACCGCCACCGGCAATTGAGAAACCTTTGTTATCTGCCACGGCAGTGGCGATCTGCCGGGTGCCTTCGGCGAACTGGTCAAATTCAAACACACCCAGAGGACCATTCCAGATTATTGTCTTCATAGTACTCACAATGTCTTTAAGATGCGCGACGGTTTCAGGACCAATGTCCAGAATCAGGTCATCATGCTCGATATCACTTACTGGTTTCACGGTAGCTTTCGCCTGCGCTGAGAATTCCTTGGCGACAACCACATCACTGGGCAGAGGAATCGATGTGGTCTGCATAAGCTGACTCGCTGTCTCCACCAATTCCGGCTCACAAAGCGATTGACCGATTTCGAATCCTGCCGCGAGTAAGAATGTGTTGGCGATGCCTCCACCGACGATGAGTTGATCTACCTTGTCTGCCAGGGCAGTCAATACTTCCAGCTTACTCGACACCTTGGCGCCACCGACGATTGCCAGCATGGGCCGCTCAGGATCATGCAATGAGCGTCCCAGCGCATCCAGTTCACGTGCCAGCAAAGGGCCAGCACAGGCTATCGGGGCATGCCTGGCCACGCCGTGGGTGCTGGCCTGGGCGCGATGCGCGGTACCGAAGGCATCCATGACAAACACGTCACAAAGCTCAGCGTAACGCCTGGCAAGTGCATCGTCGTTGGCCAGTTCGCCGGCATTCAGGCGGACATTTTCCAACAGGATGATGTCGGCTTCGGCAGCAGCAACGCTTGCCGGATCAACCAGATAATTCGCAACCAGTGCAACGTTACAGCGCAATAACCTGGCCAGATGATCGGCGACGGGTTGCAATGAGAAGCTGGGCTGCTGGTCGATGCCCTGGCCTTCAGTCGGCCGGCCCAGGTGCGACATTACGATGACCTGTGCCGCTCTGTCTCTGGCCATTTTCAGTGTTGGAATCGCGGCCTTTATGCGGGTGTCATTGCTGACTATGCCATTCTCGATCGGCACATTGAGGTCTTCTCGAATCAACACGCGTTTGCCAGTGAGTTCCAATTCTTCCATCCGCAAAAATGTCATCTTCGGTTCCTCGTAAATAACTTTCAGCCGATGGACTGCATGTATTGAGCGACATCGAGCATCCGATTGGCATAAGCCCATTCGTTATCGAACCAGACCAGCAGCTTCACCAGGCGGCCACCAGCGACCCGGGTCTGGTTGAAGTCCACGACCGCCGAGCGTAGATCATGGTTAAAGTCACAGGAGGCCAACGGTTCTTCTGTGAATCCCAACACATTGATCGGGAATTCCTTGCTGGCGAGCCTGATCAATTCGTTGACCCTGGTTGAGTCGGTAGGCGTCTTTACTGCCACGGCTATATCCATCGCCGAGACGTTTACCGTAGGCACTCGAATGGCCTGGGCCTCTAAAAGACCAGTAAGGTTTGGCAGGATGCGTTCGATGCCTCTGGCCAGCTCTGTGTCGACGGGAATAATTGACTGCATAGCGCTGCGGGTCTTGCGCAGGTCGTTGTGATGATAGCTGTCGATGACCGGTTGATCATTCATCGCCGAGTGGATGGTGGTAATAACGCCAGATTCGATACCCAATTCATCAGCGAGTACTTTGATAACCGGAACAATACAATTCGTAGTGCAGGACGCATTGGAAACAATGCTGGCTTCCGCCGTCAGACTCTGGTGATTAATTCCGTAGACCACGGTTGCATCCACGTCACTTTCAGCGGGTTGCGAGAACAAGACTTTTTTCGCCCCACGGGCCAGGTGCAGCTCTGCATTCGCCCGATCGGTAAACGAACCACTGCATTCCATCACCAGGTCGATCCCCAGTTCACGCCAGGGCAGATGCGAGAGTTCTGAATGTTGTGAGACGGCGATAGCATCGCCGTTGACCATGAGTTGACTTCCCTGAATCTCAACATTGCCGGGAAATCGGCCGTGAGTGCTGTCATAGCGAGTCAGGTGTGCCAGCGTTTTGATATCTGCCAGATCATTGATCGCAACAAGTTTCAGGTCAGCAAACTTCTCACCGCTTGCCCTTGCCTCATAATAGGCGCGCAATACACAACGACCGATGCGGCCATAACCGTTAATAGCAATGTGATAAGGCATGAATGTCTACCGACTATCCTGGATTTAGCTAAAGGATCTGGCAGTTTCTACAACGTTCTCTACGGTGAAGCCGAAGTGACGCATCAGCTCGCCACCCGGTGCTGATTCCCCGAAGCTGCGCATGCCGATAACCTTACCGTCGAGTCCAACCAACTTATACCAGTAGTCTGTTGCACCTGCTTCGACTGCCAGGCGATTCCTGACTCCCCACGGGAGAACGCTTTCCTGGTATTCCGCATCCTGGCTCTCGAACACATCGACACTGGGTAACGACACCAGCCGGGCCTGGATACCCTCAGCCTGCAGCTGCTCGGTGGCGGCCATGCAGATGCTCACTTCGGATCCTGTTGCCAGAATTATCAGGCTGGGTTCTGCCGCGCAATCTTTCAGTACATAACCACCGCGAGCAATATTGTTGAGCTGCACATCGTCACGGGGCTGATGCGGAAGGCTCTGCCTTGAGAATACCAGGGCAGTCGGGCCGTCACGCCGCTCAATGGCGGCCTTCCAGGCAACTGCCGATTCCACGCTGTCACAGGGCCGCCACACCGACATGTTCGGTGTTGTTCGCAAGTTAGTAAGTTGTTCGACGGGTTGATGGGTTGGGCCATCTTCACCCTGACCAATAGAGTCATGGGTGTAAACCAGAATACTCTGCTGCTTCATCAGCGCCGCCATGCGAACCGCATTGCGGGCATATTCCATGAAGATTAAAAACGTGGCGGTGTAGGGAATGAATCCACCATGCAGGGCGATGCCAGAGGCGATGGCGGTCATGCCGAACTCGCGCACTCCGTAATAAATGTAGTTGCCGTCTGCCTGCTCACTAATCGGGGTACTGCCTGACCAGGTGGTGAGATTGGAGCCGGTAAGGTCGGCACTGCCGCCGATTAACTCAGGCAGCAAGCGCGCGTAGGCTTCGATGCAGTTCTGAGATGCCTTGCGGCTGGCAATATCCTCCGGATTAGCCTGACAGCTGGCAATATACTGATCGGCCTTCTCGGCAAAGTAGCCAGAAATTTCTCCCTTGATGCGGCGCACCAGTTCCATCGCCAACATGGGATGCTCTTCCTCATAAATGACCAGTTTCTCTTTCCAGGCAGACTCGGCAAGGAAGCCTTTCTCTGTAACGTCCCAGGCCTGCTTGATCTCTGCGGGAATGACAAATGGCGCATGCGGCCAATCCAATGCTTGCCGTGTCGCCGCGACTTCCTCTTCCCCCAGTGGCGAGCCATGGGTTGCTGCCGTGCCCTGCTTATTCGGAGATCCAAATCCAATGATAGTCTTGCAGCAGATCAGGCTTGGTCTTCCGGTCTCCGCCCGGGCTTGTTCAATCGCCTGCCCGATTGCTTCAGGATCATGGCCATCGACATTGATGACCTGCCAGCCATAGGCTTCGAAGCGCTTGCCGGTATCGTCAGAAAACCACTGCTCGACTTCGCCATCGATGGAGATGCCGTTGTCATCATAGAACAGGATTAACTTGCCCAGTTTCAGGGTACCCGCCAGAGAGCAGACTTCATGGGACACGCCTTCCATCAGGCAACCGTCGCCGGCGAAGACGTAGGTGTGATGATCTATCACGTCGTGGCCTTCGCGGTTAAATTGCGCCGCCAGGGTTTTCTCCGCCACCGCCATTCCCACAGCATTGGCTATACCCTGTCCCAGAGGACCGGTCGTGGTTTCTATACCCGGTGTATAGCCATACTCAGGATGACCCGGGGTTTTCGAATGCAGCTGGCGGAAGTTTTGCAGTTCTTCTATTGGCAGAGCATAGCCGCTGAGATGCAGCAAGGAATACATCAGCATTGAGCCGTGGCCGTTGGACAATACGAATCGATCCCGGTTGAACCACTGGGGATTTCCCGGGCTGTGATGCAAAAAATCATTCCACAGCACTTCGGCAATATCAGCCATACCCATCGGGGCGCCGGGATGACCCGAACCTGCTTTCTGAACTGCATCCATGCTCAACGCCCGAATGGCGTTAGCGCATTGTTTCCGTGACACGCCATTATCGGCCATCAATCCAACTCCTTACTTCTCACTTCTCTACACCAGGTGCCAGGCACTGGTGCCTGGCACTTAGCTAAATTATTTGGGAAGCCAATGCGCGCCCTTAATCCACCGGGAAAGCCATGCTGTTTCGCCAGCGGTTTAAGGGCGATACTGGAAAAGCCCTGCGGGGGACCTTTGGCAGTGGCACAGCGGCGGCTATTTTCCCGCACCTGAAGTGAATATGCCACTGACAGCAAGACAAATTTCAATGACGGTTCAGCTCAGGCAGCTCAGGAGCAGCTCAGGTGCCTGGCACCTGATTAATAGGCACCTGATTAATACCTATATCGAAATATTTTGATATAGGTTTGAAAATAGCTCCTGTTGCTGGTACTGTAGCGCCGGTTTAGTTCTAGTTCGGGTCCCTAATGTCCACTGCCGCCCAATCAACTTTTCCGGGAGCCCCCAGCCCAGAGCTTCCGGATACTCTGGAGAGCCTTACGGAGCTCAACAAGGCGCTGGCGGATAGCCTGCGATTGCAGATCCTGCGATTGTTGAAGAATGAGTCATTCGGTGTACTGGAGCTGTGCCGGATTCTGAATATCCGTCAACCCGCCCTGAGTCATCATCTGAAAATCCTCGCCACTACCAACCTGGTCTCCACCCGGCGCGAAGGAAACTCCATATTCTATCGCCGTGCCTTCCTGGTGGATGAAGATCCGCACCAGGATATCAAGGAAAGTGTATTCGAACATATCGACTCCCTTCCTGTGGCCAGCGGCTGCCTCAAGAAGATCAAGCAGATCCAGATGGAACGCTCACAGCTGTCGCTGGGTTTCTTTAACAAGAACGCGGACAAGTTCAGGGAGAAGCAGGGCCTGATCGTCGAACACACTGACTATGCAAACTCTCTCCATGACTTTATCGACGGCCTGGGACTGGCTGCCAGGTCAGCGGTGCTCGAAGTGGGCCCGGGTGAGGGCCAGTTGCTGGTCGAACTGGCTGGTAATTTCAAGAACCTTACTGCACTGGATAATTCTTCAGAGATGCTGGACAAGTCTCGGCAGGCGGTCGCTGACAATGGCTTCAAAGGCGTGAATTTCATTCTCGGCGATACTGGCGTGGCCCGCAATAATCAGCTCAACTGCGACCTGATCATCTTTAATATGGTGATGCATCATATTTCTTCGCCGGCCAAGAGTTTCAAAGATTCCGCCGCGCTGTTGAATGCGGAAGGAATTCTACTCATAGTCGATCTGTCCACTCATGACCAGGACTGGGTCAGGGATTCTTGTGGGGATCTATGGCTGGGATTCGATGAAGGTGACCTTGATCGCTGGGCTGAGAAAGCCGGGCTGGTTGCGGGACAAAGTTCCTACTTAGGTCTAAGAAATGGCTTTCAAATTCAAATCCGTGTATTTAAAAAAGTGGCACATGGCACTTAATAAATTCATCATTTAGTACAAGAAAGGAAATAACAATGTCCGAAACAAGCTTGTTTACTTCCGAATCTGTTTCAGAAGGACATCCTGACAAAATGGCGGACCAGATTTCTGACGCTATTCTGGATGCCCTGCTGGAAAAGGATCAAAAGTCGCGCGTTGCCTGCGAGACCATGATCAAGACCGGAATGGTTATTCTCGCGGGCGAGATAACAACTGAAGCCTATGTCGATGTAGAAGACCTGGTACGCAAAGTAGTTAACGATATCGGCTACAACCATTCAGAGAGTGGTTTCGACAGCAATACCTGCGCCGTACTCAACGCCATCGGCAGTCAGTCGCCTGATATTGCCATGGGTGTCGATGATAGTGAGGATCATGAACAGGGCGCGGGAGACCAGGGGCTCATGTTCGGGTATGCCACCAATGAAACCGATGTACTCATGCCGGCACCCATTCAATATTCGCACTTGTTAGTTAAACGTCAATCTCAGGTACGTAAAAACGGGACGCTCCCTTGGCTGGAGCCGGATGCCAAGAGTCAGATTACGTTTCGCTATGAGAATGGCAAGCCCGTCGGGATCGATGCTGTTGTGCTTTCCACGCAGCATCGCGACACCGTCTCCCTTGCAGATCTTCAGGAAGCCGTAATGGAGGAAATCATCAAACCGGTGCTTCCCACTAACTGGATAGATGGCAACACCAAGTATTTCATCAATCCAACGGGTCGCTTCGTAATCGGCGGCCCTCACGGCGATTGCGGTCTTACCGGACGCAAAATCATTGTCGATACCTACGGTGGCATGGCACGCCATGGCGGCGGGGCTTTCTCCGGCAAGGATCCCTCCAAAGTCGATCGATCCGCTGCCTACCTGGCACGCTATGTAGCCAAGAACCTGGTAGCGGCGGGCATCGCCGAGCGCTGCGAGCTGCAATTGTCCTATGCGATCGGCGTAGCCGAGCCTACTTCCATAAGTATCGAGACATTCGGTACCGGCAAGATCAGCGATGACAAAATAGTGAAACTGGTGCGCAATCATTTTGAACTACGCCCCAAGGGCCTGATTGACATGCTTGACCTGCTGCGACCGATTTACCGGCAAACCGCCGCTTACGGACATTTCGGGCGAGAAGAGCCTGACTTCACCTGGGAACGAACTGATAAGGCGGACGCATTGAAAAGTGATGCGGGCCTGTGAAAAATTTAAGACGGAGCAAACCATGAACGATTTATCTGTACAAGAAGAAGTAACAGCGGCCAAGGATTACAAGGTAGCCGATATCGGCCTGGCAGAATTCGGGCGCAGGGAGATTACCCTTGCCGAGGCTGAAATGCCCGCCCTGATGACACTCAGGAAGAAGTATTCCGAAGAGAAGCCACTGGCAGGCGCGAAGATTCTGGGTTGTATTCACATGACAGTACAAACTGCTGTTTTGATTGAAACCCTGATTGCCCTCGGTGCCCAGGTGCGCTGGTCATCCTGTAATATTTTTTCGACCCAGGATCACGCAGCTGCCTGCATAGCGGCTGCAGGTATTGCCGTGTACGCGTGGAAAGGCCAGACCGAAGCAGAAGGTGAATGGTGCATCGAACAAACCATTCTCAAAAACGGTGTAGCCTGGGATGCCAACATGATCCTCGATGATGGTGGCGATCTGACTGCCATGGTGCATGACAGGTATCCGGAGATGCTGGACCATATTCACGGCATCACCGAAGAAACCACGACTGGCGTGCATCGTCTTTTGGAAATGATGCAAGACGGCTCCCTGAGAGTACCGGCCATCAACGTAAATGACTCGGTCACCAAATCCAAGAATGATAACAAATATGGTTGTCGACACAGTCTCAACGATGGCATCAAGCGTGGTACCGATATGTTGCTGGCGGGTCGGCATGCCATGGTTATCGGCTATGGCGATGTGGGCAAGGGTTCGGCCCAGAGCTTACGCCAGGAAGGCATGATCGTCAGGATTGCAGAAATCGATCCGATCTGTGCGATGCAGGCCTGTATGGATGGATTCGAAGTGGTCTCACCTTACATCAATGGCGTTAATGACGGCTCTTCAGAGGCAATCAATCAAGCCGTGTTGGGAAAGCTGGACCTTATTGTAACCGCTACCGGAAACATCAACGTATGCGACAAATATATGCTCCAGCAAATAAAAGCTGGTGCAGTTATTTGCAACATCGGTCACTTCGATAATGAGATCGATACCAGATTCATGCGAGATAACTGGGAATGGGAAGAAGTAAAACCGCAGGTACACAAGATCTATCGGGACGGCAAAGAGAATGCAGAGGATTACCTGATCCTGCTTTCCGAAGGCAGACTGATCAACCTTGGCAATGCCACAGGCCATCCATCGCGTGTTATGGACGGTTCGTTTGCCAATCAGGTTCTCGCACAGATGTTTCTCTACGAACGCAAGCATGCTGATCTTTCAGAGGAGTTCAAGAATACCAACCTCTCGGTTGAGGTCTTGCCGAAGAACCTGGACGAAGAAGTCGCAGCGTTGATGGTAGGAGGCTTTGGCGGCGTATTGACCAGGCTCACTAATGCCCAGGCTAAATACATAAACGTGGCTATTGATGGACCCTATAAGAACGATAGCTATAAGTACTAATAGTAATTGAGCCGACCTCCCCGGATCAGAGTGTGCTGCTATGGATTCCAACTCTACGCCTTTATTCAGTATTGAGTTTTACCCGCCGAGAACTCCGGCGGGTGAAGCCAAACTGGATACAGTGCACGAAACCTTGGCCGCACTCAATCCCGATTTCTTTTCAGTCACCTATGGCGCAGGTGGATCCACCAAGAAGGGAACCCGGCAGATTGTGCTCAAGTATGGACAGCTCGGCTCCAACGTTGCACCACATCTGTCCTTTGGTGGAACCGATGAGGAAGAGATTAAAACACTGCTGGCAGATTATATGCAGGCTGGCATCAACCGGCTGGTCGCATTAAGAGGCGACCTGCCTTCGGGGATTGGCGCTGCAGCGCATCATCGTTACGCCAACGAACTGGTTGAATTCGTTCGTAAGGAAACTGGCGATCATTTTCATATCGATGTGGCTTGTTATCCAGAGTCTCATCCGGATTCCACGAGCTATGCCTGTGATGTAGCCTTCTTTAAAAAGAAGGTGGATGCCGGCGCCGACTCGGCAATTACGCAATATTTCTACAATGCCGATGCCTACTTCTACTTTGTCGACTACTGTCAGAAGGCTGGTGTTACGGTACCCATAGTTCCGGGCATCATGCCGATTACTAACTACGCAAACCTGGCGCGATTCAGTGCCAATTGTGGTGCGGAGATTCCGCACTGGTTGGAGAGTCGCCTCAAGGGCTTCGGAGACGACGTGGAGGGCATGCGCGAGTTCGGCATGGAGGTTGTAACTGGTCTCTGTGAGAAGCTGTTGGCCGGTGGAGCACCGGGGCTGCATTTCTATTCCATGAATCTCTCCGGGAGTGTTCTTCAGATCTGGAATAACCTGTCCCTCTCCGACCGTTGATGGACCTCGTCACAGAAGCCTATGCGCACTTCACGTCTGCACTATGACGGCAAACTAGAGACTGGCACTGCAGTACCCCTGCCGGCAGAGTCCGCCCATTACCTGGCCACTGTACTGCGCTCGAAAATTGGCGAAGCAGTTCATCTGTTTAACTCCGAACACGGCGAATTTCTCTGCCACATCGAACACATCAAGAAAAACCTGGTAGCGGTTTTCATCGAAAGCAAGCTCAGGGCTGCCGATGAACAGGCTTTAAAAATTCACCTGGCCCTGGGATTGTCTCGCGGCGATCGCCTGGATTACGCCATTCAGAAATCCACCGAACTGGGTGTCCATGGCATTACTCCAGTGTACAGCCAGTTTGGCGAAGTGAAGTTTAAACCGGGTGCAAAGCTGGAAAACAAACTACGGCATTGGCAGAGAGTCGCTGTCAGCGCCAGCGAACAGAGTGGTCGTCTGTCTGTCCCGAAGATTCACACTCCTGAACGGCTTGAAGAATGGTTTGCATCATCCACTGCAAACTGCCGGTTAGTACTGGACCCCAGGGGTGAGGAAACCATCGGTCAACTAAATGTGATTGATACCATTGATTTACTGATCGGCCCTGAAGGTGGATTCTCCGCCGAGGAGCTCAAAAAGGCTGCTGCATGTGACTATGCCATTGTTAGCCTGGGCGCAAGAATTTTGCGAACCGAGACGGCGCCGGTTGCCGCGCTGGCTATTTTGCAGCATCTCTATGGATAAAGTAGATAAAGGGGACGGAGGCTGAGGTATCCCCAGAAAATATCGAATTAACTCAGTGGATTAACTTGTTTTACGTTTCTGTTTGCAGATTGAAAGCAATCGAAGCCTATGAATTTCGACTTCAAGCCGAGGGCTGGGATGTTGTTTGCGAACAATCAGGGCCGAAGGTCCGTGAGCAAATAATATCCCAGCCCTCGGCCGCCGACCCGTAGAAGTCGCCTCTTCGCCCGTGGGGAAATCTCAGGGACGGAAGGATTAAATTTTGATCAATTAGAAATTGATCAAAATTTAATCCCTCCGTCCCCTTTATTCCCCTTTATTCCCTTCGTTATCCCTTTATACACGTTTACAGGCGAAAGCTTAGCGGTCCGATGCCCAGGCGTTTGCCGAAGAAACTAAACGTGTAATCTTCAAGGCGCAGTGTTACTGCCCGCATATCAGCACTACCACTGACGATACGACTCTTTGCAGAACTCTGATCCGCAGCCAGATCTGCAATAGCTGGCTTGGCCAGAATCGACTGATCCGGCGTAGCGAGTATCGCCACCACCGGAAACATCCGCTCGCTGGTATTTTGCTCCAGAACCAACGCTAGCTCCCCGGTGTTCAGTTCCACAACTGACCCGATCGGATACATTCCCATAATATGAATGAACTCAACAATCAGTTGCTCCGGAAATTTCAGTTCCCGTTGTTTATACAGGCGCGAAATTGCATGGGCAGGTGACACTCTGCGCTCTTCCAGATTCGTGTGCAGCAGTCGTTCAAAACAATAGGCAAGATTGGCGAAGCGGGCCAGCGGCGGCAGTTGTTTTCCTCGAACTCCGCGAGGAAATCCGCGGCCATCGTGGCGCTCATGATGACAGCGAACGATTCTTAGTACGCGTTCATCAATATCTGGATAATGGGATAGAAGATCCAGACCGAACTCAACGTGTTTACGATAGGCAAGAAATTGCTTTTTCCTGAATGGGCCACGTTTGTTAACCAGGCGTTCCGGCAACAACTGCATGCCGATGTCCGCCAGCAGCGTGCCGAGAAACAACAACCTGATCTCCGACTCCACCAGGCCAAACTGACGCGCGAGAATCGTGGCCCAGATGGCTGCCCTTACACAGTAAGCTGTCTTGTAGCGCGGCGACGATTCGGTATTGAGAATCCATATCAGCGTCTGGGGATTCGCCAGGATCAGATCGACCAAGACATTTATTGAGGGCCTGATTAGTGCAAGTTCCAATTCGTTGTGCTTCCTCACCTGGTCGGCAACTGACTGAAATTGTTCCTGCAGGAGAAGATACTGAGCATGTGCCTTATCGATCTGTTGCTTGATAGTCTGGTTAACCGGGTAGGCATCACGATTGACTTTTAACGCCGTAATGGCCGGTGCTGACTTACGGGCACTACTTAGAATAGTTAACTGCGATTTTTTGAGTTTCTGCGGGCTGGCGCCACGGTTGATATCGATCGTGACCGATTTGCAGAATTTCAGGAGTGTCTGGATATCCTCCCCGTTCTTGAGATGAAAACCATTCAGGGGGAAAGGAGTATCTGACCAGGAGCAATCCAGCTCCGAGACATACATACCAACAAGCAAGTCTCTGCAGTCCAGCTTGACTAAGTGGTCAGATGAGAGGGGAGATTCGTTTATGGGCATGGGATAGAGCTTACCCATGATTGCCGATTCAGCTTGTGAAAAGGCTCACATTTACAACAAGGAATTTACCGATTTCCGGCCATTGTGGCGGATTTTGGGGAAATGGCGCTAAAAGGATCGGGCTGGCAGTTACCGCAATCTTGCCTCTTTTTGAGGCGATCCGACCTGCTTTCGAAAGCCAAAAAGAAGCGCCCTTGCAGGCAAAGGCGCTAACACGTATCTACCACGTAAAGGGCACGTTACTCCGTCATTGATAAATCCAGCAAAATCTCTACAGGATATAACCCCGTTCATCGTGTGCACTTAGGTCGAGTCCTTCCTGTTCTTCATCTTCAGATACTCGAAGTCCCATTGTTACATCGAGAACCTTGAGGATGATGGCGCTCAGTATGCCGGTATAGAGGATCGTGAAAATCACGCTCTTGATCTGAATCCAGAGTTGGCTTGGTATGCCGGCATCCAATCCAGTGCCTCCAAATGCTTCGGCGGTAAACACCCCGGTCAATACAGCACCGATAATTCCGCCAACAGCATGCACACCGAAGACATCCAGGGAATCGTCATAGCCCATGGCTCGCTTCAATGTTGTTGCCGCATAGAAACAACCGACACCCGCAGCAACGCCAATATAGAGTGCACCCTGAGGACCAACCGAACCTGAGGCAGGAGTAATCGCTACCAGCCCGGCGACGGCACCCGAGGCGATACCAAGCACACTGGGCTTGCCATGACGAATCCATTCCACCGCCATCCAGGTGATTGCAGCGGTTGCAGTGGCGATCTGGGTAACCAGCATCGCCATACCGGCAGAGCCCCCGGCCGCAACGGCGGAACCGGCATTGAAGCCAAACCATCCAACCCATAACAGAGCGGCGCCGACGATCGTATAAGTCAGGTTGTGTGGAGGCATTGCCGTGGTTGGGTAGCCCTTGCGTTTTCCAAGCATTATCGCGGCCACGAGTCCGGCAATACCTGCATTAATATGCACAACTGTTCCACCGGCAAAATCGATTACGCCCCAATCCCACATCAGGCCGCCGTCGCCAGCCCAGACCATATGCACCATGGGCACATAACAGATGGTCACCCAGAGCGTCATAAATACCAGCATAGTGGAGAATTTCATTCGCTCGGCGAATGCACCAACTATAAGCGCAGGTGTAATGATGGCAAATGTCATCTGGAATGTCGCAAATACTGATTCGGGTATCGTTCCGGACATCGAATCGACTGTGATGCCCGACATAAACACATTACCCAGGCCACCGACAATGGAATTGATGTTGAAGACTCCAGCTTCCATTCCAGTTGTATCGAATGCCATGCTGTAACCCCAGAGCATCCAGATAACTGTGATCAAACCGGTTATCGCAAAACACTGCATAAGTACTGACAGCACATTCTTGCTTCTCACCATGCCTGCGTAAAACAGTGACAGGCCCGGTATGGTCATCATCAGCACCAGGACCGTTGCGGTTATCATCCACGCCGTGTCGCCCGTATCCAGCTCTTGTGCAGATGCCATTCCAGGAAGCATGATCAGCAACGTCGCTAACAATCCGAGTCCTCTGTAGTTCGTAATAAACTTCTTCATAATCTTGGTTCCTCAACAATCTCCAAAAATCTTACGTGTATGGATTAAATAGCCCGATAACCGGCATTGGTCTAGATCGCCGCCTCGCCGGTTTCACCCGTGCGAATACGAATTGTCTGGGTAAGTTCGGTGACGAAGATTTTTCCATCACCAATCTTGCCGGTATTGGCCGCCTTGGTGATTGCTTCCAGAGTCTGATCAAGCAAGCTGCTGGCTATGGCGATCTCCAGTTTTACCTTCGGTAGAAAATCCACGACATACTCTGCACCCCGATACAATTCAGTGTGACCCTTCTGTCTGCCAAAGCCTTTTACTTCAGTTACCGTTATGCCCTGAACGCCTATCTCTGATAATGCCTCACGGACGTCGTCCAGTTTGAATGGCTTGATAATAGCCGTGACTAACTTCATTGCTTTGCTCCTGTAATTACAGTCGATATTTCGATCAGCTGATGTTTGCGCGTTTATTCCGTTATGTAATACAACTGAACAGCACTATGCACGGGCCGTGCCAGTTGTACTTTTCTACCTAGAAACAAGAACTTAGTGAGTATGAGGCGATTCGATGAAGAGAATGGAGTGTCCCAGGGCAAGAAATTGGGCATTCACAGTGCGCTGTTCAGGTGTACGCACCATTAATGTGCAAAGCCGAGGACTGCGCGGGAGGAATATCCAGAGAATTTCGGACAGGACTGCGCCGCCGTTTCGTCGCTGTGCTTGTTAGTGCCTTTAATAAAATACGCCGGCGCTTTGGTGCTAAGATGTGCCGAAACTATTCGGCTGAAACAGACCATGCTCGACAATGCCTTCCTCAATGATCTCAGCAACAGACTGGCTGCACTGATGCCTGCGGCCGAGAACCTGCGTAGTGAAGTTCGCACAAAAATGGAGCAGGCTCTCAAGCAGGCCTTTGCAGACCTGGACCTGTTGAGCCGCGAAGAATTTCATGCCCAGGCAGCCGCTCTGGAACGTGCCAATCAGCGCATTGAGGAATTGGACAGCCTGGTTAGTGAGCTGGAGAAGCGCCTCGATAAGTTATCTTCAGCGCAGCGCTGAATGCAGAAACCTGCTCTTGCGTAAACTCAAGGCTTCCCACAGATGGGCTTGCCGGGTCAGCTCGGTGTTCTCATAGTCAGCAATGGTTCTGGCTACCTTGATCAGTCGATGGATGGCTCGCGCCGACAAGCCGAGTTTCTCAGCCGCGAGACTGAAATTTACTCTTAGCTTCTGGTCCAGCTTGCAGTAGTGTTCCAACTCGGCGCTATTCAGTTCGGCGTTTAGCTTGCCGGCTCGCTCGGTTTGCCGAAGTCGGCATTGGGCGATGCGCTGCCGAATCGAGATCCAATCCGTCGTATCCGGATTCTGTTCCAACGGTATTGTCAAATTAACTTACCAAGTTGAAAAAACCCTGGGAATTGGCGTTCTATATAGCTGCTGCCTTTTCCCAAGACGCAAAGGCACGTAGACGGAATAATTTGTAAGT
>JAQBSZ010000094.1 GCA_027623555.1 Pseudomonadota bacterium | reverse complement strand
GTTTGACCGATTCGCTAACTGAATCAATGAGTTAAAACGATGAACTCAATGTGTGATATAGAGTTTGCTATGAATTTAGTAGTTGAGAATACTTAAAATTACAGAATTTTTATCCTGTCCCTCCAATTCTTTATTTATCCAATTCCCTCTATACACTGCCAATAATCACGCGTAGTTTTGTTACGTACACGCCTGCAAAACCTTTTGCAACTGTCATGCCATTCATTACTGACAGCTGACCTGGCGAGTCATGCTGCACCAATCCCAAGGGATTGTTCCTGCTCAAGGGCCAATTCCTTGCCTGCTGCGCGCCGGACCACTATTGATTAAGAGAGCATTATGAAAATTCGAATTGGCTATGAATTAGTTTATTCCTGTACTCAGCTTATACCCATGATCTTGACCTTGAATGTGCATTCTTCGTGCGCACCCTTTCTACTCGGTCCAGATCAGATTCTGACAGACCCACCCACGCCGATGCGTGGGTATCGTGACCTCTATGGGAATTGGGTAACTCGACTGGTTCTGCCACCGGGCGATACGCTGATTTCCAATGATGCGGTGATTTATGATGACGGCGAGCGGGATCCCGAAGCCCCAGACGCACAACAGTTTCCAGTGCAAGCTCTACCAGAGGAGACGTTGGTTTACCTGTTGGGAAGTCGCTACTGTGAGACTGATTTACTGGCAGACGAAGCCTGGCGCTTGTTCGGCAATGGACCTACAGGTTGGCAAAGGGTGCAGGCAATTTGTGATTTTGTTCACGACCATATCAAGTTTGGATACGAGCATGCCCGTAATACGATGACTGCTAGTCAAGTGTATGAAGCCAAAGCGGGTGTATGTCGGGATTACACACATTTGGCGGTAGCTTTCTGTCGGTGCCTGAATATTCCGGCCCGCTATTGCATGGGTTACCTTAGCGATATCGGAGAACCACCACCTTATGCCGAAATGGATTTCGCAGCTTGGTTCGAAGCCTACCTTGGGGGTGAATGGCATACTTTTGATCCGCGTAATAACAAACGCTTGATCGGCCGCGTCCTGATGGCGCAGGGTCGTGATGCCACAGATGTCTCGCTTAGTAATAGTTTCGGGCCGACCTTGCTAAAAAGATTTCTGGTACGCGCGGACGAAGTTGTGGAGACTTCAGATTAGTAATGCGGCCCTTGCTTGACTCGTCGGAACCGGATTCATTTGAATTGGTAAATGCCACCGGGCAAGGTGATGTGGTGTTGGTTTGCGATCATGCTTCTAACCGAATTCCGATTCAATTGCACACCCTGGGGCTCTCGGCGCAGGAGTTGAGTTCGCACATTGCCTGGGACCTGGGCGCTTTCTGGGTTGCTCGCTACTTATCGACGCGTCTCGACGCCCCATTGTTCTTTAGCAATTATTCACGCCTGGTCATCGACTGCAATCGTAATCCTGAGGCAGGCGATTCCATTCCGGTAAGCAGCGCTGGGATTGCGATTCCTGGTAATCAGGGTATAACGCCACAAGAATCCTTGCGCCGGCGCCAGTCTCTCTTCGACCCCTATCACGCTGCCATTGATCGTTTGTTACAGGCGCGTGCCGGCCGCGCGTCATTTCTGCTGAGTATTCATAGTTTCACGCCCGTATTGCAAGGGGTTAAGCGACCTTGGCCACTCGCTGTTTGCTATGAAGAAGCGAGCTTGTGGGCTACTCGTTGGCTGACTGCCTTACAAACTCAGCTTAGTGCTGCTGTGGGTAACAATGAGCCTTTCCAGATTGAGTCGGACGTCGATTACACGATTCCAGTTCATGTGCAGAAACATGGAGTCCCTGCAATTATGCTCGAGATCAGACAGGATGAGATTTGCAATCAAGCCGCCGCCAAAAACTGGAGTGAGATCATCGGAAATGCCTGGCAGATGATCAGCAGTGAGACGCCAATTATAGAGTGAGACTACTTCGCTGACTGAGGGGTGAGCCAAAAACCTTCATGAATTTAGTAATTGTGAAATACTGAATAACGGGATTCGGGTAAACGGTGCCTGGAGTGTACAAAATCGTCAGCAACGATTTTGTACAGCCGAGGGTTGCGAGTGAATCGAACCAGCACGGAGGATTTTCAGTATACCGCGCGATCGATTCCTAATTGCAATCAACGGGTTTAAACTGCGTGTTCACTGTGCCAAGAAGTGTGCTATGAATTTTATCGATAGTTGGATCATTGTATTCTGACCTCCTTGATTACCCCCTTGAATCCTTATTAGAGGTGCCAGGTAGTATGACTTTCGAAATAGCACTGGTATTAGGCATTCTTGCGTGTTCCCTCGTACTGTTCGTTACCGAATGGATTCGGATGGATGTGGTTGCGCTGTTGGTATTATCGGCGCTGGCTCTGACCGGCCTGGTGGAGTACGAAGAGGCGATTTCAGGATTCAGTAACCCGGCGGTAATTACAGTCTGGGCAATGTTTATCTTAAGTGATGGACTCACCCGGGCAGGAGTTTCGGACGTCATTGGTCGAAACGTCCTGCGACTGGCGGGGCAGGGCGAGGCTCGGCTGATAGCTGCAGTCATGCTCACGGCGGGTTTATTGTCCGGGGTAATGAACAATATTGGTGTTGCTGCCCTGATGCTTCCTGTCACCATCGATATCGCCCGTCGCACCGGAGTTTCACCTTCACGGCTACTGATGCCGCTGGCATATGGCTCTCTGCTGGGAGGGTTGACCA
>JAQBSZ010000093.1 GCA_027623555.1 Pseudomonadota bacterium | reverse complement strand
GGATGCTGGCGGTCGGCTGGAGATTGTTAACAGGGTCAAGATGTGGCGTTTCCTAACCGGTGATGAGAGCTTCGACGTCCACTACTGGCTAACCCGGCTGGAGAACATGCCTGAGACGCGTCTGGCTGCGTAACGGCATCAGAAATTTGAGTTTTCGAAACAAAAAAATGGTTCGATAGATTCGTATACTTTATGTAGACAAAGGAGACTATTATGATTGTGCCTGGTCGATTTCGTGGCGAACACACCATATTTATGTCCCCAGAGTGGTTCTCTGGCGCTGGCGCTCAGTTTGATGCCCGCACATATATGAAACAAATGGCTGAGTCGAATGTCACAGCGGTTGAGTTTTACATCAAAGATCATCTGGGCATGGCCTATTACGAGACGAAGGTGGGTCATAAATCCTCACATATGCAGGGTGATTACCTGGCTGATCTATGCGATGCGGCTAAAGAATTCAATGTGATGCTCCTGGCCTATTTCAGTATTGGCTGGGACAACTGGGCATGCAAGGCAAATCCCCACTGGAAAATGCGCAACATGCAAGGCAAGGATGTTGTGGCTGGTCCGTGGACTTACTTGTGCTACAACACCCCATACAGAGAATTTATGCTGGCTCAATTGCATGAGATTGCCCAATATGACGGTGTAGGTGCTTTCTGGCTGGATATTCTACGTTTTCCGCAAAAGGGCTTGCAAGCATGTTTCTGTGATGGTTGCAGAGCTAAGTTCCGTGCTTCGGGCGAGACCGATCTGCCTTCTAATCTGGATTATAGAGACCCTGTATTTCGGCGTTTTCAGAGATTTCAGCAACGTTGCCTGACTTCATTTTTGAAGGATGTGCGCAAAGTCACCAGCGGCATCCCGATCACCTTCAATGGCGTCGGCTTTCTTACACCCCGGGAATGGAATGATCTATGTGATTGGAACAATGTGGAATCACATGGGCCGGAATACTTTGATCAATCCTACAAGGGGCGTTATTTGGCCTCACTGCATAAGCCGTGGGAATTCCTGACTCCGGGCACCCATTCCAATTGGGCTTCCTGGACAACAAAACCCGCCGATGCGTTGAAGTTGGAGCAGGCGATTGCCATGAGTCAATGTGGCATTTGCACCATCGGGACCAATCCAGCGGTTAATGGCGATTTGAATCAAGAGCGTTCAACGCTGGTATCCGAGCGGCGGAATATGGCCGAAGTAATGGGCTTCGTCAAAGAGCGCGAAGAGTGGATCGTACACACGCGCCGGGTAGCCAATGTCGCTATTCTGCAAACAATATGCACAGATACCGCTATGTTCGGCGGCCACCCGAATGCCGGGCTCGATCAGGATGTATTCCGCACTATGCGGCGGAACGAACTGTTACAAGACTATCCCCGCGAAGTGATTCTTGAGGTGATGGGTATTCATGGTGCGCTGTTGCCTACCGATACGCAGTACGAAATCATGAATGAGTACAGTCTGCACCGGCTGGGTGAATTCGACACCGTTATTTTGCCTGATCAACGCCATTTAACCAGTGAAATGGTTGGAGCATTGAGCAATTTTGTAGCTGCTGGTGGAAACTTGATTGCCACCCACCAGACATCATTATTGGATGGAGATGGGAAGCAGCTTTCCAACTTCGCCCTGGCAGATGTATTGGGCGTCGATCTGATTGACCTATCGCACTTTGATATTCATTTTATGGATCTGGTCGATGGTCCTATTGCAGAAGGGCCTCTGGATGCTGTTTCGCGCATCGCACAAGGGGCCGTGAAAGTAGAAGCTCGTACTGGTGTCGAGATACTCGCCTGGTTGCGCAACCCAGATTTTGAAACCTACCAGATCCCCGATTTGGTAGGTCCTGAACTCCGTCTACCCCCACTATATCCTGCTATAACTGCCCATACCCATGGACAAGGACGCGCCTATTTCATCTGTATCCCTCTGGGTCGAGAACTCTATGCCAATAAGAGCCATGCCGCAAAGCGAATGTTACAGAATCTGAACGCATTGGTATCACGACGAGTTGTCTACACGTCCAACCCGAAGCGCATCGAGCTTAATGTAGTACGGCAGGTGGAACCCGCTAGGGCAATGGTTCATATTGTCAATGTCTATTCAGACAAACTGGAAGAATTGTGCGAGTGGGATACACTAATTAACGTTTCGGTACGAATCGATAGCCGCTTTCTGGAAACTGCCCGCGGCGGTCCTTGGAGTAACGTCTATCTGGCACCCGGACGGCGGTCCGTCTCGCTGCGCAAGGATGGGGATTGGATCGAGGTGTTCATCCCGCGTCTGGACTTGCACGAGATCGTCGTTTTCGAGTAGCGGCGTATCCACAAAAGCTAGGAGGTTATACTGAATGAAAATTACTGATATTGAAATCATTAATCTACTCTACTGGTATCCTGATAGGCACGGCTTTACCTAGTAAATTTAGCCTCTGACTCCAAGACAATGGTTGGGTGGGGGTTAGCGGAAATTCGCGCTTGACAGATGGGGTGGCAGGATATATTATGTGAAGGTGTCAGGGGGCTTGCATTTCTTATCCGTCAAGACTGGCTGAAATGTAGCGCAAATTGACTCTTGACTAGACTTGATAACGTATGGTACAATGTGTCTATATAAACATGTTTCAAATCCGCCAAAATTTTCCTTAGGCGTGGTCTTTTGCTCAATTGGTCACTTTATAAGAGTGGCGCCAAGGTGTAAATAGGAGGATGCCGCTAGAGCTTTATGACATAATTAGTTTTCAATGCTAACC
>JAQBSZ010000062.1 GCA_027623555.1 Pseudomonadota bacterium | reverse complement strand
AAGTTGAACTGTATATTGACCAGAAAGCCAAACAACACAATCCTGCTCACTTACGCCTGTTAAAAAGCACCTCAGGCATTTTTTCTCAACAAATAGGTCTGCCCATTCCGGTACGCTATTCGGCGGATTCAGAAACCCTTTTTGATCCACAAGTGTGTCGCCAAAATCCCAAAGGACACATTTGATTTTTGGTTTCTGCACACTATTCACCTAGCGACATAACGCTCTTGTTCTGGCGCCAAGATAGATTGGCGCGGTGGTTGCGCAAGCAAGCGCCGTGACAATGTAACTTGGTCGCTCAGCAACAGTTTGCTATGCGGCGTTGAGTTTAATTTTATGTACATTTCGCAATTCCAGGTTTTGCTCCGCATGCCATAAATCATAATTTGCCTGCATTGCCAACCAACTCTCAGGGCTTCTTCCTAAAGCTTTTGATAACCGCAGAGCCATTTCAGGACTTATTCCACTCTGTAGCTTCAGGATTCTGTTTAGAGTTGACGCAGCCACGCCGAGCTGTTCTGCAAGATAGCGACAGCTTAAGTCGAACGGCTCCATATAGGTAGCCAAGATAAACTCCCCTGGGTGGGGAGGGTTATGCATAGCCATTAGTGATAATCCTCATAATTTAATATATGCACGTTGCCGTCTGTAAATTCGAAAGTAAGTCGCCAATTTCCACTTACTGAGATGGCCCAAGTTCCTTTCCGACTTCCCTTCAACGGATGTAGCTGATAGCCAGGAATGTCCAAATCGTCAATTTCAATGGCGGTATCCAAAGCTCCTAACTGCAATCGGAGCTTGACCGTGTGCTTGGCTTGGATGCCTTTCGTGCTCCCGGTCTCGAAGAACAGGCGCAATCCCTTGTGCTTGAAAGACTTGATCATGATGATAGTGTAGCGTGTTGCGCAACACTGTCAAGCTGCATAACGCCTTTCTTCAGCGGCCAAAGCGTGTTGGCGCGCCTGTTGCGCAAGCAAGAGGCGTGACAGCACGATTTGGTCCGACTGCAAGAATTTGTGTACGCCCAGCATGGGCATGAACTTATGGGGTGGAAGTCCCCTGTAGGAGAACCTACAGTGCTTATAGTTGAAGCGATGATAACTACTAGCCGACGGCAAGGGCAAGCTCGCGAGGGCGTGTCTGAAGGAAGCCCGAGTGCAAAGTTGCGAGCCTACGAACAGAAACATCATATAAGGCCGAGTTCCGGGGATGAGCTAGCACAAGGTAGCGAAATCCACAGGTTCGAGGGATACGGTAAATGATGAGGTTGTGCAGCGACAGTTCATGTTCTTATCTGGGGAGATCTGCCCAAGGAGCACTACTTTGGTATGGCGCGGTTACCAGCAATGATGACCGTGATTGGGCAGAAGTCAGCAGAGCAAAAGCAGGGGACACTGATAACTTAGTAATTTAAGAAACCCGTTCATCTATTAAGAGTAGGCTAAGTTGCTAAGTTATCAGTGTCCCCTAGTAGTTCCTGAGTTTCCCCCGTTAAGTGGGCTCGCTAAATACAATGACGATACCTACATAACCGTTTCTGATGAAAAAGATAACACCTCACCTCGTGTATTTTTTCTGGAATTTCTTACCGAAGAGAAACAGCGATTCTATCCAATAAACATAGAATGGGGAGATGAATTAGCGAAAAACAAACCAACCGACATTGAGTCAGTATGTTATTTTGAAGATCAAATATGGATACTGGAAAGCGGCCCTTATGCAGATGCAAAATCATTAATCGACAAACAACAATCCAGATTGATTTCGCTGGAACTTGTACATCCAAGAATTCCACTATTTTCAAACCTCAAGCCTACTTATCGACCCAATTTAACAATTAAGATGCCAAACGATGTCGTAAACATCGAAAGCATGGATTGCTGGTCACAAAACGGACAAATGCGCATTATTACTGCAGAGCGAGGATCAGAATCTAGCGAATCATTAATATCCACTTACGAAGTTCAAGATAGAAAGCTGGTTAAAATAGGCGTTCCTTTGACGGCGCCAAAACTAGACGCACTAAAAACAAAAATAGAAGATGCCGAAGTTCGCTGGCTAAGCGATCTGGATATATCACAAGAATGGGAACCAAAAACTGTTTGGGCTGTGGGAGCATTAGACACCGGCGAATCAACAACCATGTCAGGAGTTCTGTATCAATTGGGCTCAATTGACAAACACGGCACCTTTAAACTTAAACAAGGTTTAGAAACTTGTAGACTCTTTGCAAACGATAAACCCGAAGGCTTAGTAACCACTGCTAATCCAGCAGAATTTTTGGTCGTATCTGATAACGAAGATTTTGGTCGAGTACTGCTGAATATGAATTGTGCCAACTAGATTATTTTGATAAAAATATTGAGGTATTTTGGACACCCACAATTTGGGGCGAGTAAAAACAGTGCGATAGCAGAAAGAATCACATAGGACATCCACAAATTTACCCCAATAGTTTGGTCTATCCCTAATCTTCCTCTATACCTGATGTTGTCACTCATACGGGTATCTTGGACACCCACAAATATTTCCGTCAACCCACTGATTTTACTGGTCCCAAATTGTGGGTGTCTAAGATTCCTAGGCGAGCGTTGTGTGTTTCGAAGTCTGCACCACAGCCCCATACGGCGATGGTTAGAGTAAAATTAGAGCCAAATTCGCATGCTAAAATACCCAATAATCTTTCTTTCAATTTGCCTTGGCGGATGCACACAATGGCCATTATATAGTGAATCGTTTTTAGTTTCCGGGGACCTGGCAAATCATGCTAATGAGATTTGTAGTCTACTCGTAGGGGAATCTAGACCGAGATTTGGAAGAGTTATTGGCAGAAGGCAAGTATCCCGGATATTTGAGGAACGCTTTGTGGTGCCTGGGCGAAGTCAGGAATATCGCATCATTATTAATTGTAGTAATCGCGAAATTCACAGAAGAGTAGTGTTGTATCCCGGAACAATAGGACAAGGTGGTTCAGTTGCGCTAGGTGTTCTCCCCTAAAAGAGATCACATGGACACCTACAAATCTAACCCAATAATTTTGCCTTTTATTGAGAATGCACTACTAACGTGACACACACTTGTTGAAGTAATGGACTTCAATGAGTCAGCTAAAAGTATGGGAGAGTTAGAAATTCTGAGTAACTGCCTATTGATGACCCCGAAAACGCGCAAGGAGACTATTAATGCAAACGCACCCCACCCTGCTAATCTCCGACCTGACCGCGAAACGCATCGGCCTCGCCATGGTCCTCATCGGCTTGATCTCCCTGGCCCAGGCCGCTGGTCTCTTCCCTCTCGGCAGCAGCACGTATCCAGATGCACTGACCCTTACGTTACTCGGCGCCGCCTTCGCCATGATCGAATTGGGCAAGAACAACAAGGCGATTGAGTATCTGCAGGCGGCGCTTATGCTCTGCGCCATCGCGCTGGTCATCATCTTTTAAGCCATCACGCCAAACACCATTCCATAATCCAGCCGTTGCTGGAGCAACTTCATCACATCCCGACGTTTCCGCGGATATGCTTATCCGGTTGGCTTCGGTGACCACAAGATATAGTATGAGGGCATGTCGAGCACTAACCCGATCAGCCTGGCGAGAAAACTGCAGCTCCCGGCGTCGTTGAAGGAGTTTCGGACTCGTTTCCCAAAGGAATCCGACTGCGAGGAGTTTCTGTTTGGGGTGCGGTTCCCGGACGGGTTCATCTGTCCGACCTGTGGTATTCAGCGTGGTTGGAGCCTCAAGGGTCGCAGACTGACCGAGTGCGCTAATGGTCATAAAGTAAGCCTGACCTCAGGAACAATTTTGCACGGGACGCGCCAGGACCTGTTGACGTGGTTCCATGCCGCTTACTTGGTTTCGACGTTCACGCCCGGTATCTCGGCGTTGCAGTTCCAGCGCCAACTGGGTTTGACACGCTACGAGACTGCCTTCCAGATGTTGCACAAGATCCGGTCGTCGCTGGTCACCCCGGGACGCGAGCTGCTGCGCTGTGAGGTAGAGGTCGATGAAACGTTTATCGGCGGCAAAGATCCGGATCGGGGTGGGCGCGGCGGTGATAAGGTCATCGTGGTTGGAGCGGTGGAAGTCAGCAACTCACTGACACGCGCAAAACCGCAGGCCCGCCAACCCGTCGGTCGGGTTCGATTGCGAGTCGTTGCCGATGCCTCAGCCGATTCCTTAGCTGGGTTTGTCGAATCCGAGGTCGAAACCGACGCCATCGTCCATACCGACGGCTGGGACGGCTATCGACGTCTTAACCACTCCGGCTACCGCCACCGACGTGTCGTTCAAGGTAAAGGCAGGACTGCGAAACCGGTGTTGCCGCACATTCATCGTGTGTTCTCCAATCTCAAGCTCTGGCTCAAGGGGACACACCACGGCCGTATCGAATCATACTACCTACAAGCTTATCTCAACGAGTATGAGTTCCGATTCAATCGCAGATTCTGGCGAGGTCCGGCATTCCTGCGCGCTCTGATGCTCATGATTGCGACCCCACCGCAGAACCACAAGATGTAGTGGCTACCGAAGCCAACCGGATAAGCATATCTGCGGGAACGCTTTTCTGCTTCCGCGCCACGCCACCCCGTTCCCGACCAGCAATCCATCCCGATCCTGCCAGACAAGTCTCAAAGACTTGCATAGTGTCACGTGACGCGTTACATTACGCCGCATGATAAAGACCTTTGCTGACAAGCATACGAAAGAGCTTTATGAGACGGGAAAATCCAGGAAGGTACCACCCGACGTTCTTCCCAGAGCCATCCGAAAGCTGGAGTATGTAAATCTTGCAACATGTCTGGATGATCTGAAAGTTCCACCAGGAAACAAGCTTCACCAGCTTTCAGATGATCGAAAAGGCCAATATGCAATCGCCGTCAATGACCAATGGCGTATTTGTTTCAGCTTCAAGGATGGCGATGCATATGATGTTGAATTTTGTGATTACCACTGATTGGAGGTAGCTATCATGGCAATTGAGAATACTGGCAATATCAAACGCAAGCCTACTCATCCCGGTGAGATGTTGCGTGAAGACTTTCTGCCTGACTATAACCTGACCGTTGCCGGCCTGGCAGATGCCTTGGGTGTATCCCGGCAGTCTGTCAATGAGCTGCTTCGGGAACGGAGGGCACTGAGCCCCGAGATGGCGATTCGCCTGGGCCGTCTTTTCAATAACTCGCCAGAGTTCTGGCTGAATGCGCAGCGAGCTGTCGATCTTTGGGTTGCATCTCAAGCGATTAAAAAGGACGTATCCCGTATCCGACCTTTACATGCCGCCTGACTGGAAACCAGCACGAATCCATTTTCAGCACCCAGCCATTTCACCAAAGGAGAGTAGGGGACACTGATAACTTTATAACTTAGCGGGTTTTCTCGGTTGGAAGTTGCTCTTAAGTTATAAAGTTATCAGTGTCCCCTACTTTCCCGTTGTCGATGGCGAACTGCCGAACGGAGTAGGGTACGAAGATTATTACGATAAGGGAAATTATCAGCGGGTCGGTGTACTTGGGTGCGAATCTTCGCTCCAGCCATCTTTTGTAACCCGGCCATTTTCTACGTACCCAGAAATCCAGCTGAAACATAGTAAGGGTGAAAACCAGAATCCCCAGAAAGATGACTATCGAAATGGGTTCGACAATCGATGCCAGAAGAAAATCGGTTACGTCGGCGAACTTGACGATATTGCTGCCGAATTCTCTATAGAAGAAAATACTGTAGACAACTCCTATACCAGTGACGATGAAATATCCCAGTGTTATTACCATCGTCGGATGATTTCTGAAAAAGTTTCTCATAGAGTCAGTCAATGAATGGTTGCGCGGAGCCAGGCCCGCTACGGAATAGCCCCACGGGTTGTCAACTTTACTCGATACAAGCCGGTGCGTGCAGTCATATACAGTGTCGAGCCATCGTCACCCCAGGCCACGTTCGCCGGCACCTCGTCCGGCTTGATAGTGCCGAGATGGGTGCCGTCGGGCGTAAATATCCACACGCCGCCCGGGCCGGTGGCAAAGATATTGCCGTCTGTATCCACCTTCATGCCATCGGCGGCACCCTCGCCAGTCTGATCGTTTACATCAAAAAACACGCGGGGATTGCCAATCAGGCCAGTGACTACATCATAGGCATACCACACCTTGTTCTCGGCATCGGAGTTGGCCACATACAAGGTCTGCTCATCGGCTGAGAAGGCAAGGCCATTGGGCCGGGTCTGGTTGCGTTCCAGCAGTTGAATCTCTCCACTGGCAGGATTGAGCCGGTAGATACCGTTGTAATTGAGCTCCCGTGCCGGATCATTTTCCAGGCCAGCCAGACCGTAGGACGGGTCGGTGAAATACAGCCAGCCGTTGGAGTGCCAGGCCGAATCGTTGGGGCTGTTAAGGCGCATGCCGCGATAGCGATCTACCAGCACGGTACGGCTACCGTCGCTCTCGATACGTGAGACTTGCCGGTTACCATGTTCCATTAACAAAAGGCGTCCTTCCATGTCGATGTTGAGTCCATTGGAGCCTACTGAAGGGTGTAGGGCATCTCCCTCATACACGGGATCGATAAAGGTGCGCAATCCTTCCGCTTCGTCCCAGATGTAGATGGCATTGCCACGCACATCGCTGAACATCAGGTGACCCGGACCGCGATGCCACACTGGCCCTTCGGTAAAAGTAAAACCGCCGGCCAGTTTCTGGATATTGGCATCGACAGGCACCAGGGCATCGATACGGGAATCCAGCCGTTCAACAGTGCCGGCATTATTGGCGATGCCCGGTGCCTCACTGGAACTATCTGTCGGATCTCCTCCGCAGGCCACGAGTACCAATGCCATTAGTGGATTGGCCAGAAAGAAAAATGACTTATTCATACGCACCCCCGTTTATTCGACTTATTCGACTATGCCATCGATGAGATCATACATGCGTTGCACCGCCTGCAGATTGGCCCCGAGTTGATTCACACCCAATGTCTGGGCATGTTGCCTGAGGTCGGCACGCGCTGCCGCGTCCGCGGCGCTATAGCCAGCTGCTTTCAGGCGGCGCACCTCTTCAGTGAGATCGCTGTAGTAGGCCTGCACATAATCGATACGCGCGCGATCGGTGATGCCTGGTCCGTGACCCGGGAGAATCAGCTCGAAATCCAGTTGTTTCAGGCCTTGTAGCGTGTCGGCCCACTCACTGACATAGCCGTCACCGAGATAGGAGATTCCGCCCAGCATCATGTCTCCAGTAAATACGATTCTCTCATCAGGTAAATAGATCACGACATCGCCACCGGTATGTGCCCGGCCGAGAAAGTGAATCTGAATCTCACGCCCGCCGCGATACAAAGTCATGCTGTCGCTCAGGGAAACGGTCGGTGGTATGAACTCGATCTCATCCTGGGCGCGGACATGGGCGCGCCAGTATTCCAGCTGGGTCTGCAGCTCGGCGCGTTCACTACCGCTGGCATTGGCGACACGGGTTTCGAGATCGGCTACGGTATTGTCGAAGCGCAGCAGAGACGAAGCGAAAGTCTGCTCGCTGGCTGGGTCTTCAGTTAACTTCTTATAGGTATATTCATGCCCGATGATCTGGACGTTCGGTCCAAACGCCGGCACGCCATTCGCATGATCGTAGTGAAAATGCGAATTGATGAGTGTGGTAATCGGCTTGTCGGTGACCACGGCAATAGCGTCAATCAGCGCGCGGCCGGCGGCTGGCGTGATATGGGAATCAACCACTACCACGTCTTCGTCGCGCTCGATGATCAGCGCATTGCTCATGGTATAGACCGATCCATTGCCCGTGGCGAAATAGACGCCCTCGGCGACTTCCTCCAGGCGATGGGTATCGGTGTCGATAAATTCGGCGGCGGAACCAAGCGCTGGAATCACAAGTAACGAGCAGATCAGGCTCGCCAGCATTCTGTTTAATGGGATCATTTTGATCTCCTTGTTTGTTCTTATCCGGGCTTGCGGGAAAAAAGCCTCCTGGACAATATACCCCCTCTGCTGGTTCGGTGCATCCACAGCAGTGAGCATGCGGTGGAAATAGCGTGCAAACTGAGGCAAACTTCAGGTTTAGAATCAGCACTAAGAATCAACATCAAGAATCAACATCCCTGGGGAGAATAGCCATGATTAAGCGGTTTCTGGCCAGCCTGGCCCTTTCAGGGTCTGTGGTGCTTCTGCTCACACCGGCGCAGGGCCACCATGCCTTCTCATCCGAGTTCGATATTGATAAACCCATCCGCCTGCGCGGCGTTATTACCCGCATGGAATGGGTCAATCCCCATAGTTGGTTGCACATGACCGCCACGTTGGACGACGGCAGCACCGAGGATTGGATGCTGGAAGGGGGTACACCCAATACCCTGCTCAGAGCCGGCCTGACTCAACAGATATTACTTCCTGGCACCGAAATCCAGGTGCGGGGTTACCAGAGTAAAGACCCGGACTGCGTTCCCAAATGTCGCGGCAGTGGGCGAGACATTACCTTCGCCGATGGCAGCAATATTTTCATGGGTTCTTCTGGTGTGGGTGCGCCCCCGGGCGGATTTCCTGATGACAACCAGTAAGAACAAAAGTCCTCAATTTTCATAAGGAGCATTGTGAATGTGCAGAAACATAAAGATCCTTTTCAATTTTGACCCGCCTGCAACCGAAGAAGAGATCCGCGGGGCAGCGGTGCAGTATGTTCGCAAAGTCAGTGGTTCAACCAGGCCATCGCAAGCCAATGCAGCGGCTTTCGAAGCGGCCATCGATGAGATAACGGCATCGACCAGCAAGCTGCTGAAGAGCCTGGTAACTACGGTGGCACCGAGGGATCGGGAAACAGAGAAAGCCAAAGCACAGGCAAGGGCGGCGCAACGCTTCGGCACTGTTAACACTGTGCCTGGAGCTAGCTGACAAACGTATCAGCAATTGCATCATACGCAACATCGCGCTCATCAAAAGAATCTAAAACAGAGACGTGTTATGAAATTCGCATTGCTACTTAAACCGATAACTGCTTCGCTTCTGATAGTTGCAACATTGCAGGCCTGTTCTCAGGACGCGCCGGAAACTACAGCCGCCGTAGCCGCTCCTGTCGTCGTCGAATCTGTAGCGCCCGACCTGAGTGGTATCTGGCAGGCGCTGGGTGCGGCAAGCTGGAACCTGGAAAGCCACGCCGCCAGCAAGATGCCAGTCACTGGCGTGCTCGGCGCCCACGCTGGCATTCCTGCCGGGACCAGCGTAGTGGTTGGGGGTGAGATTCCCTACCAGCCCGGTGCATTGGCACAGCGGAATGCGAACCGTGCGGATTGGGCCAACCTGGATCCCGCGGGTAAGTGCTATATACCGGGAATTCCTCGCCTGACCTATATGCCTGCACCGCTGCAAATCTTGCAAACCGAAGAAGAGATATTTATCGCCTACGAGTGGGGTGGTAATAGTCGCAGCATCTTTATGAACAGACCTGGCACCGCTGCGCCGTTGCCGTCATGGATGGGTTATTCGCTGGGCCGCTGGGATGGAGATGCCCTGGTAGTCGATGTGACCTCCCAGATGGCCGACACCTGGTTCGATGCCTCGGGAAATTATCACAGTGGTTCTCTGCACGTGGAAGAACGCTACACTCCGATGGGTGAGAATCATATTCAGTACCAGGCGACCATCACCGACCCGGAGGTGTTCAGCCGTCCCTGGACGATTCGCATGCCGCTGTACCGACGCCTGGAAGAGAACGCCCGACTCCTGGAATTCAAATGTGTCGAATTCGCCGAAGACCTGCTGTATGACCATTTGCGAAGAGAGTACGATGGCCCGAAGAACCTGGACGGCTCACTGCGTGAAACGCTGATCGAAAACCCTGCCGACCAATAAGAGGAATGCCCTATGAGAATCATGAATTCAACAAGCTCATTCGCCGCTGCAATATTCACACTACTGTTCGTCCAGCAAAGCTGGGCCGACGTGCCGATGAAGGCCTGGGGTAAGCCCAGTCTGCAGGGTAATTGGGATTTTCGCACGGTTACACCATTCAGCAGACCCCCGGCCTTTGCCGACAAGGAATTCCTGACCCAGGACGAAGTCGCCGAGTACGAGGCAGCCGTGCGTGCCGGCAGGGAAGCGCGCGCGGCAGTGGAATTCGACGGGGACTATGATCAGGGCGATCTGGATGTAGGATACAACGCGTTTTACCTGGACCAGGGTACGACGATGACCACCACCATGCGTACTTCCCAGTTGATCTATCCAGAGAACGGCCGCATGCCGGCGATGACGGCGCGCGGACGGGAAGCGGCGGCCTATTTCAGAGCCTTGCAGAGCCGTTCGCCCCAGGGGCCGGAAGATCGCAATTTGTATGATCGTTGCATCCTCGGATTCAACGCCGTGCCGCCCATGCGTTCCGGCGCCTATAACAACATGATGAAGCTGATTCATACGGAAGACCACATCATGATTCAAACCGAGATGGTAAATGATTACCGTGTCATACCCACCAGCGGTGGCGAAGCGCTACCGGACGATGTGCGTCTGTGGAAGGGCAATTCCATCGGTCATTGGGATGACGACACCTTTGTTGTCACCACGACTAATTTCACTCACCTCAGTCGCTTCAGCGGGACTGGTGAGAACATGACACTCACCGAGCGATTCACGCGCCTGGATGAGAACCGCCTGGAGTATGAATGGACGGTGGATGATCCAGAGATGTTTGAAGACAAGTTCACGGCAATTGTTGAGATGCAGGCCACCGATGCCGACCTGTTTGAGTATGCCTGCCATGAGGCAAACTACGCGATGCCATTGATGTTGAGTGGCGCTCGCAAACAGGATGCGGACGGAGAAGAAGACGACACCTGGTTACCGAGCTGGAGCCGTTAAGAAAAAGGGAAGAAAAAGGGGACGCCATGGATCACTATATTGGACTCATTGCCGCCTACGCAGTGGTCACTTGTCTACGGCTTGGCCTGTTGCGACTCAAACCCGAATTGATTCCAGTTCCAGCTCTGCAGCCTTGCTCGTACCCTGGTCGCGAGTTGGTCTATCTGGTTCTTACTGTCGTTGTCATTATTGGCATAGGCCAATTCTATACGGCAGGCATGCTACTGCCACGAACAGCGAACTGGGAATGGCTGACTGAAGCATTGAACCAGGTGTTTATCTTTTCTCCTGTGCTGCTGTTTCTTTTACTAATCAAACCCGCACCGGTAAGTTTGTATCTAGTTCATGAACAACTTGGCCAGCGTTTCGCCCTGGGACTTGGCCTGGCGCTGTGTGCCCTGATTGTTTTCTGGCTGGCAACCCCCGCGGACCTGAACATTGTGCAACTGCTTGGACCGCTCTCTGATCCTGACAATCTGGATTTTCCTGTTCAGGTGTTCTTCGAGGATCTGTTGATTGCCATGTTTCTCGCTCGCTGCTCGCAACTTATATCACCGCGATGGACTATCGTTCTCGTGGCTTCATTGTTTGCCGCGGCCCATATACCCGCATTTCTTGCACAAGGAGATGCCCCTGCGGAACTGTTGAGTTTGCTTGCCGATACAGCGCTCGGCATCATGGTGCTTGGCTCTATAATTCTGACGCGAGACTTTATCTGGATATTCCCGGTTCATGTGGTGATGGACTCAACTCAATTGCACTTTTAGCGACAGCAGGGCAATTACGGGACAGGTTCTCCAGAGAGTCACTCAGGGGAAACCCACGCATCGTAGCGAAGGAATGAAATTTTTTTTTGCTAAGAGAATTTGAGGGTGTCTCAATTTCCATCCCACTATCCATTGATGCGTTAAACTGGCACTCATGGTGGCGCTCAAGGCGCTCATGGGAAGGCACTCATGAGGCGCTCATGGGACACCCACTTATTGAAGAGAAGGAAATCAATTAGTTAGCTTAAAATATTGTGTGCGTCTAATTTCCCTCCCCAACCGGAGTCCAACTATGGCAGCGTCAGAGAAAGTCAAAGGTCCGGCATCCTACTTCCCATCCATTGAAAAGAAGTACGGCCATCCTGTCGAGCACTGGTTCAGCATCATCCGAGGTGCTGATGACCTAAAGCACATGGAGTTAGTCGCTCTGCTCAAGTCGGAGCATGGGCTTGGGCATGGTCACGCCAGCGCGCTGGTTGTCTATTGCCGGGCCAAGCGCTGAGAACGCACTCAGGGTAGGCACTCACAGGACACCCACTTATCGAAGAGAAGGAAATCAATTTGTTAGCTTAAAGTATTGTGTGTGTCCACTATCCACTAGCTCTCACCGAGGTTAACTACATGCCAACAGAAGATCCAAGCGTCATCCCCATGATCACTTACGAAGATGGCGTTGCCGCGCTCGAATGGCTCGCCAAGGCATTCGGCTTCCGGGAAACTGCTCGTATGTGCGATCCCACTTCTGGCCGACTCATGCATGGCGAGCTGGAAGTTGGTGGCGGTGTGATCATGATTGCCTCACCTACTCCAGACTACGAAGGACCGAAACGGCATCGCGAGGTTTGCGAGCGTGCGAGGAAATGGTCTTCTGTCCCCTGGATTATTGATGGAGTTCTTGTCCAGGTAGACGACCTTGATGCGCATTTCGAGCGCGCTAAGGCGTCTGGGGCAACTATACTTTCAGAGATTGAAGACGGTCCTCCTGGCCACAGATACAGGGCGGAAGATCACGAAGGACATCGTTGGTTTTTCCTGGAGCGTGATCGTGGTATCGACTAACAAGAAGGCGCATCAATCGAAACTTCTCGCTGCCAGATGCTCGCTTCTCTCGCGTCATTGAGAACTACTAGGGGACACTGATAACTTAGCAACTTAGCCTACTCTTAATAGATGAACGGGTTTCTTAAATTACTAAGTTATCAGTGTCCCCTGCTTTCCTGCTGACGTGATTACGTCGACTTCGTCGAGTAGGCGGCGCTGTTGTCCGCCGATCACAATCTTCGTATCGCGAAGCTTCTCCAGGATCCCGTAGGCGAAGGCGGCCGATCGGGTCCCACCGCCGGAAAATGCCAATACAATGAAAGTATCGTCAGCGTTGACCGGCAGGCGTGTGCGGAAAACATAGGCGTCGCTCGGATCGAGTTTCCCTATGGGCTGATTCCAGATGCGTGTCGCGCATCCGGTTACTGTGAGCATCGTCATGACAAGCAAGACTGCACGCGTGAGTAATCGTCCCGTTCGGCCACCGATCCAGGACTTCCCCAGTGCTGGGATTTTCTGACCGTGACGCCGAACCCGCTTGCACAAATTCATTATTGCCACCATCAACATTAATTGAAAAAGGGGCCGCGTGTCTGGCCCGCCCCGCGTTTACAAAGTGGGTGTTATCGATGTGTCTAATCGGATGTCTATACTCGTCGCAATACTCCGAGCGGAGACCAGACTCGATTTTCTATCCTAACACATCATTCGGCTCTAAATATCCCGGTGTCAGAGTGAAACGCAAACCAGGCGAACCAGAATGAAGTAATACTTGGCAGGATTTCATTGTTGCGCATTACGCTTGCTACACGGTTTGCCTCATCCCAGACAATCGTGATGTTTTCTCCCGCGATGTCGTCTTCAAATCGGGACTTTCCATGACTAAACAATTCTGCAAATGGATATGCCTTATGTTCTGATCCTATGCTCACTCCCAACACCCATTCTTTGGGATGCCAGGGGCCGGGTGCTTTATTGACGACAGGAAACAGGGTGCCCGGAGAGGAGTCATAACCAATATACGGGTCTTGTCGATAGTCTCTATTGGTACCGGTATCGCGGCTCAGAACCAGAGTATCAGGATATTGCTGTCGCCAATCTGACCACGTAGTGTGAGTGACAGGCAGGAACTCCAATTGTTTCCCTTTGTAAGGACCACTTATTGCTTTACTCATTAGCTGTGACCAGAGGCTCTCAGTTTGACGGTCGTAGAGCAAGACATCGCTTTCATAAAGCAGACCGGACACGCCGAACTCAAGATCTGTATTTGCCACAGTTGATTTGAATACCATGCCGGTGCCGCAGAGGGGACAATAGGTGATGGCAACATGTTGGCCGTCAACAATGTCATTTACAACCTCATGCCAATTCAGGATTGCGATTGGATAGGCGCGGTGATGTCCATCAATTGAAATTCCGAGAATTCGATTGTCTGGCGCGAGCCAGGAGGCGGATTCCGCTGATTGAAAAACAGGCGTGTCAATTGATGGGATACCGTCCCGCGGTGGTCCGCCACCCCGGATCAGGTTTGCGGGAATTAAAGTGTCTTCTAATGAAAAGCCATTACGAGTCTGCGCTGTTGCACACGCTGCCAGTAGACTTGAAATAAAAGTACTTAGTATTAGTTCACGAAGCATACGAGAGTTACTCATTGTTAAAGACATGCACGAAACAGTAGACCCTCCAGATAGACATCTGCTTGCACGGAAATTGGGAGCCCTGATCACACTCTCCGATTGCGGCATTAGCGGTAAGCATCGCCTCGCCCAGTGTCCCGTATTGCTTGAGACGCGACCATCACAGGGTTATGCAGAGGCTCCCTAAAGCACCAGACTTACAATTGTTGAATTGCAGCGAAATTTGACCCAGTAATTGTATTTAACTTTGACCCCCAAATTACCAACAAGCCAGCTAAAACAGCAACAGGTAGTGGGTTAACTTTTCGATGCAAAAATTCTCGAAAGTGGGTCAATCTGGCGTGCAAATCAACACCCTCAAAGATCACCGCTAAGTTGCTTAAGTTGTTAACTTGTAGGTGTCCCCACTTCCCCTTCATTACACATTTCCATCAACACCGTTACGCAGCATATCAAGAACCTTTACGCGAAGTTGAATGTACACAATCGTGCCGAAGCCACCGTTGCTGCATTCAATATGAAAATTCTGTAGACATCGCAAACTTGATTATCCTTGCAAGGCTGCTAAATGATTGCGTGTCAGAACGAACAGAAATTGGACAGAACAGAAATTGGACACCCACCCAAACCATTAAGAGTTGCGTTTTCAAATTCACCGATATAGGGGACACCTACAAGTTAACAACTTAATGGCGTAATTCTGGACGGTACAGATTACCCGTGTTAATAGTTGGCAACACTTGGGGTAGTAGCCAACTAGCTGTTTTGGCGCAGGCAGCGTGATTTCGATGGTTGCATTCAGTGAGAACCCTCAAAGATCACCGCTAAGTTGCTTAAGTTGTTAACTTGTAGGTGTCCCCACTTCCCCTTCCTAGGTGTCCCCACTTCCCCTTCGATTTCCCATTTTACTTTCTATAACTAATTGAAAATAAAGGGAATATAAATTAATTTTGACCCTGTGGTGATGATTTTCTCTATGCGCCATTTTAATTGCCTATAGGTTTGATAATTGCGCATATAGATGATTTAATTGCGCATACAGCGAATAATTGCGCATACACCATTTTTAAGTTGCGGATAGGCATTGAGCAGAGCGGAAGATGGCAAAACAAATACCTGGAAAATACCTGCAAGCAATTGAGGGCATTGTGGCCAGCAAGCCCGACGGTGTAGGCATTGCGGAGATCCAGAAGGAGCTAGGAGACAAGCTATCCCGACGAACCTTGCAGTACAGATTGAACCATCTGGTCCAAGAGGGAAGGTTAGCCAAAGAAGGTGACAATCGCTGGACCAGGTACAAACTACCAGGAGACAGAGGTTCCCAGACGAGTGAAACGGATGGGGGGGAGGTACCACAAGAGGTCAAGCTTCCACTCTCAGCGCAAGGAAAAAAGGTCCAAGAGTATGTGCAAAAGCCCGTTGGAGACAGAAAACCGGTAGGGTACCAGCGTGAATTTCTCGACCGATACCGCCCAAATGAAACACCGTACCTGTCAGAAAAGGAGCTAACCCAACTTCAAAAGTGGGGAACTGCTGCCCATGAGCAACAGCCAGCAGGAACCTACGCTAAACAAATGTTGACCCGCCTCCTGATTGATTTGTCTTGGAGTTCCAGCAGGTTAGAGGGGAATACATATTCGCTACTGGATACAAAGAGACTGCTAGATTTCGGGGAAGAAGCGGAAGGGAAGCAGAAACTCGAAGCACAGATGATTCTTAACCACAAAGATGCAATTGAATTCTTGGTAACGTCGGCGAAAGACATTGGCTTCAATAGGCATACGATATTAAATCTACATGGGCTGCTGGCAAATAATTTGCTCAACGATGCGAGTGCGACAGGACGACTAAGGCATATCGTGGTTGAGATAGAGAGGTCAGCCTATCACCCACTTGAAGTTCCACAATTAATCGAAGAATGTTTTGATCAAATACTGGCGACGGCCGAAGCCATTAAAAATCCATTCGAGCAGGCATTTTTCGTGATGACTCAATTGCCATACCTGCAGCCTTTCGACGATGTTAATAAGCGGGTATCGCGCCTCGCGGCAAATATTCCTTTCATCAAATCAAACTTCGCACCACTTTCGTTCATAGATTTGCCAAATCAGTACTATATAGAGGCAATTCTTGGGGTCTATGAGCTTAACGATGTAAGCCTATTAAAAGATGTATTTATGTGGGCCTATGAACGTTCCTCCAACCGGTACAAGGCAGTAAGACAATCGCTGGGAGAACCGGACCCTTTTAGATTGAGATACACAACCCAACTGCGTGAAGTAATAAGAACAGTGATATTGGAGCAGCTTGGAAAGAAAGCCGCCTTCAGGCATATCGCAACTTGGACGGAAAAAAACATCAGAAGCCAGGACAGGGAGCATTTCCGCGAAATGACGGAAGATGAGCTGCTCGGGTTGCACGTAGGAAACTTTGCGAGATACCAAATTAGGCCATCTGAATTTGAAAGCTGGCAAAAATCATGGGCAGCCTTGTAGGAGTGGTTTAGAACAATAAATTGTTGGCAATGTTAATTAGTTGGATAGGTGCAAATTGCACTTATTGGTCATTGTAGTGGTCAAGTAAATCTGGCCACAGTTTTGTAGTCATTCCAGTAACATTTTTCAGTTTCGTTTGGCGGGTTCATGCCGTTGTGAATAAAAGGGGTCAGGTTGCTTTGATTTTTGGTCTATTGACCCGATCAAATAAACCTGACCCCAATTACTTGCGTTTATCTTCTAACTATTTTTACTCAACTGGCTCCAAACGAACAATTTGAGTCGGCGCGCCGCCCCTGTCAGAAACAGCCACATAGATGTAACCGTCTGGACCTTGACGCACGTCACGGAGACGTCCCATTCCATAAGTCAGGGTTTCTTCCACAACGACTGACCTGAAATCTTCAGTCATTTGCAGACGGGCAAGCTGCTCGCCGGCCAGGGAACCGACTATGATATTGTTCCGCCACATGGGGAACTTATCGCCGGTGTAGACCATAAGACCAGAAGTGGCAATTGACGGTACCCAGAAACGGACTGGACGCTCCATGCCGGTCAGACTCTGACGCTCATGGATCGGTGTACTTGACACATAGTTCACGCCGTAGCCAACAACTGGCCAGCCGTAATTGGCACCGGGCAAAACGAGGTTGAGTTCATCGCCACCCTGCGGGCTACACTCTCATCTCGGCGCTTGAAAGTGTTTCTGGAGAAAGATGCTTCAGTAAACAAGGCGATTATCAAGTCTGAGCAATTTTCACAGGAAGTTGAATTGGGTGGTACAACGGACTTTGGCATGTCCATCGAACTGTTTAGTGGTGAGTCGGACACATTCAAGCTGGAGGCCGTTAATTTACCGGCTGAGATCAACCGCTAATTCATTGATTCGGGTTCGGGAAATCGGTTAAGCCAGTTTCAATTCATGGAAGGTGTAAATACCAAGCAGATCGCCCTACGCCTGTTTCTTCCCGAAAGACCTACCCAGTTGGTTCGCATGGATGAGCCGATTCCTTTTTATGCGGTATCGATTCCCAGTGAACGTGCAGATGAAATTGGTAACCTGCGCAATCGAACCTTGACCCTTGCCGAACTGCAGGCATTGGATGTTGGCTTCACAGCTTTGGAACTGGGAGTGTAGTTATTATAAACACCCTTTCTTTTCGCCAAACCTACACTGAGTACATGCCGATCGCAATTATTGCGGGCGCCAA
>JAQBSZ010000061.1 GCA_027623555.1 Pseudomonadota bacterium | reverse complement strand
CCATGACAGATGAAGTGGATGATCTTTCTATTTGATTCGAATTCAATCACGGGCGTGACTGAACAAACAACCTATGCCTGTTGACAGAGAAACGGCTCTTATGTGTTATGTTGCGCTGCCTGTTTTCTGTAAATAGTCTCTAAGTGCGCTGTTGACTGAGCGCGAATCTGGAAACTTCTCATGCAAATCTGGATCCAGTAGCACTACATTAGTGCCATCTCTAAATCTTTGGGTATAGCGGCCACGCTCACCAGATTTGATAAGATCAGAAGGATACTCTGAACGTAAATCATCTTTATTGCTCATATGCATTTTGCTCCTGTTTAGTCATTTCTCTAGCAGAAATTATCCAGATGGTGCTAGGGTTTTGTTCTGTAAAAGAAACAACAATATGTTTATGTGAGATAGATTGTCCAAATATCAAAAATCTCGCGTCGTCAGTAGAATGATCTGGATCATCCACAGAAGACGAAAGTGGGTCTCCGAATACTTCGCTAGCTTCTGCAAACGTAACCCCATGCTTCTCAAAATTCGCACTTGCTTTCTCTGGGTCCCATTCGAAGTTCATTGCTGTGCCTCCAGCAACATAACATTTGTATACTGAGCCATCTGGTTTTAGCCAAGCCCCTGGTTGGCTCTGTTTGCCATTGCGCCCAGCAGTATCCCATTGATATACCAGTAGTTCCAATTCCTTGGGCTCAACAAAGCGAGCCTCGGTGCGGCTCCTATTGCAATTAGGCTCCAAATCCTCTGAAATACCCTCCCGGAGGAGATTTTTTCATGATTTTAATTAATGCAAGAACAACCCTATCCCTGTTAGCACTAGTTAGTTCTCTACTATTCCTGTCCCCAGTCCTGGCCAATGATGGCACCATCGCCTTCGTCGGCGCCACAATTATCGACGGCACTGATGCCGCGCCACTGCCGAATGCCACACTGGTCATTACCGATGGTCGCGTGCGCACAGTGGGTCCCCGCAGCGCGGTGACTATCCCGGCTGGTGCCGAGGTGGTGGATGTGTCCGGCAAATTCATCATGCCAGGACTGATCAATGCTCATGGTCACGTGGGCGCTACGGTCGGTCTGGATGGTAATGGCGGCTATACCACTGGCAATTTGCTGCGTCAGCTGGGCCTGTATGCACGTTATGGCATTACGGCGATTAACAGCCTTGGCGGTGACGAGGAGGCGGGGTTTGCACTGCGCAACGCGCAGTACACTGCCGATCTGAATCGAGCCCGTATCTATGTGGCTGGCAGCGTGGTGGTGGGTGATAGCGAGCAGGCGATCCGTGACGAAGTGAATCGCAATGCCGACATGGGCGCGAACTTCATCAAGGTGCGCATCGATGACAATCTCGGCGCCACTCAGAAGATGCCCCGCAATTTATTCGATGCCCTGGTCGATCAGGCCCATATTCGCCGGCTGCCGGTGGCAGTACATCTGTTCTATCTCGATGACGCGAAGTACATGCTGGAATCTGATGCCGACCTGATCGCGCACAGTGTTCGCGACCTGCCTGTGGATCAAGAATTTGTCGATCTCGTGAAAGCGAAGAACGTTTGTTATATTCCGACACTGACTCGTGAAGTATCCACGTTTGTTTATGAAAGTGTGCCGGATTTTTTCTCTGATCCTTATTTTCTGAAGGAAGTGGAGCCTGCGATTCTCGAGGAGTTGCAGACTCCCGAGCGCATGTCGCGCATGGCAGCCAGTCGTTCCGCACAGGGTTACAAGGCAGCGCTGCAGGTCGCGATGGCCAACGTGGGTGTACTTAATGATGCCCAGGTACCGATCGCGATGGGTACCGATACCGGACCACCGGCTCGATTCCAGGGTTACTTCGAGCATATGGAGATCCATATGATGGTGGATGCCGGCATGACACCGCTTGAGGCAATCCGGGCTTCAACCGGCGTGGCCGCAGACTGTATTGGCATGGGTGATATTGGTACACTCGAGCCCGGCAAGTGGGGGGACTTCAGTTTACTGACTGCAAATCCTGCCGCCGATATTCTCAATACCAAGACTATCGAGAGTGTCTATATCGCCGGTAACGAAGTACCTGGCTCCTGATTTCTAGTTTCCAACAGCCAGAGGGCGATCCCACAAGCGTCCCCCTGGCTGCTTTTCTCGTTCTAACTTGTCCTTATTCTCAATTCGGTGTTTGGGTATGATGCCTGGCTTCATTCTCAAGAAGTTTCTGCTATTCGTGGGTGGGTTCTTCGTCATTTTCTACGCAGCGTTCTTCTTGCTCTTACTCCTCTATAGCGGGCCGGGTGAGATCGACGAGGAAGATTACGCCTACCAGCTCGTTACCAACTGGTTTGCCGGTCTGCAAATACCACAAAATCAGATTGAGCTCATTGACAGTTATACGCTGTCCGGTGCCTGGTCCGGTGACGGTGAGGCAGGGTTTTCGGTGCGAGTGTCGGGTTTGAATGAGGCGCTTATCACGGGTCATGATGGAGTGGTCAGAGGCGATTCACTAACGGCCGAGCTCGACAATGCGCTCGAGTTTGTTGCCGATCTCTATGGCGGTGGTGAACTCAACTGGTTTCCCCGCTATCAGGAAGTATTGACGCCGGAGTACTATGTGTATCCGTTCACTCTAGATGTCTTTGATAACACTACTGATTCGGCGCGGCTGCTGATTCTGCATCCGGCCGATGCAATGGCATACTTCGTGTACGTAAAGATCTAACAATGTCATGAATAAAGAATAAAGATGGTAGGCACCGGTGCCTGCCACCTTTTTGATTTCATTTTTCGTAGTAGAAGCGCACGAAGTACACGCTAAATCCTTCACCGTGTTGCGCCGTTTTCAGCAGGTCGAGCTTATTTAGAAAACCAGACTCTCTGGCCAGTTGGTCGGAAATGTCATCGAAGGCAATTTCTCGAATCGATGTGACGACCACATGCCCCTCGTCGAGTTTGTAGTGGTTGCCTACCTTGACGCGCGGGCGTTTCCAGATACGAATACTGGTTGTTATGTCACCCTGCTTGATGGATTCTCTGAGTTTTCTGGTAAATAACACAGCTTGTTCGAACGCCCTCAACAAAAGTGCCAGGCACCGGTGCTTGTCACTTTATTGGACAATGCTGGAAGCGAAACCTACGGACAGGGATTCTCTCCTGCGACCGGGGTGGCACCGGAGGGAAGGAAGCGGCAGGGATCGGCTGCTTCAAGAGTAATCCGGGCGCCAATACGAATCAGGGCGCCGGTGCTGGGTGCCTGGAAGAATTGGTAACCTTCTCTTGATGTCATCCACGCTGAAGGTCCCCCGACATACTTGCCAGCATTCTCGGTGGCGCTCTTGATGCGGGTAACCAGTCTCTCGTAGTCAGGGTCGCCCTGGGGCTTGCCGGTGAAGCTGCCGAGGTCACCGCTGGCAACAAAGACTGCATCGACACCGTCTACTCCAGCTATTTCAGCCGCGGCCGCGGTGCCTTCCGGGGTTTCGATCATGGCGATAATCATCAGATTGTCATTCCAGGTCCGGCGATAATCACTACCCCACAATCGGCCATACTGACCACCGCCCTGGCTGCGACGTCCCTCTGGCGGGTACTTGGCGAATTTCACGGCATTTTTCATTTTCTCAGCATCGTCAACCATGGGCACGATAAGTCCCAGTGCGCCAATGTCGGCGGCTTTCTGGATATCACCCTCGGTGGCATCAGGTATGCGGATAAAAGGCACGGCCGGGGCGTCCCGACAGGCCCAGATCATGCGGGCCACGTCAGTATAGTTAAGGCTGCTGTGCTGCATCTCGATCCAGATGAAATCGAAACCGGAATTGGCCATGGCGCAGTAGATCTCCGCGTCGGGAGTATCCACGGTACCACCCATAACCTGACCGCCCGCGGCCAGCTTGGTCTTGACGGTGTTGTACATGCGCATATCCTGGGCTTGGCCAGGGATGATCCAGAGCAGGGTGAGCAGAGTGGCTAGGGTAAGTCTCAAACTTTTCATTGTTATGACCTCTGAGGTGCTGTTATTTTTCTGTGGCTTCTATTAACTGTCAATTGGTGCGGTAATTCAATCCCTTATCGATGCAATGCAGGGTTTCAGCCTTCCGCAATCATGGCTGAACGAGGCAGGCCGGCGGCTTTTTCGGATGCCTGGCGCTTGCGCCGCTGGTCGCCTTGTCTGGCCAGCTCTTCCCGGTTGCTGTCATCCACTCTCAAATAGTCATTGCGCCAACTATTATCGCCCCATTCATAAGGCGTACGCTCGGTGGTATTGGGTGCCGTGGCCGTGCGGAACATGGCCACACCTTGGCTGATAATGCTGATCTGCATATCCCGGTCCCAGGGTTTACCGCAGGGATTACCCAACGGGAAATCAGTATGCAAGTAGCGTGGTACACCACAGTGCTCGACGATGTCGATGGCGGAACCGATGACTAAGGCAGGAATGCCATGCGCTTCGAGATTTCGCGCGACCAGACTCACGGTCTGGTGACAGACTGGTCACAATGGCACCAGAATTGCGATATCTATATTGTCTTCACGACAGCGCTCGAGTATTTCCGGAGCATCGCTCTCAGTTGTGTTGCGTTGGCTGTATTCAGTAGGTACAGACTGGAAGCGTTGAGCAATTCCACCGATGCCACCTTCATCGACGAGGACCATGAGTTGTGCAATAGGGAGAAAGGAGCCAACATCATCGGTATGGGTAATCGACTTATGCCAGGACAACTCATCGGTGTACATCGATTCAGGAATGGGTGTGCTCAGGGTTGAATAGACCAGGCGGTTGGCGCGGCCGGCCTCGGTATCGGGCATGGCGGTGACAATCAGGCCAACAGTGCATTCGTTAAGCGGCTTGGGCAGGGGAGTAAATGGTGTCTGGGTATTGTGTGCCCATACATAGTCTTTCTCATATCCCTGGGCGCGATAGTAGTCACGGGTGCGTTCCATATAGGGAACATCGAAAATATCTGGCACCTGGTTCTCCACTGTGGCATTTCACTTCGAATGATTGCAGAGAATAGCCGTTTCCCAGCTTCAGCAAAAGACAGCGGCAACTGATTTTCTACAAAAAAAAGCTTGCGTGATGACAATTCAAGTGTATTATTCAATTAATACAGTAATACACAAGCGGGCACACCAACGCAAATGGCCAATAGCAAGCTCCTTGGGCTGCATGTTTCTCCCAGCTCGGGAACGCCAATTTATCGCCAGATAATGGATCAGATACAACGGCTGGTGGCAAGCAAGTCCCTGGCCATCGGTGACGAATTGCCATCGGTTCGGATTCTGGCCGAGCAACATGCGATCAACCCAATGACAGTTTCGAAGGCCTACAGCGCACTGGAAGTGCAGGGTGTGCTAACGCGTCTGCGGGGCAAGGGCATGGTTGTGGCAAAGAATAAAGATTCACAATTGGACCTTTCACAACGTCTCGCACAATTGGATAGCACTCTGGAAATGCTTTCACTGGAAGCGGGCCAGCTCAATATCAGTGATGAACAAATGATGAGCTATATCGAAAAGTTCCTAAAATTCCACGCCAGGAAAAACTAATCAGGCAAGCAAGAGAGTCATCAGATGAATACTCCGTCACCCGCCATCGACGCACAGCGAATCGAATACTCCTACGACACCGATAAGGTTCTAAATGGTATAGATTTGAGCATTCAGCCAGGAACCATCATAGGCTTGTTAGGTAAAAACGGCTGTGGAAAGACCACCTTGATAAATTGCCTGCTGGGGTTCCTGAAAATTCAATCAGGTGCTAGCTCAATTCTTGGCGATGACAGCTGGGACCTAAGTGGTGATGTGCGCCAGCGCCTGGCGTTCGTTCCGCAAAGCAATGACCTGTTCGACTGGATGACAACCCATCAACTTGTGAATTATGTCTCCAAGTTCTATGCGAACTGGAACGCGAATCTGGTAAACGAGCTATTGTTGGAGTGGAAAGTTCCAATGACGGGCGTAGTGCGTGAATTCTCTGTGGGTGAAGCCCAGAAACTTGCAATTGTGCTGGCTATGGGTCACGAGCCGGAACTGTTGATCATGGATGAACCGGTAGCGGCGCTGGATCCATCGGCGAAGCGAAAGTTCATAAGGCAATTGATCGAATTGAACTCAGAGAAGGGCAATACCGTCCTGTTCTCCACCCATATCACGGCTGATGTGGAGCGCGTGGCAGCTGATGTTGCGATCATCCGGGACGGCAAGACCTATTTCCAGGGCCCTATCGATGAATTAAAAGAGAAAGTGGTCAAACTACACGTGACGGGAACTAAAGATCTGAATCCACTAGGGCGTCTTTTCGGCGTCGCTGCACTCGCCGTGACCGGGCAAGAGGCCGTCCTGACCATGGAGAACTACTCCGACTCAATTCGAATACAGATTGAAGAGCAATTCGATGCAACAGTTACGCCTCAGACACTTGGGCTGGAAGATATCTTCGTGGAATTGGCGGATGGATAGAATGGCGACAAACAATCTGCACATGGAAACCAACAGGTTCTTTCCGCGGTCGATGCTGTCTATCGTCAGAGCCGCTCTGACTAAATCCTGGTGGGGATTTGCGCTGGTGGTTCTCACCCTGCCACTGGTCATACGCATACTCACTTTCAATGGTCAGGAAATTCAAGTTGCGGCACTTATATTCATCTATTCAGGGCTTGGGCATATCGCGTTCTGCCTGTTTGGTTCCAACATGACCGACATGGCCGTGAAAATGGGACAGCAATTGACTCCAGAGTACCCCGCAAACTTTATCTCGGCAGGCGTGCTTCTGCTTGCTATGTATCTTCTGGTTACCATAGCCCTGTTTTCTCGATTCGAATTGATAATGCTCGTGTCTGCAGTTGCTACGGCATTATTCGCGGCGAGTATTGGGTTATTTATTACCCATGGGATTACAGGTCTGCGCTTGTTGTTAACCACGGCTGCTCTAATTGGCGTATTGCTTATCATCGATTACCTGTTCGATAACATATCCAATAGTGCATTTCTTTATGTTTACGGACAGGTTTACTTCTGGGTGAATTTCCTGCTGGTTCTGCTCAGCGGCATTGCCCTGTATCGTTGGCAACTAGTATTTAACAGTCAAGCGCATGTACAAACCCGATCGCTGCGCTGGTTGAATGTATTGCGTTCGTATCTCGATGTGCGGAATGCGAAACAAGTGAAAGGAGTTAGAACGGGTTACCTGATGGCTCCAGGATTCCTGAAGGTAGCCGCGCTTGAGCGGAGGCCTCTCTGGTGGTGGTTCAGGTTTGGTGTGATCGACCCGGGCGCATTGAGAGCCCATCTGTTCTGGTATTGTATGCTGCCTGTTTTCGTGAGCTTTGGCGGAGAAATCAGCCTGACGTTTCTGCAATTGATCGCCATCGTAATCATGGTTGCATTTGCTTCGGAATTATTGGACACACGCGACACTGCCATGAGACGGTTGTATCTGCAGTCGCCATGGCTCTCCCGCCAACAGTTTTTAATGGAATTAGGTAAGTTCTACTGCGTGGCTGGGTTGTTCGTCATGCTAGCAGGATTGATTTTGATGCTGATCGGTAAACTTTTTGGCGATAACGATTTGATCATGGAGAGTCTGGCACTGGGAGTGATTGGTTTCACAGGAATCACGATGTGCTTTCTTCAAGCACAAATAGCGAATGTTAGGGTAAAGGTTTGGCAAGGCGGCGTACTAATCTTTCTCATCTGCGTTGTTGGCATATTGTTCTATCTCTATCTGCGCTTCGATGTAATCCAGGTCAGTCAGTGGTGGCTCGCTGCAGCAGCGCTGATAGCGTACCTGTGCATGTGTGGTATGTTTAATCTGTGGAGTCGCTCCGATATCGAAATTTAGCTTTCGACTTGCAGAGATCTGAGAATCTCTTAATTCCTTGTCTTGCCCCAGTATCTACTGTGTAATGAATAAACCTGCATTTCGTGTCCCGTCAGTATTGGGACGCGAATCTTCTCTGAGTTGCCTATGAACGCTTCCCACGAGACTGAACTTAACAGTTATCACCTGAGCTACCTGCCATTGATTACCAGCTGTATGCTGGTAATCATGGTACTTACAGTATTGCGTGACGCCATCCTGCTCGATTTCAGCTTTCCCCGCTGGCTTGTCACGCTTAACGTAGTGGCGGCATTAGTCGTAGTCATTATTACAGTCTTGAGCCAACTCGGAAAAGTAAGCGCCGAGCAGAGTCAGATTCTGGCACTGATCGGAATGTTGTGTGTCGGCAGCAAGCCAATTGCATCCCTGGTCTTGCAGGGCGCGCCGCTGCCGCTGTATATCGCAATCGTGCTCTTTAGCACGACCGTCGTTTTTCTCTCTATACGCTATATGTTATTTACGGTGCTTATCATTTCTTCGGTATGGGTGATCTTTGCCGTATCGCGGTTAACTGCTATTGAACTTCTTGCGACGCTGTTCACCCAGCTGCTCGCTGTCAGCTTAGGGGTTTTTATCTTGATGCGACGCCAGGAAACGCTTGTCACAATGAGCAAACTGAAACAGAGGGTTACGTCGCTGGAATCGATCCTGCAGCTGTGTTCAAACTGCAAGAAAACCCGTGACGAAAAAGGTGACTGGAAAACCGTAGAGGAATACATTGAAAGCTCGAATGAGAATCTACGCGTCAGCCACGGCATCTGTCCGCCATGCAGAGAGTTACTGTACGGCGACCTGGGCAAGGCTGGTAACAATCCAGACTGAGCTGGGACGAAAATCCCTGGTGAATGGGGCCAGCAATTCAGGATTATTCCACCAAAAATTACGTGGGATTTCATTGGTTTAAGCATTTCGACGCTGGACATTTTCGCCTGACCCGAATACTTTTTAACTTTCCCACCAGATTGGCGATATAACATACTGGATATGACAAATCACCAGATCAAAGCGCCAGTAATTCTGATTGCCGACGATGAGCCGGACTTTGCCGATATCATTGCGGAGGTCGCGCACGACATTGGCTTTCAAACCCGTTGTGTTCACGAAGGCGATAAGGTTGTCAGCGAGGTAGAAGCCTGTGATCCGGTAGCGATAGTACTGGACCTGAGGATGCCCGGCGCAGATGGCGTGGAAATACTCAGAGAGCTTGCTCTGAGTAATTGTGCAGCGAAAATTGTCCTCATGAGTGGGATGGATCAACGTACGTTGCACTCGGTTGAAGCGCTTGGCAAGGAAAAGAATTTACAAATAGTCGGCACACTCACCAAGCCTATGCGTCCGCAGGAGATTCAAGCAATTCTCGCTCCTATATATGACGCAGCGCCTCAGCCAGTAGTTCCAGAGGCCGCCCCTGCAGCAGAACCTGAAACCGAAATCGGTCTGCAAAACTTCTATACCCCGTTCAAACACCTGGCTAACAGTGACGCTAATGAGTCGAATCGAATTGGGGTGCATTCCCTGTGGCGTCTGGATAATGGTGAGCTGTTATCGAAGTCCCAGTATCAACAATGGGCAGACAAGTCGGGCATCAGCAAGGGTCTTTTTAAAGTCATGCTGGGCAATGCGCTGGCGCTCTGCGAATCCTTCTATCAGAAAGAGCTTGCTGTGGAATTGGTGGTCAGCCTCGATTCCATTTTTTTGCAGGATCACAGTACAGCCGACTTTATCGCCGGTATCGTGGCAAAGACAAAAGTACCCAGCGACAGAATCATAATTGAAGTTACCGAAGAGGGAGTCTCGAAGTCTCACGGCAATGCCATTGATGTCATGTCCAGGTTGCGTATAAAAGGCGTCAAGATTGCAGTAAAAACGGAATCGAGTGATGAATCGCTCCTGGTTATGCTGGACAAGTTTCCTCTCGATGAGATTTATGTCGATGTGTATCCACTGGTTTCACAGGGAAATTTTCAAGGTAATATGGAAAATGAGTTTAATTACAGTTCACTAACCTCGGTACTTCGTAACAAGGGCATTGTGACCTGTGCAACCAATATCACTCAGGAGGATCTGCTCGAATTTGTCAGTGACTGTGGTTTTATCTGGGCAGAAGGAAGCCAGGTCAGTGCAGCGCTTTCAGATACAGAGTTGGTAAAATTCCTGGCGCAGTAGTACTGCAACAGCTTGGGGAACGCAATGGATAACAGAATTCAAGCAGGTGCTGACCCGAATTCTGGGGAACAGAGCCCAAAGCAGGCGAGGGCAAAGGTGAAGGGTGCCGCATCCGCGCACTACTTCTCGCTAGCCTTGCCGGCATTGACACTGCTATTGGTCGCTGCAGTTGCTATTCAGATTCTCTTTTCGCAATCCGCGCAAGACATGCCAGGCCAGACGGGCAATGGGATTTTCATTGCTGCATTACTGATCTTTGCTGCAATCACTTCTGTGTATCTGGTCACCACTCTCCTTAAGGTTCCTGACACGGCTGAACGGGTTGTGGTGCCGCTTCCCGCTGAAAAATCACTTATGGATGACTTCTTTGAAACTAATCCGGAGATCATGTTTATCAAGAATCTGGATGGAAGTTTTCATTTTGCGAACGAGATGTGCCGCCGTCTGGCAGATATGCCTGAGGCGGATTTGCGTGGCAGGGACCGGTTCGATGTCTTTCCAGAAGATGCATCCAGTGCCATGCAGGAACAGGACATGCAAGTATTGCTCAACGAAGAGGCGATGGAATTTCATACCCGCTGGAAGAGAGATGGCACTACCCGGCATTTCAAGACGCTGCGCTTTCCAATGCGCAACCCAGAAGGGGACATCGTTGCCATTGGAGGAGTTGCCAGCGACGTGACCGACCAGGTGAATAGCCGACATGCCTTGTTGGATCAGGAGCAGTTGCTGAAAACCTTTATTGAGTCAGCGCCGGATGCCGTGCTGATCTGTGATACAGACGGACAAATTATTCTGACCAACAAACAGACGAGTTCTGTATTCAGTTATGAACGTGATGAATTCCTTGAGTATTCAATCTTTGACCTGATACCGGAGCTGGACGTAAAACTTATAACCGATCTGTTCGAGGATGCCAAGATCCTGGATGGGGAATTCTTCAGGGTGGCCCTGGAAGAGAGCGGCGTTGACAAGAATAACCGCAACTTCCCGATCGAATTTTCTCTGGCTCCAATCACTACCAAAGAAGGCTCGCTTATCATTTGCCTGTTGCGTGATGTCAGCGAGCGGGCGCTGATGGAGACCCAGATAAGACAGAGTCAGAAGATGGATGCCATCGGCAAGTTAACAGGAGGCATGGCTCACGATTTCAATAATCTGTTGGGCATCATTATCGGGAATCTCGATCTCACTCTGAGCAAGATCAATAGTGATGACGATCCGTTCAAGAAGCGGTTAACGACTGCACTGCACGCCGCCGAACGCGGTGCGGATCTGACCAAGCGCATGCTCGCCGTGGCCAGACGGCAACCGTTACAGCCCAAATCCATCGATGTAAATGGAATCGTCGAAGAAATGGCTGAAATGCTGCCAGCCACACTCGGGCCCGATATCGAGATGAGCTTCGAATTCATGGAAGACCTGCCACCTATACTGGTAGATGCGTCGGGTCTTGAAGGTATGCTGCTTAATCTGGCGATCAATTCAAGAGATGCCATGCCTGCCGGCGGGCAGTTCTCGATTGTCACAAACGTCAAGACGCGTGACGATATCGTTGAACTGATGCCCAATGTCATTATCAAGAATGCCAAGTTCGTGCACATTCTCGTTTCAGATAACGGTACCGGGATGAGCCAGGATACTCTGAACCGGGCGTTTGAACCTTTTTTCAGCACTAAAGACAAGACCAAGGGAACCGGGTTAGGGCTGGCGATGATCTACGGATTCGTTAAACAATCCCGGGGGTTTATTATCCTCAATAGCGAGCTGGGCGCGGGAACCTCGATCGATATTTTTCTGCCTGTGGATGAGCAGGTCAATGTTCAGCTTCAGCAGAAAACCAAGAAGGAACGTGTTGCCTCTGTGGCCAATGAGTCTACTCTTGTGCTGGTAGTAGATGATGAGCCAGATTTACTGGAAGTAGCCGTTGCCTATTTGCAAGACCTCGGTTGCCAAGTTCTGTCTGCCTCCGGTGGTAACGAGGGTCTGGGAGTATTGGCCGAGAATCCAGAAGTCGATATTTTGCTTACCGACATCGTCATGCCCGGCGGCATGAATGGCGTGGCCTTCGCCAATGAGGTAAGAAGCAAACATCCCGATATCAAGGTCATTTACACTTCAGGTTTCCCTTCGGGTGTGATCGAGGAAACCGCTAACGCTAATCTCGATGCACCATTGGTGAGTAAGCCCTACAACCGGGAAGACCTCGGCAACATGGTAAATCAGGTTCTGGAACAACCAGATTCGCCATCCTAGGGTAAAACAGGAGTTTCCCTTCCCCCAAATATTGTGATACATAGTAGGATCACTGTTTTGGAACGCTCCTAAATAGTGAGACTTGACCCATTCTTGTAGGAAAAGTACTGAAAAATGTAGGAAAGCTCCTACATTTTAAAAAGGAATCGCAAACATGTCACAGTTCGGAAGAAGTAGTCGACAGATTTCTGATCAGCAGGAAATTTCCGATTTATTGCTGGTAGCGCAACTCTATCGCTGGATTTTTTCCTATGCATTGGTGGATTCTGAAAACATTGTTTCACACACTACTGAACTCGTCGGCATGGATGCAGACGCAGGCACGTTAACTGTTAGTAGCGAAGTGAAGTATTCAGGCATTCAGCCAGGTGAGCCAATTACCTTCAGGGCACAGAGCGGAGGCATCAATATTCGTTTTCAGTCAGAGATTATCCAGGTGGGTGGTAATGTGCTTTCAATGCGGCTGTTTTCAGATTGCCGAATCGTTTTTCCCGAATCAATAACCGTCAACCAGTTGCGCGGTGCAGTCAGGGTAAACTTCATGAACCTGGCGAACATTGCTGTCACTTATCTTACTGAGAATGGCACGCACTTGAAGGGCGTGGTACAAGATCTCTCTACCAGCGGCGCAAAAATACAATTCAAGGGTAATCTGAAGTATCAGTTTAAGGACAGTCGCATCATTTCCGATTGTCAGATGATGTTGCCAGATGGATCAACTATCAAGTCCAGGATAAAAGTGCTCGGCTTTATCTATGACCCGAGAAAAGATGTCAGCTATATTCGTAGTCAGTTTCTCGAGATGGATCAGGACGGGGCGTTGCGCATTAAAGATCTGATCAGCAAATCTCTGGAGTCTGACGATGTGGATGCAGTAGCATAGAATAGAGCAGCCAGTTCGGAAAAAGCTAACCGAAAAATGAAATGCGATCCGAAGACCCTCGGATCGCATTTTTTATTGCCTGAATTAAAGTTGCGGACCCGCGCACACAGCCTGAGCATTGAGAGACGAGCAACAGATGAGCGCCAGACAGGAGAAACTCTCCAGGGCTGACTTCAGGCCAGGCGATGGATGATGATTCTGGCCCACAAAAGTGATGTCTGGGTTGTTGCAAATTCCGTGATGGTGAATTCAACATTGCTCATGCTAGTCTAGTCGAAGTTTGAGAGGGGGTCGATCCACATGAAAACAGCATTCAACATTTCTATAACCACTTTATTAGCCACTATTTTTAGTCTGATGTTTTCTGCATCAGCCTACTCGCAGCGGGGTACTAATGCGATGAGCAGTCCATCACCAGTAGACGGCGTCACCTTCCGATTCATCGAAGCGAATGGGTTGAGGATGCGCATAGCCGAAGCCGGCGACACTGGACCTCTGATTTTGTTGGCCCACGGCTGGCCCGAATCCTGGTATTCCTGGCGTCATCAGTTAACGGGATTGGCTGCTGCCGGTTATCGGGTAGTAGCGCCAGACATGCGCGGCTACGGCGAAACCGATAAGCCGGCCGCTGTGAATGATTACGATACCGTCCACACAGCAGGTGACATGGTAGGCATCCTGGATGCCCTGGGTGAAGAGACTGCGATCATGGTGGGTCACGACTGGGGATCCCTGGTTGCCTGGAATACTGTGCTGATGTATCCGGATCGTTTTAGCGCTCTGATCGCCATGAGCGTGCCTTATGGCGGGCGTGCCGCGCAATCGCCGCTGGCAAGCTGGAAGGCTGCCTTCGGCGATAATTTCTATTACATCCTTTATCACAACGAAGCAGGGGGCGTAGCGGAAGCTGAATATGACAGCGACCCACGTGGGTTGATCAGTCGCCTTTATCTGTCGCCACAGTCGCCGCGTGAGGCTCCGACGATCACTGATCCCAAGCGTTCGGCCGGTGGCTGGATTGGTCGCCTTGGTGCGCCCATCGGGCTGCCCGACTGGTTAACCCAGCAAGACCTGGATTATGTGGTGGGTCAATTCGAAATGGCAGGCTTTCGAGGTGGGGTTAATTACTACCGCAATTTCCATCGCAACTGGGAAATCACCGAACATCTTGACGGTGTAAAGGTTGCCGTGCCAACACTTTTTATCGCCGGGGAGCGTGACGTGGTAATAGCCGGTGCCAGCAAGGAAGCACTGACCAATTCCATGAGCCGGGTAGTCGATGACCTGAGGGGAGTGATTCTTATTCCTGAGATTGGGCACTGGGTACAGCAGGAAGCGCCAGAGGCAACGAATGCGGCAATGCTGGAGTTTCTAGGCGGGCTATAGCTACGCTCATAAGTTTGAAAATCAAAGAAATCCCAGTCTGAGATATCCCCGTTGCTGTGGGCGATGAGGCGGCTTGTCCAGGCCAGCCGCCTGGAGCTGCGGTATTATTTGCTCACGGACCTGCGGTATTATTTGCTCACGGACCTGCGGCCCTGATTGTTCGCAGACAACAGCACCCCCTGGCTCGAGTAGTTGAAATTAATCGGTTCCTACACCCTACAAGCCTGCAGAAATCGCTCAATTCGAGTTAATTCGACATTTTCTGGGGATATCGCAGATTCTGGCCCCTTTGATTTAGCCCTTAGCTTCTCTGCAACGCTTATTCTATTGAGTTAGCGGTATTCCGCTTCTACCGGAGGACGCTCGTATTCTTCGCCAGTTAATTCGCGAAATTCCTCAGCGCGCGCACCGCTCAGAATACCGGTCAAACCGTAGTTAAACTCATGGCAGGCATACTCGAATGTGGGACCTTCATGATTCTTCCAATGGAAACCGGCAGTCCAGGGCTGATCCCAGGTATTCGGATCATCGATGGTGTACTCGTAGTAGAGGCGACTATCCGGCTTCAGGGTTAGTCGCTCTATAACCTTCATGTCCGGGCTCGAACCCTGATAACTGTACGACGGATGAATACCGGTGGTCTCAATCACCAGCGTGTCACCCTCCCAGTATCCGGAGCTGCTACCGTAGTACTGTTTGATATCAGTTGGCAGGGGAGGGCGTTTGTCCAGGGGAATGATTCGAGAGTCGTGCATTCGCTCTGCCTGGATTACCGCGAAGTCTTCTGTGAGTACCAGTTGCAACATGGCGTTCTCGATAAGCGTCTCGATCGGAGGTACCGATTGCGGCGCCCAGATGCAGCGTTCCATCATGGTGCGATCTTCCGGACCGCGTGGCAGTCCACGATAACGCGGTTGACTGCGAAGTTCTTCACGGCGACTCTCCAGCATTGCCGGCAGGCGCCCATCCGGTGGATCGGTAATCAGGGAAGTGCGGTGATCGTCGGTTTCCCACTCGGCGAAGGCTTCTTCATGCCACAGGTCCACACCTACATAGTTAACGTTGGGATTGCTGCGCCCGCGACGCTCAGCCTCGCGGTTATAGGCATTGTCTTCCCAATCCTTGGCCTGTTCTTCATTCATCACCGCGACGCCTGCAAACTCGGCGGGTCGCTGCAGTGGAGTGAGGTGATGGTAGTCCCAGTAGCCGTTTAGATCGGGTCGTCCCCAGGGAGTTCTTGGAATATCGTCCTGAGCCGTGGCTGCGCTTGAGAATAAGAGCAGCGACGTCAGGCAAATTAGCGATGATAAGAAGTGGCCTCGAATTTGTTTGACCATCGCTCTGAAGGGAATACGAGATATGTCTGCTTGGGAGACTGCCGAAACAGAAAAAACTACCAGGGTTAATGTGAAGTGTTTCTGCATAAATACTGCCTTTTGGAGTAACTGCGACAGTATACAAAAATAGGGATTCCAAATTCTACTCTGCATAATGCGCTGCAATAGAAATCACGGGCTTGGCAGGTATAATGTCCCGGACCAATAAAGAGTTCAAGAACAAGAGCCCAGATATTAGTGACATTATAAAGGGACCCGTTGTGCTGAAATCCTCAATTCGCATTCTGTTTGCTGCCACCGCATTGTTGGCAAGCCTTTCATTTAATACAGTTTTTGCCCAGTCGACCGACTACATGGCGCCACGTGATCCCTGGGGAAATCCCAATCTGAATGGCATCTGGCAGGCCCTGGGCACGGCCCACTGGGACCTGGAGACCCATGAGTCCCGCGCAGGACCTCTGTGGCAGCTCGGAGCGATCGGGGCTATTCCCGGCGGTATAGGTGTGGTTGAAGGCGATAGAATTCCCTATAACGCAGCTGGCCTGGCAAAGAAACAGGAAAATCAGGCCAACTGGCTAGAACTGGACCCGGTAGTGCGCTGCTATATGCCAGGCATTCCACGAGCCAATTTCATGCCATACCCGTTTCAAATATTTCAGACCGAACAGAATGTGTTGTTCGCCTATCAGTTTGCCAGTTCTACAAGAAATGTGTTTATGAATCGCCCGGATTATGAGGCGCCAATTCTCACAGTAATGGGACATAACCTTGGTCATTGGGAAGGAGAATCTCTGGTCATCACTACTACCGATCAGTATGACTGGACCTGGTTGGATCATTCGGGCAATCACCACAGCGAGGCGATGAAGGTAACCGAGCGTTTCACGTCGATTGGCCCTAATACCCTATGGTATGAAGCTACTATTGATGATCCTGAAGTCTACACACGCCCCTGGAGGATCGCATTGCCGCTCTATCGAAGAATCGAGCCGAATATGCGCCTGGTGGAATTCAAGTGCCAGGAATATAGCGAGGAATTACTCTACGGCTACCTGCGCCAGACTGAAGAGACTGCTGCAGCACTGGAAGAGCTACGTCAGGAGCAGGAGCGCCAGCAGCAGTAGTTAATCAGGCCTCGGCAATGACCGGTGCTCAGCGAGGAAGCCAGAAATCCACATGCAAGCCGGAAACCTTCGGCAAGATACGCAGTGCACTGAAGACGTTTTTCAGCAATGGAGCCACAGACGTTTCTGCAAACTACAGTTTTCACTGCAAGATTGGCAGCGTTAGTTCCCAGACCGGCAGCACTCAATCTCGCTTCCCCGGCGTGCTTGCGTCCAATGGTGAACATTGAATTCAGAATATGAAATCCGAGCGAGTAAGAGACTTGACACTTGAGGGAGAAGCAGATTCAGGATGTGAAAACAGCGATTAAGTATAAGAAGGATTGTTTGCTCACCCTGGAATCTCGATCGGCACTGTGACCTGCACCGATTATTCCATGTTCAGGTAAAGATCGAACATCGATGCGGCGACGCCATGATCGCTCCCTTCGGTTTGTTCATCCAATAGTGCGACGGTGCGGTCGAAGAGGCTCTGAGCTTCTTCGGCACTGTTTCCAATACATGTCATTCCCAACTTGCCATATTGTGAAAGGGCGCCAATCATGTAGAAAAGCACTCCTGTTTCTGTTGCGTGCCTGAAGTGAATGCCATGACGAGAAGCTATCAGGAAAAGATCTTCGGGAAGTAGACCCCTATAGGCAGGCGATTTTAAATTGTCTGTTGCGCTGTAAAATTTGGCCTGCCCTTCTGGTGTGTAAAAAAGGCCACTGTCGCGGTCGAGTTGACCACCAGTCAAAAATTCGAGGGCGTGAAACGGGGGTGTAGTGCCGCACATTCGGAGATTGATCTCTATCGCGTGCAATGTCCAGTCACTGCCCGGTTCGCGACTTATCAGAAAATCGACGCCATACCGCCCGAGTACCCCTTTACTGCTCAACACCTGACCAATCTTCTGGGCCTCACTGTGCAGGAATTGTCGGTAGTCGTCGCGAGCAGGAAACTGACAACCGAGATAAACCTGTCCAGTTGAGCCACCCAATACTTGTTCATGGCTCGAAACAATTGCGTTGATACCGTCTGGATGAATCCTTAACTGCACACTGGGCGAACGCATTTCGGTGGCGACAATCATTTCCTCGACGATACCACCCATTTCGTTGAATTTACGCATGAACGTTGCAAAATTTTCCTGAGCTGAGGGCCATTTCAGCGAATGCAGAGCATCGCGAATAGCTCTGCGATCAGTCTTATCTGCAGGAAAGGTGAAGATGCCATTACCTTCGCCGGCAAACCCTTCATTGAGTTTGATGACAGCGCGAGAAATTTGTGGGCGTTCTTTCGCCAGCGCAACGAGGGCGGTCACTAACTCCTCTTCACTGTGCAGGTTTGATGTTCCCGCCGGAATATTGACGCCAGCTTCCACAAAAATTTCGCGACTTCCTGACTTGGTGCCATAATACAAGAGATCCGGATCCACGCCGTTAAGGGGAACTCCCAACTCGACGGCGAGACGTCTCTCCAAAACCGTCGAATTGTAACAAGTCAGGTAGGCCCGTGCCGGGTCGCCCAATTTATTACGCAATCGTCCCAGCAATCTTGGGCGTTCGAGAATTTTCTCTGTCAATGGGCGCGAACTGGAATCATACACAGAGACCATCTGTAGCCGTTGTCGCGCGTGGCCAAGTGTTACTCCGTCCAGTAGTTGCAGATAGTAGTCAATGATGTCGGGATTTACCGGCATGCTGGTAACGTAGATTACCCTGGCATTAGGATTGCGCAGACGAATCAATGCAAACAACAGCCGTTCTTCGTAGAAAGATGAGCCCAGCACCTTCGCCAACTCCTCCTGGTTAACACTCAATGAAGGCACAATCAGTGAAGTGTGTTCATAATCTGGGTCTGATTGAAATTCAGCCCAGATTTTTGGTAAGGGCAATTTCAACGCTGCGAGTTTTTT
>JAQBSZ010000092.1 GCA_027623555.1 Pseudomonadota bacterium | reverse complement strand
ACCTTCGGCCCTGATTGTTCGCAAACAACATCCCAGCCCTCGGCTTGAAGTCGAAATTCATAGGCTTCGATTGCTTTCAATCCGCAAACAGAAACGTAAAACAAGTTAATCCACTGAGTTAATTCGATATTTTCTGGGGATACCTCAGACTCTGACCCCTTCGACGCTCTCTTGCACTGCCCTTTGTTTATCTCGCGGTCGCACTATTAATAGCTCGACCGAAAAACAAGCTATTCATAAACAGCTTGTTAGTGCCGTACCAGAATGCGCGAAAGTTCGGATCATCGGTAAAGCTGATCACAATACCTTGCCCTACCGCGCTCACTACGGCCGCTGCTGAGTCATTGATAAGCGGTAGCTTTGCATCGGGCACGTAACCACTGAAAAGTGAATCGGAAGAATAGTTAAGAGGCGTAGCAAAGGGATTCGCTGATCTTTCCATAATCAGCACGCCACGCTTGAACAAGGGAACTTCCGCGTTGTAGAACCCCCATCCTAAGGGATGACTCAGGTCCAGCTCGGCTTTAAATATGCTGCCGCCTATCACCTGGGAGCCGGTAACATCTTCAAAATCGCTGTAAGCCAGATTATCAGCTTCGATCTCGGGAATCTCAGCAAAGGCCACATTGGTGATTTCCCGATCAGACAACCACTTCGAGCCCTGCTTGGTAGCAATAATCAATCCACCTTTACTCACCCAGTCTTGCAATTTAGTAATCGCGTTAGCTGAAACACCGCCGTAATTTCCGTCCAGAAGGACCACCGTGTTATAGCGGTCGATATTGATGCGATTGAATGTCTCTACCGACACCAGGGCAGGCTTCATATCGAAGCGTGTGTCCAGCAAGTGCCAGGCCTGTCCCACTTCATAGCCCGACATCCCACCCTCGGCAAGAATCAGAATCTCTGGTTTTTCTAGGGTACTGAATGAAGGGCTGCCCAGATCGGGACCGGCTGATGATCTGCCGGTATCGAAGCCATACACATCGATGGCGTCATTCTGCGCAATTGACTCCACCAGTTCGTGAATGATCCCCAGGTCTATTTCCTGAATGCCCAGTGGAATAACGATGGATCCGCGGGCAAACGTTTTGCCATTCGCATCGGTAAATTCCTCGCTGCCCACCCGCAATCGCGCGCCTGCATCCAGCAAGCGGTTGATGGCCCGATGCGCATAGTAGCCGTGCACTTCAAAGGCGTAGGCGTAATCGCTACGTCCACCCACAAGTTGACCTGAAGGAAACGCTGCCAGCTCGAACGCGTCGCCGAGTAACGAAGATGCATATTCTCGACGATCAAGCGCCTGGTACTCCAGGTTAAATGCCAGGGGCAAGGTCCAGGCGGATACGTCATAAAACAGGCTGTCCTCAAATTCATTGCGAATTTCAAACAGCGCATGTACCAGGCGATACTGTTCCTGATCCAGAGGTACGATATAGGCTGAACCGGGGCTATACTGCTCACCATTCATCTCTACAGTTTCGCCAAGATGGAAGATGTCAATGTCATGGCGTTTCACCACTTCCGCCAGGTGAAATGCCCTGACCTTGTCTCTTTCTGAACCAAACACATAAGCTTTGACCGGATCAGCTTGCGCCAGTTGCTCTGTATCTGTGTAAAACGCTTGCTGATAATTCAACAGTTCAAGCCGCAATTCATAAGCAGCCTTTACCGATGCCAGGGCGGAACGATGCTGGTTTCTGATTGCAAAGGGAAACGTGAGAACGCCATTGTCACTTTCCTGCGCATGACCTCGGGCACTGGCCTGTTCAAACAACCCCGCAACCCCGCCGTTAAAATCCACATAGGTGGGGCCGCGACCCGGGTAGTAGTCATCGTAATTTTCTTTGGCGAAATACAGTGACTGGATCTCGTCCAGTCCCTCCTGGAAATATTCAGAGATAGTCTGGGTCAAGTCGTAATTGAATTCGGGAATTAGCGGGTGGACTCGATTGGGCTCACCGGGCTGAAAGAAGAAGGTGGAATTGGTGCCCATCTCGTGATGATCGGTATACAGGTTAGGCTTCCATTCATGAATCTTGGCGACCCGACCTTCTGTTTCCGGTAACTGTATAGGAATGTAATCCCGGTTCAGATCAAACCAGTAATGGTTAGTGCGACCTCGTGGCCAGGCTTCGTTCTGTTCCAGGTTATTGGGATCGGCCACAAGGTTCTGGCTCTTGTGGGAATTTGTCCAACTTGCAAACCGGTTCAAGCCATCCGGATTGATAGCCGGATCGATCAGGATAACCGTATCCTGAAGTAACTGTTCAATCTCGGCGCCCTGCGCCGCCGCATAGTGATACAGCGTAAGCAGGGACGAATTGGAACCGCTGGCTTCGTTACCGTGGACGCTATGTCCTAACCACACCACCACTGGTTGACTCTCGATATCGACGGCATCGGCATCTTGGGAGGTGAGCTGTAGATGATTTGTCTTGATCTCGTCGATACGCCGATGGTTGCCTGGAGAAGTCACAGTAAGCAGCAACAACGGCCGGTTTTCGTAAGTACGCCCATACTCTGCCAGGGTCACCCGGTCTGATGCATTCGCTACAGCATGCATATAGCTGACCAGCTTGTCGTGGCTCACATGCCACTCACCCACTCCATGTCCAATCACCGACTCGGGTGTAGGAATGCGGGAGTCGTAGGAAAAACCCGTTGGCAAATAGTAGGAAGGCGCTACCTGGGAAGTGACTGGTGTGGGCAGAAAGAGCAGGAGCGCAAAGCTGAGCAGAATGATTTTCTTCATGGTTATCTCATCCGTATCTGAGGGAAATCGCCTCGAACAGGAAAACAGGCGGGGGTCACGGACCCGTTATGCAGGACAGGCTCGAAGCGAGTGAGCCGTAGTTGACCGGGCCATATCCCTCACATATCGGGAGACCTTCGGTAGTTAAACAACCCGCATGTTCCATTATCTGACCTGAGGCTGTGTTATTAGCTCTTTAACTAATTGCTCGGCATGCGCTAGTTTGGGAATCAGC
>JAQBSZ010000060.1 GCA_027623555.1 Pseudomonadota bacterium | reverse complement strand
CATCCCAGCCCTCGGCTTGAAGTCGAAATTCATAGGCTTCGATTGCTTTCAATCCGCAAACAGAAACGTCAAACAAGTTAATCCATTGAGTTAATTCCAAATTTTTTGGGGATACCTCAGGGGTAGAGTAAAAATACTGCTGTTTTGATTGTGAACGTTTGGTGGATCCAATACACAATCAAAAACATGCTTTGATTCTAAGTAATTGGCTGATTATTTTGGTTCCAGGTTCTGCTTGGTATAGTCCCCAGTGGGCACCAGTTACCTAGTCCGTTCTAATTTTACTCTGGGCTTTTGCGTCGGCTATTTATTCTTATAATCCATTCGCGCAACTTTGACCTGCGGAGTTGCGCTGATATCTGTCCAGGTCACGTATACGGTTTCACCTACGCCTTCGATAATAGGAAAGCCGCTACGACGGGAAGCACTACTGGTTGCAACTTCGGTGCTGCCTATCAACTTGCCTTCAGCGCTGTAGAGCGTGAGCATAATTCTGGCTTCAGCTTGTGTGGTGTCCATCCAACTAACAACGATGCCCCCAGAATCCAGAATGACGGTGCCTACGCGGCCGTTGGTATTGGGGCTTGCAACCAGTACGGGTTTGGAAAAACTATCGCCGTTGTCCGTCGATACAGCAAGTTGCACCTTGGGAATATCGTCTCTGGCGGTGAACCAGCTGACCGCGACTTGCTCATTCCTGGCGGCGACCGCGGGGCCGTTCACGGGGCAACCTGCAATTTGCCAATTGTCATTGTGAATTGCTCTCGGTTCAGTCCAGGCGCCATCAGAATAACGGGTCATGTAGATGTCTCGAATTTCACCATCTGAACGATCCCGATAAACTACAATCGGTCCGCTGGAGGCCATGGCAGAGCTGGTCTGACAACAATCGCAGACCCGATGGTCCAATTCCCATTCACTGACAGCTGATCCTGTGTTGTCAAAAATACCGGCGCGCAAGGTCATTGCGCCATTGACGTCATTGCCAGCAGTTTCACGTCCATCAAGCCAGGATATAAAAGTGCGTCCAGCGCTCATTGGCAGCATGGATACGAAACCATGCTCGGCACTGACGCCGTCTTTATGAATTGTTGTTACTTCACTCCAGCTACCTATGTCGGCATTATAGAAGCGAGCCTCGATATCGTAGTCATAAGTGCCCTCAGCACTCATTCTCAGCCAGTGTGCAGTCATGTTGCCTGCATTTACGGAGAGTGCCGGGAAATCAGCCCAATTAATGAACCAGTCACTACCCTGGCTGATTATTTCCGAGGAAGTCCAGCCGTCATCTGTAAGTCGGGCATAAGCAAGGCTGGCCAATCCGTCATCCTGGCTCACCCAGGACAAATAGATCTGCCCTGATTCGTCGCTCACGATACGTGACAGGCTACTATTGATGGATGCCGGAGAAGGCAGTAACTCAAGCGCGGCTTCGCTGGCTTGCACTGACGCGAAGACACTTATTGCACCACACACACCAGCAATGAAATTTGTCGCCAGAGAACGTAACTGCGCGTTAAATGTCAGATTCGCCATAGTGCTATTGTCCGGCTGGTAATTCAGTGAGTGTTGAAAAGCCCAGGCTCGTCAATTGTTCCAGTAACTCTTGCTGCGTCTGCGCACCAATCAGTTTGGCTACAACTTCATGTGTTGGCGAGAGTATATACGTTGTTGGCAGCACATTTGGCGGTCTCAGGTCTAATTGTGCTACTTCTTCTAACGTCAGCACTGGAAAACCAATGCCCATGTCCTCTGCAATCTCGAGAGTAACTTCCCCAGGGTCTTCATCAAAATTTACGCCGACAATAATGACATTGCTAGACGACAATAGCGCACTGAGTTCATTCAACATGGGAATTTCTACTCGGCAGGGTGCGCACCACTCGGACCAGTAGTTCACGATCAGCCATTTCGCATCCACTAGCTCGGCTGCCTGCACAGGCCGCATCGACAGCGCCACCGTCATCATCAAGGGTACAAACATGAAGCGTAGAATCATTGGTGAATAGCGCGCTGCTTTCAATTGTTGACTCGAGCCATTGTGGCGAAAGATTAATAGATACTGCATACCTTCGGTGTATTTAGGCACCCAGAATCGTGCAAAGACATTCGATTTCCTTCAGAAGTCTAGCACAATTGAATGAAATGGAGTCAGAACAACAATTGCAGAATTCATTGAAAGTTCCACCTATGAATCCAATGCACTTCCATTAGCACACCTTAATATTGTAGTTTTCGGCCATGAACCATACTAGTGACTGGGTCTCACTGACTTCCATAAAATCTTCGTAGTGTTTCGAATAACCGTGCTCCGTACGATTAATTAGTTCAATCAATTGCAGGAGCGCGATATCAAATATTACTCCACCGGACGTCTTTTCTTTAACTACAGCTTATGACTACCGTAGTGTTGCTACGCTCCCGTGAAGTTGTGAAGTTTCGAGTGTTCTTATCTACCGACAGCAGGCAACCCTAACAGAGATCAGTTCTTATTCTGCAAGGCATTTAGAATGCTAGCTTCATTGCGTCTGTTCTCACTCTTCCAGATTTGTTTGTGCATCTATTCGGCAGGTTTCCACCAGGCAGAAATATACTTCGAACTGGCGGACGGGTTGAAACCTGATCTGTCCCTCAATTCCTCAATCAGGTAAACTTGGGATTGTTCCACTGCTTTGGAGCGGCAAGAGATGCAGTTCGACTTTGAAAGCCTTATTGACCGCCTTCTGGGAATTTCTCAGCAGATTCTGCAAGCTATTACTGATCCATTCGTCATCTTTCAGGCAATAATCATTGCCGGCATTTACCTGATCTCCGTTCTTCTAGCCCGCAAAACAGAACCAGGCCTGGAAGACAAAGCCAGGAGTATCAAAGACAGCCCGGGACTGCTGCGGACCGTAATCGTTCTTCTGCGCCGGTTGAAGTGGGTCTACTTTGTTATTCTTATCGGTGCATTCTGGTCCATTTTTACCAACATCGACTGGCCCGGTACTTATGTGCTTTATGTATCGCTGTTGTTTTCCTTTGTCTGGTTGCTGATGGCGGTATTGACTCAGTCGATTCGAAACCGAACGATTCGCAGTTTCATCGCCTTCAGTGCCTGGTTCTATGTCGCGCTGGTTATTCTCGGCATCGATTCAAACGTATCGGATCTTCTCGATGCGATTGGCTTCTCGATCGGCACATTTCGATTGTCCTTGTTACTGGCAATCAAGATCGTCGTCACCATGGGTATCGGGCTATGGGCTTCTGTATCCTTTAGCGATTTCATAGATCGCCGCTTACATCGCAATGACGAGTTTACTCCCGGACTGAGTATTCTGCTCGGAAAGATTATTCGCATCACCCTTATTGTAGTTGCAGCGGTGATCGCGATTTCCGCAATTGGTATCGATCTAACCGTACTCTCGGTACTGACAGGAGCAATCGGAGTTGGTATTGGTTTTGGTCTTCAGAAAGTTGTCTCCAATTTCATATCAGGACTGATCATTCTCGCTGACCGCTCAATCAAACCTGGGGACACGATATCACTCGGCGAAACATTTGGCTGGATTCGCGAGCTGCGCGCCAGATTTATTTCTGTGGTAACTCGTGATGGTCGTGAGTATCTGATTCCAAATGAAGACTTCATAACCAGGGAAGTAATCAACTGGTCATTTTCCGATGAGTTGGTACGGCTCGACGTTAATTTTGGTGTGTCCTATGATTCCAATCCACACCAGGTTAGCGAACTGGCCATCGTTGCCGTTTTGGGTGTGGATCGAGTGGTCGCCAATAACCCTCCGGCGTGCTGGCTCACCAGCTTCGGCGATTCTTCCCTGGATTTCGTCTTGCGATTCTGGATCAGGGATCCGCAAGCTGGATTGACCAATATCAGAGGCAAGGTGTTACTCGCGCTGTGGGACATATTCAAAGAAAATGGCATCGCCATCCCTTATCCCCACCGACAACTTGTATTCAAGAATTCTCCGGTATTGCCACTTCCTGAGTCGGACTGAAGCCAGGCGAATTCAGTACCTGGTCAGATCAATCCTCCTGCGAAATAGCTGGATTCTGGTGCCCAAATATTCTAAGAATTTTGTTGAATCCCTAAACACTTCCATCTAGTATCCACCGCAACCACAGCAAGGCCGCAAGGGGCCATTGCACCTGAGTCGATGATCACAAATTTTCCGGCTACGCCGAATCCACACGCAATATTCGCGCTGGTGATGATGGCTTTTACGCTTTACCTGTTCACCAGACCCGGATTCCGCCTCGAAATCTCCAGCATGATAATCCTCAGCATTCTGGCGCTGGCATTTTCTGTCTTCCCATACTCTGCTGGCGATCAGGAATTTGAAGCAGTCGAATTCTTCAGCGGCTTCGGGCATGAGGCGCTGGTCGCTGTCTGTGCCTTGATGGTCATCGGCCAGGGGCTGGTGCAGACTGGCGCGCTGGAACCGCTGGGCAGAATATTGACCAGAGCCTGGCGGGTAGCGCCATTTATCTCAGCCCTGATGACGCTGCTAGTTAGCGCCATACTCAGTGCCTTTATCAATAACACTCCAATCGTTGTTCTGTTGTTGCCGATTCTGCTCAGCATCGGGCTGCGCACTGGAGGCTCTACTTCCAAATTTTTGATGCCGATGGGATTTGCCACCATCGTTGGGGGCATGACTACAGCTATCGGAACATCCACTAATCTGCTTGTAGTGAGTGTAGCCAATGATCTTGGGCTCGAGCGCATAGAGATGTTCGATTTTTTTGTTCCTGCCGCGTTAGCCGGCATCATAGCCATACTTTATCTCTGGCTAATTGCCCCTTTGATTCTTCCGAAGACCAATATTCCGCTGACCGATAGCTCGCCGCGCCTGTTCGATGCCAGGTTTAAACTTAATGCAGGCAGCGTTGCTATCGGCATTACTATTGCTGAAGCCAAAGCCTTAATTCCCAATGACATCAGCCTGCATCGAATCAAAAGAGGTGAGACTTTCCTGTATCCGCTGCCCGATGTTGTCTTAGTGGAGGGTGACAGAATACGGGTGAAAGACACTGCCCGAAAAATTCGCGACGCCGCCGAAGCACTCAAGGCTACGCTGTATTCTGGGGATATCGAAGTTGATGAGGAACACCCCTTGCTGGCCCCCAATCAGACGGTGGCCGAAATAGCCGTCGTACAGGGCTCAGAATTGGCTGGCGAGAATCTGCGCGACACGCGATTCCTGGAACACCATCAACTGATTGTGCTGGCGCTGCATAGAGCGGGCCGGGACATCTGGAAGGACCACGAAGAAATCATGGACGTTTCTCTCGACCCCGGCGATGTACTGATGGTGCAGGGAGACACCGATTCTATCCGCAGAATGAAATTGAGCACCGAGTTCCTGGTATTGGATGCCTCTCAATCCATACCCAGTACCGGCAAGGCGCCGATCGCACTACTGATTTTGTTCGGAGTAATTTCAGCATCAGCGTCTGGGTTAGTGCCAATCGCTGTCAGCAGCCTGGTGGGTGCGATGCTGCTTCTCCTCACCCGCAGCCTGAAACTCGGCGCCGCTATTCGCGCGATAAGTGCATCGATAGTTTTCGTCGTCGTGGCCAGCCTGGCAGTAGGCAAGTCTCTCGAGGTTACCGGCGCATCTCTGTATATGACCGATGTGTTTCTGTATTTTTTCCAGGACGCTTCGCCTGCAGTAGTATTGAGTGCCCTTATGTTACTTATCGGCATCATGACCAACATCGTATCTAATAATGCCGCCGCGATTATTGGCACTCCAATCGGAATTGGATTGGCCCAGCAATTGGGCGCACCCCCGGAAGCCTTTGTGCTTGCTGTGTTGTTCGGCGCGAATCTGAGCTTCGCAACTCCCATGTCTTATCAAACAAACCTGCTGGTCATGAATGCAGGGAACTATCAGTTCAAGGATTTCATGAAGGTGGGGATACCACTCTTCATAATTATGTGGCTAAGCTTCTCGGTTATCTTGAGCAGAATGTATTTGTAGAGAAATAAAGGGGACGGAGGGAATAAAATGTAATCCCTCCGTCCCCTTTATTGATGGTTGACATCCATTCGTGTCCACTCTAGGCTGGTTGAACAACTTCCAACAAGGACTGGCTCGATGAAACAGCTCAATATTGCCGCACTATCTGTTACTTCTCTAATAATTTGCACTGCCGCGTTTGCAGGCGACGGTTTCACTCCCGATCAGGCGTTCCAGTCCATGTTGCAGCTCGAAGGCTCCTGGACTGGAGAAGCTGTGGTGGTTCCGACAGGCCAGTCCAGAGAAGACGCTGCGAAAACATCTACTACTGTCTCTTTCAAGAACATTGGCAACTCTTCAGTGATGCAGACATTCGCTGCCGGAACTCCAGCTGAAATGGTCAGCATGTACCATCAAAATGGCAAAGAAGAGCTTATTCATACTCACTATTGCGCGATTGGAAATCAACCTTCAATGACTTTTGTTGACACGGGTGAACAAGGTGTCATTGATTTCCAATTCACCAAGGGAACGAATATGAATGTGAACGTGGATCCACATGCTCACAATAGCTATATGAAGATTATCGATGAAAATACCTACGAAACTCGCACCGAAAACTGGGGCGGCGGAAAAGTCACATCGGTCCGCTACACGACGATGAAGCGTGACATGAAATAGCAAACTCGCGACAACTTGTTTGAATCAAGGCGCAACTTTGTTGCGCCTTTTTTTGAGCTCAAATTGTAGATCTATAGAGAGCCGAACCAGCGATTCGCGCGCGAACTATTTTTTTGCTAGATAAGAAGATACAAATTTATATTCGGACGCTATTTATTCAGTGTTATAAACGCAACTTGAACCCACCATTGATGACAAATCCATCGAGTGGTGCGTAGATATCGCCGAAGATGGGATTGGCGAGAGACCCGGTATAAATCGGATCATAGCGAGTCTGGCGAGTATCTGAAAAGTTCTCGAAATTCAGGAAAAGCGAAAAGTCGTCCCACAGCACTTTTTCCATCATCAAGCCCACTATCCAGTAGTCCCTGCTTCTACTTCCGTCATTGAGTTTTTGTGGGCCGTAATAGTAGGCTTCCAGCCCGATCCGCAAATCGTCCTCCCGCTCGTATACCAGCACGGTGTTGAGACGGTCCTTTGGCACCAGCGGATAGTCAACCACACCACCGCTACCATGTTCCCGCACATCGGCATGGGTATAACCGAGAAAGAGTTTCAGGTTTTCCCAACTCCAGACCGCATTGATTTCTGTACCACGGGTATCTACGTAATCATCTAGCTGGCGAAAGGCAAACAGGCCCGTCTCATCCGGGACCAACTGCAGTGGATCGTTCACTCTGGTGTAGAACAACAGTAAGTTTAGATTCAGCGTCAAGCCGTCCCTTAAATCAAACATGCGGTTAACGTCGACATTTAATCCTACCGATTGCTCTGCGTCGAGTTGCTCCGGTTCCAGTGGAAGCACGCCGCGGTACTGATGCATTTCGGCCTCTTCAGTGAACAGAGTGGGTTTCTTGTAGCCCATACCGCCCCCAATACGCAGCGTCGTATTTACAGCCGGGGTATAGAGCAGTGAAACTCTCGGCAGAATGAAGCTCCCATAGTCGGAAGTATGATCTACACGCAGTCCACTCTCTAGCGTCAAGCGCTCCGCCAGTGGAAAGGTTCCCTGGGCAAAAGCACCCACGGTATGACTGTTATAATCGTGTTCGAACTCTGGCGCTACACCGCCCTGGTTAAAATCTTCGGTCCAAAAGTTTAACCCGGCGACCCAGTCGATGGCGCCGAATGCCCCTAACAGATGGGCTTCACTGAAACTCGACAGCTGGGTTCCAGAGAATTGAAAATCTCCCACATCCAGATCCCTTTGAAAGTGATTTATGCTGTTGCGCAGCACCAGTTCATTGCCGGATGGCAACCGGGACCTGTATTCAAGCTCTGTTGTCAATCGTTCGGTGGCGCTGTCCTCGAAGTAAGCAGGTCCTTCCCTATGACCGTCAATGTACTGCATATCACCGCCGAGCCGATTTTCCACCACAGCACTGACACCCATTCTGAGCTCACTATCAGCACCATCGACAAACAGCCGGGGATTGAAGGTCCAGCGTTCGAACTCCGGAATAGCACTTAGTCCGTTATCCGCCGGATCATAGGCATCTCCCCTGTTATAGGAGGTGAACAGGGTCGTGCCGAAACCCTCAGTCCTCCCGGAAAAATATCCACTGGCATCCAATCCGTTGGCAGACGTGGCATTGAGCAGCAATGAGCGTTCCGGATCCCTGCCGGGATTTTTGGTGATCAGATTAACCAATCCGGCGATTGCGCCCTCTCCATAGAGGGTCGAATTCGCCCCTTTGATAACCTCGACCTGCTGTAAATCCAGGGGCGCGATCTGCAACAAACTCAAACCACCGGAAAAACCGCCGTAAAGCGGCATCCCGTCTCGCAAGAGTTGGGTGTATTTGCCATCGAGACCCTGGATACGAATACTCGAGTTAAAACTCGTGGCCGAGGTTTGTTGCACATGAATACCGGTACTCTCATTCAGCAACATGCGGATGTCGCCTGGTTTCATGTTGGCTTTTTCGTTGATTTCCTCTGTGCCCAGCACCTCGACACGGGTGGGTTGTTCTTCGAAACTGCGAAGACCACGGGTGGAAGTCACTATGATCTCCTCGAGTATTTCTTCCTCACCGCTCTGGTCCTGAGCCAGCCCAATTTGCGGCAGGTTAAGTCCGGATAGTGCGATACACAAGAAGTACGAACGCCACAACAAGCTGCTAGGCAAGCAGACAATTGCTCTGTCGCTACGATTGCCTGGGCTTTGAGTAAGTATTCGCTGGGCCATATCGTTGCTGGAGAATTCAGTTATCAGAGATACCTGCTAGCATTATGGCTTCTTTGTCTGCATTGCTCGATCATTTTTTTGCTATACTCCTTCAGTCATTACGTAAAAGTATGCATGGTAGTAACAGTATTACTCAGAGCTTCATCTCAAAAAACCACCAGGGGCCATATTGTGAAAACCGTTCTCTCCTCTACCCTCAACTGCGTCGTCACTTGTCTGCTCTTCACCCTCACTACAACGACCTTTGCACAAACTGACTACGTACTTCCAAGAACAGAATATGGACATCCAGATCTACAGGGAGTCTGGAATTTTGCATCACACACCCCTGTGCAGCGAGCCGAACGCTATGGAAATCGCGAGTACCTGAGCGCCGAGGAGAATGAAGAGAATCGGCTGCAATCCATTGCTGCATTTGAGGCAAGAGCCGAATCTCACTTCGATGGCGTCGGTGGCTACAACTCCTTCTGGTATGAACGCGCCGCCATCGGCTATGACCTGCGCACGTCACTCATCACCTATCCGGCTAATGGTCGCCTTCCGAACCTGGTAGAGGGCGCCTACCTGCAAAGCGGCGGTGTTGGCAGTGATATCCCCGGTGAGCGGCCCGTGCGCTTCGTAGTTGGTGGAATCAGAAAAGATGGCCCCGAGGATCGCGGCCTCTCGGAACGCTGCATCGTCGGTTTCAATGCTGGCCCCCCTTTTATGCCAAGCAGCTATAACAATAATGTGCAGATCATACAGCACCGGGATCACGTGGTGATAATGACCGAGATGATTCATGATGCCCGCATAGTGCCTTTAAGTGCAGGCCCTGAACTTCATGACAACATCCGGCTCTGGTCTGGTGATTCCAGGGGGTATTGGGACGGTGAGACGCTCGTAGTGGAAACCAGAAATTTTAACGGAATGACGCAAAGCTTTCTCAGTTCTTCCTATGGCGATTCCTACGACAAAAAGCTCACCGAGCGGTTAACACGAGTCGATCCTTTGACCATTGAGTATGAATTTACTCTAGATGATCCAGGCACCTTTACCGACCAAATTGCCGTCATGGTGCCCATGACTCAAGTAGATGGTTTGCTGTATGAATATGCCTGCCACGAAGGCAATTATGGGATGGCGAACCTGCTGCGAGGCGCCAGGCGCGAGGAACTCGATGCATCCCAATAATCAATAAACAAGTAGACAGGTAACGTAATACTCTCGAATATCATAGCGAGGGAGCCTGTGAACAAGACTATGACCGCTCTGGCTTGCAGCCAATTTCGGGCGGGGCCTGTCGCAGAGTGGCCATAGTCTTGTTCACAGGCTCCCTAGAGATTTATTGCTGGAAACCCATACTCAGCTAGATAGATTTGAGACTGATAGAAGCGCGAGGAAATTGACCAAATGAGTGCTACATCCAATAAATTAAATTGCCCGAAGTGTGGGGGTGAGTTTGAATCTAAAACCGTGGCAGAGGATATTGCTGTTGAACAATGCAACAAGTGTTATGGCTTGTTCGTTCCAGCGGGAATGACTCGAAAACTACTTGCTAACTGGGGCCCGGACACGATGGTGGACACCGGGTCCGACACCCTGGGCAAGAAATACGATAAAGTTGATGATATTAACTGCCCTAAATGTGCCGTAAAGATGGACAAGATAGAAGATCATACACAGCCCCACATCTGGATTGAAAGTTGCCCTGTGTGTAGCGCAACATTTTTCGATGCCGGGGAATTGACCGATTTGAAGGAGAAGACTCTGTCAGATTGGTTCAAGCGATTCATTAAGGGCAAGCGAGAATAATCGACTCATTGGACCAGGGTGCAGAAGCAAGCGACTTGATAGTACAGCCCAGGAATGGGAGTCGATACAAAAAGACAACAGCTCACAACCAAGGTATTTTCATTTGTGGGTGTGCTGCTTAGATTGACAGACGCCCTCTTGTTCGAGCTGAGCTCAGCCTGAAGCTGTCCCAAAAGTTCCAACCTGCCAGGCAAACCAGGCGCCATAACCCGCTGCCTGGACACCGATGATGGGATTCATCCCCCAGTTCGTCTATTCACCTCCACCCCCTTATATTCTATTATTCACACTACTATTACCATGGAGTCAGAGAGTCAATGAAATCACTATGCACAAGAATTATTGCGATTGCAGTTCTGCCATGTTTGTCTGTTCCAGCCATTGCCCAGGAATTCCATGCCGGTGCACCACTCGGCGCAGTGAATGAGGCAGGTGTTCATATGCCAATGTCGAACAATGTAAAAGTCTTCGGGAGCTTTCATTTCTCGGAGAGTTGCACCTTCGATCCTGATAAGAACCTGGTTCTGGCCATGAACACCGGCAATCCCGGTGACGGCACCGAGAATGATGGCTTTGTTTCGTTGATTAATCCTGATGGGAGTGTCCATACAGCGAAATGGATAGGTGCAGGCAGATCCGGGCTTGAACTCCATCATCCCCTCGGCAGCGCTATCAGCAATGGCGTGTTGTACACGGTTGATGTGGGTTACGTGCGCTCTTTCGACCTGGCAACAGGGCAACCGCTGAGAGCAGTTCCGATAGCCGGCTCCACTCTGCTGAATGGTATTGCGGTGGCTGATGACGGCACTGTCTATGCCTCTAACACCCGGTCGCCAGAACAGATTTTCAAAGTGACCCCCGACGGTCGTGCATCCGTCTTCGTGGATGGCGCACCTCTGGCAGCGCCCAATGGTGTAGCAATCGATCGGGAAGGCAATATTGTAGTGGTCAATGTAGGCGACAATGCAGTACTTACGTTCAGCGTGAATGGTGATCTGGTTCGTACAGAATATGCCGCCGAGGGTGGAAACGATGGCGTGGTAGTAACTGAAGACGGGACCAAGTATGTCAGTAGTGTGCGTTTTGGCAGCGTCTCTCGAATTCGCCCAGGCCAACAAGCAGAAGTCATAGCCACAGGAATACCCAGTGCAGCCTCCATGTGTTATGACTCGGTGCAACGTCAGCTGGTAATTCCCTTGAACGGAAACTTCGCCTTAGCCTTTATCAAGCTTTAAATGCGATGACTGCAATCGGTACCGGGACTTCTTGCCAAGACGCTTGATGTACTCAACAGACGAGGGCGAGTTCTATGAGTATTGAAGAAGAGGCGAGTTACGCGCTTGCTTCCTGGCAGCGCTTCGACTCTGAAGTGACCGATGAGCTTGCGCGCGCAATAACCAGTGCCTTCGTTCTCGTGGCTGTGGCGGATGGTGATCTTGCCCAATCTGAGATTGACCGGTTTAACCTGCTGATAAAAGAGCGGGCTAGCCTGCTCGGTCCAGACAATATTGATCGATTCGATCAGCTGTTTCGCGATATCGGTGGTGCCATCATGAGTGATCCAACGGCGGGACGCCGACACGCACTGGAACTTGTCGCCGCCATAAAAGCGGATGCTACCCACTGCGAGTTAGTACGCTCAGCTGCCGAGATAGCGATTGCTGCCGACCATCGTGAACTGGCGTCCGAACAGGAAGTACTGGGTCTGATCTGCAAAGCAATGGATATCGAAACTCGATAATCTATTTCAAACACCGAAAGGATCAGAGTTTCCTCGCCAATCAGACTATTTTTAGATCGCAGATTTCTGGCCTCTTTGGCTGGTATGATCGATTTCCGGCCAGAAATTGCGGTGGACACTTCTCTTCTTCAACGCACAGCACGAGGAGGCAGCAAATGCACAAGCTACACTACCGACTACTGTCGGTGTGCTTATTCGCATCAATCAGCACTCATGGTTTGACCGCTGACACTGAACTCAATGTCGCCATCATTGGCGGACTCGAGATGAGCGGCGTCTGGCCTCTGCTGGAAAGCAGGGCTGAGGAAGCACTGGGAATGCAGATTACCACTAGACTCACCGCGCCCAAGGAGCAGGTAGTCCCCGCATTTATCCGTGGCGAGGTCAATGCCTTACTGATTCACGGTGGTGACGAGACGTTCGCACTGGAATCGTTGGGCTATGCAGAGGCATTGCGTACCTGGGGCTACAATGAGTTTGTCTTTGTTGGCCCTGCCAGTGATCCTGCCGACTTAGCCGGGGCTGTTTCTGGCAAAGAAGCCATGCTGAAACTGCAGTCATCCGGCGCGCCACTCATTTCCTTTCGAGATATTGCGAGTCAACAGATCATCCGGCGCTTGCTGGATTCCGCTGGACTGTTTCCTCGCGATATTAACTTGATTCCAGATACAGCAGGCAGGCCTCAGCAGATTCTTCTACAGGCTGAACGCGACCAGGCATATGTGATCGTCGGACACATGCCCGTGGCTTTCAATCGAATGCCGAGTGGCGACACAAAAATTGTTCTCAGTGGCGACCCTGCCATGCGGCGAGCCTATGTCGTCGTCACTCCGGGTATGCAACATCCGGCAACCGCAGCTGCACGTAACAATGCAACCAGGCTAGCCGATTTTCTGGTATCTGAAGAAGGTCAAGACGCCATTGCAGCCATAGGCCGCGCGGGCACCCCATGGATTTTTCCACGTGATGCGGCGGGTGCCCTGCTGAATTTTGAGTAAACGAAGAAAGCTTGCTAGGTACGCTGAACCTGCCCAGCTTGGTATCTCGAGAGCAGCAGCTACTTTATATAGGCTTGTGTGACAGCCCGTAGTGATTGGCGAACCCCTCTGGACATGGCCTTAACAGATATAGTCGCTCGGGATATCCCATCAACTTCCTTATCTACGCGAAATCTGTCTGCAGCGCGCATGCCCACAAACTGTTGCTCGTATCCGGGAATGGAAAAGAAATCACCCCAGGTATAACGCAGAGATTCCTTGTAATAGATTACTCGTAACCCGACTATACTCCCCTCCAGGTCGATACCCACCAGACTGTCTATGGGGCCACTAAAGCCATTGGGTTCCGGAGGAAAATCGGCTGATACGAAGGCATAGCCAATCAGCGTTTTCTCATCACTTGTCGGGTCTGTTCGGTAAGCCTTGTATACCGGTACGTCGCCTTCCTTGTCAGAAAAGCTGTCCGCCCCGGGTACCACTTCCTTCAGTAATCGCAGCGAGGTGTGGTCAGAGTTGGCAGCCTGGATTCCGGCATGCAAACCCTTGCCATCAAGAACGAATTCCAGCATACCGCCACCCCCATCGAACAGGATGGCTGACAGCAGAATTACGCTGACCAGCAGAGTTTTTCCCCAGGATCTGGGTGATTGTTGAGTCAACATAATTCTATTCGCTTGCCAATTCCTGAATTCAACGCGTGAAGAGAATACGCTAAATCAACCGCTTCACATTCGTTAAATTAAAGAAAAAAGTTTATTTGGCCAGCATATCCAGAAAATTATTGATACCAAACAGGCTGAATCAAACGGGTTACTCATAAATTCGCGATTCAGGAGCTCCGCTACACTCCGTCTTCCACACTTGATCGCGCTGCTTTCTGCCCATCTGCCCGTTAATCATGAGATCATGGCGCCCAGATTCTACGACCAAGCTCAGGAGCATGTTGTGGTCAGTTCATCCACTTATCCCAAACCCCGTTTCCTCGCCGTAGTCATCGGCCTGATTGGCAGGTATGACAAGTTAACCCCTTGAGTCGACTAAATACTCGCCTTAACCATTCCTATATAGCTACTGCCTTTTCCCAAGACACAAAGGCACGCAGCCGAAATAACTTGTATGTTTTTGCCGATACCAAATGTCGACCTAAGTTAAACAAATTGTGCACAGCAGCATGCGTGTCTAAAAATCGCTGTGCTTGACTCATCGATTTAAATCGACGCATACCTCGCTCTCTCACTCGGGTTGGTTGATGCGACAGTTCTGCTCGGTTATTAGCATATTGGCGAGTGTCATGAACCGTGTCCGGAATAAGCTCTCTATGTGCGACCCGATAACTACCTAATTTGTCGGTGACTATTATCCTGGGTTTGTCATGGTATCTCTTCAATAGCCACTTAAAGAACCGCTTTGCGGCCTTTCCGTCACGTCGCTTCTGTATGAACATATCGACAACCTCACCGTCTTGATCAACTGCTCGCCACAAATAATGCTGCTTTCCCTGGATCTTTACAAACACTTCATCAATAAAAAAAGTGTCTCCAAATCCTTGATGTTTTCTTCTTAGCCGTTGAGCGTATTTCGACCCAAATTTGTTACACCAAAGACGAATCGCTTCGTAACTGACACTAATACCGCGTTCAGCCAATAAGTCTTCGACATCACGATGGCTTAAGTTGAATTTATAGTAAAGCCATACTGCATATTGAATGATTTCAGGTGGGAATCGGTGTCGCTTGTACAGCTTATTTGTAGTTTTCATGCCAAGATTCTGACAGATTGCGGTTTAACTTGTCAGTACCCGCTTGTGCATCCTTTTAGTAGATTTCATTCGCAAATTCTGACAGATTGGCACTTAACAGCTCATTACCGGATTCTCCCATGCGATACATCGCAGCCTTCATTTTATTTTCGCTTCTGTTGCCAATAGCGGCCGATGGCCCAGGCCTCGGTAATTTCAGCTATTCCGAAGACGAGCTGTTCGAACCCATCAGTCACGTGCAATCCGAGTATGGTCATGGCAAGGTGTTCATGGTTGGTGGTTATCTTGCCGTGATCTGGGACACCGATGGTGGTGGCTCGCCTGATATTGGTGGTCTCGATGTCTGGGACTTGTCCAATCCTTATCAGCCACACAAGATAAAGACCTATAATAACCACGAGACACACCGTTTCCGCGAACCCCATGCGCTGTCGTTATGGAACAGAGACGGTCAGATCATTCTGGTCGCACAGTCTCATAAGGGCATCATGCTGTTCGATGTCAGCGATATTACCAACTCGATGCCCATGCTGGCCGAGCTGGAACTCCCCGGCGTCGAAGCGGCAGACTACGGCGGCGCTTGGTGGGTCTCGTTACAGGCGCCCTATGTCTACGTGACCGCAATCGGCGAAGGCTTGTTTGTAGTCGATATATCCGAGCCTAACAATCCCACGCTGGTAAATCATCTGCCCACGGGTGCACTGGGTGGCATCGGTCCGGCCAGCGTATTCGCCGTTGGCAATCTTCTGATAATAGCGGAAGACGAAGATCGCGGTTACACCACGATGGACATCAGCGATCCAGTGAATCCTATCCTGATTCAGACACTGGATGGCGCCTCGGGCTATAGCCATATGTTTGCCGCAGGCAAGTTGTTGTCTTCAGGTGGCAATGGCGACACGGCTCGGATGTATGCGCATGATATTTCCCATGACGGACGCATCACCTACGCGGGAGAAGCCGGCGAGAATCTAGGCAATGGCGGCTATGGCTCCTATCAGGACGGCTACTTTTTTTCCGGCTTTTCGAATCAGGTCGCCAAGTTCACCATCGAACCACCCTTACAGATTGGCAGCGGCACATCGGGTATTCGCTCCCGCGACGAAGACTTCGGGCAGGTGCTGGGTAATCTAATTTGGGCTGGGGATGACCACGCGGTCAGCACAGCGCTGATTCCCCATCAGCTTGATCCTGATACGAAGGGTGCCGAGGTCGACTGGATCTATCCGCACGACGGCGCAACCGGTCTGTCACTCAGTACACGCATCGGTGTGACGATGTCTGATGAAGTGGCAATCGAGACTCTTACTCCAGCCAATTTTGTGTTGCGTGATTCGAGCGGCAATCGAATTTCAGGTCAGCTCAGCCTCAACATGCACAATGTGAGTTTCGCGCCGGATAGGCCTCTCAATGCATTCGACGCCTATCAGGTCGAGATCTGCAATATCGAAGATCTGGTGGGCAACCCAGGTGGCTGCTTCAATTCATCATTTACTACTGGCGGCAGTATGTCGGTCTCTTCGAGCAGCGGATCCGGATCACCGCCGACCTGCTCTATCGGACCATTCAATCCGGTTGAAACAGGCACGCCGGCACTTTATCGCGCTCGCACTGAGAATCGGCCGACCAGCTATGTCTGGGACTTCGGAGATGGCCAGATTCTGGAATCGGATTCTTCGGATGCACAATCCATCGTGCACGATTCACCAGGACGACGTTTTGTTACCCTCACCGTCTCCAACGACGGCGGCACCAGTCGCTGTGGTGCCGTGCGTATCGTGCACAATCCGCTGACGCCTGCGGCACCGGTCTCTTCCAGTTCGATAGTCACTAATGGTCATGATGTCTACGTCGTCAATCCCGATAATGACACGGCCACTCGCTTCAATGGCGATCATGCCAAGGTGTGGGAAACAGCAGTCGGCGACAATCCCCGCACACTCAGCATCGCGCCCGATGGCAGCGTTTGGGTAGCTAATGAGGGCGACAGCTCGATCAGCGTGCTCTCGAGGACTGGCGAGGCATTGCGAACGATCCCGCTTCCATACGGATCGGCGCCCTATGGCATCGTATTCGCGCCCGATGGGGGAGCTGCCTACGTGTCGCTGAATTCTTCAGGACGATTGCTCAAATTGAACCTAGATGGCTCTATAGTGGGAGACCTGGCTCTCGGGCCGCGTCCCAGAGGCATCGCTGTCAGCGGAGACTCTTCTCGCATTCTCGTTACTCGATTCGTTTCAGCGTATGCCAGCGAAGAGTCGGTCGGGGAACTGTATGAGATTGACGCAGCTAGCTTTCAGCTGCTTGACACCCACGAACTCGCCTTCGATCCCGGTCCTGATACCGAAGCCAGCGGCCGTGGCGTGCCGAATTACCTTTCCCAAGTCCGTATATCACCCGATGGTTCTCATGCCTGGGTGCCGTCCAAGAAAGACAATATCGCGCGTGGCCGGTTTCGTGATGGTGAAGACCTGACGTTCGAGAGCCGCACGCGAACTATCGTCTCCCAGATCAATCTCGAAACCGGGGTGGAGGAAATCGAGAGGCGCATCGATTTCAATGACCGCGATCTCGCGCAATCCATAGTCTTTACACCAGTTGGCGATGTCGTCATCGCCGCGATGCAAGGCTCGAATGTTATCGAGATCTGGGATGCCAACGATCGAACGCGGCTTGGCATGATGAGCGTAGGCAGATCACCCGATGGGCTGGCAATGAGTCCCGATGGCGCACGCCTCTTTGTACACAACTTTCTGGACCGCTCCATGACTGTCGTCGACACCTCTGGACTGCTGAATGCAACCGTAAACCAACCAAGGCTGGTCACGACACTTCCAACAGTTGCCGTTGAGGCGATGCCGGCGAGCCTGTTAAACGGCAAGCGCATTTTCTACAACGCCGCCGACATTCGCATGAGTCGGGACGGTTATATTTCCTGTGCCAGTTGCCATCTGGACGGCGGTTCCGACCAGATGGTTTGGGATTTCACGCAAGTTGGCGAGGGGCTACGCAACACTATCGATCTAAATGGGCGACGCGGCACCAACGGAGGCTTCGTTCACTGGACCGCCAACTTCGATGAGATTCAGGATTTCGAACACGATATCAGGGACGGTTTCGGCGGAAGGGGTTTCATGTCTGATAGCGACTTCAATGCCGGTACCCGCAACCAACCCCTGGGCGATACCAAGGCTGGCCTCAGCGCTGACCTCGATGATCTTGCTGCCTATGTCAGTTCGCTGGCTAAATTTCCGGACAGTCCGCATCGTGCGGCCGACGGCTCACTCACCGAAGCAGGGATTGCCGGGCAGCGATTATTCGAATCACTGCGTTGCGCACGCTGTCATGCGGGAACCGACTATACCGATGACCTGTTGCATGATGTGAATACGCAAGTGCAGGCATCCGGCCTGGGTCGTGGCATCGCCCTGGATGGCATCGGCCAAAATACGCCGACGCTGCGAGGCCTCTGGTTTAGTGCTCCCTACCTCCATCACGGCGGCGCTCCTGCTTTGAACGATGTGCTGGACAATGCCGACCACATGGGCGCCGTGCTGACAGCCCAGGAAAAGGCAGAGCTTTCTAGTTTCCTGCTGCAGATTGAGTAGTCTACACGCTTCGCTCTTCGTCGCGGGGTATTGTCGAGTTAAGCAGCCAAGCCGGGGGGAAAAATGAAATTGTCCGATCCATACCGCAGTTGCCTTTTCCCAAGGCGCAACAGCACATAGCCGGAATAATTAGTAAGTTTTTGCCAATACTAATTCACTACCAAGCGTGCAGAACTGGATGGGGTCACAGCAAGCATAGATCCCATGGGACACCCTGTTCTTGAAAGGTAGGGAATCAATGTGTAAGCTAAAAATTGTTGCTGGTGTCCCATTCCCCTCGACCGTAGGCTTGTAAAAAGAGGAGTCCGGTACCGTTTTACAATAACGTTTCAAACAACACAAAACGCATTGCTACACCTTTTACTTGCATCGACCAGCAGCGCGGCGCTGTCCACCATTCTTCTGGTCCCGCAACTCGGACAGAATCCGCGACGTTTACAGGAGAAAGCCACCAGCTTCTCGTGATGGCAGGACTCGCAGCGCACGCGCAGAAACCCGTATTCCAAACGTCCGCACTTCAGGTAGTCCTCGAACTCCCGGGCGACATAGCGAGGCAGGGGTGAACCCTGCAGGGGGTACTGTCAAATTAACTCACCCTGGGCGATGATTGTGCTATGAAATCATCAAAATCTCTATACAAGCGACACAGGTTTCCTCCCGAGATAA
>JAQBSZ010000059.1 GCA_027623555.1 Pseudomonadota bacterium | reverse complement strand
TGCTCCGGTGGGTTGGCAAGCGTTGTTAATTGCGAATCTCCGCGCTTGCCTGCAAACACGTTGAGTGCAGCAAATTGGGCCTGTCTGGGGCTTATATCTTGCTAATCAGTCTTAGTGCCTCTCAAGCTATACCTGCCGGCCTATATCTATAGTATCTTCCATGAATCAGCACTAGCACTCAGTTGGTTGATCAACTTCATCCTCGCGGGCCACAAGAGTCCACTTCCTTGGGTGGCAAATATTCGGCCTATTTCTTAGAAGAGATTATGATGACTCTTCTATTGGCCATCTAAAAAATTTAGAGTTCTATGAATGTATCGATAAAAAAATACGACTACCCAATGATGGTCGGAGCTTTTCTAATTGTTCTCGGAGCAATGCTATGGACCGTGCAATTCTATGGTTTTTCTGTTCCTTTTTATGATGAGTGGGAAGCTGAGGCTAACTGGTTATATAGGCTGTATGAGCAAGAAAGCTTAGGGCTGAGCGAAATTTTTGCTCCACATAATGGGCATCGGATTGTTTTCACTCGAATGGCTGCGCTATCTCTATATGTCGTTAATGGAGGATGGGACCCTCAACTTCAGTTGATTATGAGCGCATTTCTGCACGCGCTGATTTGTGTATTATTGATAAATTTTGGTACGTTAAAACTAAAGGATGAAAATTTGGCCCTGAGCGTTAGTGCAACAGTATTACTGTTTGCAATACCCTTTTCATGGCTCAGCATATTAGTCGCATTTCAAACCCAATTTTATTTCATGATCCTCTTTGCAATCCTTTCACTAAATTATTTCTCATCAGCGAAATATATATTAGGGTACTTATTCACGACATTGGCTATATTTTCGATGACCTCTGGGGCTTTTATTCTACCCGCGTTCATTGCGACTACTATAATAGAAGTGATTCGGAACAAATCTATAACAAAGGAACAAATTGTTCATATCCTGATTAGCGCGACTATATTTACTATCTTTATTTTAACTCTGCCTGAAGAAACCAGTGATCAAGACTATTACGCCCAGCATTTACTTGGTTTTATTGTCACTATTCTTGCAGCTATAAGTTGGCCGTTTCGAGTTAGTTGGGGCATAGGAATGATTATATACGCTCCTCTGGTAGTTTTTATTATTCGTGCAGTATTCATAGCTCGTGTGCCAGTATTTTTACTTTCTCTGGGTATGTTTATATCGCTGCAAATTCTTGCTATGGGCTATTTCAGGGGCGGGGAAGGAGTCCCGCCAGCTAATCGCTATTGGGAGATTATGATAGTTGGGATTTGGTTGAACTATATGTGTGTAACTTATTTGGCTCACTATTCGAGCATAAAATTTGTAAAAAAGGCCGCTATTGTATGGCTATTTGTCGCCATTACGGGAATGGCCTCCCTTGGGTATCAAGCGTTCGCGAACGGATTGCCAACACGCAAGGCAGAAAGCCTAGTAGCACAAAGTCTAATAACTGAATTCTTGGAAACGGGAAGGACCGAACAATTTGATGGCAGAACGACTTTTGAGGTATCACATCTAGACACCAATGTGCTGTTAAATATATTGAATGACAAGACAGTAAAGAATTTGCTTCCATCCACACTTGGAATAGCCAACCCAGATCGACTCCGCGCGGCAAAGTTAATCTTGCTTAGCAGCAGCCCATTTTTACTAATCATAGGTATTGTTTTACTAGGCTTCTCTTTCAGGCGCGAATGGATAGTCCAAAAGGTAACTAATGTGTAGCTCTATATATCAGTGGGGGTCTAATTTAGGGGCGGGGGGCGTCTGTGGCCTTCTCACTATAATTATAGTTGCCTTCTAGATACTTAAAAGTGAATTTAAAAAATTGATACGTTGAGTATCTATAGGGGGAGATAAATTTTAGTCATGTCAGGTAAAAGAACAAAAGATAAATGGTTACCCGAAGGAGGTGGCTAAATGCTTTCCTTGTCGATTCTTGAGGCTTGGACATGGCTTATTAATGTGCCTTTTCTGGGCGTTGTCTTTCTCGCAATTCTTGGAGCGGCAACACTTTTATTAGTACTTTTTTTAGTCGTTTTCTTAGCTGAGGTGCTTAATATGTAATCAGCTACCCTTACCGTATTCCGAAAATAGGCACGCGGTGACAGTTCTACGGACATGACTTGCTAGGGGCATATCGTCTGGTTTGTCTAGTAACACATTCACGTAAAAAAAATCTCGTCAGTTATGCCAGCCATCGCCGCTTCAAATAGGAATAAGTCTCATTTAGGTTAGGAGATCCCATTCCTACCCTCATACTCCAATCTAGTACCTTTGCTTGTTCAAAATTAACATCACCCGTTTGAACCTGTTGGTTAATATCAGCTATACGGTCGGCAAATTCTTTGTCTTTATTTAGCATGATCGACACAACAACTCGGGCATATGGAAGCACCCATAACCTTAACAGTCCATTGCGTATCTATTGGCTCTTCTGCCTTAGATAGCTCTATGTAGCTCTTCTCAGTCCATCCAGCTTGAGTCTTTAAGTAGAACTGCACCGCTTTTATATCGCCGCTGAGAGCCTTCTCATACAACACAGAGCCTATGTTTGCTATCGCCTTGGCTCTACCTGTCCTATAGGCGGTAGAAACCTCTGGCTGTCTTTCCTCAACTGCCCTGAATGTCTTCTCAGTCATGCCGAAGTACGCTGCCATCTGAGACTTAGTACAGACTGCAGCCAGTGCCTCAACCTGAATTGCATCAATCTCGGTTAATTCTTTTATGGGTCGACCACCTGTGTTTATTAGTTCCATTGAGTGCCTGTCTCTGTTGATAGATATTTAAAGAGGAGTGAATCTAAAATTGTATACACCAACTGCACCCTTCTCCAGAACATTTAGTACAACCAGAGTTATCAGGACCGAGTTCAACATCAAGAGAGTCAGTACCATCATCATTAAGGAAGTTATAACCCTTATCTTCTATTAACTGATCTTGACTTTGCTTTGTTGTATTTGGCTGTACTAAGGACTCGTCACTACCCTGCCGAGATACTTGCGGGTTACCCGTAGCCTTCCTATTGATATTGGTAGTCTCTGCTCCTTTCTTTCCACCTTTACTTTGTTTCTCTCGCCTCTGCTCTAAGTGAGCACGATAATCTTCTAGCTCGGGACAAGTTATTCGCTTGTCATCAATATCAAAAAACGAACCTACAGCCTTTAACAAATTTGGCGTTACTGGTTTTCCCAGCACTGAGGACAATAGCTCTAGATCACTAGGCAGCTCATAGTTGGCCCAACATTCGAGACGCATTGTATGAAGCAAACCCCTAGCTTCCATATTCATTGATCGAAATGAAATATTGGCCAACGTTGTAGACGCATACTCTTGATAGGCTGGTGGCTTTCGATTCTGGGCCATTAGAGACCCCCGAGGAAGTTGTTCACTTCTGCTTTTAGGACTTCTTCGTTTTTCCAACGTGTAGTTGCTACACCAACCTTGTACGGGGCGGGCAGCTTTCCTTCTTTACTCCAGACCCATATCCGTTGTCGTGGCACAGAGAAGTAGCGCGCTAGGACGATGTCACTACTCCAACCAATGCCCAGTCGTAAATCAGCAAGCAATGCTAAGATTGAGGCGTCTTTTGCTTTGGCACGCTCGATTTTCTTGCGATCTGCTTCCCCCGCCTTCTCTTCCGCTGACTCTAACAGAATTTTGTCGTGTGGCTTTTTTTCGGACTGCATGGTGTGTCTCCGTATCGTAGGGAAACCCTAGAGTACGGATTGGGGGAGGGATGTATTTGTAATTACAAGTGAGATGACTAGTAATTACTAGTCTATTTTTCCTTATTTTCTCCTGCCTCTTTTATGGGCCTTATCTTTCGAGCTTTTGCCAGAACCCTATTGAGCGTCTCTTTACTCAGACCGACACTGGTTGATACTTCTGTTTCATAATTGTCTTGGATATGAGTAATCATGTGAGTCGGATCACGAAAATCACTCTTCTTATCAGGGTTAACCATTAGCTCCGTCATAATTGAAAATAAACGGTGCAAGTTCTCTCCCTTCTTCTCACCCATTGGTTTCTTTTCAGGTACATGATCAGCGTCCGTATTATCGTTTTCAGGCACAAGGTCTTCAGCCTTTATGTATTTCTCTTCAATAGCCCAATCCAGCCAAGGGATGTCAATCTGCTTCTCCTGCGCCCATCTAACGCAGTAGGTTGTCTTCCAATACTTTGTAATAGACTGGTAGTAGTTCTCTCGCTCTCTTGGCCTATGATCAGTTACTTCCCAAATTTCTCGAAGCTGATCTCTCCTCCTTTTTTTGGTGTCTCGTAGCCCTTCTTGCTCTATTTCAACGCAATCATATTTTCCATCTTTAGTTATCTCTAATAGGCCTGCGAAAATGTGACATACCTGACTGTCAGTCCAGTAGTCCTTTAGCAGATCAAGCCTAAGTTTGTCCCACTTATCCTCAGGCATCAGCACTCCTCCAAGGGAAGAATACTTTCTCGCCGGTAAGAATGAATCTAGTAACCCATGCAGGCAGCATGATGAGGACAATCAAAAGCGGAGAAAAAAGTAAGCCTAGAAAATATAAATACCAAGGCGTGGTGTGGAAAAGACGCAGCTCTTCTTTTTCACGGACTTCTTCTATATTTGATGTTATTTTTTGCACTATCGTTACGGAGAGCTGATTTTCATATTCAACTAGTGACTCTAAGCCTTCCATGGACATCCCATCAAAATCATTTTCAAAAAAGTAATCAAAATCTTCATCTGATAGTTCTGTGTAGATCGTTGATAGCGTTTTTTCTTCGATTTGTTCCTTTATAACCTCATCCATCACGGCAGAATCGATTTTAATAGGAAAATCTAGTATTAGTTCTTCTACAATCGGTTCACCTAAACTATCAACAGGGACTGCATGGCCAAAGCGGCTAGTTTCATAAAAACTGATCGTCACATCAAAACGTTTTTCTGCCATTGCAGGCTCTATCCAATCTTCATAAAAATAAAATCCTCCGACAGAGAAACAAAGCGCAAAAGCCATCAATCCTGAAATAAAGCCTGACCAGTGAATCACTAAACCAAGTCTGTTGAGCATCAGCCTGCTCTCCTTTTAAATGGTATGACATCAGCCTTCTGGATAGGGTTCACTCCGGTCATCGCATATTCAGAGTAAGCCTCAAGAAGTGGTTTCCGGTCATCAAAGAGTTGATCTCTGGCATAGGCGGCGCGGGTAGCGTCAGTATTGGTATGCTTTAGTGAAAGCTCTGACACTTCTTCAATAATACGATTGGACTGACACCACGTTTTAAATGTTGTTCGGAATCCGTGGGCAACGCCCTTAAACCCCAAAACGGCGTTTATGTTGCTGCCAAAGTAAGAGTCTGGAATTTCTGCCTTATCCAGTTTGGAGAATATGCGGCCTTGCTGACTAGCATAGCTGGGCTGGGCTTTAAGAATCTTTATCGCGGGAGCAGTCAAAGGGATTAACCACAACTTATCGCTCTTACGCCTGTCTTCGCCCTTAGTCCCCGATGGCTCGATCGTCCAAATCTTAGTTTTCAAGTCGATGTCAGACCACTTAGCAAGCCTTGCCTCTCCCATACGAGCGACTGTATGGATTGCGAATGCCAGACAAGCGGCTTCTGGCTTAGACCCTGTAGGCTTGTCATAGCCACCCAAGGCCAGCATAAACTTCGGCAGCTCGTCATAGTGCAAAGCCGGTAGATTCTTTAACGGAGCGATATATTTCTTGGCCGGAAATTCCTCGCAAAGGGACAGATTTTTATACCAAACCGCGGGATTGGCCTTATTTGTGCGTCTGCCCGAGATGATCGCTTGCTGGATTATCCTCTCAACGTGGTTGATTACCCTGACCGCTGTATCAGGTATCCGTTCATAGTAATTAACCAGCATGGATATCAGGTGGGTTTGTTCGATGTCCTGTACTTGCATACTCCCGATATACGGAAGCACGTAGGTGTCTAATTGATTACGCAGCCGTTGCGTCTGCTTAGCAGTCTTGAATACCTTGCTACGCCCAATCACATACTTGGCTGCGGCTTGATCGAAGGTGAGTTCGTTGCCCTGCTCAGCCTTTAACTGAGCTTTCGCTGCTTCCTTTGCAGCAATTGGGTCTATACCGTTCTTAATATCTTCTTTTAAGGCTCTAGCAGCCTCTTTAGCGTTTTTGGTAGGTACAGATGGATAGTTACCTAAGCCAATCCAGCGACGCTTATCGCCGATTACAGCCCGATACAACCAACTTCTTGCCCCAGCCTTACGAGAGTCACTAGGCGGGAGGCATTGTAAATAAAGGCCCGCGACACCTCCAACAGGATGAACAGCCTTGTACGGCTCTCCAGATGCGTTGTGGGTATGCGTTAGTCTGCGTATAGAGACTTCAGCCAATTCTTTTGCGATTACTGGCATCTACCTACCATCCTACCTACCATAAAATATAGTATTGTAGCTTACGATAGAGGACAGGGTATTACAACAGGGTGCTTATTCTGGGGGGTCTTAGAGGGTATTCGTAACCGTGATCGGACAGAGGGTTACGTAAATATGGTGCCGAAGGCCGGACTTGAACCGGCACGACCATGGGTCACTACCCCCTCAAGATAGCGTGTCTACCAATTCCACCACTTCGGCAATTCGATCAGTTATCGTCATCTGAATAGTTTCGTATCTTAAGCTGTGCTGACGATCAAAGGCTCCCTAATTATTATCTACCGGAAGTGCCGGTACGTCGTTCTGGCTGGAAGGCAATTCAACTTCTTCATCCAGCTGTGGAACATCGGACTGACGACTGGTTGCCTGTTCCTGAATTTCCTGATTTACGACGGGCAGACCGACCGTGCTGCTAACACCGGACTGGTTTCTGGCGAAGATTGCCAGGGATAGACTGGTCACGAAGAAAACAGTAGCAGCAACCGTAGTTGCCTTTACCAGAAAATTCCCGCTTCCAGATGCTCCGAATACAGTCTGTGACGCACCAGCACCAAAAGATGCACCTGCATCGGCGCCCTTGCCTTGTTGCAAGAGCACCAGGCCCACGATTACTATGGCCACGATTACATGAATGACTACGATCAAGGTTTGCATGATTAGAAATCCGCACTTTTACAAATAGCTAAAAATTGTTCAGCCTTCAATGAGGCCCCACCAATCAGGCCACCATCAATGTCGGCCTGCTTAAATAAATCCTTCGCGTTGTCAGCTTTGACGCTGCCACCGTAAATAATTCGCATTGCACCTGCTATTGCAGCATCCTGATCAGACAAATGATCGCGCAGCAGCCAGTGAACTTCCTGGGCCTGCTTCGGACTGGCTGTTTCACCGGTGCCAATTGCCCAGATTGGTTCGTATGCGATAACTGCCTCGCTGAACGCCTGTATACCGACCCGGTCGATGACTGCATCCAACTGCGAGATCACGGTCTGTTCGGTAGTCTGCGCTTGTCTCTGTTCCAGAGATTCACCGATACAGAGTAGCGGAGTCAGTCCGTTGGCCTGCGCTGCGGCAAACTTCGCTGCAACTAGTTGATCAGTTTCCTTGAAAACCTCTCGCCGTTCGGAATGCCCCACGATTACAAAGTTGATGCCGAAATCAGCCAACATACTTGCCGAGACTTCACCGGTCAATGCGCCGTCAGGTTCCGCATTCAAATCCTGAGCGCCCAGCTTAATCTTACTACCAGCCAACAGCTCTTTCGCCAGTTCCAGGTGGAGGAAGCTGGGGCAGACTGCAATCTCGACCTCGTCAGAAAGGTTGGCAGTGCCTGCAATTACTTCCTCTAACAGCGCCGATACCAGGGCCTGGGTCCCATGCATCTTCCAATTGCCTACAACCAGCTTTCGACGCATGCTTCGATAAACCTATTGAAATCGGGGAGCCAGGGAAAACGGGCGCCAATACTAACCAAGATATGGGGGTGTTGCAATAATTCTAGCCATACAGCTGAGGCCGAGAGCGTCAGTTTTGGCTGGCGAATTCGGTAGCCACGAGTTCCGAGAGTTCTCGAGCCAGGCGGTTTACTACTTCCAGATCCTCACCTTCCACCATCACGCGCAGCACGGGTTCGGTGCCTGAAGGACGCAGCAGTACGCGGCCATTCTTGCCGAGCCTGGACTCAACATCAGTAACTGCGGATTGCACGGCTTTATTCGCAGCGATATCGACGGCATTCGCGACTTTTACATTGACCATGGACTGCGGCAATTTGCGCATCTTGCTCGTTAGATCTGCCAGGGGCTGCCCACAGTTAACTATTGCCGCCAATGCCTGCAGTGCCGAAATAATGCCGTCACCAGTGGTGGTAATATCAAGGCAGATTATGTGCCCCGAAGACTCACCTCCCAGGTCCCATCCCCGGTCCAACATTTCCTGCATGACATAGCGATCACCAACCGGAGCCCGCACGAATGGCACTACTAACTCATCCAGGGCCAGTTCCAGACCAAGATTGCTCATTGCTGTTCCTACCACACCGCCAAAATCGATATTCTGACGCCGACGATCCCGTGCAATCACATACAGGATCTCATCTCCATCTACTATATTGCCCAGATGATCTACCATAATGACGCGATCGCCGTCACCATCAAAGGCTATCCCCAAATCGGCTTGCTCTGCTTTGACAGTTTCGACAAGCAGTTGCGGCGAAGTCGAGCCACATTGCTCGTTGATATTCAATCCATTGGGTGAAACACCAATAGCTTTTACCTTAGCACCTAACTCTTCAAATACGGCCGGCGCAATATGATATGTAGACCCATGGGCACAATCGACAACTATTTTCAGCCCGTTGAATTTCAGGCTCGATCCGACCGTACTTTTGCAAAATTCGATATATCGTCCAGCTGCGTCAGTGACCCGCGATGCTTTACCGATCAATCCAGAAGAGACAGTTGTCACATTATTACCCAACTTTTTCTCGATTGCGAACTCGAGTTCATCGCGTAATTTCGTGCCTTCGCTAGAAAAAAATTTGATACCGTTATCTTCAAAAGAGTTATGGGAAGCACTTATGACAATGCCAGCCTGCGCACGCAGGGTTCGTGTCAAATAGGCAATGGCGGGTGTAGGCATGGGGCCGGAGAGGATAATATCTACTCCGGCTGCAGTTACTCCGGCTTCGAGAGCAGCCTCGAACATATATCCGGAAATGCGGGTGTCTTTACCGATGAGTATCTTGTTGCGTCCATTTCCTTCATTGGCGAATACGCGACCTGCGGCCCAGCCCAGTTTTAACATAAAATCAGGAGTAATGGGTGGAGTACCTACAGTTCCCCGAATGCCGTCAGTTCCGAAGTATTTTTTCTTGGGTTTCATTCATTCACCAATATTGCCGATCAGGCATCGAGATAGGCACAGTTTACTCTAATTGCATCGAGTGTGGCAGCAACATCGTGAGTTCGAATGATTCTTGCGCCACCAATTAGCGCCAGCGTCGTTGCGGCTATAGAGCCTGCCAGGCGCTGATCTACTGGTCGATCAATTGCTCCACCAATCATCGATTTCCGGGAAATACCGACCAACAGCGGTACATCTATCGACGCAAACTCAGATAGATGCTTAAGCAACTTGAAATTGTGCTCGCTTGACTTGCCAAATCCAAAACCGGGATCTACTAACAGACGATCCTTGCCCACACCAGCCTGGATACAACTTTGCACCCGCTGTTGCAGGAACTCAATCACTTCCTTGACCACGTCATCATATTTATAAATGGTCTGCATTGTGCGTGGCTGACCCTGCATGTGCATGAGACAGATTGCGACGTCGGACTCGACGGCTCGCTGCAAGGCGCCGGAATTGGTGAGTGCGCGAATGTCATTAACAAGCTCAGCACCTGCTGTTATCGCTTCACTAATCACATCCGCCGAGCTGGTATCAACTGAGATACAAACATCCAGGTTCTTGTGAATGGCTTCGATCACGGGAATGACCCTGGCTAGCTGCTCTTCCACGCTGACTGTCTCGGCACCGGGCCTGGTTGACTCACCTCCAATATCAATAAAAATCGCGCCATCACGAACCATTTTTTCAGCCCGGGAGAGCGTCAGATCCAGATCCACTTCGAAATGATCGATGCCTGTACGCTGTAGCTGAGCGCCATCTGAGAACGAGTCAGGGGTGACGTTGATTATTCCCATGCACACCGGTACCGACAGATCGATCTGCCTGTTACCGGCTTTAAGGACTTGCTTCATTGGGACGTTAACGCAGCTAGCTGGTTAGAGAGACGAATGCTACTGGTTCAACTTAATGCTCACTGGCGGGGCCGCCAATCTTGCTGGATTCGTCTGCCGATTCTTTCTCAACCTTGGTGGCACCGGAATCGTTGTCATCGGAATCAGACCAGTCCGCTGGAGGACGTGGCTTTTTCCCTTGCATGATGTCATCAATCTGTTCGGCATCGATTGTTTCGTATTCCATCAATGCATCTTTCATTAATTCCAGGAGGTCTCTATGAGTTTTCAATATCTCCTGCGCCTTGCCATAGCACTCATCGATAATCCTGCGTACTTCTTTATCGATAGCCTTCGCCGTATCGCCGGAGATGGTTTTGGCTTGGGACGCTGCTGACCTCCCCAGGAAGACTTCGCCGTCGTCCTCGCAATACAGTAAGGGACCGAGCTCATCCGATAGACCCCACTTGGTGACCATATTGCGAGCCATTTCAGTAGCGCGTTGAATGTCATTAGAGGCACCAGTTGTCACGCCTTCTTTACCCAGCGTCATCTCCTCGGCAATACGCCCACCATAGAGACTACAGATTGCACTGAGTATGTGCCGCTTGCTAAGGCTATAGCGATCTTCTACCGGCAGGAACATGGTCACACCCAATGCCCGACCGCGCGGAATGATGCTGACTTTATAGACAGGGTCGTGGTCTGGCATCAAACGGCCGACGATGGCGTGTCCCGACTCATGGTAAGCCGTGTTCAAGCGCTCCTTTTCCGACATCACCATAGACTTGCGTTCAGTGCCCATCATGATCTTGTCTTTGGCCTTCTCGAATTCTTCCATGGTCACCATACGTCTACTGCCCCGGGCTGCAAATAGCGCGGCCTCGTTAACGAGATTGGCAAGGTCGGCTCCGGAGAATCCTGGCGTACCGCGGGCGATAACACTCGCTTTGACGTTGTCATCAATGGGTACTTTGCGCATGTGTACTTTCAGTATCTGCTCGCGACCACGAATGTCTGGCAAACCCACTACGACCTGTCGATCGAATCGTCCGGGTCGCAAAAGCGCTGGGTCCAGTACATCTGGCCGGTTAGTGGCTGCCATCACGATGACGCCATTATTCACTTCGAAGCCGTCCATCTCCACCAGCAACTGATTTAAGGTTTGCTCCCGTTCGTCGTGACCGCCGCCCAGCCCTGCACCTCGGTGACGGCCCACTGCATCGATTTCGTCGATGAAGATAATACAGGGCGCTTGTTTCTTGGCCTGATCGAACATGTCACGCACCCGGGACGCACCAACGCCGACAAACATCTCGACAAAGTCAGAACCGGAAATCGAAAAGAAAGGCACCTTGGCCTCTCCAGCAATGGCTTTTGCTAACAGCGTCTTACCGGTACCGGGTTGCCCGATCATCAATATGCCGCGTGGAATACGCCCACCGAGTCGCTGAAATTTGTCTGGTTCTCGTAAAAATTCCACCAGTTCCTGAACATCTTCCTTCGCCTCATCGACTCCGGCGACGTCGGCAAAAGTTATCTTGATCTGATCCTCACCCAGGAGTTTGGCTTTACTCTTGCCGAATGACATGGGCCCGCCTTTGCCACCGGCACCCCCTCCCTGCATCTGGCGCATAAAAAAGAAGAACAAGGCGATGATGATGAGTATGGGGAAACTGGCGACGAGTAATTGTGACCAGATACTCTGTTGTTCAGGTTCGTTGGCGATAATTTCGACATCATTGTCGAAAAGGTCATTCATGAGCTGATCGTCTCCGATAAGCGGCATAACGGTGCGAAACTGAGTATTGTCAGTTCGCATGCCCGTTATATTGATACCGGCCAATTCAACCGCACTGACCCGACCCGTGCGGACTTCCCGGACAAACTGGGAATAGTTGATATTGTCTTCCCTGGGTTCCTGGTTGATATTATTGAAAACCGTCAACAGCACACCGGCGATGATCATCCAGAGGATCAGGTTTTTTGCCATATCATTCAAGGGCTTATCTCCCTATGGTAGTAAATATTCGGGTTAACTTGTAATTGGACAACCGGACCAGGCCCAGTTTGTGGAAATGATTACAGTGCTCAGACTCAGGGGTAATTCTAAAGTTTACAGCAGATATTGCACGTAAATTCAGATTTACTCCGCAAATCCTGCGGCGAACAGATAGATTTCCCGTGATCTCGCCCTGGAAGCCCCGGGTTTTCTAGACTTGACTACCGCAAAGCTAGTCTGCAGTTCTTTGCGATATTCTTCAAATCCAGCTCCCTGGAATACCTTTACCAGGAAACAAGCACCTGGTTTCAGGACAGATCTCGCCATTTCCAGCGCCAGTTCAGCCAGGTACATGAGCTGTGGCTGATCGACCTCCTTCATTCCACTCATATTGGGGGCCATGTCCGATATTACAAGGTCTGCAGATGCACCCTCCAAGAGCTGCAACAGGGTCTGAAGCACCGCATTTTCTGTAAAATCACCCTGGACAAACTCCACGTTGGCAATATTGTCCATGGGCAGGATATCGCTAGCCAACACCCTGCCCGTATCACCTACCAGCTTTGCCGCTACCTGCGACCAACCACCGGGCGCGGCTCCCAGGTCGACCACAGTCATACCAGGCTTGATTAGCTTGTCTTTCTCCTGGATCTCCATGAGTTTGTAACTGGCGCGCGAACGATAGCCGTCTGCGTGACTGCGTTTCACATAGGCATCGTCAAAATGCTCTTTTAGCCACTGTTTACTACTCTTGGAACGGGCCATAGAAGAACCTGCAGTCAATAGTACCAGTAGATGCTAGAATCCGCTTCCTTCGAAATAGTAGCCAGGCTTTAATCAAATGACCCTCAGCAATGCCGACAGAAAACGCTTCCGTAGCATTGGGCACAATTTAAGTCCGGTAGTGATCATTGCACAAAAAGGTCTGACCGAGAATATTCGCACAGAGATAGACCGTGCACTTAATCAACATGAGCTAATTAAAATCAAGTTGATTACCTCGACACGTGAAGAGAAGAAGGCGTTAACTGAATCTATCTGTGAAGAATTTACTGCCGAATGTATTCAGAGTGTCGGGCACATGATACTTATTTACAGGACGGCGAAGCGACCCGATCCGAAGTTATCTAATGTCTCTCGTGCACAATAATTGAAGGATTGAGAATAGAGCTGGATCAGTTGTTGGAGCAAAGGCAGCAAGGCCGTGAATTCTCAAATGTGTTTGACGGATTCGATTTCGTATTCAATGTCGCCGGCAGGTGCCTTAACAACAATTTCATCACCTTCGTGTTTACCCATGACTGCTCGAGCGATAGGCGAACTCACTGAGATCATACCGGAAGGCACATCGGCTTCATCCTCGCCAACGATTCGATAGGTCACCGATTCTTCTTTCTGCAGGTTGTAGAGCGTTATCGTTGTGCCAAAAATGACCCGTCCTGTAGGCTCAATCTTGGTAACATCGATCACTTCCGACTCCGCCAGTTTGCCTTCGATCTCGGTAATTCTTCCTTCACAAAAACTCTGTTGTTCACGGGCCGCATGGTATTCGGCGTTTTCTTTCAGATCACCGTGCTCTCTGGCTTCGGCAATAGCAGCCGAAATCCTGGGGCGCACCACAGTCCGTAACTCATTGAGCTCTTCCCGCAGATTCTCTACTCCGGCAACTGTCATTGGTACTTTAGCCATTGTTCAATCGCTACGTCCTCGAAATGGGTTCGTTTTAATTAGGAAGCCTGTGTTTAAAGTAAATCAGCGTGGAGATTCTGAATGGTGTACACAGACATCTTATTGCCATACTCAAGTGCTTCGCAAACGGCCAGCGCTCCGGCAATAGTAGTAGTACAGAATACATTATGCCGCAATGCAGTGCGCCGAATGGTAGAAGAGTCCGCGATTGCCTGCTTCCCTTCCGTGGTATTGAACACTACCTGAATCTCGTCATTTTTTAGCATATCGACTATATGTGGTCTACCTTCGGCGACTTTGTTTACGGCCTTGACCTCAAGGCCTGCCTCTTGGATGACGCGGGCGGTGCCATGGGTCGCCACCAGAGAGTAGCCAAGAGCACGTAATTTTTTCGCCACTTCCACCACATAGGGTTTATCGGGATCGCGCACACTGATAAAGGCATTGCCGCTGGTTTCAATGATTTCGCCGGCACCCATCTGTGCTTTGGCATAGGCTTCGGCAAAGGTTTTACCCACGCCCATTACTTCGCCAGTAGATTTCATTTCCGGCCCGAGAATCGGATCGACACCTGGAAACTTGTTAAACGGAAAGACGGCTTCCTTCACGGCGAAAGTCTGCGGAATAATTTCCCGAGTAAAACCCTGTTCTTCCAGGCTAGTCCCGATCATACAGCGGGCCGCTATCTTGGCCAAAGAGCGACCGATACACTTGGAAACAAATGGTACTGTACGCGAGGCGCGTGGATTTACTTCGATTATATAGACTTCACCGTCCTGGTAAGCAAGCTGAGTATTCATCAAACCAACTACACCAAGCTCCAGCGCCAACGCCGATACCTGTTTGCGAATTAGATCCTGAACTTCGTCTGGCAGATTATAGGGTGGAAGAGAACAGGCCGAATCACCGGAATGGATGCCAGCTTGTTCGATGTGCTGCATGATGGCACCCACCACAACCTGTTTACCATCACTCACTACATCCACATCGATTTCAATTGCCGAACTCAGGAAATAGTCGAGCAGCACCGGGCTGTCCCGAGATACCATGACGGCTTCGTGCATGTAGCGTCTTAATTCTTCTGCGTTGTATACGATCTCCATGGCGCGACCGCCGAGCACATATGAAGGCCTCACGACCAATGGATAGGTAATCTTCTCAGCTTCGATGATGCTCTCTTCGACACTGCGCACTGTGCAGTTGGGAGGTTGTTTGAAGCCGAGTTTCTGAATGAGGCGCTGGAAACGTTCCCGATCCTCAGCACGATCTATCGCATCCGGTGGTGTGCCAATTACCGGCACACCGGCCTGCTCCAGGCGCTTCACCAGATTCAGCGGTGTCTGACCTCCAAACTGAACGATGACCCCGACAGGTTTCTCCAACTCAGCAATCTCGATAACGTCTTCGAATGTCAAAGGTTCGAAATAGAGCCGATCGGATATATTGTAATCCGTGGAGACAGTTTCCGGATTACAGTTCACCATGATGGTTTCATAACCGTCTTCGCGCATGGCCAGCGCAGCGTGCACACAGCAATAGTCGAACTCGATACCCTGCCCGATGCGATTGGGACCACCGCCCAGGACCATGATCTTTTTCCGATCGGTTGGTGCCGCTTCGCACTCTTCCTCATAGGTTGAATACATATAGGCTGTTGAGGAAACGAATTCGGCGGCACAAGTATCTACCCGTTTAAACACTGGACGAATGCCGAACTCATGGCGCCTGGCTTGTATCTCGAGTTCCGTAACATCGAGCAGCTGCGCCAGGCGTTGATCGGAGAAGCCCTTGCGCTTGAGTCCAAACAAGCGGTCCCTATCCAGGTCGGCCAATTTTCCTGCGCTAATGCGTTGTTCGATCTCCACCAATTCTTTAATTTGTACCAGGAACCAGGGATCGATTCCGGTCAGGTCAGAGACAGTTTTGATTGACCAGTCCAGTCTGAAGGCATCTGCCACGTACCAGATACGTTGGGCGCCGGCTTCAGTGAGTTCTCGTTTGAGGACTTCCTTGGCATTACTTAATTTGTTATCCAGTACCGGGTCGAATCCGCACTTGCCCACTTCCAATCCTCGCAGTGCTTTCTGCAGGGATTCCTGGAAAGTACGACCAATGGCCATAACTTCGCCCACGGACTTCATTTGCGTGGTGATGCGATCGTTCGCTTCGGGAAACTTCTCGAAGGTAAAGCGTGGAATCTTGGTGACCACATAGTCAATAGTGGGCTCGAAGGAAGCTGGAGTTACTCCGCCGGTAATCTCATTGCGCAGCTCATCTAATGTAAAGCCAATGGCAAGTTTGGCAGCGACTCTGGCAATTGGAAAACCTGTCGCCTTGGAGGCCAGGGCAGACGAACGGGACACCCGCGGATTCATCTCAATAATGACCAGTTTGCCGTTCTCCGGATTGATAGCAAACTGGACGTTTGACCCTCCAGTCTCGACACCTATTTCCCTGAGCACCGCGATCGCCGCATTGCGCAGAATCTGGTATTCCTTATCGGTGAGCGTTTGGGCTGGGGCCACTGTAATGGAATCGCCAGTATGTACACCCATGGCATCGAAATTCTCGATAGAGCAGACGATAATGCAGTTGTCGTTGCAGTCTCGAACAACTTCCAACTCGAATTCCTTCCAGCCGATGAGGGATTCATCGATCAGCAGTTCATTCGTGGGTGAAAGCTCCAGTCCCCGCATACAGATCTCGTCGAATTCTTCCTTGTTATAGGCGATGCCACCACCGCTACCACCGAGCGTAAATGACGGTCGGATTATGCAGGGAAAGCCGATCTCCTCCTGAGCAGCATGGGCCTGATCCAGGTTATGCGCCATGCCATGCCGTGGTGTTTCCAGGCCGATCGAGGTCATAGCATTGTCAAACAACTCTCTGTCTTCGGCCTTGTCGATGGCCTCGCAACTGGCTCCGATTAACTCCACAGAGTACTTCTTGAGTACACCATGTCGGTTTAAATCCAGCGCACAGTTAAGCGCAGTCTGGCCACCCATAGTTGGCAGGATGGCATCGGGCCTTTCCTTCTCGATGATTTTTTCGACGATCGACCAATTGACTGGCTCTATATAAGTTGCATCTGCCATCGCAGGATCAGTCATGATGGTGGCTGGATTGGAGTTAACCAGTATTACCCGGTAGCCCTCTTCTCTGAGAGCCTGACAGGCCTGGGCGCCAGAGTAATCGAACTCACAAGCCTGGCCGATGATGATCGGGCCAGCGCCCAGAATTAGAATGCTGTTTATGTCGGTTCTTCGTGGCATCGATTGTTAACGGCTGGCCCGTGTCGCACTTTTCTTGTGCATGGATGAATTGCTGGATAAATTGTTGACATGGCTGTTGTCACGGACTTCCATCAACTGAATGAAATGATCAAACAGGGACGCAACATCATGGGGCCCTGGACTTGCTTCCGGGTGCCCCTGAAATCCGAAGGCGGGTTTATCAGTTCGTTCAATTCCCTGCAGTGAGCCATCGAATAGTGACTTGTGAGTCGCCTCGAGATTGTCCGGCAGGGAATCGGCATCAACCGCAAAGCCATGATTCTGGCTGGTAATCAGTACGCTGCCGTCGCGCAGGTTCTGCACCGGGTGATTAGCCCCGTGATGACCGAGCTGCATCTTGATCGTCGTTGCGCCGCAGGCCAGCGCAAGCAACTGACAGCCCAGGCAGATTCCGAATAGCGGAATATCTGCTGCGAGAATCTCGGTAATTGCCTGAATGGCATAGTCACAGGGTTGCGGGTCTCCGGGACCATTCGACAGGAACACTCCATCGGGATTTAATGCCAGCACATCGGCTGCAGGGGTCTGGGCCGGCACTACCGTAATTTCACATCCGCGTGCTGCCATCATGCGCAATATGTTGCGTTTTATGCCGAAATCGTAAGCCACAACCTTGAATCTGCAAGGGGGCGGTGCCTGGTATCCTGCAACAAGATCCCAAACGCCTTCGCTCCAGGGATAGCTTTGTGGGGTGCTAACCACCTTTGCCAAATCCATTCCCTTGAGCCCGGGAAATTGCTTCGCCAGTTCGATGGCCTTCGCCTCACCTTCGCCTTGTAGTGCCGGGCCCGATAACAAAGAACCATTCAAGGATCCCTTGTCTCTTAACAGTCGAGTCAGTCTGCGGGTGTCGATCTCGGCAATCGCGACAACGCGGCGTGCTTTCAGGAACTCATCCAGCGTTTGCTCCATGCGCCAGCTACTGGCCAATATGGGCAAATCTCTGATTACCAGGCCTGATGCCCAGACTCTGTCGGATTCGTTATCAGCTTCATTGGTTCCGGTGTTACCGATGTGCGGATAGGTAAAGGTAATGATCTGTTGGGCATAGGAAGGGTCGGTGAGAATTTCCTGATAACCGGTCATCGAAGTGTTAAAAACAACTTCACCCGTGGAGCTTCCCTCTGCTCCAATAGCAATACCCTTGAAAATACTGCCATCTTCTAACGCCAGTACAGCTAATCCGGCCACTCTCTCTCCTAATTTGACGGTTCGATTTGCAGGCAAAAAAAAGCGGAATGAAGGCTCTCTTCACTCCGCTTTTTTGTCCAATTCTTTACAATTTTTTGAGGTCTCAGCATGCGATATACTGAGCGGGTATACTATAAAAACTAACCATCCCTTGTCTATGAAGAACTGCGGTATATGCAGATATTTGAACTATAAATCCGTTAAATCCTGTAACCCCAGTACATCCTGCATCGAATACACGCCATTTTCCCGATTGGCGATCCAGCAAGCCGCGCGCACTGCACCAGATGCAAAAGTCATGCGGCTACTGGCTCGATGAGTTATCTCGACTCGCTCACCTAGACCGGCAAAGGTAACCGTATGATCCCCCACGATATCTCCGGCGCGAACCGTGGCAAAACCGATCGTCTTGGGGTCCCGTTCTGCGCTGATTCCTTCCCGGCCATAGACTGCCACTTCATGAAGATCCCGTCCTAGAGTCTTAGCAATGATTTCTCCCATCTTGAGGGCAGTGCCGGAGGGTGCGTCTTTTTTGTACCTGTGATGAGCCTCGCTGATCTCAATATCGACATCGTCGCCCAGTACCCTGGCCGCTTGCTCCAATAATTTAAAGCAAAGATTCACGCCGATGCTCATGTTCGGTGCGAACATGATCGCTATCGACCCACCTGCCTCGTCAATCAAGCGGCGTTGGGATTCAGTAAAACCAGTCGTACCAATGACCATAGCCTTCTGATGCTGCTGGCAAAGGAGCAGATGCTGGAGCGTGGCTGCCGGAGCAGTAAAGTCGATGAGTACATCGAAGTCCGCAATCGCGTGCTGCAAGTTGCAGATAGTTGCCACGCCGTTGCCAACGCCCTGCGCCAGCAATCCAGCATCGACACCCAGACAGGGATCATCCGGTTCTACAGTAGCCACGCTTACTTCGATGGCGGCTGCCGATTTGGCCACTGCTTCGACCAGAGATCTACCCATACGACCGGCCGCCCCGGCTATTGCCACTCTAACCATTTTTCATTCCAAGCCATGCAAGTGGTGGCAAGTATACAGGGGGTCAACCGCTGGCAGAAAGCCTTGATACCGGCTTTCGCGGAAGCCTGGCTGCTCCGGGAAAACCCTAGGGAGCCTCTGAACAAGACTATGGCCGCTCTGCCTTACAGCCAATTTCGCTCTCAAGGCGCGCGCTGGACGGTCGACCTTTCAAGCCAGTGCAACGCCGAGAGCGCACTCTATGTAAACCCCCGACCGGCG
>JAQBSZ010000091.1 GCA_027623555.1 Pseudomonadota bacterium | reverse complement strand
CATGCGGCGGAACGTGGGTGGGTGTGGTGCAGGCGCTGGCAGGGTGCGGTGAGGGTTGTGGACTGCAAAATCTGGTATATGGAAATTGTGCAGTTTCTGCTTGTTTTGGGGGTCAATCCACTCCTAAATTGAGTATAATGTAGTCTCTGACTCCAAGACAATGGTTGGGTGGAGGTTAACAGAAATAGGTGCTTGATAGGCTTGACAAAAAGATGTGGCAGAGTGTATTATGCGGAGGTGCTTGTGCGCTTGAATTTCCTATCCGTCCGACACATCCCCGAGAAATACAGAGGACCGATCGAATTTCTGAGATACTTAGGAGGCGGGCGATAGATACCCACTGCGCCGGATAGAGGAAATAAACATGATTAAGCATATTGTGCTGTGGCGACTGAAAGATGCTGCAGAAGGAAGAAGCAAGATCGAAAATGCCAATCTGATCAAGAGCAAGCTTGAAGCTCTCTTTGGCATTATCCCCGGCTTGTTACGAATCGAGGTGGGGCTGGATGTTAGCCATACAGAGAGTTCGTCTGATCTCGCACTGTACTCCGAGTTCGATTCGCTTGCCGCTTTAGAAACATACCAGAACCATCCGGCTCACAAGGCAGTCATGCCTTTGGTTCTCGAAGCGCGCAGTGAACGGCGGGTTGCTGATTACGAAGTCTAGCACTCGGGTGACGCTGCGCTTTTTTTATTTTGTGCGGACTAGCTTTATATGCACTTATACCGTTTACATCATCTACAAGGCGGAGAATAAAGTCAGGAGAATACTTTGGAAAAACTTATTATCACAGGCAGTGTGGATTCTACAGGCAGCTACCCGGGAAATTCTATTTGTCCGCCATGTACCGATGTTGATCGCGTAGCAGATGAATATGTTCGTGCCGTCAATGCCGGAGCAGCCATTGCTCATATCCATGGCGTACGAGAGTTGGAAAAAGAAATCCAGCCCGATGGGCGCCGAGTCTCTCGGCTGATATACGACGGGTGGAAGCAACTTCAGGAGAAAATCCTTGCCCGCTGTCAGCCGATTATGCAGTTTGGGATTGCCAGCTCTCGATTCTCAAATAAGGTGGAATTGCTCCCTCTACATCCAGACATGATGTCCATTAATTTTACTTCGCACGACGAATATTTCCAACCCGATCCATCCAGGCCTGCTAATGAAGTCTATGCTGTTCACCCTATGGACGAGCTGCGCGCGTATTGCCGGGTGAGTCGCGAGACAGGCGTGAAGTTGGAGATTGAAGCGTTTCACACAGGCGCGCTCTGGAAGATTGGGCTGCTCAGGAAAGAAGGGCTTTTGGATGATCCTCTCTGGATCACATTGTTTCTGGGGTGGCCCGGAGGCTCGTGGACACCGCCTACCCAAGAATCTCTCGTATATTTTACTCGCCACCTGCCTCAAAAGGTAAATTGGAATCTTAGCTGTATGCATCCCCCTACGTATTGGGCATTGATAACCGCGACGATTGCCAGTGGTGGTCATGTGCGCGTCGGCTGGGAAGACAATCCTTTTCTGGAGAACGGGGAGATTGCTTCTTCGAATGCTCTCATCGTCGAAAAAACCGTTCGTATCGCCCGTGAGATAGGCCGGGAGATTGCCTCGCCAGCTGAGGCGCGGCAGATCATCGGACTCCAGCCGCACACAATCAAATAAGCAATCAATTTACTCGGATCTAAAGGAAAATTAACAATGAGAAAAGTAGGTACCGGTAATTTTAAGTATGAGGAGATTTGCGATTGGGCTAAATTCCCAGAGGGCGTGCCGATTCCCGATGTGCCAGGGGTGGCCGTCGATTCGCAGGATCGTGTTTTTATCCTTGCCAGAACGAATCCGCCTGTCATGGTCTTTGATCGAGATGGTCGGCTTAGGGCTACTTGGGGCGACGGACTGTTCAAGCGCCCTCATTACATTTATCTTGGTCCGGATGATTCCGTCTATGTCGTAGATGATGTTGGTCATGCCATCCACAAATTCACCCCAGAAGGTAAATTACTGATGACTATCGAGACGGCGAGCCATCCAGCAGATACGGGGTATGTTCCGGTAGGGGCCGAGGGTTATGCGCCAGGAAAGCCGAACATCGTCAAACGTGCCGGTCCTCCGTTCAATACCCCGACTGGCGTCGCTTTGTCTTCCACGGGTGAGCTGTTTGTGACCGATGGTTATGGTAATGCGCGCGTGCACAAGTTCACGGCTGATGGAAAAAAGCTGCTATTATCTTGGGGCGAACCTGGGACAGGTCAGGGGCAATTCGTCCAACCGCACGGCGTTTGGGTTGATGACACGGGACGCGTTTACATATCAGATCGTCAAAACGTACGCATCCAGATTTTCGATTCCCAAGGTGCATTCCTCACGCAATGGGATGACGTGCACTTTCCCGATAACATCTGCATTGACAAGAATGGAAATGTCTATGTCGCCGAGGTAGGGTGTGTGTGGCTCAGAACACTTGAACCCGATCTCACAAAACCCCCCGCTCGAATTACTATCCGCAACCTAAATGGAACAATAATAGCCGAGTGGGGAGAAGAGAATCCATATCAAGATGGAATGTTCTTTGCTCCACACGGGATTGCGGTTGACTCAAGAGGGGACGTTTACGTGAGCGAAGTGACAGAGTCGTACAACCGTGGCAATGCACCAGTCAATTGGCCGGTATTGCGCAAGTACGTGAAGTGCTGAAATCCACAACACTCTGCCGCAAAAACACTGGTCAGAAAAGTGGTGATTTCAAAAACAAGCGTACCGAGATGGAGAGAAAAATGCCTCGAAAGGACATGAATAGTCATAAAACTGGTGTTTGACAAGCTATGTGTCATGTACATATGTTTGTAAATGGCGGCCTCAAATCCGAAGTGCAACATTATCTGGAGATAATGTGTTGCTATGGGAACGAACTACAAACACTTGAGCTGTGAAGAACGCACGATGGTCCAGTTGAGCCTTGAGCAGGGCTGCACGCTGCGGGTAATTGCGTGCAGCCTGCAGCGGGCTCCGAGTTCGATCAGTCGTGAGCTGAAACGCAACGGCTGGACCAACCCGACAA
>JAQBSZ010000090.1 GCA_027623555.1 Pseudomonadota bacterium | reverse complement strand
ATTTGACAGGTTTCAAAGGTGATCAAAAGGAAGAAATCTTAGACACCCAAAGTTTAAGACTCAGCTAATTTCCTTTTAAGCATTTTAATAGTTGACAATATGTATACTCATATAGCTAACGTGATTGGAGTCGACGTCGCTGCGGAGCTTGCAGCATGGGTTTATCGATATACTTCTTTTCGGTGAGCAATCCTACAACTCACGATGCAGATATTGTGTTGAAAAACCTCGTAAATAACGCGGTAATCGCCAACTCGTATTCGGTAGGAATGTTCACTGCCACTGAGTCTTGCGCATCCATGTGGAAACGGATTGGTGGTTAAGGTCTCTACCGCTTTTACAATTTTAAGCACTTGACCAGGCTGGATCTTGCGCAAATCCTTTTTGGTAGATGTGTGCCACTCAATCTGATAGGATACCATCTCTTCGGAGTTCTTCCAGGAATTGCTCGTGCGGGACTGTCGGCTCATTGCGGCGTTCTGCTACAATGGCTAGATCGTTCATATCCTCCAGCATCTTCTCATACTGAGCGATGTCTAAAATGACATTAGTCTTCTTTCCGGAACCATCGGTGATGTATTGTAATTTTAGTGTCATATATAATTTGACTATACAGATATTGGTATGAAATGCCAACCTTAATTATTGCCTTAAAAATGTTTGCTTTTGCTGGTATTTAACGGGGGGACATCTTAGGAGGCCAATCAAGGACACCCAGTGCGCCGCGCAAAGGTGGCGATTAAGTATGAATAAAACCAAATGAAAGTACAAAAATCGACATGAAGCTGTTGAAGAAGTTGGAGGTGAAAGTCCTCCCCGTGGAAGGCTTAGCCAGTCGCCACGGACTCCGAGTCATGGGCTCTGGCCGGCAACGGTCCGAGTTAAGCGTTGACAGGGGAATGTGCAGGCCCGGTATCGAGCTCCGAAATAATCATAGGGAAGGCAGACCTTGTTGGGTGATCGGGAATGCGAAATCGGTGAAAGCGCCACGGCGAGTTTTCACGGGGTTCCCCGGAGTCATAGCGTCGGCAGCATGCATGGATGCTTCACAACGGAACGCGGGAGGTCCCATAGCTGGTCAAACCATACAGACGGATTTGGCCCGGCGGATGAAGGTCTTTGACCGAACGATTCGCATGAACGGCAATGGGAAGTCAGATGTGGCCATAGTAGTGAAGAAGCGCGGGAACAAGGTGTCATGAGCGATACGCCATCGAATGGCTTGAGCACGGCGGACTGCGTGGAGCGAAGGGCTACAACCAAGGGGAACTCTCAAAAGTCGGCTGGGGAGGCGACACAGTGCGTATTCGCCCCATTGTTCGGGCTGGAGAGGGTGCGCCAGGCAGCGAAAAAGGATAAGAAACAACGGTTCACGGCATTGCTCCACCACTTGGATTTGGAGTTGCTAGGTCGGGCTTACCAAAAGCTCAACAAAGAAGCAGCAACGGGGGTGGACGATGTAACGTGGGAGAGCTATGGAGAAAACCTCGAGGAGAACCTGGAGGGCCTGCATGAACGAGTCCACAAGGGCCGATACCGTGCGAAACCCTCCAAGCGTATCTGGATACCCAAGAGCGATGGTAAACAACGCCCAATCGGGATAGCCTCACTGGAAGACAAAATCGTCCAACAGGGGCTTATTTGGATATTGGAAGTGATCTACGAGGAAGACTTCAAGGGCTTCAGTTACGGATTCCGCCCTGCCCGCAATCAGCACATGGCACTGGATGCTGTTTATGTAGCCATAACACAGCGGAAGGTGAGTTGGGTGTTGGATGCGGACATCAGGGGGTTCTTCGATAATATCAACCATAACTGGCTGATGCGTTTTCTGGAACACCGCGTTGGGGACAAACGAGTATTACGACTTGTTAAAAAGTTCCTTCGAGCAGGCGTTTCGGAAGATGGTCAGTGGTCAATGAGCAAAAGTGGGACGCCGCAAGGTGCCGTGATTTCGCCATTACTGGCAAACATCTACCTGCACTATGCACTCGACCTGTGGGTCAATCACTGGCGTAAAACGAAGGCCCGGGGAGAAGTCATTATCATCCGCTACGCGGACGACTTCATCATGGGTTTTCAATACCGAGATGACGCAGAAAGCATGCTCAGAGCGCTCAAGGAGCGTATGGCAAAGTTCAATCTTGAGTTGCACGAGGACAAAACACGCCTCATCGAATTCGGACGTTTTGCCATGGAAGATTGCCGTAAACGCAAGAAAGGGAAACCGGAAAGTTTTGACTTTCTAGGCTTTACCCACCGCTGCGCAAAGCGTCGCTCCGATGGTCATTTCACGGTGCGCCGAGAGACGATCAAGAAGCGGCTGAAAGCTAAATTGGATGCGATCAAAATCGAACTGCGCCGTCGAATGCACCACAAAGTTGCAAAAACGGGGCAATGGTTGCGATCCGTCATCAATGGCTACCTGAACTACTACAGTGTTCCGGGCAATCAGCCGGCATTGACGACGTTCCGCTCGGAAATCTGTAAGGCATGGGTGAAGACCCTGCGCCGACGCAGTCAGGCGGGAGCAAGCAAAAAGTGGGCACGCTATAGCAAATTGATACGTACATGGATTCCATCAGTTATCGTTCGTCATCCTTATCCCAACCAACGCCTGATCGTTTGACCCAAGGTAGGAGCCGTATGCGTCAAACACGCACGTACGGATCTGTGCCGGAGGCAGTTTGGAGAAAAGAACTCATCATTCAAAGTATCCAAACTGGCTTTACGGCGATAGAATTTTAGAAAAAGAGCTTGCCCCAGGGACGTTGGTTTAGCAGAAAGGAGCACCATATGCCAATACCACGCAAACTCATCGTCGACAATGAACAATCTGGGGTGTATCACTGCATTGCTCGGTGTGTGCGCCGCGCCTTTCTCTGTGGGCTGGATCCATTGACAGGAAATAGCTACGAACATCGCAAAGCGTGGGTGCAATACCGTATCTTTGAACTGGCAGAGATATTCAGTATCACGGTCTATTCCTACGCCGTCATGTCCAATCATGTGCACCTGGTCCTCCAAACTAACCCAGACATTAGCAATGCATGGAGTGATACGGAAG
>JAQBSZ010000058.1 GCA_027623555.1 Pseudomonadota bacterium | reverse complement strand
TTCATCCCCGGGTTGTGCATAGTTACCCGGGGAGTAGAGTGCCAGGCACAACAACAGGAAGTTGTAGCAGGTTCGGTCGGCAATCTTTCTGTAGATTCGCCCCATAATCAGTACCTACCCGAGACCAAGTTCCTAAAGCCGAATAGCGACAATTATTGAGCAATATTTGGATATTTTGCCAGGTACCAGGTCACATTTACGATAAAAAGTGGAGAAGGTTTTGAAGCCGCAACATGATCTCACCGCGCTATAACCCTCTACACTACTGGTAGTCAGGCCGTTCTCGGCAACTCACTACCCTGTGATTCTTATAATTGAGATCCAGAATACGCTCAAACCTGAAGGCAGGCAATTCAGGATTGAGCGATTAGCTCGAATTCAAAAATGAAAGGCAGTATTTCAGTGTATTCGAAGACATAGTAAAGGCCGGAATCTACCCCTTCGATGCGCAGTTTCTCCAGGCGGCGACGGCCATCGATCATGCGATATTTCGCATTGCCCGGATTTGGCATATCGCGTACTACCAGGCCGGGGAATTTGGGGTCAGCCTGCTCGAATCGAGGTCCTGCAAAATCATTGCCCCCGAATGCATCTCCAGGTTTGGCCCAGATATCTCTCAATTTAACCCGTTCAGTCATCTTGCCCGGCAGCAAGACTGGAAGGAGATCGGCCAGCGAGACGTAACTGTAATTGCGATCAGGCAGCGCCCAGTCACCATACATCGAATGTCCCGGTACCTTAATAAGCGCATCTACACGAAGTATGGTTCTTTGATCAGTCATCAAGACTCGGGTTGATTAACAGGTTTATAAAAAACTTCCTATGAATAACGATTAAACAATACAGGAAAAAACCAGAGGCCAGTATCTACTCATCGAATGCCAGTTGGTGATCCGTGGATTTCACTCCCCGTACTTTAATTGAGCCTGCACTAGCTATTGCCACGTAGATTCCGCCGCACAAATAAAGAGTATTGGATTGGTGACTAGGATTTCCGCTGTTAGTGATCAGGGGTTGTCGCATCGTGGTCCTGACCCACCGTTGCCAGTACACCAAAGTGGTTAACCAGCCAGCGCACCAGTATGGGAAACGAGCCACAGGCAATCAGGGCAGCGATAAGCGGCAGGTCGATAAATGACTCTGCGCCAGTGGTTGCCAGTTCACGCAATGAAGGTAAACGAATACCCACGTAGACCCAGATTGCATTCGCTGGTAGTAATCCAATCCCAGTGGTCCAGAAAAATGTCCACGTTTTGACCCGGCTCGCCCCACTAACGGGATTGACGATTGAGTAAGGAGCGTGTGCCATACGCAGTGTAAGCAGATAGAACGCACCTTCTTTTTCCAGGTGCATGTTCATGAGAGCAAGGAAACTGGCATAGTGACGCTCGATGGAATCACGGATTAAATAACGACTTAGCGAAAAGGTCACCATGGCGACCAGAGTGAGACCCACAGAAACTAGTGTGAGGGCTTGCCAGAATCCGAACAGCCAGCCGTAGACAATTGCCTTGCCGCCAGTGCCTGGCACCAGTGCCAACCCGCAGTAAATCCCGAACCCTACAATAAAGGAACGCCATGGATTAAGTTCGATCGCGTTTCTAATCCGATTCTCTTGATTGACCAGCTCTTCCCCAGACACGTAAACGTTTACATACCAGGCCAGTAGGGCCAGGGGGATGGCGGCAATAGCGAAGACGACTAGCTTGTGACTGCGCCCAGGGGAAGTCAACGGTTTGTTCACGATTAGGAATCTCCTGAAACCGACTCTCTGCTATTCCAGATTAATGCGTTCCACAGAAACTATTCTGCCACCAGACGCATTCACATAGGGTCTCCAGAAGGATTCAATATGGCTTCGATTCTGAATCGCCAGCAACTGAGGGCGTTGCACGAATAGAATTTCTACGTCTACATCGCTTAATGGCGCCAGCAGCCGACTCAGGTTTTGATCGCCGCTAACAGCACCGAAATTGGAAGTGTCGCGGTAATGGGAGAATTCAGCTGTATTGTGAATCAAGTTCGATACAAGTATCAGTCTCTTCTCGGTTTCATCGTTGGTGTACGGATTCTGGTTGGCGACATACTGAATCATCTGCATTATCGGTGAGTTGTCGGCCGCTGATCGATCAATCAGAGCATCGACATAGACGACGAGCCTGGCGAGGAAATCGGCGCCCCAATCCCGATACTGAATTCTCTGCTCAGGAGAGAGATCGGACTGATCCTGTTCGCTACCAGGGTTGCACGCGTAGAAGTCTTGAAAGAAGCTGTTTACCGATGGGCCGAGGGAGTAAAACGTGAATTTTTCATCGACCAGGGAATTCGCCAACGTATTTTCAAGATACCTGGCGATTGAAGCGGCTTGCCCTCTGCTGTAACCATCGGTCTCATCCAGCAGAATAGCAGTCTCTCTCAGGAACCTGTTGTCCAGGCGACAAAGCGTGGTCGAGTCTCTTTCGACTCGACTGAACAGCACAGAGACGCCAAAAGATATCACAAGTACAAAGAGTCCCAGTTTCACAAGTAGTGCAAGCGGCCCAGTCTTCCTGGGTCGTCCAGCGGCCACCTTCTGGTGTAATCGCTTCGGGCTCATAATTCCTTACTATAAAAAAGTCTGCCGCAAGTATCAGCTTAGCAAATCATTTGTGCAACTTTGCTGCCAGATGGCTGCACTGCCTTGCCTCTTACATGGGCAATTATAAAAAGAGAATAGAGAGAAGAAAACGATCCAGCCTGGTGTTGTCAGAAGGTGCTCTTGGAAGTTCTCTTGGAAGTACTCTCGAAAGCACTCTCGGAAGGATTCAATTCGATATCTTCCGCACGGGGGTCCATCTGGATTGCACCCTGAGCGGCAGCAGTGGTAGCCAGTGCAAATTCTGAAGCACTTTTTGTCGCGGCGGGTTTAGATCGAATCATAAAGAATACAGCGATTGCACCACAGACCAGTACGAACATGTGGCAGACGAAAAAATATTCTGGACCCAATCGGTACATGAATTGAGAAGCGAGTAAAGGTCCTACGATAGACCCGAAGCCATTGGTCATCAAAAGACCGGTACCCACTTCGATGAAAGAGCCTGTTTCGACGTTGTCACTGGCGAGCGCCAGGCTCAGCGCATAAATCGGCATGACTGAAGCGCCAAATAACATCATGATCCCCGGTATCCAGTTCGACGGCGTGATCAGTGCCAGGGCAGCAACCAGAGAACCAGACGCCATGCAAAAGAGAATTACCAGGCGTCGATCAATGCGATCTGAGTAACGTCCAAGCGGTAGCTGCGCCAGGGCGCCTCCCGTGATCGCCAGCGCCATCATGAAACTGATGTCCATTACTTCGAGACCACGCTGCAGACCATACATCGGTCCCAGTCCATAAATAGATCCCGAAACCATTCCCGATACGAAAGATCCAGTGCACGATGCGCGTGATGTCTTCAACACGAGCAGGGGGGAAAAGCTGGCGGTAGGGATTTGTCGCGGTTGTGCCGATCGGGTAACACACACTGGAATGGCAGCCAGTACGATCAGCATTGCCGAAATTATTATCAGGCGATCACCCCCTGGTGGTGCTGCATTCAGCAGTAACTGGCCTGCCGCTAATCCCGCCAGAACGATAACAGTATAGGTGGCGAGCACTCCTCCACGCACTTCACTCGAGACCTGCTCGTTGAGCCAACTTTCGATAACCAGGTACAGGCCAGCGATCGAAACACCTGTTACTACCCGCAGCACCAACCAGAACAGGAAAATATTTCCGAGTGCCAGCCCCAGTATGGCTGCTGTTAGCAGTGCAACCAGTGTAGCAAAAGCGCGAACATGACCAATGCGACTTACCAGTCGTGGAATAGTGAAACAACCCAGGACGAAGCCGACAAAGTACAACGAACTCAGATAACCGACCTGGATACTGGACCAGCCCTGAATTTGTGCACTAAGTGGCACCAATGCCAGTTGCAGGCCGTGGCCGGTGAGCAGCAAGGCAACACCAATCAGCAGAGTGGATACCCTTAAAATGGAAGCGATCATGGGCAACGTCAGAGAAGTTCAAAAATGAATGGACGCGGAGTATAAAGCTAAAGCCTGGAAAAATGTAATCCTGTTGGCGTTTTAGTACCGACTCGGACTGCCAAATCGGGCATTTTGCAGGAACAAAAATAGTTTCTGATGAGTATTGCGCTTTGAAAAATTAGGCATATGATTCTTATCGCATCACAATTGGTGGTGTCTATTTTGGAGATTATCACGATGAGAAAAACGACTTCTGCTAAACCAGCTACTACTCCTGCGCGTAAACCTGCGGCCAAAACTGCGGCCAAACCAGTGGCGAAAACCAACGCCCGTAAGAAGTAGCCAGCGGCAAGTTGTTCAAGTTCGTCTTATCGAACAAAGCCGGTCCAGTGATGGGGCCGGCTTTTTTCATTCCAGAGTTGCTTAAAAGCTTCTTTGTTCAAGGAGGTTAATCTGTGGATACAATTATAGAATTGCTTTCGATAACACCTTTCTCGTGGAAGGCAATAGGCACAACAGTTCTCTGCGGATCACTGGTGGGCCTGGAAAGGCAAATCAGAGGCAAGCCGGTTGGCATACGCACCTCCTCCCTGATAGTGATGGGAACCTACCTGTTTGTGACAATATCGACACTGGTCTCCAACGATGTTTCCGATCCGTCACGCATCATCGGGCAGGTAGTAACCGGTATCGGTTTTCTCGGTGCCGGGGTCATGCTGGCGAAAGAAGGCATGGTAGTCGGTGTTACTTCAGCCGCCACCATATGGTCATTGGCGGCGATTGGCGTTTGTATTGCCCTGATCAGTGAGCCCGTAGCCATCAAGTTGGCACTGGTTGTAGTTGCTATACTCCATGGAGTGGATCTACTGGAGGCTTACTCTTCGAAATTTACCCGTGGTGTTCACGCACGCTATAGCGGCTGGCGTAATCCAAGTAAGTGAAATATTTGCTCGAGCCTTGCAAGGTAATTCGCGTGCATGGCATAGTTTGTGTCTTCTATCTGCAACGTCATGTCTTGTTTCAACCAACTGCTTGATCCGGGAAATTTTTTGCCAATGACATAGCAATATAGACGAATTTTGGAGATCAGCAGTCAATGAAAAATGTCCTCCTCGAGCTGACCAGAATTGTTCAAGCCGTAGCACTGCTCAACTCCCCGCAAGAACAGGTCAAGACGATCGTCGATTCGATCAGTCAGGTGCTGCGCCAGGATGTCTGCAGCCTTTTTCGTATCGATGACGAGGGCAAGGCAGTGTTACTGGCCAGTCACGGGCTGATTGCCGATGATTACGCCAGCTTGCCCGCCGGCCAGGGTCTGGTTGGCCTGGTGGTGCGCAGCAAACGCCCGCTAAATCTAGCCAACGCGGCGATACATCCTGACTATTACGATCTGCAGAATTCCAACGAGAGGCAATTCAAGAGTTTCTGTGGTGTACCACTAGTACGCTCGGGCAAGGTTATTGGCGTGTTGGTTGTGCAGAGTAAGCTGGCACGTCAACTCAGCGACGCGCGGGAGGCATTTCTCGTCACGCTCGGGTCGCAATTGACGATGATCGTGGACGACATTCCTTCTCATGCGCAGCAACCAGTCGCAAGCAACAAATCAATCAGCGGAGTCATCGGTGCGCCCGGCATCGCAGTAGGTAAAACTCAACTCTGCGTTGGCATGAGCGTGCAGAATGCCCCTGACGGTGTATGTGATGACCCGGCAGCGGAAATTCGCAGTTTGCATAAATTATTGCTCGCCACCCGAAAATCAATAGAGATGGATAAGCAATTACTTGGGCAGGAAATCCCCGAGAATGTTGCAACTATCTTCGATAGCTATGCCAAGTTTTTAGCTGACTCATCTTACATCAATAAAATCGAGTTAGAGATTCGTGCTGGCCATTGGTTGCCCGGGGCGTTGCGAATTACCACCCTGTATTTTGCAAATATTTTCAAGGCGATGGATGATCCCTACTTGAAAGCGCGGCACGAGGACCTCGAACATCTCGGCAATAAGCTATTGGAAGTATGGTCAGGAAAGCGCGGTAAGATATCCGCTAACTATTCTGAGCAGGATTCAATCATTCTGGTGGGCATGCAGGTGAGTGTGTCAGATATCGCGAGTATTCCCCCGGCACAACTTGCCGGCATCGTCTGTTTCGAAGGCTCCAGCCTTTCACACTCCGCGGTGCTGGCGCATGCGCTTGGTATACCGGCGCTGATGGGAGTGAAGGAGATAAAAGACCTTCAATCCGGCGAAGTCGTCGTGGTCGATGGTTATAGTGGCCAGCTCATTCTGCGCCCTGCCAAAGCGGTATTGAGTGAATACTGGCAGATATTTCGCAGAGACAAGCGGCATCGAAAAACGCTGCAGGCACTAAGAGACAAAGAGGCGATTACTACTGATGGTACGCGCGTGGTATTGATGGTGAATACCGGTCTGTTAGCCGATATTACGCCTGGGTTGAAAAATGGTGCCGAAGGTGTGGGCCTGTATCGCACCGAGATACCCTTTATGCAACACAGCAGCTTTCCCAGCGAAGGCGAACAGATAGAATTCTATTCGGAAGTCTTGTCCGCCTACCAAGATAAACCGGTTTATATGCGTACGCTCGATATTGGCGGCGATAAGCAGCTGCCCTATTTTCCGATACTCCATGAGGAAAACCCCGCACTCGGCTGGCGGGGAATTCGTTTAACTCTGGATGTGATTCAATTACTGGTTACCCAGGTAAGGGCGATGATCCGTGCGGCAGGTAAGCGAGGTAATCTGTACATCACCTTGCCAATGATCTCGTCGCTGGATGAAATTCTGAAATTTAATGAATTGCTCGACAATGTCTGCAAGGAGCTCGATTCGGAAGGTTATGAATTCACACGACCAAAATTAGGCATCATGGTCGAAGTGCCGGCGGCCATTTCGCAAATTGAAAATTTCAGGGAACACATCGATTTTCTATCAATTGGATCGAATGACCTCAGCCAGTACCTGTTAGCGATGGACAGGAACAATGCCAGGGTTGCCAATCGCTACGATCACGTGCATCCGGCCGTGCTCCACGAGATCAATCGTATTGTTAGAACGGCGAGTCGCTGTGAGTTACCGGTCTCCCTCTGCGGGGAGATGGGCTCGGATCCTGTCGCCGTTGTTCTGCTAATGGGTATGGGAGTACGTCAGATAAGCATGAGTTCGGCCATGTTACCCGATATCAAGAGCATGATTCGCATGCTGAAGATCAGCAGAGCGAAGTCACTTTGCAAGCGGGCCATGAAACTCGCCAGCGCTCAGCAGATTCGCGAATTGGTGGAACCTGAACTGCGTAAGATCGGTTACCTGGAATCGTGAATTGACAGCCACAGGGCGAATGGATTTTTAGTATCTCTATCAGCCTGGAAGATTTTCTGAATAAAATGCTTCATTACCTTCTCCGGCTACTGATAGATTGAGTCCATGCACGCGTCGATTCATTACAGCACTCTGAACTCGGTTGCAGAGCTGATAAAACAACGCGAAGTCTCTCCGGTTGAGCTAACCAACCATATGCTCAGCCGTATCGAAGCGGTTGATAAGCAGCTCAAGAGTTTCGCCACAGTCATGGTGGAACACGCGCTGGAAGCAGCAAGCAGAGCTGAACGTCAGATTTCCTCCGGCCACTATCGCGGGCCACTCCATGGCGTCCCCATTGCTGTGAAAGATCTCTGCTATACCGCCGGCGTGCGTACCATGGGAGGACTTCGAGTGCGGCGAGACTTCGTACCTGACCATGACGCAACCGTTGTGGCAAAACTGGAAGCAGCCGGCGCAATCTTACTCGGTAAGCTGAATCTTACCGAAGGCGCGCTATCGGCGTACCACCCGAACTTCGATATACCCGTTAATCCCTGGGGCTCTGAGCTGTGGTCGGGCGTCTCTTCCAGCGGCTCCGGTGTCGCAACCGCTGCCGGGCTCTGTTTCGGTTGCCTGGGAACCGATACCGGTGGATCCATTCGCTATCCGTCGATGGCCAATGGCATTGTGGGGCTGAAACCTACTTATGGCAGAGTTAGTCGCTACGGCGTTCTGGCACTGGCAGAATCCCTCGATCATGTCGGGCCGATGACCCGCTCTGTTAAAGATGCCGCACTAATCCTGCAGGCGATCGCAGGTCACGACCCTCGCGACGCCACGTCGCTGCATGATCCGGTTCCCGACATAGCCTCAGCTCTGGATGCGAATATTGCCGGTCTGCGCATCGGCGTGGATGAGAGCTATATAAAGGAAGGAACAGATTCTGGTCTGGTCACTGCCATCGAGGGGGTTATCGACATACTTCAACAACTCGGTGCTGAACTGGTTGAGGTATCCATGCCGAAATCAGACCCGATAGAGCTGCGCAAGCTCTGGCTACCCATTACCGGTTATGAAGCTCTCCAGGCTCATGCTGATACGTTTCCGTCGCGGGCAGAAGAATATGGCGGATACCTTCGAAGCGTACTGGAACTGGGAATGGGAATGAGCGAAGCTGATTACAACGCCGTCATGGAAGAGCGTTGGGAGTATGCGGAGCTTTTTAAGGACAAGCTTGCAAGAGTCGATGCTGTTATCTGCCCGGCCGGGGGCTTCGTTTTCGAGGCGGACAAACAGGCCCAGTATGGAAACGCCGAGGCCATGCAAGCCATCGTCAAACATTTCCAGGGGCAATTCACGATTCCTGCTGACCTGGCAGGCACACCCAGTTTGACCCTGCCTTGTGGATTCTCCAATGACGGGAGACCCTATGCCGTGCAATTGCTGGGCAGCCGCCTGGCGGAGTTAGCGTTATGCCGGATAGGTCATGCCTATGAGAAAGCAACTGAATGGCATTCACAACACCCGGATGTCTAGATGCGCTGGACTGTTGATTTGCGTACTCGATTGACGCACTTTTTTGCGAAATAGTTGATCCGCTGCATGCCTATGAATGCGTGGGTTGCAGCCTGTCTAACGGATCAAAGTTCACTGCAATTACTGGATCAATTTCCGCTGCAAATTAACAGATAAGCATCCGAATCGGGAAGTGTTCGAACATTGCTTCGCGATGCAAGTAACCTGGAAATAGGGTCAGCGTTAGATGTTCAGGTGGTCAGCTTCTAAATATTTTCAGGCTCACAACGATAGTCATAGTTGTGACGGTCCTTGTATTCGGTTATCCACAGGTAAGGAATCGTGAAAAATATACCCCCTATTATTGCCCCAATATCGGCTTCTTCATTACGTCGAAAACTGTAATGCTCGGATTGGCAGCCGTCCTTTTTGATTTCCACTTCGTTGCGGGAGAAGGCGACTTTTTCATCTGAATAATGCGCGCGCCCCATACCCAGATACTCCCCATTCACATAGATTCTGGCATCAGGATCCGACGATCGGATTACTGTTGAACTGGTGCAACCGGCACTGACCAGCAAGGCCAATGCAATAATGACTCTCATGATAGACTCCTCGATAAACGCAATTTCATTGTATGTGAGCAATTCGACGGTGCAGCATTGCAAGTTGCAGCTGAACGAAACCTGAATTATGCCTATACTCCTCTAAATTAATCTGCATGTGAGCAATATGGCACAGTACCAACCACCGAAGGTCTGGGCCTGGGATCAACCCAGCGGCGGCAGGTTCGCCAACATCAATCGACCCACTGCAGGAGCTAGCGAGGAAAAGGAACTACCGGTGGGGCAACATCCCCTGCAGCTCTACTCGCTGGCAACTCCCAATGGCGTAAAGATTACCGCGATGCTGGAAGAACTCCTGGCCCTCGGACATCAGGGAGCTGAATATGATGCCCATCTGCTGAAAATTGACGGAGAACAATTTGGCAGTGGCTTTGTCGCAATCAATCCTAATTCCAAGATTCCAGCCTTACTCGACTGCAGTACCAGTCCTCCGACACGGGTATTCGAATCCGGTGCGATCCTGATCTATCTTGCCGAAAAGTTTGGCGAGTTCTATCCGCAAGAGCCTGCAGCGCGCGCCGAGTGCCTGTCCTGGCTGATGTGGCAAATGGGTTCGTCACCCTACCTTGGGGGCGGGTTCGGTCATTTTTTTGCCTATGCACCCGAGCCGCTTGAATATCCGATCAATCGTTATGCGATGGAGGTGAAGCGCCAGTTGGATGTGCTCGATCAGAACCTGGCACAGAGGCGTTATCTCTGTGGTGATGATTACAACATTGCTGACATCGCCAACTATGCCTGGTACGGGGCGCTGGTACTGCATAACATCTATGGGTCGGCGGAGTTCCTGGACGTGGCTTCTTACAAAAACGTGGTGCGCTGGGCTACAGAGATCGAGGCGCGTCCCGCTGTACAACGCGGCCGACGCGTCAATCGAATCTGGGGACCTGAAGAAGGGCAGCTACGCGAACGACATGATGCGCGAGATTTCGGAGTGCAGGAAGAAATGAAAAAGGGTGGGTAGGATAAATGTTAACCCCTCCGTCCATGAGAAATTCCTGCATACAGATCACAGAGTCAGTAACAATTGGAGTGAGGACGCCCATTCCATAGGCTCTTTATAGATGTGATGACAGTGGTTTCGAGCGGTGCCGAGAGGCAGGCTGGTGTAGCGGCAGACCGCGCTACTCCGGGGTAGTCGCTCCGCAAAGAAGCCTCGCAGAATACGCGAGTCTTTTTTCTGCGCTCGGCGCTGGTCTTTGATCGCCGCCACACCAGCCTGCCACTCGCCACCTTGGAATATTGCAAAACTTGATGTAATCCAACTTTGACTTAACTTCCATGCGATAACTATCTCTTCGTCAAGGGGTAGTTCGTCAGTTCAGTTACAAAGAGGGAAATCTTGGGATTTACGCGATGCACAGTGCGCTCTCTCAGATGTTCCTGAACGAGAAACCGCTTTCGCAGATATTTAGAACGCGCACAAATTTTTATAGAGATATCTCAGCCTCAGTCCCCGTCCCCTATATTCAAGTTTGCTAGAACTCCTCAACGTCGATGTCCATTAAGGATTTTGCCCCGCTCATCATTACTTCTTTGTGGTACTTAGCCCGGGGCAGAATCTTCTTGTAGTAGAATCGCGCGGTTTTTATCTTGCCCTGGTAGTAAGTCTTGTCTTCAGCGCCCGCATCGATTGCTCGATACGCCGCATCGGCGATCTTCGCCCAGAAGTAGGCCAGTGTTACATAGCCGGAGTACATCAAATAGTCGACTGAGGCTGCGCCCACCTCTTCACGGTTGCGCATGGCTTTGAGACCTATCTTGCGCGTGAAGCCACCCCATTCGCGATAGTGGCGGCGCAGCGGACGAATGAACTCCCGCAGCTTGCGATTCTCATTGTCCCGGCAAAAACGATGGATTACCCGAGTCCAGTAACGCAACATTTTGCCGCGGTCCGCCAGCACCTTTCGTCCCAACAGGTCCAGTGACTGAATGCCGGTAGTGCCTTCATACAACATCGAGATACGGGTATCGCGCACGATCTGTTCCATGCCCCACTCGGCGATGTAGCCATGGCCGCCAAACACCTGCACTCCCAGGTTAGCCGCCTCGTAGCCGGTCTCTGTCAGGAACGCCTTGGCGATCGGAGTAAGTATATTCATCAATCCTTCGGCTTCCTGTCGCTCTTCTTCGCTGGAATTGCTGGCACGGACAATGTCCGCTTGCAGTGCACAGAAATAGATCAGCGCCCGGCCGCCTTCGGCAATTGATCGTTGCGTCAGCAGCATGCGGCGAACATCCGGATGCACGATAATGGGGTCCGCTGGTTGCTCGGGAAATTTCGGCCCCGGAAGCGCGCGCATAGCCAGGCGGTCGCGGGCATAGCTCAAGGCTCCCTGGTAGGATTGCTCAGCCGCGGCCATACCCTGCAGTGCAGTGCCAAGCCGGGCGAAGTTCATGAATGTGAACATGCAGCGCAACCCTTCGTTGGGCGGACCGATTAGAAAACCCTGGGCTTTGTCGAAGTTCAAAACACAGGTGGCATTGCCGTGAATACCCATCTTGTGTTCGATGGAACCACATAGCACATTGTTGGATTCCAGCGTGGTGGCATGCAGTTTGGGCACAATGAATAGCGAGATTCCCTTCGTGCCACCCGGCGCATCGGGCAATCGCGCCAGAACAATGTGCACAATGTTTTGAGCCATGTCATGGTCGCCAGCGGAGATGAAAATCTTGGTGCCTTCTATATGATAGCTGCCATCCGCTTGCGGTGAGGCGCGAGTCTTCAACAGGCCCAGATCCGTTCCGCAATGAGACTCAGTCAGGCACATGGTGCCGGTCCATTTGCCGCTGGTGAGTTTGGACAGATAGATCTGCTTCTGCTGGTCGCTACCATACGCCGCCAGCGTTAGCTTGGCACCGTGACTGAGGCCAGGATACATCTCCCAGGACCAGTTGGCGGTGCTGATCATCTCATCGAATACTACCGATAATGATTCCGGCAATCCCTGGCCCCCAAAAGCTGGATCTCCCGCCAGAGAAGGCCAACCGCCAGCAACATATTGTGTGTAGGCTTCCTTGAAACCCGGTGGAGTTGTAACCACTCCGTCCTCGAACTTGCAGCCGACTTTATCGCCTACCTGATTCAGAGGTGCCAATACCTCCTCGGCAAATTTCCCACCTTCAGTAATGATGGCTTCCACCAGGTCACGACTGGCTTCTTCGGCGCCGATGCGCTGGTAGTGCTGTTCTGCCTCTAATACGTCATAGAGTGTGAATTGAATATCGCGAACCGGGGCTTTGTAGTCAGGCATAGGCTATTTCTCAAATCAGGCAGTTAGAGTAACAACTAATCTGAAAAACGTAACTACACACCTAAAACAACTGTGATAGTGATCAAGGTTTGCTTTACTTTTCCACCACTCGGGCATGTTCCCCAGTTGTGATGTTCAACTCAGTCGTCGCACCACTTGGCCAGTTAATAACCACGGGCAATGAATTCTCCTCGCCCAGTGGCAGCAGCAGGGTCATGCTATTCTGGCTTTGAAAACCCTGGGTTGAGCGCACATAGTGATAACGTGCCAGGTCGCCCTCTCCATAACGCACCCTGGCCCCTATGGCATCCCGATTGCTGTTGGTTCCACTGAGGGTCAGCCAGGCAGCATTCGGCACTTGTTCGGTCTGCCGCATGAACAACTTGTTCGTCTCTCGTGATTCTGCCTTCTGGGCGAAATCGAAAGGAGGATGTCCTCCCAGGTTAAAGTAGAAGTCGGTAAAACCGTCCCGGTTGACATCGGCAAACGCGGCGCCGTGCCCCCGCGTCATCTGGTGTTCACTGTCAGGTTCGATGAATCTATCTGTGCAACGTTCGAACCGGCGCTGGCCGAGGTTGCAGAGGAACACATCGGTCGCGACGAATTCGGGATTACCAGTACCGATGACGATGTCCGGGAACCCGTCGTCGAAGAAATCGCCGACTCCCAGGCCCATGGTATTCTCATAGGGCAGTATGCCGGCGTCTGCTTCTCCAGTCGGACCGTTCAGACGCGCATTGCGGCGCGCCAGGCGGCCTTCATTACCCATCGGGTTGTTATCGGTTGGCGACAATTGCACATGGTTGATGGTATCTATCCCACCCTCGCTGCCTACTCTTTCAAAACTTCCGGCGCCATCACCGAAAAGAATGTAATCCTGGGAGTCCCAGCGACCGAGGTAGATATCTTCATGCCCATCCTGGTCGAAGTCTGCGGTAGCCGTAGCAAACACAGCAGGCAAACCACTGTGTCCTGCAAGCGCTTCGGTGAATATCTGCTCGCTGACATCTACGAAACGATTTTTGTCGTTACGATAAAACCCATGCCAGTCGATTCCAGCCAGGTACAGGTCCTGGTCCCCGTCTTCGTCATAGTCTATCCAGACCGGGTTCTTCGCATCGCGCTGGCCTGCATCCTGAAATCCGAGAACTGCGCCTTGTTCGTTAAACTTTTCTCCACCTTCGTTGTGAAAAAGCAGTGGACGACCAATTCGGCGCGTCACCATAACGTCCAGCCAGCCATCGTTGTCATAGTCAGCCCAGGAAACTCCCCACCAGGGATTAGGTTCTGCGGTTTCTGCGCTGGCGAAACCGATCTCAGCGGTCACATTCACGAAACCCTGGTTAAGGTTAATGCGGTTCTCCAGCATCACCAGGGTCGAGCTACTGGTGTAGCCTCCATTGCCTACCAATAAATCCGGATCTCCATCGTTATCGTAGTCTGCGAAGGATCCTACCCAGGTAGAATGAAAGTCGGCCGGATCCAGATTAAGCTCGGCAGGAATAAAATTTCCACTGCCGTCGTTCGTGTAGATCATGGACATCCCGAAGGGAGGGCCGAATAGACGGCCATCGGTGTCGGCAACGAAGAGATCATCGTCGCCATCGCCGTCGATGTCGGCAAAGGAAGTCCCGCGTCCATAGCCGACCACCTCTCCCAAGCCTCGCTCATCGGCAACCTGTTCGTAACGGTCTGTATTCGCGGAGTTGGCCTCAGGTGACTGTGCCCACACTGAGTTGGCCAGTACGGCCAGTACCAGGAAATTGGATAAAAAGGAATCAACGCGTAGGTGTGCCAGGCAGCCAGGGACTCTCATGAAAACCTCCAATGCTTTCTTCTCGTTTCAGGACAGAGTAAGAATTATCAGGGGCTTAAGCAAGCGAATGCATTGAAAAACTGGGCGCGCTTGCGCGTTCTCGATACCTCGGATTGCGCCTGCCTCTTGCTCAACACCGGGCGGTGTGGCCTATTAAGTGAAGGCTTTGATGGACTTAGGTGAGGATAGCTTTTAGTCTTCCTGTCTATTGCAACCATTATTCTGGCTACATAAATTTCAACCAGAACATTCAGAACACTATTGGTAGGGAGAAGATGATGGGAATTCTACGTAAATGGCTTGTTCGTGTCACAAGACCGGCGGCACTTCTGGTTGGCAGTCTGCTCTGGTTTGGGCCGGCAAGCATTGCTCAGGTAGCAATAGACAATGATGACATTGGTGGTGTCGTGCGTGGAACGAATGGTCCGGAAGCCGGTGTCTGGGTGATCGCTGAGACCGATGAGTTCGATACCCTGTTTCGGAAAATTGTCGTGACCGACGACAACGGCCGCTATGTGTTACCGGACATGCCAGTCGCCAACTACTTCGTCTGGGTGCGCGGCTATTCACTGGTAGATTCTGAACCCGTCAGCAGCAGACCGGGGTCCACCCTCGACTTGCAGGTCGTGCGGGCTGCCACCCCACGTGAGGCCGCCCAGGTCTATCCCGCGAACTACTGGTATTCACTGATCGAAGTACCGCCGACGCACCAGTTTCCTGGCACGGGTGATAGCGGCAATGGCATTTCACCGGGTATGCGGACTCAAGCCGACTGGATTGATGGCCTGAAGCAGGGTTGTCAGCTTTGCCACCAGCTCGGCAACCTGGCGACCCGCGAGATGGCAAACATCAGCGACTTCGAGACTACCGAAGCGGCCTGGACCCACCGCACTCGCGCAGGTCAACGCGGGGGCATGATGAGCGGCTATCTTTCTCGCTTCGGTGCCGATCACGCCATCGAGAAATACGCCGACTGGACAGACCGCATCATGGACGGTGAAGTCCCGCCAATGCCACCACGCCCGCAGGGCCAGGAGCGCAATATCGTGCTCACCATGTGGGAGTGGGGTGGCCCGACTGGCTATATTCATGACGAGGTCGCCACCGACAAGCGTGATCCCAGTGTCAATGCCAATGGCCCGATCTATGGCGTTGGATTCGCCAACGACAAACTGGTCTGGATAAATCCGGCCACCAATGAGATGCGGGACATCAAGATTCCGGTTCGTGACGAACCAGGCGAGGGGGATTTTAGATCCTACATAGCGCTGGAGAATCTCGAACCCTCGATGGTCTGGGGCGACGAGCTTATCTGGAACAATCCTGGCAATCCCCATAACCCCATGATGGATGGACAGGGCCGGGTCTGGATGACACACCAGATTCGTGGACCGGGTAATCCGGATTGGTGCCGAGAGGGTTCGAACAATCCCTTTGCGCAACACTACCCAATGAACCGCGCCGCACGGCACATTGCTTACTACGACCCTGCCAGTGAAGAAGTCGAGCTGATCGACAGCTGCTTTAACACCCACCACCTGCAATTTGGCTTTGAGGACAGTGAACGTTTGTACTTCAGCTCAGTCGGTCCAGTAGTCGGCTGGCTGGATGTCGAGGTCTATGAAGAAACCGGTGACGAGCAAGCCGCGCAGGGCTGGTGCCCGATGATCGTTGATACCAACGGTGATGGACGAATTACCGATTGGGTGGCGCGCGGTGGTGAGCTTGATCCGACGAAAGACAAGGAGATGGGTAACGGCTGGTACGGCATCGTACCAGACCCCACTCAGGACAATGTAGTCTGGGCCGCTGCCGGTGGCGTGCCGGGACAGATAGCGCGGCTGGACCTGGGTGATGATCCGCCCCGCACTTGCATTGCAGAATACTACCAGCCACCATTCGAAAATCCGGATGCGCCGATTCAGGGTTACTCGCCGCGCGGCATCGACATCACCACCGAGGGCATCGTCTGGACGGCGCTGTCAGGCAGCGGCCACCTGGCCAGCTTCGATCGTAGCAAGTGCGCTGTCTTGAATGGACCTACCGCCACCGGCCAGCACTGTGCCGCGGGCTGGTCATTGCATGCAACGCCGGGTCCCCAGATGAAGGGTGTCACCGATAACGGCAGCGCTGACTTTCACTATTACAACTGGGTAGATCAACACAATACTCTGGGTCTTGGCGAGAACATCCCGATTGCTACTGGAAGCACTTCAGATTCCCTGTTGGCATTTCTTCCAGAGCAAGAAGAGTACGTCATCATGCGCGTCCCCTATCCGCTGGGATTCTATTCGCGCGGCATGGACGGTCGTATCGATGACCCGAACGCGGGCTGGAAGGGTCGCGGCGTCTGGGCCGACTACGGAACCAATGCGGTGTGGCATAACGAAGGCGGTAAGGGAACCCAGGGTAACCTGGTGAAGTTTCAGGTTAGACCTGACCCTCTGGCACACTGATTAAGCAGGGACAGATCTTTTTTTATTGGGTAAATGCACAATAAAATAAACTTGTCCCGATTTTTTCAATCCACAGGTATATAAATGAGATTAACCGCCCGTATTCTGTTAGTGCTCGTTGCGACCAGTATTCTGTTCATGGGTCTTGTCGTGGCGCAGGAACTGGTGGAGTTCGATAGTGAGTCATCCTCGATTCGAGTAATGACCTTCAATATCCGCTATAACAATCCGAATGATGGTGAGCATGCCTGGCCCAATCGCAAGGAACGGGTCGCCAGTGTCGTGCGCTTCCATGCAGTGGATTTACTCGGTGTGCAGGAAGCCTTGCGAGGACAGATCGAGAATCTGCAACAATCATTACCTGAGTTTTCCTGGATCGGAGTAGGACGTGACGACGGGAAAGATGCCGGTGAGTTTGCTCCCATCTTCTATCGCAAGGACCGATTCGAGTTGGTGGACAACGGCACGTTCTGGCTGTCAGAAACTCCTGAGCTTATCGCCAGTAAGAGTTGGGATGCGGCGTTAACCCGAATTGCTACTTGGACAAAATTGATTGACCGTGAGACTGGTGCAGGGATTTTTTTCCTCAACACGCATTTTGACCATCGCGGTGAACAGGCACGCACAGAAAGTGCGCGCCTGATCATCGAGCAAATCGAGCATCTGGCGGACGCTAACCAGGTGATCGTAACTGGCGATTTCAATGTGCCACCCGGTGCAGACGCCTACTCTACTATGACTGGTTTCTTAACCGATTCCCGGCTCAGCTCACTGACTCCACCCCATGGACCAGAGGGTACCTTTGGGGGATTTGCCGTGGGTTCAACAGACAATGCCGATCGCATCGATTACATCTTCGTCGACCCATCGATACAGGTTTACCGGCATGGAAACCTTTCCGACCAGTGGGATGGCGATTACCCGTCCGATCACCTGCCGGTGCTGAGTGAGATCCAGTTAGTCCGGTCAGGCGATAAGTTGCGGCATGAATAATGTGGCGAGGCTCAACACCAGGAAGAAGCCTGCCATGTCCGTTACCGTGGTAAGCAAGGGACCAGAGGCAACGGCCGGGTCTACCCCAAACCTCTTCAGCAATAACGGTATCGTGCCGCCGATGGAGACTGCGATCAACGTATTGATTGCCAGCGCCAGCCCGATAACGATGCCCAGGAAAAAATTGTCTTGCCAGATAAAAACGACGACACCGATCAGTATCCCCAGAGTAATGCCGTTGATAATTCCGACACCGAGTTCCTTCTTCAGAACATGGAACAGGTCTACAGGACGGGTCAGTCCCAGCGCCAGCTCGCGCATGCTGACTCCCACCGCCTGATTGCCGGAACAACCGCTCATATCGGAAACCATAGGCAGGAATATCGCGATGGCTATGACTGCCGTCAGGGTGTCTTCATAGGCTGCAATCACGCTGGCAGCGACAATGTTTAATACGATATTGGATGACAACCAGACCAGGCGACGCCTGGAACGCAGGAGGAGTGGCATGGTACGCAGTTCATCACCCACCTGCTGGCGCGACAGGGATTCATGCTCGGCCCGTTCCAGTTCTGCTTCGGCGACTTCCAACCGCGACACCACACCCAGCAGACTACCATCGCCATCAACTACCGGAATACCCAGAAAGGGGTGCTCATCGAACAGGCTGATCAATGCTTCCTGGCTGGTATCTACGGAGACTGCGATTGGTTCATGCATGATCTCCTGCAACACCGTAGAACGCTTGTTGCGTAATAGATCTCGCAACGACACCACTCCTACCAGCTTGCCGGCGTCATCGAGTATATAGGGATGCTGTCCTCGATGGCGTTCGAACTCCTCATCTTCTTGAACAAAGCGACTGAGAAGTCCACCGACGGTGTCTTCCTTGTTGAAGGTGAAAGCTTCCAGCTCCATCAAGCCCCCGGCCGAATCCGGTTCGTGCTGGGAGAGCTTGCGCACGTCTTCAGCGCTCTCTGCATCCATGGCAGAAAGAATGGCTTCGGCCTGTTCTTCCCCCATTTCCTGCATCAGGTCGGCCTGGGTGTCGCTATGGAGCTCGGCCATAATCTTGACGGCGACACTGGTTTCGAGGCCTTCCATAAAGGTCATGGCCAATTCAGCCGGTGCGTCCTCTACCAGTTCGGCGACGGTTTCTGGTTGCAGTATGGAGATCAATTGCTCACGGTCGTCTGAACCTAGTCGAGAAACCTGACGCAGAGCTTCCTGATTGGACATATAGCCGACGATGTCTTCGGCTTGCTGAACATTATCCAGAGCTATCGCTTCCTTCAGGGTCTCTTCCAGCAAATCGTAATCAGGTGAACCTTCTGTTTCTTCTACTTCGCTCATTACTGTAGCTCCAGAAAAAAGGCCTGGACGGGGTATGTGCCGGCCAGGCTAATAGACTCTCGAAATTTGCTATCGCAACAGCGCTCGCAAATCAGTGGATTAAATAGGGTTAATTGGAAATATTAAATAGGTGCAAATTATTTTTTAGAATTGAATAAGGATAGATCCTGAGATATCCCCAAAAATTTTTACCACTGCTAGATTTGTTTTGTCTTGAATTCAACTTTGGAGGAAGCACACAGTAACGGGGCGTTCCTGCGAGCTATTAGGGCCAAGGGCCTGTGAGTAGGGAATATCCCCGTTGCTGTGGGCGATGAGGCGACTTGTCCAGGCCAGCCGCCAGGAGCTGC
>JAQBSZ010000057.1 GCA_027623555.1 Pseudomonadota bacterium | reverse complement strand
GTGTTTGAGGCAATTCCTGAACTAGAGTTTGACCAGACGGCAAACCTTGCGGCGGAAGCGGGTCGTGATTTGTAGACACACCTCACGGGTGCAGATGTAGAGCCGGTTCCGAAACTGGAGTTTGATCAGACCTTGGGGTTGTAAATTTGCGCTGCGCAAATGGCACAGGCGGCGGAGCGTGGGCGGGTGTGGTGCAGGCGCTGGCAAGGTGCGGCCAGGGTTGTGGACTGCCAATACCGGTGCATAGAAGTTGTGCAGCTTCTACATGTTAGGCCGGTCAATCCATTCCTAAATTGAGCAAATGTAGTATCTGACTCCAAGATAATGGTTGGGTGGGGATCAGCGGAAAGTGGTACTTGATAAGAGTGGGGTTAGGCTTTATTATGTGGAGGTGGTAGGGGCCTTGAATTTCATATCCGGCGCGGTATTGGAGGGCGTCACGCGGCGTACCGTGATTGAGGTGTGCGAGACCCTGGATGTTGATTGCCGGACGACGAAATTCCGCGCGGATACCTTGCGGAGCGACGACGAGGTTTTTTATCACGTCGACCGCCGGCGGTATCATACCGGTGCGCAGCGGGGACACACACCCTATAGGCGACGGCGCGCCGGGGCCAGTAACAACCCGGCTCAAGGACCTCTATTGGAAGCCCCACGCCGATCCCAAATACGCAACCCCCGTGCGCTATGATCTCGCTGCGGCATAGGGGCTGATGTCATGGACTATCGCTACCTTGGACGTACCGGCGTGCAGGTATCGCCGATTTGTCTTGGCTCGGACGATTTCGGTGATGGCACACCACCGGCGGTCGCCAAGCAGATCATTCTGGGTGCTCTGGATGCGGGGATCAATCTTATCGATACCGGCAACCTCTATGCCGGCGGCGAGAGCGAGAAAATCATCGGCGAGACGCTCGCGGAGTCCGGCCGGCGCCACGAGGTACTGATCTCGACCAAGATCGACCACGCGCCCAGGCGTATCGGTGTGTCGTTGGACCATCACGTGCCTTACCTGCCGCCGAACGTCCAAGGTAATTCGAGACACAATATCATACGCGCCTGCGAACTGTCCTTGCGAGATCTCAAAACGGATTACATCGATCTGTTGCAGGTGCACCGCTATTATCCTCACTATCACATTGAGGAGACACTGGGCGCACTGACCGATCTGGTGCGTCAGGGAAAGATCCGCTACGCGGGCTGCTCGACTTTTCCCGCATGGAAGCTGATGCACGCCTTGATGTTGAGCGAAATGAAGCAGTACGTGCGATTGGTAAACGAGGAATCGCCCTACAATCTGCTAGACCGGCGGCTCGAGAACGAAGTGATACCGCTGGCCATCGAACATGGTGTGGGCGTTCTGGCCTGGTCGCCGCTGGCGCATGGCATGTTGGTCGGGGCATACCAGCGCGCTGGCGAGTATCCCAAGGGGACCCGAGCCCGCGATCGTGGCGCTTTTTATGCCGGGCGCATCACCGCCGAAGGCATCGAGATCGGCAAGGCGTTCTGCGATCTGGCGCGCTTGGCCGGCATGAGCCCGGCGCAATTGGCTGTGCTCTGGTGTAAGGATCAGCCGGGTATCACCGCACCTCTGATAGGCGTCGGGTCGGTTGCGCATCTTAATGATCTCATACCGGTGATGGAGATGCGTCTGGATGACACACTCCGTGCCGCTTGCGATGATCTTGTCGCGCCGGGAACGCACGTCGCAAATTTCTTGAACACCTCAGGCTGGATGAAGACCAGTGTGGGTTGAATGTCGATAAGTTGATCTGTCTCTGGAATCGAGGGCTTGGCTGATGATGGTCCATCGACTTCATCAATTGAGTAAACGCAGTCTCTGACTCCCGGACAATGATTGGGTGGGGTTTGGAGTCATTGGAATTTGACAAGATGTGGAAGCGGAAGTACACTAACGCTGTTTGGGATCTAAGCCCTTTCGGGCACCAGCCTGTCGCAAAAGCTAATGGGCCTGTATGCGAATTGTTAGGTCGGATTTTAGTCGTAGGAGAAAGAACCATGTACCGCAAAGCATTTGCATTTACCAATCTATTTATCGTCCTAGCCTTGGTGCTGGTCGCATGTAGCGCGACCGCCGAGCCGCCGGCACCGACCGAGCCGCCGGCACCGACCGAGCCGCCGGCAGCGAGTGCAATGTCGAACATCTTGACCGCAGCTCACAGCGAGTATGCCTTTACCTTTGAACCCACGTTCTGCAACTGGAGTGACGTGGGCAGGATCTGTGTCGTAGCCTACGACGCCCTGCTCAAGTACAAACCAGACACCAAAGAGCTGATTCCTTGGGTGGCCAAGGAGTGGAAGATCTCTGACGATGGCCTGACCTACACCTTTAAGATCGAGGAACGCATCAAGTTCCACGACGGGTCTGAGCTTACCGCCTCGGACGTCAAATTCACTTTCGACCGGCTGAAGGCCCTCGACGACGGCGTTGCCCAGAACCTGCACGCTGTGGGCTCGGTCGACGTTGTGGACGACTATACCGTCGCGATCAATCTCAGCTCACCCAACGCCGCATTCCTGTTTGGCCTGCCTCTGGTCTTTATCATCAACGAGGATGGCGTCAAGGCCAACGAGGTAGACGGTGATTGGGGCGCAGCCTACCTGCTACAGAATGACCTGGGCAGCGGCCCCTATATGCTGACCAGCAGCATCCCCGAACAGCAAGCCGTGTTCGAGAAATTCGATGATTACTGGAAAGGCTGGGAGGGTGACCATATCGACGGGGTCACGTTCCTGTGGATCAAAGAGTCGGCCACCCAGCGCCTGATGGTGGAAAACGGTGAACTGGATATCTCTATGGAACCATCGGCCGATGATCTGCCGGTGTGGAAAGAGAATCCCGACTACCAGGTTCTCTCTGCAGACAGCCCGGTGGTCTTCGGCCTCGATTACCGCGTGATCAAGGAACATGTGGACAACCCACTCGTGCGCAAGGCGCTCACCCTGGCGGTCGACGCCCAGTACGTTCTTGATGCTGGTGTGGCGGGCTATGGCAGTTTGGCAAGGAGCCCACTAGCTAGCTCGCTCCCTTATCACAATTCCGACATTGAGCTGGTGCCATTTGACATGGATAAGGCAAAAGCCCTGTTGGCCGAGGCTGGCTATCCAGACGGTGGCTTTACGGTCAAGATCGGTTATGAGGCAGGGCAGCCCTGGAAGGAGCGCACGATTGAGATGCTTCAGCAGAATTGGGGCAAGCTCGGCGTCAAGGTGGAACCGATGGGCATGGACTACATGGCCCAGGAGGCGATGCAACAGGACCCGAAAAGCGAGCCTGATGCATACCTCCACCACATATGGCCCAGTGCGGCGGAGCCCGACATCGCTTTGCGCCCCTACTTCCATGGGGACCACAAGGGTAAATTTGGCGAGAATGCTTCCTACTGGAGCGACCCGGAGGTGGACCGGCTGTTCGACGAGGGCATCGTAGAGGCCGATCCGGCCAAGCGTGAAGAGATCTACAGGGAGATCCAGAAACGGATCGTAGACGCCACAACCGCCTCCTGGATTCTCGAACTGCCGTTCTCCATAGTCGCCAACAAGTATGTTCAGGGCTACATCTACAATCCGTCGGTCCACCAGTCGCTGGACGTCTACAACATGCGGCTTGAGGGCAAACCCTAAGCTTGCCTGGCTTTGGGCAGCATCTATTGTTTGAGTTCAGGTGTGTCGAGTCTCGTGAGGGGGCGCTGTCCCCCCTCACCTTCATTACTGGTCTGTTCCAACTGTGGCAACAGTCGGCGGTTTCAAGTTCGAAGTGCAATGAGTTGATGATGATGCTGAAAAAAGTCAAAGGAGTCAGGCAGAAACAGTTCCGCAGTGCACTTCCATCCGAGGCTCTTACGTGGACGGGTATTAAGTTTTCGGGCGACGTTATCAAGCTCGATTTGAGTGAAACCGGATAAGTCTGTTCGCTTGGGGAAATACTGCCTGAGCAAGCCGTTGGTGATCTCGCTAATGCCGCGGTGCCAAGAACTGTGCGGGTCGGCGAAGTAGACCTTGATGCCGGTCATCTTGGCGCCCGCTGCAGGCTGCGCGCAATTTTACGCAGCGTGCAGCCCTACGCAATGCTCAACTGGATCATCGTGCGTTCTTCACAGCTCAGCTGTTTGTAGTTCGTTCCCGTGGCAACAAATTATCTCCAGATAAGTGTTGCACTTCCTACTTAGAGGCCGCTGGCTTTTTGGTAGGAATGTGGACCTCCATTAGCCAATAGCGAGGAGTCGAAGCATGTACCTTTACATCCTTCGCCGTTTGATCTTTTTGGTGTTTGTGACCATCGGCATTACGGCGATTCTGTTTGTCATCATGTATTTTCTGCCCGGCGATCCGGCCCGAGCAGCGGCTGGGCCCGGGGCCAAACCGGAGCATGTCGAACGGATTCGTATCAGGTTGGGCCTGGATCAGCCCTTGCACATTCAGTACCTGACCTACATGAAGAACCTGATGCGTGGCGATCTGGGCAATTCGATCCGCACTCGGAAGCCTGTGATAGTAGAACTAAGGACCTACTTGCCCGCTAGCCTTGAGTTGGTGCCGACCGCCATGCTTTTTTCTGTACTTGTCGCCGTCCCACTGGGCGTCCTGTCAGCTTTAAGGCCTGGTAGAGCGGCCGACGCCACGAGCCGTCTGTTTGCGGCCTTGGGCATGGGCATGCCCGTTTTCTGGGTGGCATTGATGGCGCAGTTCATATTCTACGGCAAGCTCGATATTCTGCCCTTTGGCGGCCGCTTGTCCACCGGCGCCGTACCACCCGAACACGTTACTGGCTTCTACCTTATCGATTCCCTGCTGGCGGGTGATTTGGCGCTCTTCAAAGATGCCGTGATACACCTTAGCCTGCCGGCTCTTGTCCTGGCCTTACCGGAGGTGGCCGTCATCTCCCGGCTCACGCGTAGCAGTATGCTGGATGTTTTAACCCTAGATTACGTGCGAACCGCACGGGCCAAAGGCCTGCGCGAGTGGAGGGTCATCGTGGTACATGCCCTCAAGAATGCCTTGCTAGCGCCACTCACACTCATGGGCATGCAGGTAGGTTGGTTACTGGCGGGCAGCCTTTTCGTTGAAAGCGTCTTCTCGTGGGGTGGCATTGGCTTTCTTGCCTATCACGCCATTTACAAGCGTGACTTTCCAGTCCTCATGGGTGTTACTATGGTTATGTGCATTGTCTTTGTCCTAGCCAACTTGGTAGTCGATATCCTCTATAGCTACCTTGATCCAAGGATCAGCTATTGAACCTACCTAAAGCTACTAATGCCAGACGGAACGAAGAATGATGTTAACCAACTCCATTTATGCAGCTCCTGAAACCGGCCTGAGAGCCCGAGTGCGGGAACGCTCCGGTGAGTTTGTCGAGCAAGCGCGCAGCAGCTTTCGTCACAATCCACTTGGTGCGCTAGGCCTAGGCATCATTCTGGCCATAGTGCTTGTAGCGGTCTTTGCGCCGCAACTGGCAACCTACGATCCTGACAAGCTCAACCGCGAGGCGCGATTGCTGCCGCCCAGTGCCGAGAACTGGTTCGGGACTGATGCCTCAGGGCGTGATGTTTATAGCCGCGTGGTCTATGGATCGCGCATCTCGCTGCAGGTAGCGGTCGTAGTAATGCTGATCGCTACGACCGTAGGCTCCCTCCTGGGTGCTGTGGCGGGCTTCTTTGGCGGGCTGGTGGACGAGATCCTGATGCGCATTACCGACGTCTTTCTGGCTTTCCCAGCCCTGATCCTGGCCATGGCTGTCAACGCCGCCCTGGGTCCCGGTATTGGCTCGGCGATGCTGGCCGTCGGCTTCACCTGGTGGCCAGTGTATGCCCGTTTGGTCCGCAGCCAGGTAATGTCCGTAAGAAGCCATCCGTACGTTGAAGCTGCGATATGCATCGGTGCTACACGGCGACGAGTGCTTTTCCGTCATATTCTGCCAAATTGCGCCGGCCCCATAATCGTCCAAATGACGCTTGACGCTGGCTACGTGGTACTGACCGTCGCCGGATTGAGCTTCGTCGGGTTGGGCGCCCAACCGCCCAGCCACGAATGGGGCTTTATGGTGAGCCAGGGAGCCAACCACATTCTGACCCAGTGGTGGTGGTCGACCTTCCCAGGTCTGGCCATCTGCGTTTTGGTGGTGGGCCTTAACCTTGTGGGAGATTTCCTTCGCGACGGCCTTGACCCACGCCTAAGCCGCACCGTAGTTTAAATCCGAATTAACTAATTTACAAAATCTAATTTTGTCAAAGGAGAGGAAATGGTGAGTGAGTTTCGTAGCCGCTGGGAAAGATTAGACCTGATTCGTAGGGAAAAATTCGACATTGTTTTGCCAAAAGCCCTTCGGGAGAATCAGGTCGATATGTGGATTCATTCGATGAAGCTAGGAAATCCTGACCCGCTGTTCAAAGATCTGGGAATCGGATTTACGCTTCTATCTCCTCAACCCTATGATGGAAGCAGTGTCTACTTCATTTTTACCGACCGGGGCAGTGACAGAATCGAACGGGCGGTTATCGGGGCCGAAGCCCTGTACGGTGATGGTGGTTATGACATAATTCTTGAAGAAGGCGATTTAAGACAATTCGTGGCTGAACGTACCCCCCAACGTATTGCCATCAATATGTCGGGCTTCTTTGCGGTGGCAGATAGCCTCTCTCACATGGAGTATCTAAAGTTGGTTGAGGTACTCGGTGAACCGTACGCTAGTCGGCTGGTCTCAGCCGAACACGTCATCAGCGATTTTCGCGGGAGACGGGTGATTAGGGAAATCGTCGAGTACGGCCAGCTTGGGGAGACAACCAGACGTTTGATCGAGCGAGCCTTGTCCAACGAAATTATCACACCCGACATGACCACCTTAGAGGATGTTGCTTGGTGGATTAAAGATCAAATCCTCACTCTTGGTATCGAGCCTATTTTTGAGCGACTTTTTATGCCAAAAATTCTCTACTCCACCCAATCTGATATGGTGGCAACCACTTCACCCCAATACGTCTTTCGACGGGGCGATCTCTTTCAATACGACTTTGGCTTTGGGGCAATGAATCTTGGTTCGGATATCAAGCGCACAGCTTACATCTTACCGCGGGGAGAAACTGCGGTGCCCCCCGGCGTCCAACATGCTTGGGACGAGGGCTTACGTGCGCGGCAAGCACTAAGGGATAGCATTAAAGTAGGCCGTACCGCCGGCGAAACCGGTAAGATTATTGGCCGGAACTTTGAAGCAGCCGGATTTGTTTTCGTGAACCTGACGGGAGACCCCGCCTTCAGCGGCGGCTGGGAAGCAGTTTGGCAGCAAGCCCTTGATGCCCGCGGTATGAAGCCCGAAGATGCCCACAAAACTCAGGTTTCAACCGATTGTCACTGCGTTGGTAATACGGGTGATAGTGAGATCGAGGCTGGCCCGTCCATCAGTGGGTTCCGGCAAGGTACCGCTCATCTGATGATCAAGCCTAACCATCTGTTTGCCTTTGAACTATTCGCCGATACGGCCATCCCTGAATGGGACGGCACCAGAGTTCGGTTTGGCATTGAAGATAATGCTATTGTTACGGAGGACGGGGTGCAATACCTCTATCCACCGAACAACCGAATTCTTTTAATCCACTAAGGGAGAGACTTAAGTAACTTACCCACATTCAACATGTCAGGAGATCAGAGATTGTAGGGCCAATAATCTCCCATCATCATCAACTCGTTGCACTTCGAACTTGAAACTGCCGCGCTTTAGTCTCTTAGGGAGAATGATAATGGATTATCGTACATTAGGTCGAACAGGGGCATAGTGTCCCCCCTCTGTTTCGGGACCGATAATTTTGCCGACCCAACCCCAGCCGCCGAGTCAACTCAAATGCTGGAGCGAGCGCTTGATGCCGGGCTGAACCTATTGGACACAGGCAACACTTACGCCATGGGCGAGGGTGAGCGTATTATCGGGCGTGCTCTGACCGCAAATGGTCGCCGTGACCAAACGCTGATCGCCACAAAAGTGCATTTTTCGACCGGGCCTAACTCCAATGACCAGGGAAACTCGCGGCACCATATCATCCAAGCCTGCGAAGATTCGCTGCGGCGTTTACAAACCGATTACATCGATCTGTATCAAATCCATCGTCACTCCCCAACAATACCAGTTGATGAGACGCTAAGTGCCATGACTGATTTAGTACATCAAGGCAAAGTACGCTACGTTGGTTGTTCAACCCACCCCGCTAGGAAGGTGATGGAAGCAATTATGGTCAGCGAATTAAAAGGATATGTGCGCTACATTGCGGAGCAGCCACCCTACAACCTGCTTGACCGTCGGATTGAAAACGAAGTCATCCCCATGTGTCAGGCACACGGCCTAGGTATTATTACTTGGTCCCCTTTAGCTATGGGCATCTTGGCAGGTCGATATGCCAGTGCAACAGAATTGCCACCAGATTCACGGGCGATCCTACGAGGCAAATTTTACACCGAACGGGTAAGCCCGCCGGCGGTTGAAGTGGGCCATCGCTTTGTACGCTTGGCCCAAGAGTTCAATCTATCTCCGGCCCAACTGGCTGTCTTGTGGGTCAAAGATCAACCGGGCATCACCGCCCCTCTCATCGGTCCTCGCACAATGAAGCAACTCGAACATCTCTTGCCTGTCCTTGATATGCAGCTTGATGACTCGGTGTGGGCCGCTTGCGATGAATTAGTCCCGCCTGGCAGCGCGGTCTCAAATTTTCTTAATACAACGTATGGGGTGGGCTCAACTTTCTTACAGGAAAAGGAAAAGTTTCAAGAACTTGAGCATACTCGTGACTATGCCATAGGATAGTATAATTTCTACATCGAGAAAGATATGAACGATGGAAAAGTAGTTTTGATTACAGGGTCATCAAGAGGGTTAGGAGCTGGTTTTGCCAAACATCTAGCAAAGCGGGGCTGCAAAATAGTCATAAATTATGCTAGCTCGGAGGCAGAAGCGGCTCAGCTTTATCAAGAGATTGCCCAATACGGTGGTGAGGAAAACATTCTCAGTATTCAAGCTGATGTATCAAACCGCCAGGCCGTTATAAGCATGTTTGATACGATTATGGAAAAATTTGGCAGGGTCGATGTACTCATCAACAATGCCGGGATCAATATTGATAAACCGTTTTTGGAGCTAGGTGATGATGATTGGCACACGGTGATCAATACAAACCTGACGGGTACGTTTATCTGCTCTCAAGAATTTGCCCGCCGCTTTGCTAGTGATGAGCTAGGCCACATCATTAATTTGGGTGCCATCACTGGAATTCAGGGCAGAAAGAATGGGGCCAATTATTGCAGTTCAAAGGCTGGGATCATCACCTTGACCAAATGCTTGGCGTTAGAACTGGCTCCGCAAATATTAGTAAACTGTGTCTTGCCGGGCACGATGAATACTGAAGAAGTTATGGAGCGGTACAATCTGCACGACTCTGAAACCCGCGAGAAATTCATAAATACTATTCCTATGCGGAGAATCGGTACGGTTGAAGAGGTCTGTGTGATGGTTGACTTCATTATTGATAAAGTGAATTATTCAACCGGACAAAAATTTTTTGTGGATGGTGGGCTGGTGATGCATTGAGGTTAGGAGTTGGTATAGCTTTTGAGTCAATTAGATTTGACCAACAAACGATCCAACCAACAGAAGTGTTAATTGATGGAAGGCACACAATATGACAAGATTCCAATGGGGTGAATGGGCCGAGGTAGTTCTGCGAGATCTTTTGGACATCAAGCCAGGTGAAGAGCTTTTGGTTCTGGCCGACACCTGGACCGATCCGATGATTGCTGACGCTTGCTTGCAAGCTGGGATCAATGCCCAAGCCAACGCTCAATTACTAGTAATTGCCAGACGAGATGAGTCTGACCGACGTGAACTTAGCCGATCAACCGCTGGCGCAATCGCTGGGGCTGATGCGGTATTGGGCTTATGTGAGACCTCATTTACGCGTAAGCCTTCGACACTTCAGGCCCTTGAGAAAGGCACCCGTATCACCAGTGCCGTCCCTCGTGGGGATGAGGCGTGGACTCTCGAAGGTGTGCTTGCGGTCGATTTCCCTAAAATGCTCAGACTGGGTGAAAGAATCAGTGCCTTATGGCAGCAAACTGAATTATGCCGGGTAACATCGATCCACGGCACAGATGTTAGTTTTAGCCTCAAGGGCCGTCCCGTTGATATCGGTGAGGGTCAGTCAATCAAGCCGGGTGAGGTTGACTTCTTCCCTGGTGGCACGCCCTCCATTGCCCCAATTGAGCACACCATCAACGGGACTGTTGTCGTTGACAGTGCGACCACCCTATCCCCCGTCAGCGAACCCTTTATCTTCCGTTTAGAGAACGGGGTGATTACCTCAATTGAAGGCGGGGCAGATGCCGACGCCTGGCGGGCCTCATTGGAATCGTCCGGCGAGCCCAAAGCATTCCACCTGTGCCATTTTAACGTCGGGATAAATCCTCGGGCCAGAATGGGGGTCAGCCTGGGTCAGGACGAGATGGTTATTGGCGTTGTTACTTTTGGTTTTGGTCATCAGGATGGAATCCTCGAAGGGACAGTTGGTCAAGATGTCATTATGCACAGCGACGTAACTCTTCAGTCTCCCACAATAGAGGTAGATGGACTGATCATGTGTGAGAATAATAAGTTCCATCCGGACTTATTGGGCTAAGACAGCAGCACCCTGAAATAGGTTAAAAGTTGGAGAGATGTAAAGCATGAACTCTACCCCCGATCCTCTTTCCGTAGCAACGGGTGTGACAAGCTAGCTTTGATAGGCAAGAGCCGTTGAACATAAGAGCAGAAGTCTTTGGTTCGATGCTTTGGACGATTCAAACAAAATCCCGGCGCTATCATGGATTTTGTCATTTTTAATTATTGGTTTTTAGAGAATAAATAGGCAGTTTCTACCACTCCAGAAAATCAATTAACGAAGGAGAAGTGCAATGTACTCAATACCGTTTTGGGATGAATTTGCTGAGGAAACTATCAAAAAATTGGTGCGACCTAAACCGGGTGATCCGCTGCTAATTTTGACGGATACCTCAAAAGATTTAAATTTAGCCCAGGCTTTTCTGGCGGCGGGCATTCGGGCCGGTGCTGATGCCCAACTGATGATAAAGTCACGGGCCAAAAATGCCTATGACGCTGCCCACCCTGGCCCCATCCTAGCCGCCGCGATCAAAAGTAGCAAGCTGATTCTGTCCATTGTCGATGATGGGATTGATACCTCCGAGCCTATTCTTGACGCCCGACAAAACGGGGGTACCCGGGTGTTGTTCTCCGATGTGACCGGGGTAGAGAGATATGTAGTGCGGGCCCTGCTCGACGTTGATGTGGAGGCCATGCTGCGGAATGGAGAGAAAATCGTTAAATTGTGGGATGAAACTGACCAGTGTCGGGTTACCTCCCCGCAGGGAACCGATGTCTCCTTCCAACTTAAACCTCGCAAGTGTACTCTGGGCGATGGAGCCTTAACTAAGGATGGTGAATCCGATTTCTTCCCTGGGGCGCAGGTCAATATTGCTCCTGTCGAAGAGACCATTAACGGGGTCATCGTCATTGATGCCAGTGATAGTGTGCAGGGTTTAGTTCACGCGCCTTATAAATTTATTATGGAAAAGGGCGTTATCACCGCAGTCGAGGGCGGAAAAGAGGCTGATGTGATGCGAAACTGGCTGGCCAACTGTAACGATGATACCATTTACAAGCTGTGCCATTTCAGTATCGGCCTTAATCCTCAAGCGGGCATCTCTGGTAAAATGATCGAGGATGAGCGTATGTTGGGTGCCATTGATTTTGGCTTTGGTTACCAAAACCCGTCACTCGGCGGCACGGTTGGGCTTAGTGATTACCATATGGATATTATGTTGGCTACCCCGACTGTTTATTTAGATGGGAAAGAGATGAGCGGTGGCGGACAGCTTAATCCTAAATTCGGGTTTGAGGTGTTGTAAGATAATGCAAGTTGCCACCTAAAATAGGCATCCTGAGTTACTCGGGACAGCGTGAAAGTCGTATCGAAGGGTGATTTTCCGAAGCCGCACCCCTCAATATGCGTTTCCACGCAGACACCTACCCGCGCGGCGAAACGCTCGCCACCCTTAACGCCGGGACGATGCTTCGGGCGCCCCGACTCCACTCGGTGGCGCCGATGATTGTCGCCCAGCGTTGCCTCAATCTACTGAGAGCTAGGAAGCAGCCAAGGATCTTCAACATATCCTCAAAGATGGGATCATTGTGGTGGAAGGAAAGAGAGAGAGGGGGTGGTGACTACAGCTATTGCAGCAGCAAAGCTGCTCTCAACATGCTATCTCGTACCCTAGCCTTCGACCATCGCCCAGAGGGGATCATCGTCATGGCTCTCACGCCCGGATGGGTGCAGCCCGACATGGAAGGAGACAACGCTGATCTTGCACCGGCAGAGTCGGTGCGCGGGATCCTCGACGTCATCGTCGGCTTGACAATAGCCGACTCTAGCAAGTTCCTGACTCGGGGGGGATAGGAGCATCCCTGATAGGTCAAGGTCGGAACTACAAGCATAAGCGGGCGGCACTGCTATCACAGGGACACAACTTCAGGAGATAGGTCTATGAATCGAGTACATGTGGGTTGTGCCATAAGCGGCGCAGGTCGGATTCTTCCCGACTCCTACTTCTCGAGAGTGGAGGCTAGTGACGACGACTGGGGCGCAGCTCTTTCTGTCGGAAGTCTGCTGCGCGACTTGGGTCTCGAGAATGTTAGAGAAACCGAAGGCGGTCGAGAGATCTTGGAGCGGACACAAGGATGGCTCGTAGCTTTGCTACAGACCGGCGCCCTGAACCGTCGCGAACGGACCGAAGCGGGAAACGTACTAGCACTGCTAGGGGACACTCGCTTTCACTCCGAGGCATGGTACTTCCCGGATGAACCGCTCCTTGGCTTTGCGGAGATTCCAGGAGGGCCTTTTGTGATGGGCGAACTGGACGAGCAGCAAGAGGTCTCTTTACCAACGTACTACATCGCCCGGCATCCAACTACCACAGCGCAATTCAAGGCCTTCATCGAGGAGACAGGCTACCAGCCCGGGCAACCCGACTGCCTCGTAGGATTGGCTAACCATCCCGTGACCTGGGTTAGTTGGTACGAAGCTGTCGAGTACTGCGAATGGCTCGAGCAGAAGCTCAGCGGCATCGCCACTGATAGGCTGGCAATTCTCGGCCGGGATGAACCATACCGCCAGTTTTGGGAAGGCCTGCTAGACGGGAGACTCGTGGTGACCCTGCCCTCGGAAGCAGAGTGGGAGAAAGCAGCACGCGGGCCGGAAGGCCGACGCTATCCCTGGGGAAGGGGGAAACCGGATCTGGACAGGGCCAACTATGGAGCGCTTTTTGGCGAACCGGCACTGGGCACCACGAGTGCGGTTGGCTGTTTCCCGCGAGGCGCGACCCCGGAGGGGGTGCAGGACATGGCTGGCAATGTCTGGGAGCTGACACGCACGTTGATGGGCAGCAACTTACTGGGTGAGGGCGATGGCTGGGTGCGTTCCTTCGTCCCACGCTGGTGGACGCGGAGTACGCGGGGCAAACCTTGGCTTGGACCCGAGTTTGGCTATCCCTACGATCCAGTGGATGGACGGGAAAACCTTGAAGCTGGAGGGGACGTAGACCGGGCTGTCCGGGGTGGGTCGTGGACCGTCGACGCCAGGCGCCTTCATTGTGCATTCCGCGACGGACTGCCGCCCACCAGCCGCCACAGTGCGGATGGGTTCAGGGTTGCCGTGTCCCCAGCCTGAACCAGCAGGATGCTGGCAGAATCCCGGAGTGTGTGAAACGGGGCTCAGAGGAGGAAACTAGTGAAGACATTTTTGACAAATTGTACCGTAGTTGACTGCACGGGAAATCCACCGCAGAGCAACATGTCCATCGTTGTGGAAAATGACAGGATCACAGAGTTGCTGAATGGGGTGACTATGTCCGAAGCCAAGGTCGCCGAGCGCGTGCTAGACCTAGAGGGAGGCTATGTGCTCCCTGGCCTGTGGAACGTGCACGTCCACCTGGGCGACCTCATCCCAGATCCGCAGCTCCTGCTCGAGACCGAGTCCCCGATTGACTATGCCATCCGTGCCGGTAGGAATGCCATGGATGGCCTGCGAGCCGGCATCACGGGCCTCCGAATCGTGGGTGAGGACCACTATGCCGACTTTGCCTGGAAGCGAGCCTTTGACGCCGGGGTCTTTGTCGGTCCCCGGATCTTTGCCTGTGGTAGAGCCATGAGCATCACAGGGGGGCACGGCCACGGCACGTTGGGGGCACTGGAAGTAGATGGCCCTTTCGAGATAAGGAAGGCGGTTCGCGAGCAACTCAAATATGGAGCCGACCAGATCAAACTGATGGTGACCGGTGGTGTCATGACCGAAGGTGAGAGCATGAAGGAGTCCCAGTTCCTGATGGATGAGATCCTGGCTGCCACCGAGGTGGCACACCAGAAAGGCAAGCGGGTCTGCGTGCATGCCTGGGGCGCCGAGGGCGTCAAGACCGCAATTCGGGGCGGCGTGGATACGGTCGAGCACGGACTACTGGATGACGAGGCCGTTGAGCTGATGGTACAGAATGGCGTGTACTATGTGCCGACCCTCAACAGCACTCAGGACACAGAGAAGATACTCAAAGGCAGATTGCCCGACTTTATGGTCGAAAAAGCCCTCGGGGCGGCCGAGGCGCACCTCAAAGGCTTTCAGAAGGCGCTAAAAATGGGCGTCAGGATCGCCTGCGGCGCCGATGCCAGCCCCGTCACCGACCACACCTTGCTGGAGATCGAACACCTGAACAAAGCGGGCATGACTGAAATGGAGGCGCTGGTCGCCGCCACCAGGACCAGCGCCGACCTATGTGGCGTGGCAGATCGATTGGGAACGGTGGAGGTCGGCAAGCTGGCGGATCTGATCGTCCTATCAGCCAACCCCCTGCAAAACATATCAAATATCAGGAAGCTCAAGATGGTCTTGAAGGGAGGCAGCCTGGTTGACATCAACCCACAGGAGGGGCAGGCAGATTACAGGAAATTCTTCTTCTAGGCGCTGCCGGCAAGGGAGATAAGTGAAACGCCGGTTCACATTTTAGAAAATTTTCCGGACTGCTTCGTGACCGCGGGGTGTCAGACGAAGAAATTGATGTGATGACTATGGATAATCCTTGTAGAGTGCTAACATGGTGATTTTATTTGCCCGAACGTCTAAAATTGAGCAAATATAGTTTCTGACTCCAAGACAATGGTTGGGTGGGGGTAGCGCAGAGTGCTACTTGACGTTCGCGTGGCCAGGGTGTAAGATGCAAGGGTGCAAGGGGCCTTGAATTTACTATCCGTAATACTGATGCCGATCGATCCGAATATCGGATCAAACCGGTCCTGGAGGCAGGGAAAAGAGTTCAAGTCGCACACCAGGCACCCGAGCCAGTGCTCGCCATGTACAAAAGGCTTGATCTGGATGCCAAATGGCAGTCCCATCAAGCGGGAGTCGTTCCACTTGGGGTTCCACTTTTTGAATGCCAGATTAGTCTCGAGGTGGGGCGATGACCAAAGACCAAAATGGTAATCTTGGATTGATTATTCCAAATTGGACGACGTCGAGAAGTTGTGAGTTTGTCGAGAGAGAAAGCTGGGAGTTCAAGATAAGTAATCGCATCACTGGAGCTTTTGGAAACAAACATGGAATATAGAACGCTAGGCCGGACGGGCGTAAATGTATCAAGTATATGCCTCGGAACTGACAACTTTGCGGATCCTACACCTGAAAAAGAATCGGCCTGTATTCTTGATATGGCTTTGGATGCCGGCATTAATTTGGTCGATACCGGTGATGTTTATGCCGACGGTGAAGGCGAAAAAATCATTGGTAGAGCGCTCAGGTCGAACGGAAAACGCCATCAAACCCTGATAGCCACGAAGGTCGACCATGGCAGGCGGAGACCGGGTTATTCCATCGACGATCCATCAACCTTTGGCCCCAACGATCACGGTCATTCACGTCTGAATATCATTCGCGCCTGCGAAAATTCGCTCAAGCGTCTGGATACGGACTATATCGATCTTTATCAAATTCACAGGCCTTCGCCAGATATTCCCTGGGAAGAACAGCTTGGTGCATTAGATCAACTCGTTCGTCAGGGAAAGGTCCGTTATATAGGTTGTTCGACACACGCTCCATGGACGGTGATGGAAGCCATTATGGTCAGTGAACTTAAGAACTATGCCCGATTTGTATGTGAGCAACCCCCCTACAATCTATTAGATCGACGGATCGAAAACGAACTCATACCACTATGCCAAAAACACGGGCTTGGTGTGATTGGCTGGGCTCCAATGGCGATGGGTGTGCTTGCGGGGCGATATACATCCCCCGATAGTTTTCCAAATAATTCGCGCGCAGCATTGCGAGGAGGCTTTTATGCTGATCGGGTAACAAAACAAGGCATAGAGGTTGGACTTAAATTTAATAAACTAGCTGCAAATCTTGACCTAACCCCTGCTCAGTTAGCAATCATCTGGGTCCGAGACCAGCCCGGTATAACGGCCCCATTAATCGGCCCACGTACCGTTGAGCAACTTGCGAACTTGTTGCCGATTATTGACCACAGGCTTGACGAAGAAACGCGGGTTGCGTGTGACGCATTGGTTCCACCGGGAAGCGTCGTCGCAGACTTTCATAACACTGCCGACTGGATGAAAATGAAGGTTACCTGGGAGAATCAGGTATGAGGTTTAATCGATTAATCTATGCAATTGATCTTCACGCATGTGGTGAGCCAGCACGAGTAATTGTTGGCGGCGTTCTTGATGTTCCGGGCACCACCATGTTCGACAAAATGCGTTACCTAGAAAGTGAGGGTGATGATTTAAGAAAATTGATGCTGCGGGAGCCAAGAGGATATCCTGCTGCGAACTGCAACTTGATACTCCCATCCTCTAACCCAAAGGCTGATGCTGGTTTCATCATAATGGAGCAAGTTGAGTACCCAACAATGTCCGGCAGTAATACGATTGGAGTGACCACAGCTCTTATTGAAAGCGGCATGGTCTTGGCGCAGGAACCTATCACTAAGCTGACCTTGGAAGCACCGGCAGGACTGATAGAGGTCGTCGCAGAGGTTAGAAACGGAAAAGTCGTAAGCGTTACCTTTGAGAATGTTCCGGCATTTGCAGTGCATCTCGACAAGGAGATAAATGTTCCAGAGCTTGGACTGGTGTCAGTGGATGTGGCGTGGGGTGGAATGTTCTATGTAATTGCGGATGCGGAAAAACTCGGCTTGGAACTGGTGCCCGGTCAGGCCGGTGAAATCGCTCGAGCGGGTGAGATGATCAAAGCAGCCGCAGCAGATCAATTGCTGTGTGTTCATCCGGAAAACGAGAAAATTTCTGGCGTCACGATTTGTGTGATGACCGGCACACCTCGTAATACAAAGGCCACTGCAAAGAATGCTGTTGTCGTGTCCACTGGTCAGCTGGATTGGGAAAGGCCATCAACCTGGAAAGGCGTTCTTGATCGGTCTCCATGTGGAACAGGCACCTGTGCACGGATGGCTGCGCTTCACGCAAAGGGTAAACTCGCCCTGAATGAGGATTTTCATCACGAGGGAATTCTTGGAACAATTTTCACGGGAAGACTGATTAAGGAAACCATGATCGGTGGACAAAAGGCGGTTGTGCCAACAATCCGGGGCCAGGCTTGGGTAACAGGGATGGCACAATACGTGGTCGATCCGGACGACCCGTTCCCGACCGGTTTTACCTTAGGAGACATATGGGGGGGTGAAATGAACCAACCAATATCCCATTAGACAGCTGTTTCATTGCTATAAAACCGCTGGATCCCAACGGTATTATAGCAAATAGACAACGCTATATGGAGGAACTGATGTATTCGAACCTGTATTGGAGCAAGTTTGCTGATGTTACGATAAGAAGGCTGGTGAATCCAGATCCAGGCCTGCCTCTGTTGGTTTTTGCAGATTCAGCCTGCGATCTTCAACTGGCTGAGTCACTACTGGCAGCTGCAGTAAATGCTGGTGCAGATGCCCACCTGATCATCAAACCCCGCTCTGCCCCGGGCCTAGCAACCAAGCCGGGCCCAGTATTAGCGCATGCTTTTATGAACGCAAAGTACATCGTTTCCATTTGCGATGATGGCTTTGATGCCTCCCCTCCCATACAAGAAGCGATTAATAATGGTGCCAGGATACTGATAACCAAAGTGGACGGTGTAGAGAAATATGTCATCCGGGGCCTGCTTGATGTCAATATAGGCGCAATGATAGACAATGCCAACCTGCTGGCAAAACTCTGGGATGAAACATACCAGTGTCGGGTGACTTCCCCCCAGGGTACCGATGTGTCCTTTGAGCTAAAACCGCGCAAAAGCGTAATCGGTGATGGGGCATTAACAGAGGATGGTGAGGTTGAGTTTTATCCGGGAGCCCAGGTAAGCATTGCCCCCGTGGAAAAAACTATCAATGGAAAGATAGTAGTGGATGCCAGTGACAATGTAAACGGGCTGGTTTTAACGCCGTATGTCCTGACCATGGCAAATGGTGTGATTACCGATATCGAAGGCGGATCGGAAGGGAATAGAATGCGGGAATGGCTGGTGGCCTGTAATGAGGAAAACATTTATCACCTCTGTCACTTCAGCGTTGGCTTGAATCCCGAAGCGGGCATATCCGGAAATCTAGTTGAAGATGAACGCAAGGTTGCGGCTGTCGATTTCGGTTTTGGTTACCAGGTAACGGATTTTGGGGGAACAGTAGGCAGCTGTAATTATCACATGGATGTCATGTTATCCACACCGAAAATATTTCTGGATGGGAAAGAGATGAGCGGGGGGGGGAGGTTGAATCCCGATATGGGATTCAAAGCCATGATGAACCCCCGTTCGCACTAGGGGAGAACCTACGAAAGATGAATAAAAGAATAAGGATCTTAGCCACGATTCCAAATTTTGAAGGTTTAAAATCTTGGGGTGACGTGCACCGGGAACTGTTTAACACCATTCAGAACCCTGACGTTGATATCACAATGGCAGACTTGCCCGACGCCCCGATAAAATCGGTAAGCAATGCCTTTGATGCAACCATGCTGGGTTACTTACATGCACAACTGGCCATTCAGGCTGAAAAGGATGGATTCGATGGCGTGGCTTTTGGCTGTTTGGATGAGCCCGGTTTGGATGCTGCCAGGGAGGCGCTTTCCATACCTGTGGTTGGAGATTTGGAAGCAGCCATTCATTTCGCCTCCCTGGTAGGCAGGAGGTTTTCGTTTATCATCCCGGGGCCAATCGATGGGAACCTAAAGGGAGGCTATGGGGCTTACCTTCTTGAAGACAGCGCCAGAAAGTACAACATGCTTCATAAGCTGGCGTCCATTCGCAGCGTATCTGGTGGTTCGCTTGATTTTGCTGCCGAAGATAAACATTTACCACAGGCTATGCTGGAACAGGCCTGCAAGGCTGTTGAAGAGGATGGGGCAGATGCAGTGATCGGATATGGCAGTCTTAGGGTGTTCAACTACCTGGCACAAAACCTGAATGTTCCAGTGATCGACCCCGTCAGATCTGCGGTCATCCTCGTTGAATCTTTAATAAGGGTCGGTCTGACGCACAGTAAAAGAGCTTTCCCAATACCAGCCAATTTAAAGTTATTCCCTTGAATTTTTATCAGGAGAGCCCATGATTGAGATTAGATGTGCATATGAGCTAACCCTTCAGGATGTGGAGAGCGATGCTATTCCCCTCTGGAGGCGTGCCAGGCAGGAGCTGTTCCCCGAATTAAAATGGCAGGGCAGGGTTCAGCAGATGTTAATGGGTCAGACCCAGCAGTGCGTTTTTGCCTATGCAACTATTTGGGAAGATTATTCCTCCTGGGAGAAAGCTTATAGTCAGGCTCAGGGAGTAAAGGAATTCAAACAATGGCTGGAGGCTGTTGAATCCAGATCCCTGCGGGGTGGTCAATCGACAATGTCACAGATTATCGAACCATTCGAAATGCCTGAATTCATTACTGGTCAAATTGAAGTTCAAAGTTCCTATATTGTCCCCGGCAATAAGCTAAGCAGTGCCGCTGCTGTGATGGGTGAAGGCTTAGCAGAACGGATCCTTCCAGGCTACTGCACCCAGCGACTTTTTGGTACGAATGCCAAATCACTCTTCAGCTGGTCATCCTTCTGGAATAGCTTTTCAGAATGGGAAAAGGTAATTTTTGGAAGAACCGGAGATGATCTGGATAGATCTGAGGCCTGGTTTTCAAAATGGGTTAACGTTGTCAATATTGGTGGCCCCAAGGAAGTGTTCCGACTTTTGTAGTTTCTAATATTGAATACTGGGAGTCAGAAAGAAGTAAGCCGCATGTTCAGTGAGGTCAACATAATGGGGCACATCCTTGTGTTATGCAACTAGATTGGTCTCAGGAACATGGGAAGCTTGGGGCAAAAAAGGCCCCTGGATATATCGCAAACCACTTCACCAGCAATGGCTAGGCGACTTCAATGCAGGACTTTACCGTTCGAGCTGGACAAGTGATTGTTTTCCACAACTGGAAGGTACTATTCCTGAAATTGGCATCATCCAGGGGGCGGCCGCATTATTCTCTCCTGTTACATTGGAAGGTGGTTTAGAGGGGGAGGTTTCAGTACTATCGGAAAGTGGTGTAAATATTGCCCATGAATCTGTTTCTGGTAAGATTGTATTGTGGTGTGGAACGCAAAAACCATCCGTTACCTAGAATTTATAATGGAGCGGCCTCAAATCCGAAGTGCAACACTTATCTGGAGATAATGTGTTGCCATGGGAACGAACTATATACATTTGAGCTGCGAAGAACGCATGATGATTCAGTTGAGCCTTGAGCAGGGTTGCACGCTGCGGGTGTTGCGCGCAGCCTGCAGCGGGCGCCGAGTTCGATCAGTCGTGAGCTAAAACGCAACGGCTGGACCAACCC
>JAQBSZ010000018.1 GCA_027623555.1 Pseudomonadota bacterium | reverse complement strand
CTGGTGGAGGTGGATGTGGTAGTTAAGCGCGAGGGACAGCCTGATTGCTGCTGGAAAGCGGCTGAATTCATAAAGACACTGACTGATATTGGGCTTATTGTGGCTCTCAGTGCGTCGACTACTCACCAAACTGGACAGCAACCTACTTTGGAGATATCTTTTGTTTTACCTATAAGCCATAGGGAATCGGGGATCTTCCACATAGAACGCCCCGCCTGAATTTTCTACACCTTCATCATTTCCCATATCAAGATACAGCACCGCCGCCCACAGGTTCCCGGGATGGGCGTGCAGTTGATTGAAGCCGCCTCTTGGTGTGACATTCGCCCACATCCTCACATTCCATTCATGGTCCTCAACCGAAGATTCCTTGAATTGAGTCATCTTCTTGCAAACTTTTATTGCGGATAAGGCAAGGCGATTAGCCGCAACACCACCCCATTGCAGCATGTTGGTGTCTGAATGCCAGCCACCAATGTTGGAACGGGCCAAACCAGGTGAAGTGCGTTTGCGTTCCCTGATGCTGCGTTCAAGCTCACCGAGAAGTTCATCACCATCTTTGATATGACAATAAGCAATCGGTGTTGCGAAAATACCGACATGTTGCGCGGCAACCTTGTGTGAAAATTTGTCGACGGTGTCATTCATGGCGTCTTTTAACACAGACCGAAACACTTTTCACGCGAGCTAAAAAATATCTGTTCTGCTTTTGCAAACTTCTCGAGCAATCAAGGGTCCCCGCAGTCACTCTCAACGCTTTGTCAAAAAACTGCAACAAAAGAGTCGCATAACTGAAACATGACAGCCCTATTATAGCTCGACGCAAATAGTTTCATTGAATACAAACTTTTTTGATTTTAATAAACAGGAGCAAAAATGAATTCCAACAATATCAAAATGCGCGCGATAGCCAGCGGTGTAGCACTGGGATTGGCTACCATGGCTGCCCAGGCCGCCACCCCACCAACATTGCCAACAGCCGGCGCACAATCTCAAACAGTATTTACCGGTGGTGCCACAGTCAACGGCGGCGCCAGCTATTTGACTACTGTACCTGCAGCTGATGCGGCGGATTTGATCGTGAATATCGAACCCGCGCCAGGCAATGTCGGACAGACCGGTAGCATCGTTGTTATCGCCTCCATTCCGGGAATGGGGCTGTTCCTGAAACTTTCCGGGGGCATCTGGATTCCATGGACAGCTTCTGACCCTGTGCAACCAGTTGTTACCAAGACTCTGGCTGCAAATGAAGAAGTGAAGGTATTGGATGGCCTGGTTGGCAGTGATACCAACCTGGCTGGTATGACCATTCAGGCTTACGTTGGTTATTACACTGGGGACAATATCAGCAATTTAACCTACACATCGACTCCGGCGAGTATCACGATTGCGAATGCACCGGCTGCAGGATGCCCCACCAATACAACTCTGGTGGCAGGAACTACATTTGCAGGCAAGCCTGTGTGTCAACTGTCAGGTGCGGCGCGGATCACAACCAACACTCATCTCACGGCGAACAATTCCTACTTTATCAATGGCACCGTGTTTGTCGGCACCAATACAGCAACAGACAACGCCAATAAAATCAGCTTGACCATTGATGCGGGAACGACCCTGTTCGCACCAGAAGGCGTGAACACGCTTGTCATCGACCGTGGCGCCAAGATTTTCGCGAACGGTACACCTGCAAAGCCAGTCATCATGACGTCGGAAGTTGACGTGGCAGGTGTGGACACGCTGAATACTCGCGGCAAATGGGGCGGACTCGTTATCAACGGCCGTGCCCAACTGAATACTCAGAGCGGATTTGATGAAGGTGAAGGTTCCACTGGTGAGTATGGCGGCGGCACCAGTCCGGTGAATACCGATGACAGTGGCGCGGTAACCTATGTACAAATCAAGTACGCAGGTTTTCCCATCACGACCGAAAACGAACTGAACAGTATTGCTCTGCAGGGCGTCGGCTCAGGTACGATTCTTGATTATATCCAGGTGCACAACGGTGCCGATGACGCGATTGAATTCTATGGTGGCACAGTAAACGCGAAACACCTGTTGTTGACTGGCACCGATGACGATGCGCTCGACTGGACTACAGGCTACATCGGGAAACTGCAGCATATCCTGATCAAGCAAACCACCAGCGGCGACAATTGCATTGAAGCCGACAATCTGGGTTCCAACCCGATTGCAACTCCTCGTTCCATTCCCACCATCTCGAACCTGACTTGCATCGGCAGCAGCGGCGTGAAGAGTTCCGGTCATGCCTTCGAGTTGAAAGCAGGCACTGGCATGAATCTGTCAAACGCAGTGATCGGTGGCACGTTTCCGACTGGCGGTGAGGGTTGTATCCTGATTGCTGGAACCCAGACGTTTACCAATTCAGGTGCGTCCATTGCTACACTCAATGGCACGCTGACCATGAAAGACAGTTTGATTACCACGGCCTGTGCCGTAGACCTGAAGCAAAGTACTGGCGCTCCATGGACTACGTCAGACTGGTATGGTGCACAAACCAATGCTACCACTGGCACTGTTGATCTCGGTGGACCCAATGGCTGGGCTAACGGATCGTTGATTAATGCAATTCCGGCAAACATTCCATCAGACTCCTTCTTTGACCAGGTCGATTACATCGGCGGGGTGAAAGATTCCACGTCAGACTGGACCAAGGGCTGGACGTTCACAAGTTTTTAGCAAAACCATAAATAGTAAGAAGGGCACCTCACGGTGCCCTTTTTTTATGGCTGAAATATTAATGTAACAAATTAGTAATATCCTTGGGACATCTCAGAAACAGTTCCAGAAAAACGGAGACAAGTAATGACCAATAGAAAGCGGCTGACTGCATCCATCCTGTGCGCTCTCAGTTCCTTCGCCAGCGCACAACAAGCGCTGCAGATAGAAGAAATTGCCGTAATCGGCCAGTTTGTACCCGATGAAAAACGTGGCACCGATGCGATTTCAAATGTAGTCAGCGAGCAGCAGTTTACGCGTTCCGGGGACTCCAATATTGCTGAGAGCCTGAAACGCGTATCCGGACTGAGCACGGTGGGCGGCAAATACGTATACATTCGCGGTCTCGGTGAGCGCTATTCTACGACCCTTCTAAATGGCGCAATTCTGCCAAGTCCCGAGCCAATCAATCGTGTTGTACCGCTGGATTTATTTCCAACTGCAATCCTGGATAGCGTCCTTGTGCAGAAGACTTATGCGGCTGCTTATCCAAGTGAATTCGGTGGTGGCGTGTTGCAGATGCGCACGAAGAAATCGACAGACGAATTTTTCTGGAATCTGTCGTCATCTCTGGGAGTAGTGCAGGGTGTAAGTTTCAAGGATGGGCTCACATTAAAAGGTGGCGACACCGATTGGCTGGGCATTGATGATGGCCATCGCCAACCTTCTACGGCGCTCAAGCAGGCAACTGCGAGTGGTGAGGAATTGCGCGTGCTGAGTCCTTTTACTGGCAAAGGTGTGCCTGTGCAGGAATTACAAAAGATTGGCCAAAGTTTCAACAACCAGTACACACCAGATGTCGAATCGCTGCCGGCCAATATGAAATTTTCGACGTCGATGGGTAATTTTCACGACATCGGTAGCAGTGGTATGAAGTTGAATTACCTGGCATCGCTGGATTACTCCAACGGCTGGGACACCAACGAGATTGATCGCAACACATACGTTCCGGGATCTGAGGGCTTGTCGCAGCAGGAAGGAACAGTCTATCGTGGCACGGAAAACAGTATCGATGTCAGCAGTATTGTCACTGCCGGACTCGATCTGAACCAGAATCACAATCTACGTTTTACTTCTGTGCTGTTGCGCAAGACAGATAATATTGTCGCTAACACGCAAGGTTTCACTGAAGCGGCTTCCGATCTTAAGGTCACTGAGATTGAGTGGATTGAGCAAGAGCTCTTCTCCAATCAGGTGCAGGGGGATCACTATTTCCCCGATCTGCACGAGCTGGTAATTAATTGGCGCTACAGCAAGATTAATGCTGAGCGCGACGCACCAGACAATCGCGTCTATCGCTATGACTCGGGCGAGTTTTCTTCGCGCGTAGATGGCAACCTGCGTAACAATAGTGTGCTGGATGACACTGCGAATGAATTTGGCATCGATTTCACCATGAATTTTTACGGGCCGCTTGAATCGGTGATTACCACACAGGCGGGCTACGTTAACGGAGACAAGCAGCGCGAGTCGGAAATACGCCGCTACGGGTTCGCCTTCGCTGGTGCTCTTGCAAATAATCCTGCTTTGTTAATGCTGCCTCTTGAGCAGATCCTCGTTGCCGAAAACATTGCGCCTAACGGCTTTCAGATTCGGGAAATTACCCGTCCTACTGACAACTATCGCGCCGAGAATGAATTAGAAGCGTTTTATGGGCAGGTAGAGTTTAATTTCGATGACCGCTACCGCTTCACCCTTGGCGGCAGGCAGGAAGACTTTACCCAAAGCGCGAGCACCTTTGACCTGTTCAGACCAAATGTTGCCAGCAATGCCAGCCAGTCGCGCAAGGAATTCCTGCCGGCTTTCAGTGGCACTTATATTCATGGTGATCATCAGTTCCGCATCGCTTACAGCGAAACCGTATCGCGCCCCGATTTCCGCGAGCTGTCACCGGCACCATTCACCAATCCTGAGACCGGCAAGGAAGTCGTAGGCAACCCGAATCTCGAAATTACCGCAATCAGGAACTACGATTTACGCTGGGAATGGTACTTCGGGTTCACTGACTACATGTCTCTCGGTGTGTTCTTCAAGGAATTCACGGCACCAATCGAGGCATCGATTGTGAGCCCGGTGGATCGTAAATCCACGTACATCAACGCCGAGTCCGCCGAAAATCAGGGAATTGAATTCGAAATTTACAAACGCCTCGATTTCCTCGGGAATGATTTTCTTGGCGGTATTGGCGAGGACTTCTATGTGCAGGGAAACGTTGCATTCATCGATTCAAGCGTTGACATCAGAGACGAAGACCGAGGTTCCTTAACCAGTCTGTCGCGTTCTTTGCAAGGCCAGTCTGACTGGTTGTTCAACGCCCAGATCGGCTACGAGCCAGTCTCTGGCACGACCGCCACATTGCTCTATCACTATTACGGTGAACGCATTGCCGAGGTTGGTATCGAAGGCGCGCCTGATCTGATTGAACAACCGCTTGGGGAATTGAACTTCGTCTTCATTCATGAACTGGCAGACCACTGGAAGATGACATTCAAGGCGAAGAATATCCTGGATGAACGCAGCGAAATTACCCAGGGTGGATTCGTCACAACCGGTTATAACAAGGGCAGGGAAGCGAGTATCAAAGTCGACTACACATTTTAGAGAAGTGCGTGTTGTCTCCTGTCTGAATAATTGAAAAGAACCCGAATAAATAGTTCAAATACAATGAATTGAATTTTAACAGAGATGAAGACGAGTACCGTTCCTGACGACTTTTGTCACTAAACTGTAATATACTGCTGATTAAATAGGGCCTGTCCTAATGGAGAATTTGCACTATATTGCATCTGAAACAATGCCAGAATCCACGATCCTGATCGTTGACGACGAACCCGCTATTCGAGACATGATTGGCATCACGCTGAACCTTGCTGGCTTTAATAGCTTCAGCGCTGCCAATGCCCTCGAAGCGCATATATCCATTATCGATAACAAGCCAGACCTGGTGTTGCTTGACTGGATGTTGCCCGGCGGTTCCGGCATTGAGCTGGCACGGCGCCTGCGCCGGGATGCCGTCACCTCCAATATTCCAATTATCATGCTCACTGCCAAGACGAGTGAAGACAACAAGGTGCAGGGCTTGAGCGAAGGTGTTGATGACTATGTCACCAAACCTTTTTCGCCGCGCGAACTGGTCGCACGCATCAAGACTGTATTGCGTCGCGCCAATGGCAAACAGAAAGACAAGGCGCTGCGCGTGTTTGACTTGCTACTGGATCCCACCAGTCACCGTGTGTCTATCGAAGACAAGCCGGTGGAAATGGGGCCAACTGAGTTCCGCTTGCTGAAATTCTTCCTGCAGAACCAGGAAAAAGTATTCAGTCGTGATCACATCCAGAATTCGGTGTGGGGAGCCAATGTCTATCTCGAAGAACGTACCATCGACGTGCATATACGGCGCCTTCGCATAGCACTCTCTGCAAATACCAATGCCTCCATCGATTATTCCCGGCTGATTCAGACGGTGCGCGGGGCTGGCTATCGTTTCTCGATCAAGGCTGCATAACAATCAAGTTTGCCTGACGACGCTTTTACCCTGTTCTCCTCTTTGTTACTGCCCTGCCAAAAAACCCTGAATCAGTCTGCATCAATCCGATCAATTGCGGGCGCGGCTGTGAGGCCAAGTTGCGCCACTGTCAATCGCTAAATGGGGTAGAAGAGACAATACAAAGTCAATACAATCCAAAGCTGGCTAAAGCCATAATTTAGCTACATACCTGCGCTATTCAGTGCAGACAAATGTGAATTTTTGCCGCAGTTCCACGGCTGCAATACTGACAGGAAAAACATGCGACCCTGGCGATCCGAACTGAAGCGATTACTGTTGATGCTGGCCATGGCAGCTGGTATCGGTTTCCTGCTGGGCCAGATGACACTGACTCTGCTTCTCTCGCTGTTGCTGTACTCCGCTTTGAACTTGTTCCAGTTGCGACGCCTGGATCTATGGCTGGCGAAAGATCCAACACTGAATCAGTCAGATCCGCCAGAAAGCTTTGGTGTGTGGGGCGCGATTTTTGACGGCATCTACCGGTTGCAAAACCAGGAGCGAAAGGCCAGCGCCTATCTGGAGAACATCATTAACAAAGCCCAGGAATCATCCGTCGCACTGGAAATCGGCGTGATCATGATTAACAAAAAGGGCAATCTTGATTGGTGGAATCTGGCTTGTGAAAATCTGCTCGGGTTGCAATATCCCAAGGACCGGAATCAGTCAGTCACCAATCTGATTCGTGACCCTCGCTTTGCCGACTACTACCACCAGGAGAAATACTCGGACACACTGAAAATCAATGCGCCACGAGGTAATAGTCGCATGCTGGAGTTCCAGATTGCCCTGTTCGGGGAGCATGAACGACTGATGATCGTACGCGATATTACCCAGCTGCACCGACTGGAGTCCATGCGTAAGGACTTCGTTGGCAATGTTTCGCATGAACTCGGCACACCGATAACGGTGATAAAAGGTTATCTCGAAGCGATAATGGATAACATGCAGGATCTTGATGAGAAATGGCAAAATCCAATGCGGCAGATGCGAGCACAATCCATCCGCATGGAAAATATAGTCAGGGATCTGCTAACCCTGGCTTCTCTTGAAACTGAAACTTCTGCAAAACAACTGGAGAGTATCGACATTCTCAGCTTGCTGGGGGAAATTGAAAATGACACTCAGCAGATGTTTGCCAGCAAATCCCATCAATTCGAGATTCAATGTGCTGAAGGCGTGATATTCGAAGGCAAGCGCAGTGAGATTTATAGTGCATTATCCAATTTGATTGGAAATGCCGCCAAGTACACTCCTGCAAATGGCAAGATCACAGTGGTTGTGCGCAGGCTGAAAAAGTATCTGGAAATCTGTGTGGCTGACAATGGCGCTGGCATAGAGCAGAAACATATTCCGCGTCTTACTGAGCGCTTCTACCGAGTAGACAGTAGTCGATCATCTGACAGTGGCGGTACCGGATTGGGTCTTGCCATTGTCAAACACATCCTGTCGCGTCATGGCGGTGAACTGCTGATCGAAAGCGAATTAGGCAAAGGCAGTCGCTTTACGTGTCGCCTTCCTCGCTCAAGATTAATTGAAAACAAGACAAAAACGGCGGTAAAAAAACCGACTGAGTTAAAAGCAGAAAACGAATCAGGAAAAATAGCCGCTAAAGTTTCGTAAATTATTCATCAGTTTTTATTTTTTCGGCCATGCTGTCCAATTTACCATGGCGCACGTCCATGCCTTTAACCACATAGATAACGTGCTCACAGATGTTCTTGGCATGATCACCAATTCGTTCAAGGGCACGCAACGCCCAAAGCACGTTGAGAATGCGCGTAATACTGCGTGGATCTTCCATCATGTAAGTAATCATGGCGCGCATGGCGCTGTCATACTCCATGTCGATGGTAGCGTCATACTGTGCTACTTCAACCGCAGCCTCGGCGTCATAGCGTGCGAAGCAGTCAAGGGCCATATTCACCATCTTGCTAACCCGTTCACTCAATCGCCGAAATTCAACGAAGCCTCCTGGAAAATCGCCTTCTTCGCTTAATTTAATCGACATCCAGGCGATTTTCGACGTCTCATCGCCGATGCGTTCCAGGTCGCGCACAGCCTTGATGATGCCAAGCACCATGCGTAAATCGCTGGCGGCCGGTTGGCGGCGAGCGATGATCAGATTGCATTCCTCATCGATCATCACCTCCATGGAATCGATAGCATCGTCTTCCTCAATCACGCGCGAAGCCACGCCGCTGTCGGTATCGAGTATCGAAGCAATGGCATCGGTGAGTCGCTTTTCAATTATTCCACCCATTTCAAGCATGTGATTCTTCGCATCTTCCAGTTCTTCATTGAACTGTTGCGAAATGTGATGTCCATGATTCTTGGCTGAAGATTTCATATGTTATTCCTACTATATATAGCAGTCTCTAATTGCTGATTGTGTCACCTTTATTGGCTGATTGGCGCTGCATCAACCATAACGCCCGGTAATGTAGTCTTCTGTTTGTTTTTCGGCAGGATTGGTAAATATCGCATCTGTCGTATTAAATTCCACCATGTTGCCCATATACATAAATGCCGTGTAATCTGAAACTCGAGCTGCCTGCTGCATGTTGTGAGTAACGATTACAATTGTGTATTTTTCCTTTAGCTCATTGATCAATTCTTCAATTTTGAGCGTGGAAATCGGATCCAGCGCTGAGGCTGGCTCATCCAGCAACACGACTTCCGGTTCAACCGCAATAGTTCTTGCGATCACGAGCCGCTGCTGTTGTCCCCCAGACATCCCCAGAGCGCTCTCGTGCAACCTGTCCTTTACTTCATCCCACAATGCTGCGGCGTGCAAGGAACGTTCCACGACTTCATCCAGCACACGCTTCGAATTGATGCCCTGAATACGCAGGCCGTAGGCGACATTTTCATAGATGGATTTTGGAAACGGATTTGGCTTCTGAAACACCATTCCTACCCTGCGCCGCAAATCTGCCACATCTACTTCTCTTTCATAGATACTGAGACCGTCCAGAGTGATCTTTCCGTTTATTACGCAGTCATCAACCAGATCATTCATGCGATTGAAGCAGCGCAATAGACTGGATTTACCACAACCGCTCGGCCCGATGAAGGCGGTTACACGCTGCTTCGGAATCGACAGGCTTATATCTTTCAAAGCTTGCTTGGTCTTTGAGTAGTACAGGTTCAGTTTTGAAACTTCGATGCAGCTTTCTTCCGCAGCGAGGGATTCATTCTTTGACATCAATACTGCAGAAACATCTATCTTCCGCATGGCTGACATTTCCTCTGTTTCTTTAAATTGTCCATTATTATGACCTGTTGAACCATGCATTTTCATCAGACATCCAATGACTTGTATTTTTCGCGCAAGTGATTTCTCAGCGCTACCGCACTGAAATTCAACAAGGCAATTACAATTACCAGCAGCAATGCCGTGGCAAAAACCAGGGGCCGCGCTGCTTCTATATTTGGACTTTGAAACCCGACATCATAGATATGAAAGCCAAGATGCATAAACTTCTGCTCCAGATGCAGGTACGGATAATTGCCGTCCAGCGGCAATGACGGTGCCAGCTTGACAACTCCAACCAGCATCAAAGGTGCCACCTCTCCAGCGGCACGTGCTACTGCCAGAATCAGACCGGTCATCATCGCTGGACTTGCCATTGGTAATACAACACGCCACAAAGTTTCAAACTTGGTTGCGCCAAGTGCAAGGCTGCCTTCGCGCACGCTGCGCGGAATTCGTGCAAGACCTTCCTCAGTTGCCACAATGACGACTGGCACTGTAAGCAACGCCAGAGTGATGGAAGCCCACAATAAACCAGGTGTGCCAAATGTAGGCGCTGGCAGTGCTTCGGGGTAGAAGAGTTGGTCGATTTCTCCGCCAAGAATATAGATAAAAAATCCAAGTCCAAACACGCCATATACGATTGAGGGTACCCCAGCGAGATTGTTTACTGCGATACGTACTGCTCGGGTGATAAACCCTTGCTGCGCATATTCGCGCAAATAGACCGCAGCCACCACACCGAATGGCGTAACGAAGACTGACATCAGCATCACCATCATCACGGTGCCAAAAATCGCTGGAAATATGCCGCCTTCAGTGTTGGCTTCGCGGGGATCATCGGTGAGAAACTCGCCGAGCTTGGAAAAATAGCCGCCAATTTTTGCCAGCAGATTCATCTTGTTTGGTTGATAGGCGCGCACAATATCTGCAATCTCAATCTCGGTTTCTCTATCATTTGCAGAGCCGAAAAGTGCCGAATCCCGATTGATCTGACTGTACAGGTCCAGCAAATTGTCTTGCAGACTTTCGTACTCTGATTCCAGCACTGTACGGCGTGCATTGATATCCGCAATCGCCTCAATTGAATCCTGCCCATTCAGTTCCAGCCGGCGTTGCTCGAGACGCAGTCGTTCCATGCCATAATTGATCTGTCCGATTTCAAGATTTTCTATACGGTAAATTTCATCATGCAGTGACAATGCACGCTGCAGTCGCTCAGTAAATTCCAGCCACAAATTTGTATCTGCCTGATCTGGTGAATCTGCGCTGTCAACGGTTTCACCACCTTCACGTACTTCCCTTAAAAATCCGTAAAAATTACCCCACTCCCGCCGCTCCAGCACGACCAGATGCTCGGGATACTCAATCCCCGAGATGAAATCAGTTAATACCCAGGAGAAATCGGCGCCGGTCAGATCTCTATTGCCAAGCTTCAGCAATTGTCTATCGTAATATTCCTGTGCTGGATCCACAGGAATACCGGATGAGATTAATTGCTGGGCAATGACAGATTCTCGCTCCACAAATTCACCAATAATTTGAGTCGAGAGTGGCTCTGACGAGCTGACTGGTGGAGTGTAAATTGCCTGCATGACATCGCTGGGCCAGAAATGTGTCATACCGCGCGCCACCAGAATCAGCAGCAGGCCTACAACCATGACAATGCTGATTGCCACCGCGCCTGCGTTAAGCCAGATCCAGGGTGTGCCTGTAGACAACCATTTATCGATTTTAATTTTCATATAGTGCTGTACTTTCTACGCAAGCGTTGTCTGACTATTTCTGCCACTGTGTTGAAGACAAATGTGAACGTGAAAAGCACCAAAGCGGCCAGGAACAAAATGCGATAGTGCGTGCTATCAACTTCCGACTCCGGAATTTCGACCGCTATATTTGCGGCCAGTGTGCGCATGCCTTCGAAGATGTTTATATCCATAATTGGCGTGTTGCCTGTAGCCATCAATACAATCATGGTTTCGCCCACAGCCCGCCCCATGCCGATCATCAGCGCGCTGAAAATACCTGGACTGGCCGTGGGCAATACGACTCTGTAAAGACTCTGCCAGGGATTTGCCCCCAACGCGAGGGATCCATATGTCAAATGTTTGGGAACTGTGAAGATGGCATCTTCTGCAATAGTAAAGATCGTAGGTATCACGGCAAACCCCATGGCGAAACCAACTACCAGCGCGTTACGCTGATCATAGGTTATGCCAAGATCGTTACTTATCCAGAAACGAAGGTCTCCTTCAAAGAATATTTGCTCAACTGGCGTCGCCAGAGCAAACGACAGATAGCCGAAGACGAGAATCACTGGTATCAGCATTCCTGCTTCCCAACCCTCCGGTATACGGTGGCGCCAATTGTGCAGTAATTGCATCCAGACAAAGCTGGCTAACAGGATAGAAACGGGCAGAATTATTATAATACTGAAAATTCCCAGCAGATTTTTTTCAACGAATGGTGCCAACCAGAGTCCTGCAAGAAAACCCAACACCACTGTTGGTAAAGCTTCCATCAACTCAATCAAGGGCTTTACTTTTCGTCGCATTCCAGGCGCCATAAAGTAGCCAGTAAAAATCGCTCCACATATCGCCAGTGGTGCCGCGAACAGCATGGCGTAGAAAGCGGCTTTGAGAGTGCCAAATGAAAGCGGCACCAGGGAATACTTGGGCTCAAATTCATTGGTGGCTGCCGATGACTGCCAGATATATTCCGGCTCGGTATAACTTTCGTACCAGACCTTGTCCCAAAGCGCTGTCCAGGATACTTCCGGGTGCTCGTTTGCAACGCGCCAGAAGCCGATATTGCCGGCAGACTCAATCAGCAATGCATCGCCGCGGGGCGAGATAGCCATCGCATCAGGTTTGGACGTGAGCAACTGTTCTGAAAACACTTCTCTATGCGCGGTGGAGTTATAGATAGAGACTGCACCTGTTGCATCAGCTACCACAAAATTTTTGCGTCGTTGCTCTGGTGAGAGCGCGACTATGGGACTGGTTGAAGGAGTGAAGTCTCGTACTCTCTGCAGCCGTGTGCGATCACCTTCGCGAATCAGGAACCATTGGGAAACAATGCCCCGGTCATCCGCAACCAGAAGTGATATGCCACCCAGCATAAACGCAATTCGGGTAGGTCTTGCCCCATCCACTGTCAGAAAGGTTTCAATTTCGAACTGGGAGGCGGCGTTGTTCAAAGCAGCACTCATATCAAGTATGCGGATGAGCCCATTGGCAGCAATGAAGTACAACCACCGCTGATCACCTTCGATATACATTTGAGTAGTGCCATCCACTGACATCGGAATAGTCGCCACAGTGGTATCGAAACTGCGCGCTTCACCGCCCCGGGAAAACGCGGCGAGAAGATTGGTCTGCTTGCTCACTCGAACCAAAGAACCCTGGCCGGCGCTATTACTGCCAGCCAGCAACATGGATTCTCCGCGCGTACGCAATGCCAATGCAATCACTTCCTGTCCGCTGAACAGCTGATAAGGTTCGGTTCCGAAAGGATAGCTGACGACAGGAGTTATGGTGCGCACATTGTCAATTTGAGCATAAGACGTTTCATACCCGTACGCGACAATAACAACCTGCCCGTTACTCAAACCCAGCGCCACTATACCGCTCGCTTCAGTATCGAGAGTAAATGCTGTTATGGTGGTCGCTTCGGGCAAAGACACAGGAATTGCAGAGACAGTAGTGCCATCTTCGAGATTGAAAAACAGGAAGGTTCCAGATTGATCCAGTCGCATGCCTATTTCTGATTGCTCCTCGATTGCGAGGTGCAAACCCGGAGCCATCTCGGCCACTTCCAATTGGTATTGATTAACCTCTGCCACCGACGCGGCCTTGAACAGGGGAATCACTTCATAGAAGAGATAAAGAAAAATAAGCAGAATAGCCACTATGACACCAATGCCCCCAATACCAATGGCAACTTTAGCGGCACGATCGTAAAAATGGCGCAGTTTGCGCCGAAACTTCAGGCGGGGGGACGTCATATCCAGCACTGAAGTGGAATTCAATTGTGCTTCCCGCGCATCTAACTGATCTGGATCTTTGGCCATCTAATGATCTTGATTGCTTATCAAAGTACTTTATTACAGACACATGACAGAATCGTCACACTTTTTCACTTATCCATGAAAAAGTCCGGCTCGAGTCGATCCAGACTTTTCACATCAAATACTACGCTGCTTTCAATACAAATGGAGGCGAATTTGAATCACATATCCAGATTCTGCATCGTGCCGCTAACTACCTGCGCAGGCAACGCTATATAGCCATCTTTCAGCACGATGGCTTGTCCCGATTGTGACAGAATCAGCTTGATAAATTCTCTCTCAAGCGGTGGCAAGGGCTGATTCGGTGCCTTGTTCACGTAAACATACAGGAACCGGGCGAGTGGATAATTGCCAGCGACAGAATTTTCCGCTGTGGCTTCATAGAATTCACTATCAGCAGAACGCGCAATTGGCACAGAGCGCACACCGGAAGTGCGATAGCCAATACCCGAATAACCGATACCGTTAATTGAAGTGCTCACAGACTGCACAACAGATGCAGAACCTGGCTGTTCATTCACATTATTCTTGAAGTCTCCATCACACAGTGCAGCTTCCTTGAAATAGCCATAAGTGCCGGAAACCGAGTTGCGTCCGAAGAGTTGAATGTCGCGTCGCTCCCAGGCCTCGCGCATACCCAGATCACCCCAATTAGAGATGCTTTGGGCATAACCGCAACGCTGGTTCGAGGAAAAAATGGCATCAATCTGGGGCAGAGTCATGCCTTCGATTGGATTGTCTTTGTGCACATATACCGCGAGGGCATCTATGGCCACCGGAATGGCGGTTGGCTTATAGCCATATCGAGCTTCGAATGCCTGGATCTCGTTGTCTTTCATCTCCCGGCTCATGGGACCGATGTTTGACGTTTGTTCGGTGAGAGCCGGCGGAGCGGTCGAAGAGCCAGCGGCCTGAATCTGGATATTTACATTGGGATATAGACGCTTGAATTCTTCGGCCCACAGGGTCATCAAATTTGCGAGGGTGTCTGAGCCGACGCTGGAGAGGTTGCCAGAAACGCCGCTGGTTCGCTCGTAGACTGGAATTTCGGTGTCAATTTCAGCGGCATATACAGAGATTCCCGACTGAACAAGCAATGCCTGCGCCACAAAAGTAATAATAATCCTGCCAAGATGAATCGAACGCATGTCATGCCTCCACGGTTATTGAATATCCAGAACTAAAACTTGAGTCTCTGGGCAGGACTATAGGTTTTTTATGTGACAGTAATATGACAATTCAGAGTTTCCAGAGCCTCAAATATGGAGGCTTGACCAGTTCGGATTTTAACTGGTAGTTTGCAGGCGTAAAAAAAGGTGAGTCCATTGCAGGACGCACCTTTTGGTTTTTCTGACTGGACTAAAGTTTAAGTCGAGTATTAATCAGAACCACCCTGATCTGTGTATTTCCACTCGTAGAATCCCATGATCATTTCTTCCCAGCTTTGTTCACCCCAGATTACTTCAGCATTTGGATCCGGGCTGAAGTGATTTTGTGATGAGTTGTCGAAAGCACCTGTGGCAATAATTTGCGTGCCGGCAGGAACGAGCAGCGGTTCTTCCAGTGCGTGTAACAACTGCCAGTTGAATGAATAGGCAGGTACCGATAACAGCATTTCTTCGGTGCCGTCAGGGTATTTGGCAACAAAATTCATGCGCTTGCCACGGAAATGCATGTGAGGCATCAAGCTGTAGATTTTAGCTTCTTCTGGAACATTGAGGGTAATGACCATTTCATGATCCTTGGCTTGCGCGGGGATCTTGATCTTGAAGTCATTGGCGACGCCGCCACCCATGCGCTCTTTCGGTACTTCACCTTCGGCATAGAAGTAGATACCAATCTCAGTCGCATCAACTGATTCCTTGCGGATGTTGTGTAATGCATCTGCAAGTTCAATTTGGATCCGGCTTTCAATAAGCCACCAACACCGGGAGGATTCAGCGAGATGCTGTTACCTGGTGCGTAGCCAGCGACTGAAGCCATATCGGGATCGTTGCCACCGCCGATGAAGGCGCCGAGGTCGACTTCAGGAAAATCATTAAATATCTCAACGATGTTGTTTACTCGAGTATAGGAAGTATAAACCCCCTTTTTACTGAAAAACCAACCCGGCCATTTCGCGGCCAGACGTAGTCAATCTCATCTGATGCAGCGGCTTAGTTGGCTAAATCGGCCGGATTCCGGCCCTGTGACCCTCTCAAACCATTCCGTCAGCCGAGCGCCACCCTTGCCTCGTGTAGCCGGCAACGTCCTTGTCTTTCCCGAACGGTTTTTTCTTACCCAAATAAGCGCGTTTGCGGCGGGCCGCGACTCTCGGGCAACCGCAACGCATCCTGGTATTCACCTTTTTCCTTCAGGTGATTCAGGATCTTCTGGATCACCACCGGGTCTTCGATGCAGGCAATCACCTTCATGGCGCCGCCGCATTCCCGGCAAGTTTCTATGTCAATGTTGAAAACTCGCTTGAGCCTTTGCGCCCAGGTCATGGCCGCGCGGCGTTCGGCGCAAGCCTATCAAGGTGACCAATTGGAACGACAAATCGATGACAATACCCGGTTGTTCCTCTCTGATAAGTCGCGGAATTATGTTTCAAATGGAACTCTTTTTGTTTCCAGGATATTCAATTGGTATGAAGAAGATTTCAAACAAGGGTGGGGCGGTATTGATTCAGTTGCGGAGTTTCTGGCAGGTTTCGAAAAAGAACTGGGATTGAATGAACGAATTGAGACTTCGACAAGCAGGCTCTCTCGTATTCGGTACCTTCGTTTTGACTGGGGACTGCATCGAGCTCCGCTGCCTTAGACCATTGGTGATTCAAAATCGTATTGTGCTAAACTCGGCGGCGGAAGAGTATCATCCCCGGTGGGGTGCCCGGACTTCAAACCCGGTGAAGTCTGTTTATGACAGGCTTGGTGGGTTCAACTCCTGCCTCTTCCGCCAAACTCTCAGTAAGTAATCCTGAATATTCAAGCTGGTCACGAGTGTGACCCGCTTTAATGCACGCCATGGTTTGAAGAACGAAGTCAGGTATTGATTCTTTACGCTTTTGCCGTTGTCAGATGTGCCGAGTAGTCTCTTTCTTCGATTGGCCAATGTAACAAGGCGGCTATCATTCCCAGTACGATTCCGGCTATCCAGATGCCATCGTAGTTGCCAAAATTTTCGTATAACCACCCACCAAGCCAGATGCCGCTGAAACTACCCACTTGATGACTGAAAAAGACAATGCCATAGAGAAAGGCCATATAGCGCGTTCCGAAGAACAGGGCCACCAACCCTGCTGTAGGGGGAATGGTGGCCAGCCACAGGAAGCCCATGGTGGCGCTGAAGGCCAGAATACTGGGTATCGTCACAGGAAGAATTAGAAATCCAGTGATGGCGATCACACGGCCCAGGTAGATAATAGTCAGCAGCTTACGCATAGAGTGTTTCCCGCTGAGTATGCCAGCATAGTACGCACCGAATACATTACAGAACCCGATAAGGCTGATACTCCATGCCCCAACAGAAGCAGGAAATCCCAAGTCCACTACATACGCCGGTATGTGGACGGTGATGAAAGCGACATGAAAACCGCAGACAAAGAATCCAAAGATTAGTAGCAGGTAAGACCGCACTTGCAGGGCGCTGCTTGCCACTGAACCCAGGTTGAAGTTAGCGCTGTTTTCCAAGTCTTGCTCTTGAGCGCCGCCATATTTTGCCAACGGCAATGCGAATATTGCCATGATTAGCGCTGATATTCCCAGGAACTGCAATGCCAGGTACCAGCCAGTCATATCAATTACCACCTGGATTACCGGTACGACAAGAAATTGTCCGAAGCTGCCCGCGGCGGTTCCTATGCCGAGAGCCCAGGCACGTTTTTCTGCCGGTACGGCTCTGGCAATGGCTGGCAGGACGATGCCAAAAGAGGTGCCCGCTATACCGGCTCCAACTAACAGTCCTGCTGTCGAGATTATTTGCAGACTGGTGGTGGAGAATGCCATTGCCCACATGCCCGAGGCGTACAGGATTATGGCGCTGAGTAAAACCTTCAGATTCCCGTATTTGTCGACCAATCCTCCGGTAACGACAGCGAAAACCCCCCATGACAGGTTCTGTATTGCCAGTGCCAGTGCCAGCACATCCCGACCCCAACCCTGCGCGTCCGACATCGGTTGCACGAATAAGCCAAATCCGGCGCGATAGCCGAATGACATTAACAATAAAATGCAGCCGCTGATAAGAACAGGCAGGTAGGATTTTGCTGTGCTATTCATTTATGATTCTGATCTATAGATTGATATCCTGGACCGGGGTTAGTGCTCACACCTAATACTCGATACTGCCGTCTACCTCTATCTGAAGTAGATGAATGACAGAGGGCATCGGGTAATAGGCGAAATTGGAAACCCCTGGTTGTCTGTAATCTGGAGTGAACAATGCAGAATAATATCGGACTCCTGCTTAGCAAGCGAGCGATCATAAACCCTGAGCGAGAAGCTTACGTTGATAGCAAATCGGGATTGCGGCTGAATTTCGCAGAATTGAATTTGCGCTGCAATCGATTGGCAAATTCGTTGCTGCAATCGGGAATCATGCCCGGAGACCGGGTTGCTCTGGTATTGATGAACGGCGCCGAATTCCTCGAGGCCTATTTTGCAATCGCCAAAATAGGCGGGGTCGTTGTGCCTCTGAACTGGCGTCTGGTCGCTGATGAGCTTGAATTCATTCTCAGAGATAGCGGTTCCACGACGCTTATTTTCGGCGAAGAGTTTAGTAGGATAGTGTCCGATTTACACAGCAGGGGTGACAAGACGGCCGTCTGTACCTGGATTCGGGTGGCGACACAGAATGGTAGCAATGAGTTTGCCCAGGACTATGGCAATTTTCGAGACTCAGGCGCAGAAGCAGAGCCAGTGATCGGAGCCACTGAAGATGAACTGCTCTACATCATGTATACATCTGGCACCACTGGATTGCCCAAAGGCGTAGTACATTCTCATAACACTTCTTTGTGGGCATTGTTTACGTTTGCTGCATCCTGTGATCTACGCGATGCAGATAGATACCTTGTAGCATTGCCCTTGTTTCATGTTGGTTCGCTCATTCCGGTTACTCTGAACATCTATCGTGGTGTCACCAGTATCGTCATGCGCGAGTTCGATCCTGTACGAGCCTGGGAATTGATACAGGAAGAGAGAGTCACTTGCTCACTATTGGTACCTGCTATGCTGAATTTCATGGTCCAGGTGCCGGGTATCGAGCAGTTTGATTACACCTCATTGCGCTGGATTCAGAGTGGGGCGTCTCCTTTGCCAGTCAACCTGATTGAAAAATATGCGGATCTAAATATCGAAGTACACCAGATCTATGGTTTAACCGAATCCTGTGGACCTGCATGTGTAATCAGTGCAGAGAACGCCATAGAGAAGATCGGCTCTACAGGTCGCGCATTCTTTCATACCGATGCACGCATCGTGGGTGAGCACGGCCAGGATTGTCCGGCAGGTGAGCAGGGTGAGATTTGGATTCGTGGTAAACACGTGATGTTGGAATACTGGAATCGCCCGGACGCCACCGCCGAGACGATTACCGAAGACGGCTGGTTACGGACTGGAGATGTGGCCTGTATGGATGATGAGGGGTTTATTTATATTCAGGATCGCATCAAGGACATGATTATTTCGGGAGGTGAGAATGTCTATCCAGCGGAGATCGAGAATGTCATTCTCGCGCATCCCTGCGTAAGCGAAGTTGCAGTGATTGGTCAGTCGAGTGAGAAATGGGGCGAGTCGCCACTTGCAGTTGTAGTCAGGAATAATGACAGTCTTTCGGAAGCGGAAATTCTCAGTCACTGCGATAAGAAGCTGGCACGCTTCAAGTTGCCCAAGGCCGCGGTATTTATCGATACGATTCCCCGCAATGCCAATGGAAAAGTCTTGAAGTGGGAATTGAGAAAGCAGTTTCCAGGCCCGGCTTCGGAGTAACTTTGACTCGCTGACAGAATCTTTAGCCCAGAACTGCCCGGAAAATAAAAAAGAATATAATTGAGAGCCCGGCTCCTACCGGTAGTGTCACTATCCAGGACAGAAAGATCTTGCCTACAACTCGTAGATTCAGTGCGCCAATGCCTCTGGCTATGCCGACACCCAGGACCGCACCGACGAGTGTATGCGTAGTAGATACTGGAATCCCGGTAGCCGATGCGATTACCACGGTTGTTGCAGCGGCCAACTCTGCCGCAAATCCCCGGCTGGGGGTTAACTCGGTTATATGTCTGCCTATGGTGGCAATCACCCGATAGCCCCAGGTTGCCAGTCCGGCCACAATACCAATCGCTCCGAGCAGTAGAATCCACATTGGCAGAGCAGATTGGGTTGCGAATACACCACCGCTTTGTACAACACCGTTTATCGCGGCGAGTGGGCCAATAGCATTGGCGACATCATTGGACCCATGGGCGAACGCCATGGAGCAGGCCGTAAAAATCATTAGCACGCCAAATACCCGTTCGACGCTTCTGAATTTGTCTTCCGCTCTCTCAGCAGGTGATTCCTGGATTCTTCGCAACATCAAGATACCGATAGCCATGGTGACGATTCCAAATCCGACAGCCATGACTGCACTCTGGGCGAAACTTATTTCCAGGCCAACGTGCCGCAGCCCCTTAACCATGGTCACCATGGCAATCACGAATCCCACCAGAAAAATGTAGAACGGGACATATTTCTTGGCATTTGCGAAGGGATCGTCTGTAGCGAGCACCAGGCGTTGTACTGTCATGAACAGGCAGAACGCAATAACTCCGGAAATGATAGGAGATACTACCCAGCTCGCTACGATCGACCAGACCTGGCTCCAGACAACGGAATCGACCGAGATGCCCACCATTGCAAAACCAATGATGGCGCCGATAATGGAATGGGTCGTAGACACCGGCCAGCCATACTTGGAAGCAATGATCAGCCAGATACCTGCTGCCAATAGTGAGGACAACATGCCGTAAACCAATAGCTCTGGTCGCTCGTTGAAGCCGGCTGTTTCGACATCGATGATGCTGCTTCTTATCGTGGAAGTAACTTCACCACCTGCCAGCCAGGCACCGGCAAATTCGAATATCATGGCAATGACAATGGCTTGCTTGATGGTTATTGCGCGTGCACCGACTGAGGTACCCATCGCATTGGCAACATCATTTGCGCCAACGCCCCAGGCCATGAAGAAACTAAATAGGCAGCCCAAGCCGAGCAATAGCAAACCATACTGCGTTATTATTTCAGACATTTGGAATCGTTCTCGATGTGGTTATTATTCAGTGAGCTAAAAGCAGCAATAGCCGACTGCCGACCTTCTGAGAAATATCTGCAATATCTCCTAGCATATCTATTACCCGGTAAAGAAATATTACATCGATTGGTGGCAATGACTTTTCTATACCGAAGAGCATCGCTCTCAATTTTATCTGAGCGAGATCGCTTTGGGATTCAAGCTCATCGAGTTCGACGACGAGACCTGTAACCAGGTTCGCTTCCCTGCCACGAAATCCAGTCTCTAATAGCTCGTCAAGTTCATTGATTGCTCTGAGCGCCTGAGCAGAGGTCCGCAAATTGGACTGGTAGTAATCGCGCACGCAGTCAATCAGTTCAACAGGGATTTCCATCCTGCGACCAACCATTAGTCCAGCGATGTCTTTCGCCCGATTGGCCAGCCTGTCCTGGTCTCTAAGCAGTTCCAATAGATCGGTTCGAGCTACTGGTAACCACAGGCTCCTGGGGAGATGGGTTCGAATGTCCCGCTTGAGGTCATCTGCTTCATTTTCTGACTCGTGTATCGCCTTCTGTATGTCCCAGGCTTTTTGCCAGTCTTTGCTGAAGCTAGCCTCGAGAAAGTCCCCGAGCAACTCAATGCAACTCTGGGCCTTGGCCATATGCTTCTGGACAGGCCTGATGGGAGAACGGCCAAATAGCGCAGATATGGGACTTGTCATTTTAAGATTTCCCTCGAACGAATACGCGCCGTATTAAAACATTACCTGGACATGGGAGCTAGTCTCTTATGGCGGCGATTTGCACTCTTTTGGACAGTTTTCCGTGCTCGAATTGGAATAGCCTTGATAATGGGCATTCTTCTTCCTATTTCGCGATATCAACAGTCTTGATTCTCGGTTTCAGTAAAGATAATTTCAGGAAACAATAACTGACTTCAGGATGCATTCCTGCCTTCAGCGACATTTTAGTCTCCCGATGAATGGCTAAGCGCTTTTTCTTGATCGTACAACTTGCTATGGTGGCGCCTTCTTGAATACAGAAGGAAAAGGAAGTAGTTGATGGTCAATATTTTATTCATAGAACATGATGGCACGGAGCATTCTGTCACTGTTGAGCCCGGTGGATCGGTCATGCTGGCAGCGGTGACCAATGGCGTACCTGGCATCGATGCCGATTGCGGTGGCTCCTGTTCCTGTGCAACCTGCCATGTGTATGTGAATCAGGAGTGGCTGAAAAGGATGGACCCGGTTAACCCGATCGAAGAAGCAATGCTAAGCATGAGTTCTGACCGGAAAGAGAATTCACGTCTTTCCTGCCAAATAACTGTTACGGACGAGTTGGATGGCCTGGTCGTAACCACACCAGAATTTCAGTTCTAGATCTGCCACTTGAATATGGTTTGTAGAGAAGATTTATTCTCCGAGGGGAGCCCATGACCGAGGTCGCAATTGACGAGCAGACCAACCTGAGCAAATGGAGCATGGTTGGGAAAGATCCCTATGCCATGCCGCTCGAAGACATAGATTTGTCACATCCGGGTATCTGGCAGGCGAACCAGCACTTACCTTTTCTCAAACGCCTGCGTGATGAAGCCCCTGTGCATTTCTGTAGAAATTCTGCAGTGGGTCCGTACTGGTCAGTGATGAAATATCAAGACATTATGGAGGTCGATACGTCCCCGGCTATTTACTCCTCTGAGCCTACCGTAGCAATCGTCGATAGCTTTGAAGAATTTGCTTTGCCTTCGTTTATTTCAATGGATCCACCCAAGCATGATGAGCAAAGAAAGATTGTTCAATCCGTTGTCGCGCCCGCAAACCTGAAAAAGTTGGAGGGATTGATCCGGCAACGGGTAGCGAACATTCTGGACTCCCTGCCCGTAGGTGAGGAATTCGATTGGGTCACCAATGTTTCTATTGAGCTTACTACGCAGATGTTGGCCACGCTTTTTGACTTCCCCTTCGAAGATCGCTACAAGCTAACCCATTGGTCGGATGTGGCAACAGCCATCCCCGGGCATGGCGTCGTCGATACCCGGGAACAACGTTGGGAAGCCATCCAGGAATGCCTGGTCTATTTTACAAACCTGTGGAATGCGCGCGTTAACAAAGCGCCTGGAATCGACCTGATTTCAATGCTGGCGCATGGAGAGTCGACACGCAACATGCCACCGCAGGAATTCCTCGGGAATATCATCTTGCTGATTGTGGGTGGCAATGACACCACCCGTAATTCCATATCCGGAGGTGTAGTAGCGCTTAATGAGAATCCTGTTGAGTATGACAAGCTTCGTAATGATCGAACCCTGATCACTAATATGGTCTCTGAAATCATTCGCTGGCAAACACCTTTGGCGTATATGCGCCGTACTGCAAAAGTCGATACTGTGCTGCATGATCAACGGATTAAGGCTGGCGATAAAGTGGTCATGTGGTATGCCTCAGGTAATCGAGATGAAGAGGTTATCGAACGAGCGGATAGTTTCTGGATAGATCGACCTAATGCGAGGCAGCATCTTTCCTTTGGATTCGGCCTGCATCGATGTATGGGCAATCGCCTGGCTGAGATGCAGCTACGTATTCTCTGGGAAGAAATTATGCAGCGATTCCAGATGGTGGAGATAGTGGGTGAGCCGCAGCGAATCTACTCCAGTTTCATCAAAGGGTATTCTGACTTGCCCGTGGTCTTGCACCCTCTCAGTTAATACTCTGCTTCGCTATTCATCTCTTAAGGATTTCGATGGATTCGTCAACGCCGTTCTGACTGATTGAAAACTCACAGTCAGGAAAGCAATTACCAGAGCCATTGCCCCGGCAATAGCAAATGCGCTCATGGGGATAGAAATTCGGTATGAGAACAATTGCAGCCATTGATTCATTGCCAAATAGGAGACCGGTACGGCAATCACTAGCGCAATGATCACCAGAATGATGAATTCTTTAGAGATGAGAACAACGATGTCAGTTACCGTTGCTCCGAGTGTCTTACGAATGCCGATTTCCTGAGTACGTTGTTCGGTAGTAAACGAAGCCAGGCCATAAAGACCCAGGCAGGCGATAAGTATCGCAAGCAATGAGAACCCGGCAAATACTTCTCCCATTTTCCGATCACCCTCATGCAGGTTTTCGAAATCTTCATCGAGAAAGGAGTACTCGAAGGGTTCGCCGCCAGTAACTTCCCGCCAGCGCTCCTCAATATTGCTAATAGTCTCCTGGATGTCATTAGGTTGTACTCGTACAACCACATAGCGGGCAAATTCCCTATATCGAAACAACATGGGGCGAATCTCCTGGTGCAGGGATTCGAAATGGAAGTCCCGAACCATGCCGATAATGGGCCCGCTACGCATTCCATCGGGATCTGGCTCGAGAAGTCGGTGGGAAGTGGGATTCTCAATACCAAGCTCCCTGGCAGCAGATTCGTTGATTACATAGGCTGTCTCATCGGAACCGAAATCCCGAGAGAATGGCCTTCCTTCCAGCATCTCAATTCCCAGAGTTTCGATATAGTTATAGCCAACTGTGCTGCTCCAGAGCGCCTTCGATTCGGATGAGGGTGCACCTTCCAGAGTGTAAACGTTCTGATCCACTTGTAGACCAGGCACATGCACGCTGGAGCTGACGGCGATTACGTTGGGTAACTGTGAAATTTGCGCCTTAAAGCTTTCCAATTGTTCATCCAAAGTACCGGCTCGATGCAGCACCAGCAGTTGTTCTTTATTGAAGCCCAAGGCCTTGTTGCGAATGTAGTCAAGTTGGCTGTATACAATTAGGGTGGCTGCGACCAAAGCAATGGAAATGGCAAATTGAAAGACAACCAGGCCGCCACGGAACCAGGCACTCTTGGCACCAGCGCTGAGTTTACCTTTGAGAACTTCCTGAGGGTGGAAACGAGATAGATAGAGCGCCGGATAGCTTCCAGACAGCACTCCCACGGCGAAGGTCAAAAACACTAAAAGAAAAAATGCCTGCACACTGAAGATGGCATCGATTGATATCGATCTTTCAGTAATGGCGTTAAACGCTGGCAGTAACAGTGAGACCAGGGGTAAGGCGATGGCAAGCGCCAGTACACTGACTAGCACAGATTCTGACATGAATTGCACGAAGAGTTGCGCTCGATGGGCGCCCATTACCTTTCGAACTCCGATTTCTTTAGCTCGATTAGCTGAGCGCGCCGTAGAAAGGTTCATGAAATTGATACAGGCTAAAACCAGGACAAACACGGCAACAGCAAGAAAGGTATAAACATATCCGGCATTGCCGTTCTGTTCTATTTCACCCTCCATGTTGGAACTGAGGTGAATCGCTGTCAGGGCTTGCAGGCCAAAACCATAACGGCCTCCGCCTGCCAAAAAGTCTGCAAGACTGCTACCCAATGCCTGTTCGATTTGTGGAGCTACGTACTTTTCCACCAGCGTATCGAGTTTGAGTGAGAACTCAGCGGCATCGACACCCGGCCGCAACACGAGGTACGTGGCTATGTTGTTACTGATCCATATTGGACTGTCGTGTTGCTCATCGGAATTAAACGACACCAGAATGTGCGGATGAAAATGGGAGTTCTCGGGTATGTTGCGAATGATTCCAGTGACCAGGTAGTCTCGATTATTGTTAAAAGTAAGCGACTGGCCCAATGCTCGGGATTCCGGGAAATATTTCTCAGCGATCGATTCTGTAACCACAACTGAGAATGGATTGTTCAGAGCTGTCTCGCTATCACCGGCAACAAATTCATAATCGAATATGTTGAAAAAGCTTTGATCGGCATGAAATACTTCGCTTTCCTGGTAACGAACGTCCCCAACGCTCACCAGCATCTCTGCGAAGAATTTTCTAAACCGCGCTGCCGTCTCAACTTCAGCAAACTCATTGATAAGTGCCGCCGCCATTGGATAGGGTGTTGTAACGGCATTGATCTCATTGCCGGCTAAAACCCCGTGCAGGGAGATCCGGTAGGATCGATCGGCTTTTACGTGATAGCGGTCATAGCTGAATTCGTACTGGACATAGAGCAAGATCAGCAGGCAACAACTTATCCCGACAGCAAGACCCAGGATATTGATGGCTGAGAAGGCCTTATACTTCCAGATTCCCCGCCACACGATACTGAAGTAGTTTTTCCACACGGCAGCACTTATCCCTCTTGATCCAGAGTGTTTTATGGTTTGACGCAGGCAGGTACTTACCGGTTACAACTAATTTGCCAGTCTCTATGCTATTCGAGTGATTATAGCCCGATTGACTCAGGTCAAACCGATTCTCACCAACCCTGCTAGGGTTGACTTGTGAAGTTATAAAATATCGTACTTTCAATACGTGGACGTGTGGCTAGGGTCAAGTATTTTCTTGCTGTTGGGGCTTTTCTGCTGGCATTGATCTCAGTTTCAGCAGCTGCCCGGAACGATGTGGTGTGGTCTGGTTGTTTTAGTGCGGAAGAGCGTGAGCAGGCACCGCAGGATGCTACCCGTCTGGTATTTTTCGTTACCAATGGTATTTACCTGTCAGATATGGCGGCAACCGTCACTGATAGTGCGGGTGAACGAGTAGTCGAAACAACCACTATTGGACCCTGGCTGATATTGAAATTGCCAACTGGTGCCAATTAAGTTCGGGCCGCACGCCGCAATGGAGAAATTTATAGCGTGCAAATACAGAGCACTAATGGCGTGAACAGTGAATATGGTTTAAGTTTCCGGAATCTTGATTAAGATAGTGCATACAAAGCCCTGAGAAGAATCTGCTTATGTTTGAAGCCGCTGAAGTTGGTCGATCGCTCTCGAAGGAAGAGTACAAGCGCCTCGAGCCGGAGATTCATCGCTTGTTCCTGAATTTGCAGCAACGTCTGCGCAAGTCGGGCAAGGCACTGATAATCATTGTCTCCGGAGTAGAAGGGGCAGGTAAGGGTGAGGTTGTGGATCGGCTGAATCGCTGGTTCGATATACGGGATGTGCAAACCCATGCTTTCTGGGATGAAACGGACGAAGAGAGACAGCGACCCCGCTTCTGGAAGTTCTGGAAGAGCCTGCCAATGCAGGGCACCGTCAGCGTGATGTTCGGGTCGTGGTATACCGAACCACTGGTCGATGCAGCCTTTGACAAAATTGATGAAGCCGAGCTCGATCAGAAGCTGAAAAGAATTGAAGAACTGGAACGAACCCTGGCGATTGATGGCAACATTATTGTGAAACTCTGGTTTCACCTTTCCAAAGCCGTGCAACGTGAGCGCATGGAGAATGAAGCAAAGGTAAGCAAATTCAAGAAGTCTCCACTGCTGGAAGAATTCTCGAAAAACTATGATCGATTTGCCAAGGTATCAGAACGAGCACTGCGACTGACAGATACTGGTTTCGCTCCCTGGCATATTATCGAGGCCAGCGATCCCCGCTATCGCGATATATCCGTCGGTGATGCTATTGTCGCTCGAATGGAAGCTGAGCTGGTGAAGAATGGAAAGCGGGAAGCAACTGAGGAACAGTCTGAAGAGAGTGCTGGCATTCAACTGATCCATGATGCGCTTCTTGCAAATACCTCACAGATCACAGTCCTGGACAATGTTGATCTGACCCTTAGTCTAACTGAGGCAGAATACGAAAAGAGAATTAGCCAGCTGCAATTGAGATTGCATGACCTGGCCTGGGAAATGTACAACAACAAGCGCAATACAGTACTGGTTTTCGAAGGTTGGGATGCTGGAGGCAAAGGCAGTGCGATCCGGCGAATGACGGCAGCTATAGATGCGCGTTTGTATCGAGTAATTCCAATTGCTGCTCCCACTGATGAAGAGAAAGGGCATCACTACTTATGGCGATTCTGGCGTCATATTCCACGAGCAGGATACGTTACGATCTATGATCGATCCTGGTATGGCCGGGTTCTGGTTGAGCGGGTAGAAGGATTCGCCCAACCTCATGAGTGGTTGCGCTCATACCAGGAGATTAACGACTTCGAAGAACACCTGGTGGACCATGGTGTTTCACTCTTTAAATTCTGGATTCATATCAGCAGAGAAGAGCAGCACAGGCGCTTTAAAGAAAGGGAAAAAGATCCTCGTAAGCAGCATAAGATTACCGAGGAGGATTGGCGAAATCGCGAACGCTGGGATGACTACAAATCAGCCATCAATGATATGGTCGCTCACACCAGCACTGCTCATACGCCATGGACGATTGTCGCCGGCAACGACAAGAAGTATGCCCGAATTCAGATACTGGAAACGGTGTGCAATGGACTCGAACAGGCGCTGCTCCCCGAGGCGCGGAGGCAGGGTAAAGACAAGAGCTAATCTCCTTCAACCAGGTAAAAAAGGCAATCTTTCCGGGCAATCTCAGGATTTGTGGTAACCATGAATAACTTCAGGCGCCGTGTCGGGTAAAGCTTGCCGTCCTCAAGGGTGAAGTAGTCCAGAAGTCTCTCCTTTCTGTGTATGTCCAGCACCGTCAAGTTTGCAGCTAACTCGCCGGATACAAATCCCAGGCAGTTTTCGGGGCCGACATAGCCAAAATTAAAATGTTCGATATCTGACAGAAGAGTAACGCCATCTTTCATCAGGCTGTGATCACCGTAGGCAATATCACTGCCGTCAAGCAATTCGACGCGCAATGGATTGTGAAAGAACTCCAGTGACATATCGGTATGTTTTACCGACAATACGTCTTCGTAAGTTATGTATTTAATCAATCCTTCGGTAGCCATCCGGTTAGATTCGGTATCTTCTGCGCCACCGCATTCAATCGTCACTGTTGGCATCATCGAATCACTAATTTCCATCAGAGAACCCAAAATCAGATCCGTGACGATCATGCGATGGGTAAACAGTGATACCAGCGCATCGTGTCGTTCATCCATAAACGTGGTTACCCCGAAAGAAGGACTGGATCCGGAAGTGTTGTGGATGTCGATCACACATTCAGGGTTAAGCCTCCTGAGATTTTCCAGCAAGTCTTCAGCGAGCAGATCCTGTTCGGAATTTCCAAACGGCGTTTTGAAACAGCGGTTCAAGTCCTTCTGGTGGGGCAGCATTCGATAGATAAACCCCGGAGCCTGGCGGGCCGCATCTACGCTGGGTATGAAGTAGTGGATGTCTACCGCGGGCCTTATCTGTTGCTGCAGGGTTTCATATACTGCATACAGGCCAGAGGGTTCATTGCCATGCAAGAGTGTTGCTACAGCTCGACAGCGGCTGGAATCAGTACCCGTGACGTGGATATGCGTTGGGCCTGGCAGCCGCTTGAGGAATTCCGTAACTGTGGGACCTATCTTGTCCGGTGCGGGGTCTTTCCAGTAATGAAACTTGTTGTCTTGGGATTCAATCGACTGCTCCATAAATTTTACTGCCACCTGGCAACAGGAATATTTGCTGCACTGTTTTTTTGGTATTCCTGGAACATCACGGTAAGCGCTTCTCTTTTGTGTAGATCCTTACGCAGCTCAATGAGTTTGTTAAGCTGCCATTGTGCTCCTGTCTGGCGGGTTTGGAGCCTCTCCTGGAGTACTTCCAACAGTGGTCTAATATCTTCTTCGATAAATCCCATTCCCAGAAGTTGTTCCGGAATTTGCGGCAGGAGGCGTTCGAGAATTTCTGGTACAGCATGGTATTCAGGTTGGCTCTGATTTAGTGAAGGCCAGAATAGTTCGGCAGCCATGCCTTTCTGGGCTGCCCGATAGAAATTGGCTATACAATAGGCAAAAGGAATAGCCGGTAACAATTGTTTAATTGTAGGCTGCATCAATTTGGCAAGCCCGATTGCCAGAGCAGCATTGGCGAGCATATCGACTATGGATGGTCCAGCGGGAAATGCCCGTAATTCCACGCGCAGGTGTCCCCCATGTGTTGGATCATAAACCGGCCTGTTCCATAGCCAGATAGAACCCTGGTGCAATCTGAGCTCGTGTAATTGCGGAGTGCCTCCGCTTTGCGCAACGGCAACCGGGTCTTCATCGTTGCAGACAGGTAAAATTGGACGATAGAGCAGTGCCGCCTCGGCGAACAATTCGAATGCACCGTCTCGTAGCCAGTTATTGCCAAAATTGACTCGGGCAGGTACCGGATGCAGAGAATCATTCGGTCGACAATCAATTGACTGCTTAAAGAGTGGTATTCGGGTTTCCTGCCAGAGCCGGTGTCCAAACAACGTTGGAGAGTTTGCTGCCATGGCCACAACAAGCGGTGTCACCAGTTGCACTGAATTATAAAAATCAGCGTATTCTCTTGGAGGCACTCGCAAGTGAACCTGAAATGACGTATTAGCTCCTTCCAGCGTCACATCATCCATGGCGAGCTGTAATTTTTCTTCTCCTTCGATAGCAATCGTGAAGGGGCCACCTCGTATGTGTGTTAAGGCCTGGGTTAGCGCCTTGAAACGGGGCAGGGGAGTCATGGCATGGTAGCCCGTATCCGATTGCTCGAGTGTCGGTAAAATCCCAATTGGTACTACACTGCCAGCCCACTGCTTCGCGCAGGTATTTATCTTGTCAATAGCGGCCAGCGCCTCGATTTGCGTCAAAGTGAAGCACCGGTCTTTGAGTAGGGAAGGTTTGAAATTGTACTCCAGGTTGTAGCGATTGAGCTCGAGAGTGAGCTGCGGATCCTTAAGCTGCGCAATTATTTCCTGATTAACATGCAGCGGCCGACCATTTGCATCGACGATATACAACTCCAGTTCGGCGCCAAATGACAAGTCGCCTTCGCCAAAGTCAGGTCGGGCCAAGAGTATGCCGAGGGCTTTCAGGTTCGATCTGAGCTTATCACCGAAACGATGGAAATTGTCATCCGTGAAATCCGTATTTGCAATATCGAGTCCCATCTAGCTTTCCAATTTTTTCCCCAGTTATGACTCTCAGAAATCTTTTCCAACATTCCATACAAGAACAAACAAAGCCACTACCGATTAGAGTAGCAGCTTTGTTTTCTATTGGTAAAGCGCGGTAGGAGACTAATAGCTGCGTTTAGATATTGTCCGCCGTTGGCGACAACTCACCATAAATATTCATGGTGGGTAGATCTGGCTTGAAGTCTGTATGACATGCTTCACAGACAGCAACGATTTCGTCACCCGCCCGGCTAATCAGCTCTATGTCTTTTGATCGAGCAGCGTTCACCGCTCGTCCAGCCGCGCTGGAGAGCTGCATCGAAAATTGCTGCCATTCAGCACGCCCAGTCCATTGTTTGTCAGCAGGACCGGTTCCCGGAATCGTTAACAAGGCACCACCAATCTGTAGTTGTCGCGCGAGGTGTTCCAATTCGCGCCAGTCACGTTCAGAGCGGGGATTTCGCCAGGCAGCTATCCAGATGGGGTCGGCGGAATGATTGATTAACGAAGCCATAACTTCATTTATGCTTACAGGCAACGTGAATGCTTCAGTCTCCTGGGCGGGCTGGCAGGCAGAAAGCACTGCCAGCATTACCAGGGCTGTAATGCCTGATACATTAAGAATTCTTCTATGCAGGGTATTCATTTCTAGCCACCTCAAACATTTTTTGATCTGTTCAGTGTGGATCAGAGTTTAGGCGAGTTCAAACAAATAAGGCGTTACAGTTGATGCAAGTCAATGGATATTGAAATCCCTTAAAGAGACGGACAGAACTAATGATCAGCGGCCGAAAATATTCTCTTTTTCAGTTCGTATAAACCGGCTATTACCATCACGGCGCGTGAAACCAATGCGATCGAAATATTCGAGAATCTCAATGCAAAGGTTGCGGCCTATTCCGGAAGTGTCTCGAAACTGGATTACTGAAAATCCGTCAACTATGGAACTAGAGTTTGCTAACTGTTCGGTAAGTTCGGCAAGCGCCATAATCGTTTCTGGCAAGTAGTATCGATTATCAGCCACTTTTATTAAATTGCCGGCCAAGGTCACCTGCTTGAGAATTTGTTCAAGTGACCTTAGTGGGATCCCGGTCAACTCTACCAATTCTCTGGTTCTGGGTGGGACGTTACCGGCTTTTATAAGCAGTGGGCGCACCTTGCCAAGAAATTGCTGTTCTTCCTGGCTGAGGATGCTTACATGATCTGGCAAATGCAGGAGCGTGCCAGTGCGCTTTATCGTTGCATCGTTAATCATTGCCTGCAGGACAGCATGGAACAACAGGTGCGAGCCTTCGAAGCTTACCGCTTTGCTGAGTGCTGGTTCACTGATCCCTTGCTGGTTGGAATGATCAGAGTGAAAGTGTTCCAGACCGCTGAAGATCTGAGAGGCATATTCGAGGAAATACTCCTCATCCAATAGAGTGGGGTGCTTGCGATTCTCGATGCGTAATTTAACTACAGTTCGGTTTCGCGCCTTGAGCTTGCTGAAAAGCTCTTCAACAGCGATCAGGTTCAGGTTTCGACAAATGACGAACTGTTCCAGGTCTACTCCTAGAGAAGACAACCGCAACAGTTCATCTAGTGCAATGGTGGAATCATTGTTAAGGGCTCTAAGTGCTTGCAATCTCGATTCACTGCTGCGTTTGCGTCGCGGTATGAAAATATCAATAACCTTGCCGCCGCCGATAGTGATCTGTGAGGCGGGATCTCGAAGAACGAATCTGTCACCATAGTGGGCAATCATAGTCTCGTGTGAGGCAACCTGGTAGAGGTCTTGCTGCGTACTATCAAGGCATCGAATCGTTACAATATGGTGGGCTGCACCTATAAAGAGATGATACTGCGCGCTACTTCTTAACTCGAACGCTGCGTCGATGAGATTGATGGTAGCGTCGAAGCGCAGCACGGGTTTGTAAATCTGCGGATCAATTAACCAGTCTCCCCGCCGGATACGGTCAGCATTGATTCCAATATTGGCAGCTGCGCGCTGGCCAGCGCGAGCAATTTCGATATCTGCCGTGTCTTGCCGTAAACCCCTGATTCTTGTTTGCTGCGCAGTTCCTGAATGCAGAATAGAATCACCTGCTCTCATTAGTCCTGCTCGCACACTTCCTGTGACCACGGTACCTGCCCCCTTGACGGTGAAGCTGCGGTCCACCAGGAATCGGGTGAAGTGATTTGAATACAGATCGCGGTTCTCTACCTTGTCTGCAAGAACCAATTGGAGGTGGTTGATGAGAGACTCGATGCCAGCACCGGTGATATTCGAAATCGGAAAGATGGGTGAATCTCGCATCGATGTTGGTGATAATAAGTCACAAATCTCCTTCGATACTGACTCGATTCGCTGGTCATCACACTTGTCAATCTTGCTCAGAGCGACCAGCCCACTGGAAATTCCGAGCAGATCGAGGATTGCCAGGTGCTCCCTGGTCTGGGGCATGATGCCGTCATCGGCGGCGATAACGAGGAGGGCGTAGTCAACCGTGCCGACACCGGCGAGCATATTATTGATAAAGTCAGAATGACCGGGTACGTCGACAAAACCAATGGTGTTTTCGAAGGATTGGTTATTGGTTGAACTCGAATAATGGAAGTACGCATAGCCAAGATTGATGCTCAGCCCACGCTCCTTTTCTTCCTGGAGAGTGTCGGTGTTGGTTCCGGTGATCCGATCGATAAGAGCAGTCTTGCCGTGGTCGACATGTCCAGCGGTTGCGACGATTAATGATCTCTCGCTAGAAATTTGATTTACCCGACTAGACTCAACCATGATTTGCAGTGAATGAAGATCTGTTGTGTACTTTGATCTCAGCGGCTAAATCAGGGAACACTGCTCCGATTGAACTTTATAATAAAGTAAACCATGATAGCCACAATTAGACCGACGACTATAAATCCTGCATTAAAAATACCACTGTCAAGATTTACTATTCCATAGCCAATGGCACCTGTCATTAGTGCGTAGTAACAAAACGGAATCAACGTCTTGCGGATTACGGCACCTTCTTTGCCGACAAGTCCAGCGACTGCCGATGCAGCCACAACATTGTGTACGCAAATAATATTACCTGCGGCACCTCCAACAGCCTGTAGTGCCACTATCCAGGTCGGATCTACCAGTATGCGTTCGCCCACACCGAACTGAAACAATGAGAACATCATGTTGCTTACGGTGTTACTGCCGGCAACGAATGCCCCTAACCCACCAATAAAAGTAGAGAAAAATGGCCACGCAGAGCCGGCCAGGTTAGCTACGCCTTCAGCAAGCGCAATGGGCATCTGTTCGTATCCCGACGCTCCACCACTGGTGTTGATAAAAACCTGGACCATTGGCACAGTGAAAACCAGTGCCGTAGAGGCAGGGACTAGCGTTTTTAGCGAACTGCTGAGGGCTAGCTTGTAATCAGGAAATTTTAAGCCTTGAAGCAGGATAGTAATCAGGGAAACTATGATAAAAATAGTTCCTGGTGACCAAAGAGGTTGGAATGACGCACTGATATCACTGCCGAAAATCTGTGGCCATGACAGGGTCACGGGAAAGACTGGCGCTCGAAGCAAAACCTCCATATTCAATTGCGGCAATCGCGTCAGTATAAGAAATCCTGCTACAAACAGGTAAGGAGACCACGCTCGCATGAGCGTCATGGATTGGGCTTTCTCATTGACACCCGGCCCGCTCTGTAAGTAACCAGTCCATTCTTCTTCCCATTCGGATTTATCGGCGAAGTCCCATAACTCATCGCCTTTGGGCATCAGGAATCCTGCCCTTGCGGCGATAACCACTATTGCCAACCCGATCAACCCTCCAAACATGGAAGGAAATTCGGGACCAAATACTGTGGCGACAATCAGGTAAGGTATGGTCATGGAGAACGCGGCGAAGAGAGCGAATTTCCATACCTTGAAGCCATCAGCAAAGGAGCGGTGTTCGCCAAAGAATCGTGTCATTATCCCTGTGACCAGGAGTGGAATGAAAGTGCCGGCAAGGGCATGTATCAGGGCGACCTTTGTGGCGATGAATCCAAGGAATGAATCCCATTCTGCATAGCCGCGTTCTGCAGCATAGGCAACCATGTCGGGATCGGCCGAAAGACCGGTATTGATACCAACCAGGATCGGTGTACCCATTGCGCCGAAAGACACGGGTGTGCTCTGTATGATCATGCCTGCAACGACGGCGGCCATGGCTGGAAAACCGAGCCCTACCATGAGTGGAACCGCTACCGCTGCCGGTGTTCCGAACCCGGCCGATCCTTCGATAAAGGAACCAAATAGCCAGGCAATAATAATTACCTGTATGCGGCGATCCGGAGTGATATCGGAAAAGCCCTGACGAATTGTCTGGATGGCTCCACTCTGTTGCAGCGTGTTCAGCAGGAGGATGGCGCCAAAGATAATGTAGATTAGGGTCCCAGCAACAATCAGGCCATTGACGCTGGCGGCCAACACCTTGGTAAGCGGGATTTGCCATATAAAATACGCTAGAACTGCGGCTACTATATAGGCGATTGGCATGGCCCGACTGGCAGGCCAGCGAAGGATGACTAAAAAGACAGCTACCGAGATGATTGGTAGTAAGGAAAGTATGGCAAGGACACCGATGCTCATAGTTATTATTCTTTGGTTAGTATTTGAGATATCGAGCTTTTCGAGCTTAGCAGATATTCTGCTTTGCTCAAAATTTCAATTGGGCCTTTTTATGAAGCAGAAGCGACAATATCAAGTAATAATGAAATAATATCTCCAAGGGTATGATTTTGCTTCGCCAAACTAGTTTCATTAACAGGAGTACACACAATGGAAATTTCGACAATCGTGGTACTGGTCATTGTAGCAGTGGTGTTTTTTTACCTGGTTGGAATCTATAACCGTCTGGTTAGTTTGAAGAATAGATACCAGAATGCGTTTGCACAGATCGAAGTGCAGCTAAAGCGACGCTATGACCTTATTCCAAATCTGGTGGAAACAGCGAAGGGTTATATCAAGCATGAGCGGGAAACGCTTGAGGCCGTCATTGCGGCGCGTAATTCCGCCGCAGCTGGACTGGCGGCAGCGGCAGCCGACCCGGGTAATGCAGCGGCAATTAAAGAGTTGGCTGGTCAGGAAAGCGTGCTGGCAGGGGCGTTAAATCGATTTAATGTCGTAATGGAAGCCTATCCAGATCTGAAGGCCAATCAGAATATGATGCAGCTTAGTGAGGAACTGACTGCAACAGAGAACAAAGTCGCTTTTTCCCGTCAGGCATTTAATGATCAGGTGATGGCATACAACACCTACCGCCAATCCTTCCCGCCTGTTGCAATTGCCGGTGTATTTGGTCATGGGTCTGATGCCAGTCTGCTGGAATTTGAAGACAGTGAACAAATACAGGATGCACCAAAGGTCTCGTTCTAGGATTAATCTGCGGGACACTCTAATCGCGAACACGCTTTGAACTGAAGATAATGGATTTTTTTGAATCTCAGGAAACCGCCAAACGTAACACGACCAAGCTAGTCGTTCTGTTTGTCCTTGCAGTGCTTTCACTCATCATCGTGACCAATTTTTTGGTGATGGTGGTATTTGGTTTTATCGGTAATGAGATGGCAGATACAGCCGCCGGGAATTCATTGCTATTCGATTGGCAAACCTTCGTTTTCATTGGAGCAGCGGTTTCTGCAATCGTATTAACAGGCAGTCTCTATAAGCTGAGTGCCTTATCCGGAGGCGGAGCACGAATCGCCGAGATGATGAACGGCAGACTGCTACTGGCTGGTAACAGAGATCTGGCGGAACAACGCGTTTTGAATGTGGTGGAGGAGATGGCACTGGCTTCCGGGACACCCGTTCCACCGGTGTACGTGATGGAAGAATCTGGCATCAATGCATTCGCCGCTGGCTATTCACCATCCGATGCAGTAATTGGTGTTACCCGAGGCACCATCGATACGCTTAGCAGGGATCAGTTGCAAGGGGTTATTGCGCATGAGTTCAGCCACATCCTGCATGGAGACATGCGGATTAACATTCGGCTAATCGGTATTCTCTATGGAATCATGGTGTTGGGGATAATTGGTTTTCATCTACTTAGGGGCGGCTCATACAGCCGTCGGTCTAAAGATTCGGCGGGTATTGTATTTCTCGGTATTGGCTTGATGGTGGTGGGCTATGTCGGTACTTTTTTCGGGAACCTGATTAAGGCTGCGGTTAGCAGGCAGCGAGAGTTTCTAGCCGATGCCTCGGCCGTGCAATATACGCGCAACCCAGGTGGTATAGCTGGTGCGTTAATGCAGATTGCCAATCACGCCGAGCGCTCCTATCTGAATAATCCAAATAGCGCTGAAATTAGCCACGCGTTGTTTGAGGAGGCTACGTTGTCGCCACTGCGTGGCTTGTATGCAACCCATCCGCCTCTGGAGAAGCGAATTAGTGCCATTCTGCCCGGGTGGGATGGCAGTTTCGATCTGATTCGACGCAAGGAATCGCAACCCGAGCCAGCAATGAGCGCTGAGAACGAAAGATCAAGACAGGAGAGGATGGCGGCCATTCTGACCGGTGCAACAGGTGTGCTCTTGACTGAGAACATAATACGGCAAGTGGGAAATCCGGGTATCGAACAGTTGGAGTATGCTGGTGCAATTCAGCAACAGATTCCCCAGGAATTCCTGGATGCTGCGCATGAAGCTTCCGGTGCGCGATCGGTTATTTACTATTTGGTGCTAAACAGTACCGATCCGGTGCGCCGCCAGCAGATAGCACTCTTGCAGGAAAACGCCGACCCAGGAGTCTATCAGGAATTACTCGGGCTACTCACAATTAATACGAACGAAAGATCGCTGAAACCAGAGCATCGGTTGCCGCTGGTGGAGATTGCTATTGCCAGTTTGAGGCAACTCTCGAATAATCAGTACCGGCTCTTTAAAAATAATTTCAATGAACTGATTAAGTTGGATAAGAAGATAAATTTACTGGAGTGGGCACTGCAGAAAAATGTCTTTCATCATCTAGATGCCGTTTTCTCGAACAAACGCCCCAAATTGGGCAGTAAAGAGCTAAAGAGCTGCCAGAACTCAGTTGCGTTGTTGCTCTCTATTCTGGCTCAGTCTAATCAGCAACAGGGCATTACAACCGAAGAGGCTTTCGAGCTCGGAGCAATGAAACTGGATTTTGAGCTGCGATTTATTGCAGCGCAGTCGATCGAGTATACATCGTTAAACGATGCGTTGGATGAGCTTGCTCAACTCAAACCGTTACAGAAGCCGGCGCTACTGAAGGCTTGTGCGGCCTGTATCACAGCTGATAGGCAAGTGGACGCAATTGAAGCTGAATTGATGCGAGCAATAGCCGCGACTCTCGATTGTCCGATGCCGCCGATACTTACATGAAGCGATCGTTTAGAGCCTACTTATTTCTCAATTTCGCTTGTGCCGCTGCAAGCCGCGCAATTGGAACTCTTGGTGGTGAGCAGCTCACATAATTAAGCCCAGCTCGGTAACAGAAGTCGATTGAAGACGGATCGCCGGCATGTTCTCCACAGATGCCAAGTTTCAGCTGTGGTTTCGTGGCTCTACCCTTGGATACGGCTAAATTGATCAGTTTGCCAACTCCAGATTGATCGAGACTCGCGAATGGATTCTTATTGTAGATTTCTTTACGCTGGTATTCATCGTAGAACAAGCCCATGTCATCTCGGCTTAGGCCCAGTGTTGTCTGAGTAAGGTCATTCGTGCCGAAGCTGAAGAAGTCAGCTTCTTTAGCGATCTCGTCAGCGGTAATCGCAGCACGGGGCACTTCTATCATCGTGCCGACTTGATAGTTAATGCGTACTTTGCGCGACTTCATGACTTCTTTGGCAACCCGATGCACAATACGTAACTGATCAGCCAATTCCTCCCGAAACCCTACCAATGGAATCATAATCTCAGGATTAACACGTATCCGCTTCTTGCCTTTCAGAATCTGGGCTGCCGCTTCGAAAATTGCCCGAGCTTGCATCTCTGTAATCTCGGGATGAAGTATACCCAATCGACAGCCGCGACAGCCGAGCATAGGATTTTCCTCGTGCAGGGCTTTAATACGATCAATCACGAAATCAAGTGGCACATTGAGTTTTTCAGCAAGTTGACGCCGCACTACGTCATCATGGGGCAGAAATTCATGTAGCGGAGGATCCAGCAGTCTTATTGTGACAGGGCGGCCGTCCATTGCATTGAAGAGGCCAATAAAATCTTTCTTTTGAAATGGTAGTAGTTTTTTCAGAGCAGAGCGTCGCTGAACTTCATCTGCCGCAAGGATCATCTGGCGCATATAGTCGATGCGTTCACCATCGAAGAACATGTGTTCGGTTCTGCACAAGCCAATTCCTTCGGCGCCGAAGGATACGGCTTGTCTAGCCATAGCAGGAGTGTCGGCGTTAGTCCTTATTTTAAGAGTGCGATGCTTATCCGCCCACTTCATTACAGTCTGAAATAATTCGAATGTGTAACTGCTGGAAGGTTTTAATTCACCATCTATCACTCGCTTTACTTCGGAATCTGCACTTTCGATCATTCCCTTGTAGATAGCGCCGGTGCTGCCATCGATAGAGATATAATCGCCTTCTTGAAGTACGACTTTGCCTGCAGTAAGCGTTCTTTTTTCATAGTTAATGCTGATATTGCTCGCTCCGCAGATACAAACCTTGCCGAGTTGTCGAGCGACCAGTGCGGCATGGGAGGAGACCCCACCTCGTGATGTCAAAATGCCTTGTGAGTGCAGCATACCCTTGAGATCGTCCGGTGACGTTTCAGTTCGGCATAGAACGACCTTATTGCCTCTGCGCGTCTCTATTTCGGCGGTGGCAGCGGTAAATGCGATTCTACCGGTTGCAGCGCCAGGCCCTGCTGGCAGTCCACTACCGATTGCTGTAGCGGATTTCAATGCTTTGGGATCGAACACTGGAACCAGTAATGAATCGATAGATTCTGCCGGGATTTTTAGCAGGGCTGTTTCCTGAGTCATCAAGCGTTCTTTTTGCATCTCCACAGCAATTCGAACAGCGGCAAGCCCGGTTCGCTTGCCATTGCGGGTCTGCAGAATAAAAAGTCGGCCGCTTTCGATGGTGAACTCGAAATCCTGCATATCTTTGAAATGTCCCTCAAGTTTGGATCGGACCTTTTCGAGGTCACGATAACTCTTGGGCATAGACTTTTCCAAGTCTCGAATTGCATGTGGAGTTCGTACGCCGGCTACGACATCTTCTCCCTGGGCATTGATCAAATATTCACCATAAAACAACTTTTTCCCATTCGCTGGATCACGAGTAAAGGCGACACCGGTAGCACTGTCCTCTCCTGCATTGCCGAATACCATAGCCTGCACGTTGACGGCGGTACCCCAGTCTGACGGGATCCCGTATTGCTGCCGATAGAGGATTGCGCGTTCGTTCTTCCAGGAGCCGAGTACAGCGCCAATAGCACCCCATAATTGCTGCATAACATCTTGCGGGAATGCGCTGCGAGTACGTTTTGCGATCAGCGCCTTATAACGGTTAACCAGTTCCTGGAGGTGGGAAGTTGTGAGGTCTGTATCGAAGGCTACTCCGAGCTTTTTCTTGAGATTCTCCAAAATTTCGTGAAAAGGCTCCTCGTCTTCTTCCGATCTGGCTTGAACACCCATTACAACGTCACCATACATCTGGATGAAGCGCCTGTAACAATCCCATGCAAACCTTGGATTATCTGAAACCTCGGCCAGTCCTACGACTGTCTCATCATTCAGCCCCAGATTCAGGATGGTATCCATCATTCCTGGCATGGAATCCCGGGCACCGGATCGGACTGAGAGCAGCAAAGGATTTTGTCGAGCGCCAAATTTTTTGCCCAGCTGGGACTCAATTTGTCGAATTGCGCTATTCATGTCCAGTTTGAGCGCGGTAGGATAGCGGTTTTCGTGTTTGTAGTAGTAAGTACAAACGTCGGTGCTGATCGTGAATCCAGGTGGCACCGGCAACCCGATGGAAGCCATCTCAGCCAGATTGGCACCTTTTCCCCCCAGTACATCACGCATTTCAGCGTTTCCGTCAGTTTTTTTTCCAAAAGCGAAAACGTATTTTTTAGTTTTTTTGGATAATTCTCTGGTTCGGGCGGATTTTCTGGTCATCAGAGCTTTACTCATAAATCTATCACGCGTCTCAAAATCGAATAAATTGCCAGATTAATTCATAGTTACGTCGGGCAGGAGATATTTCTGGATCCAGACTGCTAATCCGCAACACACCAATTTTGGAGTCTGGCAGGAAGCTTGACTCACCTGCAGTTGGGCGACGACGACTGAATTGTACCGGCGAGGGTGAGGAGAATAATGCACCTGCAAGTCAAAATCCAGCGCTTAATCGGGCCAGATTCTGAGCTTTATTGGAGCGTCCTTGCTCCTTAAATAGGTAATGCTTTAGACGAATAGAATTTCTTGGTTTAGAAAATGTTCTTATTCACGCCAAACTAAACGTACTTTGCTTCAGATTGCCTCAAGCCTCTAAGCGTAGTTCGTAGTTTGGCTGAAGATTCAGCTCTTCGTTGGCGATTTCTTAACTCCTTAATATATTTATGAAAATTTAGAACAATTTTCCACCTAGTCGTGTAACTGACTTGAATAGATTTATGAGTATTCTCGCCAGCCATTAGTATGGGAGGGCCTTGATACAGGGCTAATGGATTTGCCATACCCATAAACCGATCCATGCTTTTGTTTCTCACGTCTCTCATTAACAATACATACTTTTTTCTACAAAGAAATATGTCTCGAATTAGCTGCATCCAGACCCTAATTTGCAAAGCAGGGGTTTTGAGAGTTGGACTTATCCATAGTCCATTCACTTCCATCATTTCGTATTGATCTTTTGCGAAGAAAGCATTTGCTCTTCTAACTTCGTCTGGTAAGAACATAAGGCTTCTGAAATTTGGATTTGTAATTAGCATATAGCTGGCAACGAGTTGATTGTGTAGGAATGCTCCTACAACTCTGCTGCTCTTAATGTACTGCAATGGAAGTCGAACTCCTGAATATCTTTCAATGTTGTCTAGAATCAGTTTTGTCTCAAGTGGATCTTCTATTGTTCTAAATTTTACTGTATCCATCGTAATATCCTCGGTGAAAACATACCTACTTTCTTTTTGTATTCTAGATACTCTCGCGAGTATTCACTTTCTAGTATGACCTTTTCTTCTTTCTTCGCTGAAACGAAGTAAAAAACCATTAGATAAATTAGTGTAATCCATAGAATCGCAGATTTGAACATTAGTGTGCTTGATAACCAAACGAAAGCGTAAGACAAATATATAGGATGCCGCACTATGCTATATGGGCCAGTGACTACAACTGCCCCGACTCTATCGCTAAATGCGAAATTCAAGTGCTTTACCAAGCGAATTGACCAGAAAAACATCGTCAATCCCAATATGTATGCTGTTAGTCCTAAAGTCGTTGGAATAACTTCAAATTGATCTTCTTTGAAAATGCAATAATAAGTGTTTGCAATCTGAATTATTACAATTGGGTCGTAGAATAGGCTGCTTATTCTAGAACTGCGCGATAAGATCTTGAAGAACCTAAATCTAGCCCATGTCCAGCTCACGATTATCGTGGTATAGGCAAAAAACACTAATATGGAGCCGTTGTTCATTTTTTGTTTTGGTTAAAGAATAAGCTAATTGAGCCGTCAATCAGATTGAAGTAATTAGAAAGGATTATAACTTAAATCACTACTAAGGATTGAAGAGTAAATATTTATGCCTCTTTTGAAATCTGAGTGGGTAGTGTAAAAGTGTTTCCGTTGAGTCATCCAGGTGAGGGAGTAACGGAAACGATGCAGTCGGAGAAACTTTTTGAAGCCGCGCTTGGCGTGAGCGAGCCTTGGTATATCAAGGAAGCCCGATTCGATGGAACGGTTAAGACATTGACCATCGCTGTGGATTTTGAAGCAGGTAGCCGTTTCAGTCACCCGGAAGTGGCTGGTACGCATCCGGTTCATGATAGCCAGACCAAGCGTTACAGACATCTGAATTTTTTCCAGCACGAATGCTTTTTGGAAGTACGCGTCCCGAGAGTGAAGTTGCCCGATGGTGGTGTGCGCCTGATTGAGCCGCCTTGGGCGGGCAAGCTGAGTGGTTTTACCCTGCTGTTTGAAGCACTGGTGTTGACCCTGTGCCGGGAGATGCCGTTTGCGGCGGTGGCGCGGTTGGTCGGAGCAAGCTGGCACCGGGTGGCAGCCATCGCGGAACGCTATGTGGACTTGGCGTTGGAGCAAGCGGATTTCTCTGAAGTCCAGGAACTGACGATTGACGAGACCTCCCGAGCCCGCGGGCATGACTATGTCACGCTGGCGGCCGATGCCGAACGACGCGCAGTTATTTTCGTAACAGACACGCGTGAGTCGGCTGCTATTGAGCGTTTGGCGACGGATTTGAGGGCTCACGGCGGGGATCCTGGCGCCGTGACGGCGGTGAGCATCGATATGTCGCCGGCGTACATTAAAGGGGTGGCGATGCATCTGCCGAACGCGGTGGTGAGGTAATCATCCCCAAAAATAACTGACATCTAAAGTAGAATTTTCTCATAATGGGGTAAGAGGATATTCTGCATGAAAAAATCACGATTTAGCTACAGCCAGATTCTGGCGATACTGAAACAAGCCGAGTCTGGCACGCCAATAGCGAACCTGTGTCGAGAGCATGGAATGAGCAGCGCCTGTTTCTACCAGTGGCGTTCCAAGTTTGGCGGTATGGATGCGTCAATGATGAGACGGTTGAAGGAATTGGAGGACGAGAATCGGCGGTTAAAGAAGATGTATGCCGATGAGCGACTCAAGGCCGAAATGGCTCAGGAGGCCTTGGCAAAAAGTGGTAAGGCCGTCTCGGCGCAAGGAGATGGCTCAGCAAGCGTTATCTAAGTACGGGACGAGTATTCGCTTGGTGTGTTTGGCCTTTGGTATCAGCGAGACTTGCTATCGCTATCGGCCATTGCTATCTGATGAAAACGCCGAGATTGCTGACTGGTTAATCCGCCTGACTCACAATCAGAAGGACTGGGGGTTTGGGTTGTGCTGTGATTATCTACGTAACGTCAGAGGCTTTGATTGGAATCACAAGCGTATACGCCGGATTTACTGCGAACTGGAGTTAAATTTGCGCATTAAACCCAAGCATCGGATTGAGCGCGAGAAGCCAATACCACTGGCTGTGCCAGAATCACCAAATGAAGTTTGGTCGATGGATTTTATGCATGATCAGTTGAGCGACAGTCGTACCTTTAGACTTTTTAATGTGTTAGATGATTTTAATCGTGAAGGATTGGGTATTGAAGCGGACTTCTCACTGCCAGCGAACCGTGTTGTTCGCGCACTCAATCAGATCATAGAGTGGCGGGGTAAGCCTGAGCGAATACGTTGTGACAATGGCCCCGAATTCATCAGCCAAGAATTGGAAGCATGGGCGCGCGAACAAGGTATTCAACTCGAATTCATTCAGCCAGGCAATCCGCAGCAGAATGCTTATGTCGAGCGATTCAATCGTACTGTTCGCTACAGTTGGTTGAGTCCCTATTTGTTTGACTCGATTGCGGAAGTTCAGGACTATGCGACGAAGTGGTTGTGGTTCTACAACAATGAACGGCCTAACAAGGCTAATGGTGGTTTGCCACCGAAACAAATGCTGACGGCAGCATAACTTCTACTACTGAAGTTAGTTAAAAATGGGATGATTACCGTGACTTTCGACAAGTACCATGTCATTGCTCATGCCTCGCACGCACTTGATCTGACGCGCCGAGCCGAACAAAAGCGGGACCCGGAACTTAAAGGGCTGCGTTGGACCCTGCTTAAGGATCGCAGCCGATTGAGCGAGACACGCAAAGCTGATCTGGACGTCCTGTTAGCCAACTCGACGACGAAGCGCACCGCGCGGGCTTGGCAGTATCGGGAGGACTTGCGGGAAATTCTCAACCGTAAACAGATCAATGTCGTCCGGGCCATGCTGTGGCAGTGGTGCACGAATGTCATGTGCTCCAAGGTGGAGCCCATGAAGGTTGTCGCAAAAATGATCAGGAATCATCTGGAAGGAATCGTGGCCTGGGCGCGGACTCGAATGACAAATGGCTTTCTGGAAGCTCTGAACGGATTGTTTCAGGCAGCCAAACGGAAAGCGCGGGGGTATGGGCGCCTGTCGACCATCCGAACTGATATCTTCCTGATTGCTGGCAAGCTCGACTTTCGAACACTCAACCCACATGTGGTCTAACCCACTCGAAATTCAAAAGAGCCATATTTATTGAAGCACTAAGATTTGTGTGTTGACAATACATCCAAAAATTTACACGATAGTTTAACCTAAAGAAAATCATGAACAATCAGCACGCTGAAGGTGATAAATACTCAAAATATAGTGAAGAGCATCTAAATGAGTTTCGTGACCAGCTAAGATATGAGGCAAATCGAGCTATTCTAAGTTGGCCTGCGCGCATTGCAGCTGTTTTATTAGTTACTGGCTCCCTAATCACATATAGCAATCAGTTCGGACAGAACCCGTTTGCAATATTCACACTGTTTACTTATTCAATTCCAATTACACTAATTGTTCTCTATCCGTTTCTTACTCTGATTTTTTCTTCAATAGAGAAATTTGGAGTTTTTGTATTGGACTTTCTGTGCATATTAGGATTATTAGGCTTTTGTGCATCATTGCAGCTGATTTTTATTGGAGCTGAATCAGAAATCGTTCAAAGAGTTAATTTTCAATATCTTCAGGGCCAAATCGCTATAGTCTTAACTATAGGTACAGCGTTTGCTTTTCACTCAAGCTTCTGGGTAACTATTTTGAGAAATATGCTTTTCACGATTGTTACTTCGATAGCAATATATATTATTGATACTGATTTTTTTATTCTTAATTTCCTTCCGATCTTGGAAGGTTTTTTCATGGGCACAATAATAAATTGGGTTTTCTATGACGCTATTCGTGCCCGTTTTTATCTGAAATCTACTGATGCTGATGCCAGGCAACATTTGTATAATCAACTCTCAAAACTTGTCTATTCTCATCAGCTTGAACGAATCAAGTTAGGTGACGAATTAGAGAACACAATGCCTCTCAAAGAAGGCAAGGCAATTATAAACGTATTCGATGTGCAGCGTTCCAGCGAAATTCGTCATGAAAAGACCCAGGACTTTTTTATGGGACTTTTTCAGTCATTTTTACAGATTTGTATGAAAGGGTATGGACACAATCCTTTGAGGTCTCGTGCCTTTCGGCTCAAAGAGACTGGAGATGGGTTCATTAGTTCAGTGGGCTACCCTTTTCTTCCTGTTGATTCACGATCTCTGGCCGATAGCGCTGTATCTACTGCTTTGACGATGTTCGAGGCATTCAACCGGGAAGTTGAAAAGTTCAACTATTCACGACCGATAAAGGGCGCCATGGGCTTGGCGTATAATTCAGTTCAGGGCACATTCCAGAGTGGCGGTATTCGTTCGTATGACTTATTCGGTGAGGCATTGATTCAAGCTTCCAAGTATGAGGAGCTTCGAAAGCAACCAGTTCTCTGGGAAATATTTACAGAGAAAGCTAACGAAATGGGGATGAAGGATTTCAATATACTTATCATTCAAGAGGTTGTGTACAACTCACTAAGTCCCGCATACCGGGATCTATTTATTGAAATTGACCTCAATGATGAAAGTCTAACCGGTAAGAATTTTCAGATGATGTATGACAACGATGCCAAGTACATTTACTATCATTTATTGGAATAGAATCGTTCTAAACATTCGCGCTTAACGCAGATACTGATGTAACTCCTAATTTGTCAAAAGTCGCAACGATTTTCATTGGTCGACAACATTCCTGACAATCCTCAATATTTTCCTGGCTCGGTAAATAGCAGTCAGCGAATAGTTCAATCCTCTCCAAGCAGCAGGGGCACTGAACTTTCACGAACTCTTGTAATTAGCTCACTGGATCACTTCCGTTATAAGCGCTTCTCCCGAAAAAAACGCTTCCAGATTCTTGATAACCAGATTTCCCATAGAGCAACGGGCTTCTAGGGTATTGCTGCCGATGTGTGGCAGCAGTACCGTATTCCGAGTTTCCTGGAGTCTCTTGGGCACTTCGGGTTCATTGGCATAAACATCTAGTCCTGCTCCAGCTATGATTCCCTGTTCCAACGCTTCTATCAGGGCTTCTTCGTCGACGTTGGTTCCTCGACCCAGGTTTACAAATACTCCCTCTGCACCGAGAATTTGGAAGATCTCTTTGTCTATGCAATTTCGTGTCTTATCTCCACCTGGTAGCATGCATAACAGGATATCGGAGTTGGCGGCGAGTTCAGCTATCGTGGGGAAATAAGTATAGGGCAGGTTTTTTGGTGACCGATTGTGATAGGCAATCTTGAGCCTAAAGGGCAGGGCGCGCTGTACAATAGCTTCTCCAATCCTGCCAAGGCCAATAATTCCTAGAGTTTTACCAGCCAGGTTTCGTCCAGGTGGAAACGAATGATCAATCCAGGAATTGGAGCGGACAAAATTATCAGCTTCAATGATATGTTTAGTTGTTGATAGAATTAGCGCCATAGCTAATTCAGCAACAGCGTCATCCAGTACTCCTGGTGTATTTGTTACGCGTATCCCGTGTTTCAATGTTGTTGAAAAATCGATGCCATCCACGCCAACACCAAACGCTGCGATGATCTCAAGTGAATTGAGCGTGTAAATGCATTTATCGCAATCCCAGGAACCAGTTGCAGCCGCTCTACACTTTCCTTGAAGATTCTGAATTATCTTCAATTTCTCCTCGGCTGAATGCCCCCATAGATGATAAGTCGAATAGCGTTCATCAAGACTACTTATGGTGTCCTGATCAAAGTTGTTGACAACAAGAAGATTTTCTTTACTTGGCATATTCTCTGATTGCAATGAAGATAAGAATCTTTGAGTGTATTACCTTCCGCTGCCTTCAGGCAAGCCGAGTCATTTCCATCAATTGATGTATTGCGATGTGAGCAAATTTTCCGTAGATTGCTAGTCTAAATTCAACTTTATCTTTTCAAGACCTATTGTTAGATGGCCTCTCCAGCAAACGCATTCAAATCACTTCCATCGGTAGATAAGCTGCTTCATAGCGAACCGTTGCACCAACTAGTTGGCCGAGTTGGTCATGTTGCAGTAAAAATTGCAGCGCGGGAACAACTTGAAAAGGTCAGAAATGCGATGGCTGATGGTAACGGTGAGACCCTCTCCTGGGTAAAATCAGCATCTTTCCTAAAAGATATATGTTCTGCCATTGTAATTGTGGTAGAGGCGGAATTCTCCAGCTCGCTTATTCCCGTATTCAATCTTACAGGGACAGTAGTACATACCAACTTGGGTCGCGCACGCTTGCCAGTGGAAGCAATAACCGCCATGCAAGTCGCAGCATCAGAATCAACCAATCTGGAATATGATCTGGAGTCAGGTTCCAGGGGTGATAGAGATACCCATATTGAAGCAAATTTGTGTCGTATCACAGGGGCGGAAGCGGCAACTGTCGTTAACAATAATGCCGCCGCTGTCCTTTTAGTGCTCAATACACTTGCTACCGATCGAGAAGTGTTGATTTCAAGAGGGGAATTAGTAGAAATTGGCGGTACATTTCGAATACCGGATATTATGAAAAGTGCTAATTGCACGCTTATAGAAATCGGCACTACTAATCGGACGCACCTTCGAGACTACGAGGCAGCAATAACTGCAAAAACTGCACTGATAATGAAGGTTCATACCAGTAACTATGAGATACGTGGCTTTGTAAACTCTGTGGCAGAATCCGAACTAAGTGTATTGGCAAAAGCAAACAAAATCCCATTTATTTCAGATCTTGGCAGCGGGACGCTGATAGATTTGACAAAATTTGATTTGCCTCATGAGGCCACAGTTCAGGAGACACTGAGGGCCGGCGCTAATATTGTTACATTCAGTGGTGACAAACTCTTAGGAGGTCCTCAAGCAGGGATAATTGTTGGAGATGCTGAACTGGTTAGAAAGATCAAGCGCAATCCGCTGAAGCGGGCACTAAGAATCGACAAAATAACCCTCGCTGCACTCACCGAAGTTATCAGTTTGTACAAGGATCCCCACAGGTTGAATTCGCGGCTACCCTTGTTGGCAGATCTCACAAGAGCGGTGGCAGAAATCGAAGAGCTCGCTAAACAATTATTACCAATTATGCAGGCAAGCGTTAAAGAATGGGCAGAAGTGCTCATCAAGCCATGCCACAGCCAGATAGGTAGCGGTTCGTTACCCCTGGATCTACTGCCCAGTATCGCATTCGAGCTAATTCCAATTGCAAAAAAAGGTCAGACCGATGAATTGCTCAATAATCTTGCCCGGGGTTTTCGAAGGCTACCGAAACCAGTTATCGGTCGAATCCATGACGGAAGACTTATACTTGATTTGCGTTGTTTGCGTGACACCGAGACATTTCAGCGACAGCTAGCGAACTTGAGATTGTCGTAGTACTCTGTTTGTTAGGAATTGACAAGATTCTCGGTTTTAACGCCAAGCTTGAAACACACCAGTGACAACACAGCGGCGGCAAACATTAATGTGAGCAGTGGATAAACAGTGCCATTGTAAATCAGCGCGACTGCCTGTGCCGCGACAGCTGAAAAGGCCATCTGCAGGAATCCCGTCAATCCAGAAGCACTCCCCGCATATCGAGGAAACTCATTGATAGCCGCCGCCTGAGCATTAGGCAGAGTGATTCCGTTGCCAAATACAGCGAAGGCTATGGGGGCGAACAAAGCGAGTGGGTGTTTAATGCCAACAAGTTGTAAGCAAAATGCAATTACGATCCCCAGTATAGCAATGCTGGCTCCGTATGAAATCATTCTGTTGACATTGATTCTGCGGCCGAAGTGTCTGGCTAAATAATTACCTATCATGAATCCCATGGGAATCATGACGAAATAGTAGCCATATTCAGTTGGAGGTCTCTTCAAGACTGAAACCATGATCTCTGGTGCTGCAGATATAAAAGCAAAAAAGACAACTGAAACAAACGTGACACAAAATGCATATCCACAGAAAGCGCGAGATTGAAATAGGCTAATGAATGTTCCCAGCATTGCGCCCAAGCCCTTAAAAGGCACAGGATTCTCCAGAGTCTCTGGTAATTTATTTAGTAATAACAAGAAGATAACTATACTTAGTAGTGCTATTACTATAAAAACTGATTGCCATCCGAAGCGTGCCATCAGCTCACCCCCTAACGCGGGTGAAAGCATTGGTATTACCACCATGACCATCACCAGAGTGGCTATGACGCGTGCGGCATCTTCTGCGCCATAGACGTCTCTGACAATGGCCCGTGCTAAAACAAGTCCCACAGCGCCGCCAAACGCCTGGATAAATCGTCCCGCTATTAACAACTCAATAGTAGTTGCCATATAGCAAAAGATTGACCCTACTAGCATAATAGCCAGACCAATCAACATTACTATTTTGCGACCATATTTGTCTGAGAATGGGCCATACACAAGAGTCCCAATGGCAATTGCAAGCATCGACAAACTCAGAGTTAGCTGCGCAACGTCATTGCTGACTTGAAAGGTATTTTTTATTACTGGTAGTGCGGGCAGCAATATTTGCATGGCTGCCGGACCCATGGCAGAAGTTGCCGCGAGTAATACGATCAACTGTTTAGAGAGAGCATTTGTTTTTGACAAACTACTGCCCCGAATCCCTGGAATGATTCAAATATTAAATATATATACGACGCTGAAACTGGAGTATCAACGGTTCAGTAACGTGTCGGCATTCTGACGTTGATTTCCGTAAATCTGAGAGCTGAGAATGACACTTGAGCCGAGCAGGATCGATCGCTGGGCTTTACTGATGTCATACCCAAGACCGAATGTCTGAGTATGAAACAGGCGGGTAAGCTCTTGGGCATTCCATTCGCTGCTTTGATTGTCGGCGGCATTCACAGTGTAACACGATATGACATCGCCCGAACGTGAATTGAGGCAAATTGAAAGGTTTGGGGATGAGTGCACTACAAGTTGTAGTCCATTGTCTTGCTTGTGAAAGCGCGGAGATTGCAGTAAATAGTTTGCGGTCAATTTTGAGAAATCCGATCCTTGTTGCTCAATATAAACAGGGATGCTCATGCCCAGTCTTCGAATAACGCTCGGATCATGGCGAAGCGAGGACTCAAATGCAGCGAGTGCTTCTTCAGCTCTGTCTTCTTCCCAGAGCGCCTCAGCCATGCGAGCTGAAACTCGTGCCCTGAGTAAAACTGCCTGTTGCGGAAGCTGAGCAAGAGAATTTTGTCCGGCTTCTATGACCATATCATGATCATTAGTCAGAGCGGCAATTTCAGTCTTGTAGGAAAAGTAATAGCCTGAATTCAGTTGAAATGCACCGTTGCGATTTGCCTGCTCCAATATTGATGACATAACACCCGTACCAATAAGTCCGACTATCTCAGGTTCGATCCACTCAGGAATATGGACATCAAGTGGTGCATAAGGCCGCAGTCGATTCTGAATTACTTCAAAATCAGCGAATAATGAACCGGCTCTACGGGCAGCTCGCCAGGCGTTAAATCGTAACTTGCTTGTGCCAGCCCGTGCTCTCAGTGCGCCAATAATATCCATCGAAGCGATATTTTCCAGCTGGATCTGGTATTCAGTCCTATTTGCCATCATATTCAGCAATGCAGCGTATGCGTCTTTCTGAGCATTATCGGCGCTATAGGATCCATTTCTGTCGGGCTGGTTAAGGGCGGTTGAAGTTAGCTTTTCTGCATCTTCAGCATATCCCGCCAAGAGTAGAAATGCAGCGCTCACCAGAAAGTGCTCCGCCCGGTTCATCACCCCTACAATGGGATCCTGTTGCTCTCGCCATATGAGCATTCTATCTAACGCAGCCCGAGCTTCGTCGAAGCGGGCTTGATTCATCGTCAGATACAATTTGTAGATCCACGGGTCCGCCACGCTGTCAGGATTCAAATAGCGAGTGGCACGATCGAGATACTCTTCAGCCTTGTCTATTTCTAACAAGCTAAGAGCGACCTCAGAGGCATTTGTGAGGTATACCGTATCGTAGTCGTTAGAACGATCGGTGATATTCTCATCTTCATCGATAGCTCGGTCACAGGCAGACATTGATTCGATTGGCTGCAAGCTGGCCAATTCCACGGCGCAAAGTGTATTCCAGGCTCTGGCACGTTCTCGTTCATTGTCGCTAGTTAGCAAGACTCGATTCGCACTTTCTCGCGCCGCATCAAATTCTTTTAGTTTAATTAGGGGCCAGCCCTTGAAGGATTCAACATCCTGGCCGTAGATCTTGTTTAATTTGTCCAGATACTCCAGGGATTTCAGCTGATCTCCCATGAGTTGATGAACATAAGACAGTTGGCTCAGTGTCAAATAATGCCATTGGACATTGCCAGAACTAAACGCCTGTTCGAGTGTGTCATACCCGGTTAACTCTTCCGCACGATTGAGATGAAACAAAGCGCGAGGCATATTACCTTCCACAGTAAATAGCACTTCAGCAAGAGCAAACTGGGCGGCTGGCGAGACAGGCGCTGTTCGCAACCACTGCTCTGAAAGTTCGCGCGCTTTGACATTCTGTTTCAAGTTTAGCGCATCACAGATTGCCAGGGCACGAGGATCGCTTACATCGGAAAACCCGAAGCAGAGTGGAAGCCTGGCTTCTGGAATTTCGATGCTGTCAATATCAATGGCCGAGTCATCCTGAGCGAAACTTGAAACATTCAACAGGACGAAACACGCAACCAGCAAAATCCCTTTTGTCATCAAAGGTCTTGAAAAAATACCAGTCTGGAAATCTCCGATCATCCAGTCAGGGTGCTCCTGGCAAGTTGATCCATTGGCGCTCGCATATTGTCTGCCAGGACTTTTTCCATATCAGAGACACCGGGCGCTAATTCGATTCGATGGCCGAGAACTCGAGAAATAAGTAGCTGAATGTCTTCCGCGCTAACATAGTCTCTTCCCCGAAGGGCAGCAGATACTTGCAGGGCAGGCAGTAATAAAACCATGCTGCGGGTTGAATTGCCCTGAAGTACACGGTCATCTTCACGAATATTTCTTGATATATCTACCAGTGCAGTTTTGACCGCAGGACTAATGTGCACATAAGAATCTATTTGTTGACGTGCCTTCAATACCTGATCACGAGTTACAGTCACCAGGCTACTGCCAAAATCTCTGCGTTCTTTGTAGGTTTCCAGAACATCCAGTTCAGATTTCCGATCAATATGGTCCATCGTGATTTTGAAGAGAAATCGGTCGAGTTGAGGTGTCGGCAAGGGATACGTGCCAACGAGGTCCAATGGATTTTGTGTTGCAATAACGAAAAATAAATCATCCAACGTGTAGGTGACGTTATCAACAGTCACCTGTTTCTCACCCATTGCTTCCAACATTGCTGACTGAACCTTTGGAGAAGTTCGGTTAATTTCATCTGCAAGCACGACGTGGGCAAACAGTGGGCCATGGCGGAAATGAAAGGCGTTGCTATTACTATCAAATACAGGAACGCCCGTAACATCTGACGGCAACAAGTCCGGGGTGAATTGAATTCTACGGAAAGGCACAATGAATTCATCCGTGCTTGAGCCATTTACAATGGCCTCACCCAGAGCTTTCGCCAACGTGGTTTTCCCAGAACCCGGAAAATCTTCCAGTAAAATATGGCCGTCAGATATTAAGGCGATAATTACCAATTCAATTACGTCATCGCGGCCCAGTACTTGTCTTTTCAGGGTATCCATCAAAGTTCGCAATACAGCGACGGAAGTCGATAAGTCCGCGTTGGCTGCAGCGTGGGCGTCGCTACCACTCACTGATTGAATTTCAGTGACTTGGGCAGTAATTTCAGACGTCATAGTTTACTCCAAAACTGTAAGATAAGTGTGGGAAATTACTTTCAACCATTATCTGGTCATTATCCAGGAGAAGGGATTGATCCAAGCCAACATTTTTTTCCAGATGGTAGTGTTGGAGCTGATTTCTCTGGTGATTGTGGATTGGAACAAATGCCACTGTTGTCGATTGCTTCGATTGGAGGTTGGCACACCTAACGAACAAGCTAAATGAGAGTCTGTCATGGCTTTTATCGTTGGAGCGATCTGGCTCGCACGCAGCGCAAATTGCTCGCGGCTTTCACCGTAGTGTCTATGTAGCCCGATTGCCGAGAGTCGATCCAATACAGCACGATATGCAAAGCGATGCTGCTGACCTGAGTTGCCCGGATAGGGAGCCCACAATCGATAGAATTTGATTAGGTAAGCCAAAATTAATATGGCCGAAACGATGATATACAGCGCTGTCAGTAGTGTTCGTAGCTTGATGAAAGAGGATTGTTGAGAACTTAGAAATTCCTCAAACGATGCGTCATTGCGCAGCATGTCACCTAACAACTGTTGCAGGTCGTTCTGGGGATCTGTCGTCATGTCAACTAGCGTCTGTTGAGGTGCGGGGTCAACAATAACCCATCCGATTTCGCGAAAGTAAATTTCTGGCCAGGCGTGCCCATGCACTGCCTGAATCAAAAGCGATGATCCGCCCGCCTTATTACTCGCCGGCACCGAGTAACCAACACCCACCCTCGCTGGAATTCCGATACTGCGAAACAAATAGGTGGCTGCGAATGAGAAATGCATGCAATATCCAGTAAGGTCTCCGAACAGGAAAGAACCAGCAGGATCTGGCTCGTAGGCATGTTCGTTTTTCAAACTATAGATACCGTTCTCATCGAGGTAGGTTTTGATTGCCCATGCTTTTGCAAATGGATCATTGGCAAACTCGGGTCGAAGATTGGTAATCAGGTTTTCGGCCAACTCCTGATAGCGTGCATCATCTGGTAATTTCAGATATTGTTCTCGGACGTCTTGTGACCAGTCCTCGCTACCGGTTTCTCTGCCTAGTAAAAATTCAAAATCATATTCCGGCGCTAGTGAATAACTGTCATACGTGCGTTTAAACCTTAAATTATTTGGATTAGATCTATTCTCATAGGCTATTGGACTTACCAGTCCAAATGGCGACCGGTGTGGTACGAGCATGCCAATTGTAGTGCGCACTCGAGTCCGCATATCCACGCTGAGCGGCAATTGTTCGGCATCGGCTCGACTATTCGTAAAATGCTCAATTAAGTCCCGATCCATATCTTCGCGGGTAGTGAAATCCAGCATTGATCCATTGAACTGAGAATAGGCAGATTCACGAAAGTAGAAAGCGCCATTGAGCGGTTCATAATCATCTCTAAATACTACTACGGCAACAGGTGCCTCTCGATCATTGGCGCTATTTTCTCCATCACGAAATGGATTTTCTCTCTGTGATCCATTGCCGACTTGTTCTTGTCCAGTTAGACCGAGATCATCTGTCAATCTAGGGGTGGGGAGGCCAAATAATCGTACGTAGAAAAATAGAGAAAAACATAGCAGCCCCAGCACAACAAAATGGTAAGGGAGTCTTCGTTGATTGTTTTCCATCATCAACAAAGCTGAAAGTGAAAGTACGGCTGCACACCCAAATATCATCAATATTACTGAAGGATCAATCCCGCGCACCAGTGCAAAGTCACCGATAAAAAACGGACGATGAATCATGCCATTGCGATGAGCTGCCAGGGTCATAACGAAAAGAGCGGCAACGAACAAAATTTCGACTACGGCACCAAAACTTGTACGGTGAGCCAAACATCGTAAGCTGACAGTAATACTCGCACTAATGACAAACCATTTTAGAAATTCACTGCTATTGAATGCGGCAATTGGTGAAACCAGGTTGGATATCCAGTCGGACCCAACGATAAGTCGGGCGACCAGCAGTCCTGTGAGCCAGAATAGGAGGCATGCAGCGAGAAGAGTACTAGTTCGAAGTGAAGCAAGAGGCTGTCGGTGTAAACGCAGGTCTACCAGATAACAGGCAGTCAGGCAGCCAATAAGGCTCGCCAGTGATCCGCTCAGCACGGTCAAAGAGAGGCTTACTACCCAATAACTACCAGCAATAATCATTGCTCTAAAGCTTGTAGGGAGAAAATGTAGCGCTGAGTCTTCAGTTCTGATGGTCATTACTTAAACCTTGCGAAGCCTTTGATCAAAGCTGTACCCCGTTTTTCGGTCTACAACCAGGGTAGATTCTACAAATAGACCAATTTCAGTCAACAGGTTGAGCAGTTCATGTTTTGAACTGGCTGATTCGAATTCCCTGTGAGCAGTGTCGGCCTCCTTGAGCAGCAGCTTGTGCCAGATGCTTGTAGTTTGGAGATCTTCGAAACCATCGGTTGCTAATACTAGAGAGAAACGACCGGGAGAACTACCAATAGTTTTCTTCAAATTTGGCAGCCAGGGAGCACGTTCGGCTGCCGCAAATACAATACAGTGTGCCCCGGATTGTCCCGCTGTCGACGCCAAAAAACTGTCCAGCCCGTAACTATAGGTCGATGCGATTGCCCTGGAACGGGCAATAGCATTTAGAGATTCTGCGACAGTATCACAGGGTTGCTCAGAGCCATCTGCCCCAAAAGCCCAGTCCTCACCAAATGCCCCTGATTGCAGGGCAACCCGAGCGACGGCTGCGGCCGCTTCATCATTCCTGCTGCTCAGCAAGTAAGCCACAGTGCGTTTGCTATGAAAGACACTTTTTTCAGCAAGGCGTACATTCAACTGACGACTGCGAGCGTACACCTTCCACATGATGTCGCGCACAGAATCTCCAGGAGCATAGGGTCGAATTTCCATACGGTCGCCTTCAGGCTCACCCGATGGATTGGGTATGCCGTCTTCGGCGGTGAGAGCGCGTAACAACGGTAATGGTTTGACTGTATTCGTTCTCGGCAGGGCTATGCACCTGACAGTTTGCTTTTGTTGCCAGGAATAACGACAGAAACCCAATACATCAGCCACTGTAAACTGCCGCACGACAGCCTCGGTCAGGCATCGTTTCTTGGGAATAATCTCTTCAATGAGCTGGTTCGAAGACGAAACTCGAATTCTGGTTTCTATAAAATCGGGAAAGGCAATTTGCCAGCTTAGTTTAACGAGTGGGAAATAATTGAGCACTGGCAGGGTAAACCCGGTTTCATTGGGAAACCCGGCTTCCACACAAATCGCCTCAGTACCTATTCGTAGGTCACCAATTCGACTATTTACGTTTCGCTGAACGAAGATCCCGCTGATAACAGAACAGAATAAACAGAAAATCAAAATAGCAAGTGCACAGATCGCCAGAGAGAACACCACTAGATCCATCGAACCGTATCCATAAATACTAAGAGATATTGCAGCAATGAACAGAGTGATCGTGCCTTGCAAGGTAAGAGGAAATAACCCTACTGCACTACGAACTGCCCTGATTGGCGGGAGCCGTTTCAAATCACTATTGAATCTGGAAGAGACTGACATTTCGCTTTGACTGCAAATCGAGATGGGACCTATTTTTGCACGCAGCGAGCCACACTACAATTAAGAGGGAAACTATAAGGTATTACTATAGATTGATTTTTACCTTTGTTTTCACCGAGTTAGCTATAAAGCACTGATCGTTGGCTTGGTGATGTAAAGTATCTTTAGCAGCTTTATCCGGGATCAAGTCGCCGGAATGACTGATTCTGGGATTGAGTTCAACCTCAGATACTATGTATTTCCCCTGTCTATTCCTTGCCATTTTCCCAACTGCACAATCTTCGTAAGTATCCACCTGGAAGCCTTGTTCGGCAGCAAGAGACAAATAGAAAAGCATATGACAGGATGAAAGTGATGCAATAAATGCCTCTTCTGGATCGACATTTTCTTCTCGAGACCAGGGGAAGGGGACAATTTGAGGTGAGGCTGATGCTGGGACTTCCAGTCCGCCATCAAATTTCCAGATGTGGGCACGGGAATACTTGCCCGTAAGTAGATCGCCTCCGTTACGTTGCCAGCTGATCGTTGCCTTATAGTTCGACATGGCGCTTAAAATTCAATTAACTATTTAATTGCACGATTCTCAATTAACTGCTCAACGACTGCGGGATCGGCAAGCGTTGTTGTATCGCCGAGGTTGTCCAATTCGTTTGCAGCAATTTTCCGAAGGATACGTCGCATAATCTTGCCTGAGCGAGTTTTGGGAAGTCCGGGTGCAAACTGAATCAATTCCGGTTTGGCAAAAGCGCCAATCTCTTTTCCAACGAATTGAATCAGCTCGGACCTAAGTTCCTCAGTGGTTTCCGTTCCGCTCATTAGTGTTACGTAAGCGTAAATTCCCTGGCCTTTTATTGCGTGTGGATAACCAACTACGGCCGCCTCAGCCACACAGTGATGGAGTACCAAAGCACTTTCAATCTCAGCTGTCCCAAGGCGATGCCCAGAAACATTGATTACATCGTCAACCCGGCCAGTTACCCAGTAATATCCATCTTCGTCTCTGCGCGCACTGTCTCCAGTGAAATAGTAACCAGGATAGGCAGAAAAGTAGGTATCAATGCAGCGTTGGTGGTCACCATATATAGTGCGGATCTGGCTTGGCCAACTCTGCGCCAGAACCAGATTTCCAGTCGCTGCGCCTTCCAGTTCATTGCCGTCAGTATCCAGTAATGCTGGTCGAACACCAAAGAATGGTTCAGCAGCCGAGCCAGGTTTCAAATCGGTCACTCCAGGAAGCGGCGTTATCATGATCGCGCCAGTTTCGGTTTGCCACCAGGTATCGACAATCGGACAGCGTGAATCGCCTACAACCTGGTAATACCATTCCCATGCCTCAGGATTTATGGGTTCACCCACCGAGCCCAACAAGCGTAACGAAGCTCGAGAAGTCTTAGTTACTGGTTCGTCACCGGCCGCCATCAAAGCCCGGATTGCCGTGGGCGCCGTATAAAAGATATTGACCAGATGTTTATCGATTACCTGCCAGAAGCGAGAGGCATTTGGATAGGTTGGAATCCCTTCAAACATCAAAGTAATTGCGCCGTTTGCCAGTGGACCGAAGACAATATAAGAGTGCCCGGTAACCCAGCCGACATCAGCGGTACACCAGTAAATATCCCCATCGTGATAATCAAACACGTATTTGTGAGTAATACTTGCACCGAGCAGATAACCGGCGGTTGTATGCAGTACGCCTTTGGGTTTGCCCGTTGAGCCAGACGTATAAAGTATAAATAGCGGATCTTCAGCATCCATGAGTTCAGGCTCACACTGAGTACTCACCGCAGCTGTAGCCTTGTGGTAACAGACGTCTCGCTCTTCAAACCAGGTGACTTCGGCGTTGGTTCTTCTTACAACAAATACCGAGTGAACATTCGGGCAATTCTCAAGAGCGGAGTCTACATTAGCTTTTAGTGGAATTGTGCGGCCACCTCTGACTCCCTGATCTGCAGTAATGACGGTTTGGCAATCGGAATCCAGTATCCGATCCTTGAGTGATTCAGGTGAGAAACCGCCGAAAACGACCGAATGTACCGCACCAATTCGTGCGCAAGCCAACATGGCAAATGCTGCCTCTGGAATCATGGGCATATAAATACAAACCCTGTCGCCTTTCTTCACTCCCCTTGCCTTTAATGCGTTAGCCAATCGGCAGACCTGCTGATGAAGTTCCCGATAGGTAATCTTCTTATCATCATCGGGTTCGTCGCCTTCCCAGATTATCGCCGTTTGCTCGCCTTTGCGTTCCAGGTGTCTGTCAATGCAATTGAACGCAACATTGAGCTTTGCTCCTTTGAACCAATTAGTTTCAGCTTTATTGAAATCACCGCGGTACACTGATTTCCAGGGCTCATGCCAATATAGAAGTTCACCCGCCTGTTCCGCCCAGAATTCCTCCGGTGTGTTAATAGATTGCTGGTATAGCTCTTCGTAAAGTTGGCGGTTGAGATGACTGTGATTGGCAGCAGCTTCGCTAACCGGATGGATCTTTATTTCTGACATGTCATTTACCCGTGTCTTCCTTTTCGAAAATTCTGGAGTTTGAAACTATTCTGGATAGAGAGAATGGCGCTATGTTTTTACTTCTATGTTGATCGGTGAACTGTAATGCGTATGAGTAAGGGTATATCAGTATGCCTCAAAGTCCGGGGCTACTCAACTTGTTAGAATTGTGATTGGGGCTGTGATCGATAGATAAATTGCATCGAATAGTGCGATAAAAAAGGGCTATGAAAGGAACATTAAAAGGATCAATTGACTTGCCTCTCGATGGATTGCACATCAACCTGTAACTGAACGTTGTCGATCAAGCGACATGAACCCAGTATCGCTGCAGCCAGAATTACGAGTGATCGATCCTGGTGGCTTGCTGCCACAAGGTTTTCTGCGTTACAGATGGAAAAATAGTCCACAACAAAGCCTGCATCTGAAAGCTTTTGCGTAGCAGTCTTTTCCAATTTCAAATAATCTCTACTGCCATTGATGATGGCATCAGCAGCGGAAGCCAGGCAGTGATAAAGCATGGCTGCTGTTGCAAGTTCCTCTCTGTCCAGGTAACTATTTCGAGAACTTAAAGCCAGGCCGCTGGCGTTACGTGCGGTTTCGATTCCAACAATTTCAATATCGAATGAGAGATCCTGGGTCATTCTTCGGATAAGTAAGAGTTGTTGATAGTCTTTGTACCCGAAGAAGGCTTTGTCTGGTTGAACAATATTGAATAGTTTGCAAACTATAGTTGCAACTCCGTCGAAATGACCTGGTCTACTTTTACCGCAATAGATTTCAGACATTTCAGGCACGCTGATAATGGTAGTGTCTTTCCGCTCTGGTCCGAATAGTTCTTCTTCGGCGGGTACAAAGAGACAACTACAAGCGGCTGAAATCAGCTTTTCCTGGTCGTCCCGTAAACTGCGAGGATAGGCTTCCAGATCTTCGTTTGGACCGAACTGCAAAGGATTGACAAAGATAGTACTGACAACAAAATCACATTGTTTTACAGCGGAATCTACTAGCTTCAAGTGCCCTGAATGCAGGTTTCCCATCGTCGGTACTAGTCCTATAGATCGACCACCTAACCTCTGCAGTGCTAGTACTTCACGGAGTTCGGCCGTACTGGTAAGTATCTGCATGGAATATCAAAAGTCAATTGAAACAATGTTCTTCGGCTGGAAAGGATTTATTTTTTACCGAGTTCACATAAGCTTCAATCGCGCCAAGGATACCGTTATCTGATGCAGCTAAAAAATTTTTGACAAATTTCGGAGTAATTGGAGAGACTCCGAGTACATCATGCAAAACCATTATTTGCCCAGTGGTATCCGGCCCCGCACCGATTCCAATGACGGGTATATCGACAGATTCGGTCAGTGCCCTGGCTAGCGCTTTCGGCACACATTCTAAAAGCAGAATATTTGCTCCAGCCGATTGAAGCAGCTGAGCTTCTTCGACAATCAGTTGTGCCTGCGCAGTATCTCTACCCTGTACGTGAAATCCACCAATACGGTTAACAGATTGCGGTGTCAATCCCATGTGAGCGCAGACGGGTATGCCACGCTCGGCGAGGAGCTTTGTTGTGCTCGCGATCCAGGCTCCACCTTCAAGCTTGACGATATGTGCTCCAGCCCTCATCAGCGCAGCGGCGTTCTCCAAAGTCTGAGATTCCGAGGCATAACTCATAAATGGCAGGTCTGCCATCAGGAGTGACCCCTTGTTACCCCGTTTTACACATTGGGTGTGGTAAATCATGTCCGTCATGGTAACTGGCAGCGTGCTATCGTGACCTTGCAGCACCATGCCCAGTGAATCCCCTACCAGCAAAACCTCTACACCCGCCTCGCTGAGTATCCTGGCAAAACAAGCATCATAAGCAGTTAGGCAAGCAATTTTTTCACCTTTCTGCTTCATGTCTTGCAGCGTGGTTAGTGTCACATGTTTAGCTGATTTGTGTCTGCTCATGTTCGATGCCGGCGATGGGAAATGAAGGTGGTAAGAATTCTATCGAATCACGCTTCGATCCGTCAATCCATAGGGTATTGTGAAAGACCGGGCTGGATCTAGAGGAGCGAAGGTCTCGGATTAAAGTATTGCGTGCCGCTTGGCAGGGACACAATATAGTCTACTAGTTGTCGGTAGTCTTCCTCATTTTCTACCAGGTCTATCTCGGCACTATTGACGATCAGGACAGAAGTTTTGTTGTAGTAATGAAAAAATTCGGTATACGCGTCATTCAGATTTTCTAGATATCCCAATTCAATATATTGTTCTGCATCGATTCCGCGTTTTTGAATGCGGTCCAATAGGGTAGAGGTTGGTGCTTGCAAGTAGATGACAAGGTCGGGAATCGGCGCATCAATAGTCAGGTGGCGGTATACCTTCATGTACAACTCGTATTCATCAGGATCCAGATTCTGTTGCGCGAACAATTGATCTTTGTCGATTAGAAAATCTGCGACTCTAACTGGTTCAAACATATCATCTTGGCGCAATTCCTGAATCTGTTGAGTACGCTGAAACAGGAAAAATAACTGAGTAGAGAGCGCATGTTGCCGAGGGTTTTGATAAAAACGATCGAGAAACGGATTCTCATCACTTTTCTCCAGTAACACATCATAGCTAAATGTATCGGCAAGCCGCTTAGCAAGGCTTGTCTTGCCAACACCAATAGGGCCTTCAATGGCGATAAATCGAGGCAGCTGCCTTTCGAGGACGCGCTGCCGCATTAGTCGGGAACACTCGGGGGATTCAATTTACTACGTCGGCGTCGTCGCTTTCTGGGCTTTGATACTGCATTAATCATTTCCATTTGATGTTTTGTATCACCAATTTGAAAATCCGTCCACCACTGACCTAGTCCATCGAGGTTTTCCCCAGAGTCTTCTCGTAGCAATAGAAAGTCATAGGCAGCACGAAAACGCGGATGAGCGAAAACGCTCTCAATACTACGCCGATTGCGGCGCTGTAGTCGGTACTGCAATTCCCAGATTTCTCGACTGGCGGCTGTAAATCGCTTGGGGATGGCCGTGTAGTCAAGTTGTTTCAATATTGTTTGGTTCGCTGCCAAAATAAATACCTGATGGAGAGTTGCACCTGGAGTAGTTAATTGCGCCAACCGCAGATTAAGAACTGGCCACAAAAGCGCGGCAAATAAAAAAGCGGGGGTTACGGATTTCCCAGCTGCCAGACGCGTATCTGTGTTGGCCAAAGCCAGGTCGACGAGATTGCACCAGGTGGAGTCGGCCTGCTGTAATGCTTCCAATGTGGGAGCGAAAAGGTATCGACCAAGGTGAAATTCACAGAGTTGAGCAAAAGTTTCTACGGCGTGACCACCGGTCATGAGCTTCAGTGTTTCATCAAACAGGCGCGCCGGTGATATGGATTCTAACAAGTGAGCTAGATCCTTGAAGGGGCGTCTTGTCAGCTGTTCGATGGTAAAGTTTAACTTGGCTGAAAATCGAATCGCTCTAAGCATCCTTACCGGATCTTCCTTATAGCGTTCTTCCGGGTCCCCAATTATGCGAATTTGGCGCGTTCGTAGATCTTCCATACCAGAGCTGAAGTCGAGTACTTTGAATTGATCTATTGTGTAGTAGAGTGCGTTTACGGTGAAGTCTCGACGAAGCGCGTCCTCATCTATGCCGCCATACACATTATCTCTCAGAATCATTCCTGAACTTGAATGTGCAGAATCCAAACCGCGAATCTTTCTTCTATGTTCCTGGTCGCCAAATTCATTCTGTGCATCATGATGGGCTCGAAACGTTGCTACTTCGATAATCTCCCTACCGAAACTGATATGCACAATTTTAAATCGTCGACCTATAATGCGTGAGTTTCTAAACAGGCCTTTAAGCTCTTCCGGTGTTGCGTTAGTCGCGATATCAAAGTCTTTCGGTTTGTTACCCAAAAGCAAGTCTCTTACTCCACCGCCTACCAGATAGCCATGGAATCCAGCTTCATCGAGTCGATACAGCACTTTCAGCGCATTAGGGGCAATTTGTTTGCGGGATATTGGATGTTGATCACGCTCGACGATATGCGCTTTGTCCAATCCCGGCAAAGGTACTTTTGAATTCATCGAGGATCAGCTTTAAATCGGGCTAAACAAAAAATGGGGTTTTCTCGCTGCAGAAGGAAAAGGATTGGAGTAAACACATTGCAATGCTAGTTCTCGGGAGTGGTGTCGCCACTGACACATGTGACCATAGGCTCAATTCGCATGATACACCGGCGCAGGCAAAATAGCAGAATATCAAAAGGTTGGGGAGGGAGATAAGGGGGTGAAGACCACCCCCCGTCGGAAGTTAATAGTTATTATTGCTATTGGTTATTTGCTTATAATTTTTATTAGTTGGGAGCCAATTACGGCGCCGCATAAGCAAGAGGCAGTAAATTTGGGGAACCGTAACAACTTGCTACGAGCCTCAAACCCAGCCTTATTATTATTTAATGCACTAACCTTAGTTGTATAACTCAGTAATGCTATTTTTGTTTTTATTAAGGCTTATTATTATTATTTATTGTTATTAGCTTGATATATAAGGCATTTACTGTGCCAATATTATTAAATCTTTACTTATCAAGCAATTAGCGATTTAGAAATTAGTTGTCGAATACTTTAAATACAATTTATGTTACTAAATATCACTGATATTTGGGTAGAAGGGTAGCGGTAACAAATAATGCCGAATCCTCAAAATCACTGAAAGCCGCATGAACTGTGGTTTTCTGCCAGTATCACCAGGCCTGGAAATTCAGGAACTTTCTGGCAAACTAAGCAGGTTAAACAGCTTGCTTCTTCTTTCGTGGGATCCCGAATCGCTGTCTTCTTTCCCATAAACATTTTCGGCTTATTCCCAGCTTCTTGGCCAATTGGGTCTCATTCATGGAATCCTGATGTTCGAGTACGAAGCGCTGGAAATAGTCTTCCAGCGACAATTCCTCAACAGGTTCTGCTAATTCTGATTGAGGCATTTCCTCAATCTGCGCACCCTCGCTATCGATTGCCAGTAATTCTTCGCCAATTTCATCCATTTCGGCGAGCACCACAGCTCTTTCAATCGCATTCTCTAATTCCCGAACATTTCCAGGCCAAGGGTAATTCGCAATTGCATGGCTTGCCCCGCTACTGAAACTGAGCATTGGCGTTTTCAGTCGCACACAGGTTCTCAGTAAAATCGCATCGGCTAGTTCGAGAATATCGTTTCCCCGTTCTCGCAGCGGCGGGATCAGCAATGTCATGACATTGATTCGGTAATAAAGATCTTCCCGAAATTGCCCATCAATGACTAACTGCTTCAAGTCTCTGTGAGTTGCAACTACCAGCCTGACATCTACTTTCTTCGATTGAACTGAGCCTACCTTCCGAATCTCATTTTCCTGCAGGACTCGCAGCAGGCGGGCCTGTGCTTCCAGGGGCAGTTCCCCAATCTCATCCAGGAACAGTGTGCTGCTATTTGCCGCTTCCACCAGTCCGGTACGTGTTGCGGTCGCGCCCGTGAATGCGCCTTTCTCATGCCCGAAAAGTTCAGATTCAATTAAATTTTCGGGGATCGCTGCGCAGTTTACTGAAATCATCTCATGATTTTTTCTACTGCTTAGATTATGAATCGCCCGCGCCACTAATTCTTTGCCAGTTCCTGATTCGCCATTAATGAGAACAGTTGAATTCGTTTGTGCGACTTTACGAATGCGCCTGAATAGCTCCATCATCTGCGGGCAGCTTCCAATCATTCCATGCACTGGAGGCTCATGATCATCGTTTTCTAATTTTGTAAGCTTCTTGGACTTTGGATGTTCTCGAATAATCTTGCTGACAGTCTCGATTATCTCATTATGCTCAAACGGTTTTGCAATATAATCGACTGCTCCCATTTTCATAGAGTCGATTGCTGAGCGAATGCTTGAATAACTTGTCATTATCAAAACAGGAGTATTGGTCGCTTTAATTAAGTCGGTGCCAGGTGCACCAGGTAAACGTAAATCGCTGATGATCACGTCAAATTGGTCCATGTCATATTTTTCCAGGGACTCTTTGACAGAGCCTGCTTCACTAACTTTATACTCGTATCGTTCCAGTAATCGCTTCAATGCATTGCGAATTACTTCTTCGTCTTCTACTACTAATACCTGATTCGTTGCTGTCATAAGATTTCTTAAGCAGGTTATCGCTATTGCTTCTGCGCGTGTTAGTGAGGTTCGGCTTCTTGTTCTTGAACGCTGTTAATCTTGCCTGCCTCGTCATGATAACAAGGAAACCTCAGTATTACCTGCGTACCTGTTCCCTTGGATTTGTCGATCGGGCTGATTATATCAATATCACCATTTAAATCCTCTACTATGCTGAAGACGAGTGATAGCCCCAGTCCCGTGCCTTCCCCGGCTTCTTTGGTGGTGAAAAAAGGGTCAAATATTCGATCTCTAATAGCTGGAGGCACTCCGATTCCCGCGTCAGTAATGGCTATTCGTACCCGATCGCCTTCAACGATTGCCTGCAGGATAATCTTGCTATTGGGTTGACTGGCATCGCGTGCATTGTTGATGAGATTGACCATGACCTGCAGAAGCCGTTGAAAGTCTCCCATGATTCGAGCTTCAGGATCGCAATCTACCTGGTATTGAATATCTTTGCTCTTCTTATCTAGCGAAATGAGTGCCTTTGCTTCTTCCACGCATTCCAAGACTGACACCACTTCATTTTCATAATGGGTCTGACTGGTCCCGGCGTGAGCGAAGTTGACCAGTGACTGCAAGATCCTGGAGGTACGATTAGTCTGTTCGATTATTTGTTCAGCGAGATTGTTCAATTCTTCGTTTTCATACTCATCTCGAATGGTTTGAGCAAGACAAGCGATGCCCGTGATCGGGTTTCCAATTTCGTGGGCGACTCCAGCGGCGAGTCTGCCTATAGATGCAAGGCGCTCACTATGTGTCAATCCAGCTTCGAGAATTTCCGTTTCTGTAATGTCTTCCAATAAAATGATGACACCTTCATGGCTAGAACCTTGCTCTCCAGAATCATCAATCACAGCCCTGTGAAGGTTTACAGATTTTTTCTGATCTTCCCATTCGAAATAATGTTTGTAAGAGTGGCTCGAATCTTCCTCGAGAAAGTTGACTAACAATGACAGCCAGGGTTCGCTGAGGTCAATTAGCTGTGAACCGAGAACATCGGCAGACTTGATTCCGGTAAACTCTTCGAGTGCGTGATTCCACATTACAATTTCTTTATCAAAACTGAGAGAGCAGACACCCAGAGGCAGGTCCAGAAGAATTTGTCGATGATAGCGGCGTAGATTGTCGAGATCGGCTGCCATTCCTGACAGATTGCTTCGGTATGATTCGATGCGCTTCTCAATGACATTCAAATCTGAGCTACCGTGTTGCGATACGATACTGTAAGGCAGATAACCATCAATCAACTCCCTGGCAATCGAAGGCCCCAATAGCCCGGAAAGATTTGCTTCGAGCTGACCCCTCAGCAAGCCCATGGAATAAGGCCGCCTGTCGTTTTTTTCGAGTTTTAGGTCCTGTAAGGCTTGCAGCACTTCCCTGGTGGCTGTTTTCTCACCGAGTGGCTTGCTCAAACTACGGATGAACTCTTCGGGTGATTTGGCTACTAACCCGCTGCGTTTGCGTCTGCGAATTGTATCGAGAGCACAAATTTCCGCCGAACTACGCTCTTCATCAGTGGTCCTGCTGAACATGGAGACAATCACAAAAATCAGGGAATTTGCAATCAATGAGAGTACAGCGATTTCCCGCCAGTTTATGGAAACCAGTGAAAGCGGACCCGATTCCACGTCCATAAATATTGGTAGCATCAAGAACATGAACCAGATGAACACGCCAGCACAGAGCCCAGTCATAAATCCTTTTTTGTTACCCTGCGGCCAATACAGAATAGCAATAATGCCTGGAAGAAATTGCAGACCTGCGGAGAAAGTGATAGTTCCGATAATCTGGATGCTGGTTCGATTTTCGGGGAGGTAATAGAACAAGAAGCCTGCCCAGATTAGCGCCGTTATAAGTGCCCTGCGGTGCCAGAGAAGCCATCGATAAATATCGTGTTTAGCCGTTGGTTGGTATATCGGAAGAATCAAATGGTTCAGGCACATATTAGAAAGTGCCAGGGTGATAACAATGATCAATCCGCTAGCAGCCGACAATCCGCCAAGATAAGCCAACAGTGTGAAAACAGGCATATCGTAAGCAACGCCAATCACCACTGGGAAATATTCAACTTGAAGATTACTGCCAGACTGCAGACCCGCCCAGAGTATGGGAAGTACGGGTAGGCTGATTAACAGGAAATACAATGGCAGGCCCCAACTTGCGTATGAGAGTGATCGTTGCCCATTGCTCTCATTGAATGTGGCATAGAACATATGCGGCATGGCTACCGATGCTGTAAAAAACAGCAACGCCATAACGTGGAATGAGCTGAGATAATCCGTTTCCTTCAGGCTTGACAATAATTGTGGCTGCTCCTGAAGCCAAGTTTCCAATTCGCCAAGGCTGCCAAAAGCACCGAAAATTGCGAAGGCGCCCACCGCCAGGAAAGCCACTAATTTCACCAGGGACTCGAATGCGATTGCCATTACCAAGCCGTCATGACGAGTGCGACCAGCACGGCGGGAGGTACCGAATAAAATGGCGAAGAGTGTGATGAGAATACAGAATCCGATTGCCACGAGCCCTTGCGAGGATTGCGCCGACAGGATATCAGCTGTTTCCGCAACCGCTCTGATCTGCAGGGCAATCAGTGGAGTCACTCCAACCAATATTACCAGAGTAGTGATCGTACCCGCCCATGGTGATCGATAGCGAAATGCCATGAGGTCGGCAAGCGAACTCAACTGATAGGTTCGCGTTAGTTCCAGTATCGGTTTAAGCAATAGTGGGGAGAACAGGAATGCCAGTGAGATACCGATAGATTGCGCCAGGTATCCGTAGCCATCTCGTAAAGCATTCCCCACGGATGTGTAATACGCCCAGACACTTGCAAACACTCCAAGGGAAAGCACATAGACAATTGGATGGCGTACCAACTTTTGCGGAATCCAGCCACGGTCAGTGATGAAGGCAATACCGAATAGCAGCACCAGGTAGCCACTACCGAGTCCGAACAGCGTGGTTAGCTCATAATTCATCAGAATCTTGCTCCCGATGCGCCCAGCTAGCCACCATGACTATCAAGAACCCAAGGAGGAAGGGCCTGTACCAGGCCCCATCCGGCTGGTTTATCCAATCCACGCTCAGCAAGAAGACCAGGTAAATAATTACCAGCAAGATCAGAATGGAGCGAGGAATATACACGGATCAGGCCTTATTTCAGCGAAACCTGCGGGATATTAGCTAACTTGGGTACGGCCTGTATATCCCAGTTCTCTATCGCCCACTGCAATTGAACTCCGGGCTTCAAAGATCGGTTACTCGAAGGCGGTGACTGGCCAAGGAATTGCAGTGCAAGATGAAGTAGCGGAGAAGCATTACTCACATCGATCGGTGCTGCAAAACGCTGCTTGCTTAATTTCTCACCCTGTTCATTGACAATAATTGGAAAATGACCATACCTAGGTTGTGGGTAGTGAAGTACTCTCTGCAGATAAATCTGTCTAGGAGTCGATTCGAGCAAGTCATATCCCCTAATGATGTCGGTGATACTCTGATAGGCATCATCCACCACCACCGCCAACTGATACGCGAATAACCTGTCTTTTCGTTGAATTACAAAATCACCAACTTCATTCTCGATGTCCTGTTGATAGAGTCCCTGAATCTGATCATGGAATCCAATTTTGACAGGCTCGATTCGTAGTCTGGTTGCAAAGTCACTGGGTGGTGGGTCAGAGCGCCGTCTGCATGTGCCATCGTAGGCTGATCCCATCGCTTTAACTTGTTGGCGAGTGCAGTTACAGTGATAGCACAAACCCTGAGATGTCAGTAATTCAAGCGCCTGCTCATAAGCAGTTAGTCGCATGCTTTGATAGAGTACTTCGCCATCCCAAGTCAGGTCTAATTGCAGTAATTGCTCCAGAATCCTGTTGGCCGCACCGGCCGGTTCGCGTGGTGGATCGAGGTCTTCCATTCTAACCAGCCACAGGCCCAGGTTTGCCTTCGCATCAACATAGCTTGCTACAGCGGCTAGCAATGAGCCGAAATGGAGGGGACCGGTTGGAGAAGGCGCAAACCTGCCTATGTATTTTCCTACCACATGAACGGAATTTCGAGTCGACAACATTGAGCTTGTCGGGTCTTAGACCGGCAAAGAGGCAGCCATTGGCTGATGAGTGAGAATCGAATATTAGTGCAGCAATTGACACGCCGCGCTATCGATAGGGAACTCGTTGGAGCAGCTAGATGGTTAGCTGCCCAGTTGTTTTTCTTTAATCTCATCGAGTGTTTTACAATCGATACACTTATTGGCTGTCGGTCTTGCTTCTAGACGACGAATTCCTATCTCAATACCGCAGGATTCACAAAAGCCGTAATCGTCTTGGGCGATTGCTTCGATTGTGCTATCGATTTTTCTGATTAGTTTTCTCTCACGATCGCGTGTTCGCAGTTCAAGACTGAATTCTTCTTCCTGGGTTGCTCGATCTGCTGGATCTGGGTAGTTCGCGGCATCATCCTGCATATGGTGTACAGTCCGATCTACTTCCTGCATCAATTGTTCACGCCAATTCAGCAAGATCTTCTTAAAATGATCTCGTTGTTTGTCATTCATGTACTCTTCGCCCTTTTTTGGCTTGTAAGGGACGAAGTTCTTGAGAACTGGTGGAGATTCAGCGGTTGCTGTATTGGACATGATCTCTGATGCCTCTGTCGATCCTGAGCTGGGGTCTTTCAGGGGTCTGCTTGAGTACAAGCAAGCATCGCCAGGCCCGGCTTTCATCTGGTTAAACTCGGTTAAGTGACTGCTTCGTAAGAATATTTTTACCCGAACCCAGGGCTTTTAGTATTCCTCTGGCAACACTCGATTTTCAGAAAGCTGGGTAAGCTACCAGATTCTTAACAGGGATGCCATATAAATCCTTCGGAAAATGCAATGACTGCAGCGCGCGTTCCCGGAAGTATTAGATCTACCTTTTCAGAAATTCCATCCTCTATAATGCCGGTTTATCCTGATGATTAAATATCGATGAATTCGAATTCAAAGTCGGCATTGCATTTTTCACAAAATCTCGAGAAGGTTAATCCATTTCGAGTAATGACAGTCATGCACAGAGCGGCAGAGCTGGAACGTCAGGGGCGCAAGATAGTTCATATGGAAGTTGGGGAGCCTGATTTCTCAACCGCTCAGCCTGTTGTGAATGCGGCGAAGAATGCATTGGATCGGGGTCTCACTCAATATACAGCGGCGCCTGGTATCCCTGAACTTAGAGAGAGTCTGGCACTCCAGTATCGCGATTGGTATGGCGTTAACGTAGACAAAGACCAAATACTAATTACTCCAGGAGCTAGCGGTGGATTGATGTTGCTGGCAAACCTGCTAGTTTCCGTTGGCGATGGTATTTTAATCAGTGATCCGGCCTATCCCTGTGTAAGAAATTTCATTCATCTGATGTCTGCCGAACCGCAGTTAGTGCCTGTTGGCATTGCACAGAACTTTCAACCGAATTTGCAACAACTCGAGAGTTATATACAATCAAATACGACAGGATTGTGGCTAGCTTCTCCAAGCAATCCAACCGGTACTATTATGGAAAGGAGTCGTCTTGAGCAAGTTTGTAATTGGGCCAGGGGAAAAAATCTACATGTGCTGGTTGATGAGATCTATCACGGGCTCCACTATGTGGACGATATGCCCAGCGTACTGGAAGTGGATCAGTCTTGTTTCGTTGTGAATAGCTTTTCGAAATACTTTGGCATGACTGGCTGGCGTTTGGGTTGGATAGTAGTGCCTGAGCCCTATGTAGAAAAAGCCAATGTTCTTGCCCAAAACCTCTATATTTCGGCTCCATCCATAGCGCAGTACGCGGCTCTGGCAGCCTTCACAGATGAGGCCCGTATAATTTTCGAGCAGCGGCGTGAGGCATTCCGTAAACGTCGTGACTATCTGACTGCTGCATTGAATGAGCTAGGATTGGAACTGTCGGACAATATTCAAGGGGCATTTTACATCTATGCAAATATCTCCAGATTTTCACAGGACTCCGAAAAATTCTGTTCCGATCTCTTGGAAAATTATGGTGTGGCGATTACACCGGGATCCGACTTTGGTGAATACAAAAGCAATGAATTTGTACGCATCGCCTTCACCACCGGTTTGGAAAATCTGCAATTAGGTATCGAACGGCTAAAGTCTGCACTAACTTGAGCAGATCAGATAGCCACAATTTTCAGCCTTGATGAATTATGCATTTTGAAGATCAGCTGAAGCAGGCCACCCTGATCAAGCGTTATAAGCGTTTCCTTGCAGATATACGATTGCCAGATGGAGAAATAGTAACGATCCATTGCCCTAACACTGGCTCTATGAAAAACTGTCAAGACCCTGGGAGTAAAGTTTGGTATACAACTTCGCAGAATGCCAAGAGAAAGTATCCTAATACATGGCAATTCGTCGAAGTAGACTCCAGATACAAGGTGGGGATAAACACAGGATTAGCCAATAAATTGGTGTTGGAGGCGATTGAGACTGGAGTGATCAAGCAACTGCAAGAGTATTCAGCAATTCGCACAGAAGTGCCTTATGGTATTCAGAACAGCAGGATCGATATTTTGCTCGAAGCTCACCAGGGCACCCGAAGTTTTGTGGAAGTTAAGAACGTAAGCCTAGGTGTAGAAGGAGGTCTGGGACTCTTTCCCGATGCGACTACAACGAGAGGACAGAAGCACTTGAGGGAGCTTATGGAAGTGAGCGAATCAGGAGAACGTGCTGTGTTAGTGTTCTGCATTCAACATGAGGGTATCGAGCGGGTGGGGCCGGCTGACTGCATTGATCCTGAGTACGGTCGGCTTCTTCGTCAGGCGATTAATAACGGCGTAGAGGTCATTGCCTATGGTGCAGAATTTTCTATCGATGCTTCAGGCATACGATTGTGCAAGGAGCTTCAAGTAACGCTCTAATTTCTGGAAGACAAAACTCCGTAAGCAGTTCCAGTTGGGCGCTGATATTTCTACAGTAGACAATCAGCGCTGACCCGGCGGGGTTAACAGACTGTCCTCCACCATTACAATCCCATTCTCAATAACGAATGGCACAGATTTCAGGCTCTTTCCCTTGCATGGGCCGAACAGGCAGTGGCCGTCGCTGATCTGGAAGAGAGCACCATGGGTAGAACATTGAATGAGGGCGCCATCGGCATCGAGAAACCGATCTTCTTCCCATTCAAGCGGCGTGCCGAGGTGAGGGCATCTGTTCCAGTAAAGGTGAATTTTGTCGTCTTTTTTCACAGCAAACAAATAGAGATTATTTACTTCCAATCCCCTGGAAGTGCCTTCCTCAAGTTCGTCAACGTCAAGTATTCCAATCATCAGACAAGTGCTTTGCTAAAATCTTCCAGCAAATCTTCAATGTCTTCTATTCCTACCGAGAATCGTACCATTGAATCGGCAATTCCCATTGAAGCGCGCCTTTCAGCGCCCATCTCATAGTAAATTGTATGAGCAACCGGTATCGCCAGGGTTCGGTTATCGCCAAGATTGCTCGAAGAAACCACAGTCTCCATTCTGTTTAGAAACTCAAAGCAATCGATCTCGTCCACGAGATCTACACTAAATATGGCGCCGAAATTTTTAAAGAGTTGTTGGGCGCGTTTATGCTGTGGGTGGCTTGCCAATCCAGGATAATAGACATGCGCTATCCCAGGATGGTTCTCACAAAATTCAGCAAGAATCATGGCATTGGCGCACGCGCGGTCCAGTCGTAATGGCAACGTTTCGGAACCCACTGACAGATGATGCGCTGCTTCAGGGGACATGGAAGCGCCCATGTCGCGCAGACCTTTTTTCTTGATTTGTGTTATTCCCCAGAGCTCTGGTTTCTCCTTGCGGTAAGTGTCGAATATATTATCGAAACTGGACCAGTCATATAGCCCCGTGTCCGTGATCATGCCTCCCAGGGCATTGCCATGCCCGCCTATATTTTTGGTCAGAGAGTTAACGATAAGACTGGCGCCCACCTCTTTCGGAGAGAACAGATGGGGAGATGTCATTGTGTTGTCCACGCAGTAAATAAGATTGTTTATCTGACAAAGTTGACCGATGCCCTTGAGGTCAGCTACCTGCGTAACAGGATTCGCAATAGTTTCGACGAACACCAGCCGGGTATTTTTCTGCACAGCGTTCTCAACAAAGCGAGCTTCTGTTGCATCGACAAAGGTTACTTCAATCCCCAAACGTTCTAGAGTGTTAAACAAACTATTCGTATTTCCGAAAAGGAAGGTGCTGGAAACGATGTGGTCACCAGCCTTCAGTAGTGACAGAAATGAAGAGGCGATAGCAGCCATTCCTGTTGCAAAAGCGACGCTGGCGATGCCATTTTCCATGGCGCTAATCTTATTCTGCAGGGCAGTTACAGTAGGATTTAGTTGGCGGCCGTAATTGTATCCAGCTCTTTTGCCTTGGAAGACTTCCGCCAGATGTCTGGCATCTTCGTAACTATAGGCAACCGAAGGATGAATAGGCTTGTGCAAGACGCCATGCTCCGGATTATCCTTGCGATCGGAATGCAAGTTGGTTGTAATGAATCCCTTCTTAGACATTGAAGAATTCTCTTATTGGTCAGCCTGGATTAATGCAGGCAGATTTATACACCAGTGTAGTTAAGATTGAAAGATTAGCCATTTTTACCAGACTGTAGAATTCACAGGGTTATCACGGGTAGTTAGCAGTACTAATCATTGCTGATGGTCTGTCTTTTCCTGACAGCTAAAACATAACTTGGTCTCCGGCTGTGCTAGAAGTCTCTCGTATGCAATAGTCTCATCGCACTGCTTGCAGCTACCGTATTTGTTATTGGAGATGCCCTGCAATGCAGCTTCTACTTTTTTGAGTTTCAAGCTAAGGAGTCTCCGAACAAGTATATAGCCACTCTGCGACAGGCCCCGCCTGAAGGGGCTTACAGCCAATCCCGCTCTCAGCGTTCCACTGGCTTGAAAGGTCGACCGTCCTGCGTGCGCCTTGAGAGCGAAATTGGCTGTAAGCCAGAGCGGCTATATACTTGTTCAGAGACTCCCTTGCTTTTGCTCTGGTAGTTTGGGCCATGCTCTGTTGTTGCATTGCATCCATCCTGGAAACTCTACCCACTGCTGTCTGATCAAGCGTAACCACATCAGCGGAATGTCTGCTAATTTCAAGTTGTTCTGTAAGCTCATGCCGCAGTTGCGATAACAGAGTCTTAAGTTGCTCATGCTGCGACGATTTGAGGTCTGTCATGGATGCTCTCTGCAAAGATCTACTCTAATCCTTGAAACAGGGGGCGAGCATCGATCAGTAATTGAATCTGAGCGAGGCGCTGCAAATATTCCTGACTATTTCGGTCATTGTATAGTGCTGTAAATTCCACTTCAGAAATACCATCACGATTACTGCCAACTTCGGGCATATAGTCAGATTCTGTCTGCAGAGAAATAAACCTTTTCTGCATTTCGATAGCGGTATCATAGTCTCGCGTTGAAAAGCTTGCTAGCGCAACGCCCGCACTATTAGCAGTTAGGTCTGAAAAGCTGAAGCCACTTCGATAACGGGCGTCATAAGCCTCCTTGGTGGTGGATAACAGCTGCGCGAAGTCTGCACCTGCTGATGCAGTTATTGCCGCAATTGAAATTAAATGTTGGGCCAGGTCTTGCCTGCGTTGCAATCGAACTTCGACGAACCTTGCAGGAGGAATATCTGCGGCTAAGGTCTCTCCCACTAATTGCGCAATATTTTGATTATTTACGTAGATCGCCAGCGTCTGCAGCAGAGTTCGATTCTCTGCAATTGGGTCACTGCCATTTTGCGACCTCTCATAAGCGTCTGCAAAAAGTGGAATCAGAAACGTATTCAGAGAGACCGCACGAATATCTGTGGGAATCGTCGCTGCTACTTCAGTTATTAACTGATAATGCCGGACTATCCTTTGCTGGTCTCCGTCAGAGATAAAGAGTCGTTGCGTTTGATCACTAATTCTTGATATTAATACTGGATCCCATTGCAATGCGACATTCATCTCATTTGCATCAATTGTTACTCTCTCAACATTTGCCAGTAGTTCTCTGAAATCTTGAAATGCTGCATTTTCTTTTCCAAGATTTTCCCTTAAATTTGCAATAACCAGTTGCAACAACGCATCTGGCACCTGCAGTTTGCCCACTGCAAGATTATCCAGTTTTAACTCATCTGATTGCACCACAAATTCAGCCTGGATATTCAAAAATAGCTCAATCCAGCTATCGACCAGGCGAATGCTCATTTGGGTGCTTACAGCATTATCTTCTAACTCCAGATTGGCAGCCCAAGCCGGTGACAGTTTCATGACATCGACACTATAGCGAAGCAAGAGATTAAGCTCATCTGCATTGAGTCGCAATTGCTGCTGGCTGGGACTGGACGGAGCCTGTGGAGCACTCTCCAGTAATAGTTGCTCAATCTGCGAAATTTCCGGTGCGGTCAATGATTGCAGAGTCTCAACAGAGGGTCCTGTTTGAACTGCAAGTAAAAGCACGATAATCGGAGTGCTCAAGAGCAATACCAGGAACGGTCGCAACAATAATCTCAAGACTTTAGAAAAGAAGGGCACGGCCGTGGGACTCACGATTCTCTAAGGTGTTTCCGAGGATAAATTAACTCTGCTTTGATGTTGCCGATAACAGGCAAATAGCGAGAGAGAAACATGGATTTTACTGACAAATTCATACTTTATCGCTATAAAGTATGACTAAATCGACAATTTTCCGAAAATCTTATGGAAAAAAATTTATTAATCAAGAACTTGGCGCTAATATCCAGTCCATAAAAAGTGCAGGCAAGTGCGAAATATCCCATCAAGGAGATGGTCATGAGTTTCCGCAAAGAGAATGAAAAGACACCCTTTAACCTGACTGTAATAGCTCGAATTACGGCAGGTTTATTGCTCCTATTCATGCTTGGAGCCTGTACATCTCAGGCTGCCAGAGAGGCTGAATTGGCTGCCGTCGAAGCTGAAAGAGTGGCAGCGGAACAACAGGCAGCGCGAATAGCTCAGGAAGAGCAGCGCACTCGAGCAGCGGAATTGCAGCGTCAGCGGGAAGCCCAGGCGGTAGAACGGGCACGATTGCAGGCAGAGAGAGATCGACAGGTTGCCGAAGCACAAGCGCGGGCAGACGAAGAGGGGCGGCAGCGCGAAGAGGCAGAACGTAGAGAGCAAGCTCGTATTGCGGCCATTGCTGCAGCTGAGGCTGAGCGGCAACAAAAACTGGAAAGAATTTCCCAATTGGAGCAGCAAATAGCCTCGATACAATCTCGGGTCAGCAATGATGAGATAGCCACTGCGGTGCTTCAGGAAGCAATTATGGTGGCCGAAGAATTACTGGAAGTATTAACTGCTGAGCAAGCGAAGTATGAAAATACTGATGTTGGCGGAAATACTGTCGAACCGCTTGCGAAAGACATTATTGCAGAACTGGAAACAAGAAAGAACAACCTGGTAAGACAGATTCAGTCCCAATAACTAATATACTTCAAACTTCATAGGTTAAATCGCCAAATTCCCATGCCCAGCAAAATTATTGATTTCGAGAGTAAAAGGCAGGACCACCGGGAGAAACAACGAGAAGCCAGGGTGGATACATTGCGCAAAGCTTTTCGCCAGGCCAGAGGCGAATCTGGTCCTGAATCTGATAATTCCACCCGCAAACAACGCAGTAAATTGAAGAAGAAATAGCCTCCATTCTACAATTTGCAATATTGCTCTAATTAATCATTGCTAATGTCCCAAACCCCTCAGGAATACGAGGCTCTCAGCCGCCCTGGTGAGCTTTGTTTGTACCGCTTGTTATGGTAAAGTGCGCGCCTTTGAAATTAACTAACCACTTGGGGAGACATAGTTAGATGTCGGGGATAACAATTACAGTTACTACAGTTTTGTCGCTGTTGGGCTTGGGAATTGCGTTCTTCTATATGAAGAAAGTCATGGCCATTCCCTTGGACATGGGACTCGAGGAGAAAGATGCTACTCGGTTAAGGTTTATTCATGGGGCGATCGCGGAAGGAGCGATGGCATTCCTGAAGCAGGAATATAAATTCCTGATAATCTTCATGATAACGTTTGCTGCCATCATTGCGGTCTTGATCGACGATTCTCATACCCCGGACATCCGCGAAGGAATCTATACTGCGTTGGCGTTTCTGTTTGGCGGTGCTATTTCGATTGCCTCCGGCTATATCGGTATGAAAGTGGCTACCCAGGGCAATGCCAGAACTACCGTCTCCGCCAAGAAAGACATATCGGATGCATTCGACGTGGCCATCAATTCCGGCGCTGTTATGGGATTTGCATTGGTGGGTCTGGCAACACTGGGTCTGGTCATTATCTATGTCGTCATGCGGTTCTTATTAGCCGACCTTGGCGAGGAAAATAATCATATTCTAATGGAAGTCATAGCCGGTTTTGGGTTGGGCGGTTCCACCATTGCTCTGTTTGCTCGTGTCGGTGGGGGTATCTTCACCAAGGCTGCCGATGTGGGTGCAGACTTGGTGGGCAAAGTTGAGAAGGGCATCCCAGAAGACGATCCGAGGAACCCAGCCGTAATCGCTGACAACGTTGGAGACAATGTGGGCGATGTTGCTGGAATGGGAGCAGACTTGTTTGGCTCCTGTGCAGAAAGCACTTGTGCTGCCATGGTGATTAGCGCCGTAGTGTTTGCTGCTGACCCGAATGCACTGCTTTATCCGATACTGATCAGTGCCGTGGGAATTCCTATCAGTCTTATCACCAAACTGTTAGTTAATGTGAATACCGAAGAAGATGTAGCGCCGGCGTTGATGAAACTCTTGATAATCTCCAGTGCCTTGATGGCCGTGGTGATGTTTTTCTTTACTACTGCCTTGGTACCAGAGTTCTTTGAATTGAACGATGAGCAATATACAAATAATGGAGTCTATTTCTGCTTCTTATCCGGATTGATTGCTGGTTTGGCGGTGGGTCTGTTAACTGGTTATTACACCTCAGAGAAATACAAACCTGTACAAGAAGTAGCTGCATCCTGCGAAACCGGAGTTGCCACGAATATCATCTTCGGTCTGTCTCTTGGTTATAAGAGTACGGTTCTACCTTATCTTTGTATTGCCGGTAGTATCTTCATTTCGTGGGATCTGGCCGGAATGTACGGTGTGGCAATCGCATCTCTGGGAATGTTGGGAACCCTGGTGATCGCATTGATGATCGACGCTTATGGCCCTGTTGCCGATAATGCTGGTGGTATAGCAGAGATGGTTGGTCTCGACAAGGAAGTGCGTCGTCGTACAGATATTCTGGATTCTGCAGGTAATACTACAGCTGCCATTGGAAAGGGATTCGCAATAGGCGCGGCCATACTTACTTCGCTGGCACTGTTTGCTGCATTCATTACAGCTGCTTCCAAACTTACTGGTGAGCCCATTGCCATGAGCTTGCTGGACCCTCTGGTATACACCAGTGTGTTTATCGGTGCAGTACTCCCTTTCCTGTTTACAGCGATGACCATGAGATCTGTGGGAGATGCTGCATTCAAAATGATCGAAGAGGTTCGACGCCAGTTCAAAGAAATACCCGGCATCATGGAAGGAACCGGAGAGCCTGATTATGCCCAATGTGTGGCAATTTCTACCAAGGCAGCACTCAGAGAGATGATTGCTCCTGGCATCCTTATCATGGGGACGCCTCTGCTCAGTGGCTACTTGTTCGGGGTCGAAGCGGTAGCTGGTATTCTGGTAGGTTCTCTCGTAACTGGTGGTGTACTTGCAATCGCCTCATCGAATAGTGGTGGTGCCTGGGATAATGCCAAGAAGTATATCGAGGCGGGTAATCATGGTGGCAAAGGGTCGGATGTACACAAAGCAGCCGTAGTAGGAGACACTGTTGGTGATCCTCTAAAAGATACTTCCGGTCCTTCATTGAACATCCTGATCAAGCTTTCAGCGATTCTCAGCCTGGTATTTGCGCCTTTTTTCGTGCAGCACGGTGGAATCTTGCTGTAAGTTTCAAACTATGCAAAAAAGGGGTCGAATGACCCTTTTTTTTTGTGCATGGTTTTTGTTAGTTACCTCGCCGGGTTTCAAAATGGTAAAGTACCCACTCTTCATAACGTGTCTGATTATTACTGGTAAGTTCTGTCCAGCGCGTTTCAACGTTTTCTACGCATTGATAGATGCGAAAAGAATCAGTATTCTCAATAATCAGGTTTCTCACGGACGGATTGAGCGTATAGTTCGACACTTCGACCAATTTCCAGTTCTCAGCCAATGTTCGGTCAATACACTCATCTCCCTGTAACAGATCGATATAGGGTAGATCAATGTCTGCATATCCCAAGGACGGGACTGAGAGATTTAGTACAATTGGAACCGAATCAGCCTCTTCAGCACTCTTCAAAAAAATGATGGAGTCTAAACGGATATCATTCTCAGTCTGATTGAAGGCGACCAGACGCAGGCCGTCATCTGTATTCTCGCCCCAGGCCGAAGAATAAATGGCAAATTTGATCTCTGTTTCTTCTTGCAAATCTGCCGCACCGAGTGTGCTCGAGAGAACCCAAAGAAACCAGCCGATTTTGTTCATGTTAATCTTCGGAATGAGTAACTTAAGATCATGTTGAAATCCCTTTTGAGGGTTTTATTTTAGCGAGCGAACAGACTCTGTGTCATGCCTATTTTCTTTTCATTTTGAATAAAAGATAATTCTGGTAACTCAGGCGAAGTGGAGCCTGGGTTTGTGTTAACAATATCGATGGGGCTGAATCCAACTTGAATAAACTGGAACAAGTAAAACACATCATCTGCGTAGCGTCTGGAAAAGGGGGCGTTGGGAAGTCGACTACAGCTGTAAACCTGGCGCTGGCTCTTTTCGCTCGGGGCAACAAGGTTGGGCTTCTGGATGCAGATATCTATGGTCCTTCTCTGCCTTTGATGATGGGAGTAAAGGCTGGCACCAGGCCCGAGATTAGAGATCAAAAATTTCTAGTCCCCATTATGGCCCACGGAATCGAATGCAATTCAATGGGATTCCTGGTGGATGAGAATGTGCCCATGGTGTGGAGGGCTCCGATGATCATCTCGGCCTTCAATCAGATTCTGGGTGATACTGCCTGGTCGGAGTTGGACTACCTGATCGTAGATATGCCGCCAGGTACCGGTGATATTCAGTTGAGCCTTGCCCAGTCAGTCAAGGTTAGCGGCGCAGTAGTCGTCACCACACCTCAAGATGTAGCCCTGCTGGATGCTCGCAAGGGCATTGAGATGTTCAGAAAGGTAGACGTGCCATTGCTTGGTGTGGTTGAAAACATGAGTACTCATGTGTGTGCAAATTGCGGTCATACAGAGGCTATTTTCGGAACTGGCGGTGGTGATAGTCTCTCTCAAGACTATGGATCCGAAGTAATCGGACGCTTGCCGCTGGATTTGATCATTCGTGAACAGACAGATCGGGGCAATCCTGTGGTAGCATCGAATCCAACCCATGCGGCGGCGTTGGCATACTTACAATTGGCTGAGAACGTGGAACGGCGAATTGGAGAGTTGGAATCCGTTGGAGCAACCACACCCACTATTACAATCAGCAACGACTAACGGTTTTCTCTGATTATCAGACCAGCAAATTTGTTGCTTGACAAAATAAAGCAGGTGAAGTGATTTGGACTCAGTAAATGATTTTCTAATCTTCATCGATGGTTATCTTGGCAGTGCCACCTGGTTCCCGACATTTCTGCTGTCAGTTGGCATCTTCTTCACGCTCTATCTGGGATTCCCCCAAATCCGCTATTTCAAGCATGCAATAGGCGTAACTAGCGGCAAATTTGATAAAGACGGCGCAAAGGGCGATACCACTCATTTTCAGGCACTCGCCACTGCGCTTTCTGGCACCGTGGGAACGGGGAATATCGGTGGAGTAGCGTTGGCACTGCACCTCGGAGGGCCTGCAGCACTGTTCTGGATGTGGATGACAGCCTTTTTCGGTATGACCAGCAAGTTCGTCGAAGTCACACTTTCCCACAAGTATCGAAATCTAACACCCGACGGTACCATGGCAGGTGGCCCCATGTACTTTATGGAGAAAGGGCTGAATGCGAAATGGCTGGCAATCATTTTCGCAATTGCAACAGTGCTAAGTTCATTTGGCACCGGAAATTTACCGCAGATTAATAGCATAGCCGCCGGCCTCGAGAGTACCTTTTCACTGGATCCGCTTATCACTGCCAGTGTGTTATCAGTATTGCTCGCACTGGTGATCATTGGCGGTATTACACGAATTGCAAAAGTCGCTGCGGCAATCGTTCCTACAATGGCGTTTATCTATTTAATTGGCGCATTTGCTGTGATCATTCCAAATATCGCAAATGTGCTGCCGTCTTTGGTAGCAATATTCAGCGATGCATTTACTGGATCTGCGGCGACCGGAGGGTTTCTCGGCGCCACCTTTGCCTACGCGTTCGATCGTGGCGTGAACCGGGGCCTTTATTCAAACGAAGCAGGGCAAGGATCTGCTCCCATAGCACATGCCTCGGCTCGCACGGATGAACCTGCCGATGAGGGCATGGTGTCAATATTGGAACCCTTCATCGATACGATTGTAATCTGCACCATTACGGGTCTGGTGATCCTGTCTTCTGGCGTGTGGATGGAGAAGTTTGACAATGAATTTCAGCGCGCCGATATGCGATTTGTAGCAGGCGTCTACAATGAATCCAATACAGCCGATATTGAGGAATTGTTTGCCTATCTCAATAGTGATGAGTCGTCAGCAAGCAGCTACTCGGGTACTTTAGAGCTGGTAGGTGGAGCGGTACAAAACGTTGACGACTTTACCCTGATTCATGCCAGGTCATTCGCTGAAAACGTGCGCTTCAGTCGAGACAGTGGTGCGCTTAGTGGCAACGTTTCTGTAGTAGATGGGCAGTTGGAAGACATCACTATCGTGGTGACTGGAGAATCACTCTTGCACTCGGTACCGCTGACGACAGAGGCATATACAAGAGGATTCTTTGGCGAATCAGGCAAGTACATTGTGTCAGTAGGACTGATGTTATTCGCGTTCTCGACTGCAATTGCCTGGTCTTACTATGGTGATAGGGCAATGACCTATCTATTCGGCCCCAAATCGGTTTTACCCTATAGAGTCTTCTACGTGCTAGGATTTTTCTATGCGGCGCTGGCTGATACAACCATCATCTGGAATCTCTCGCTCATTACCATCGTTTTGATGACAGTGCCCAATCTGGTTGGCCTCTTATTCATGCACCGGGAAATGAAACAGACTGTGAATGAGTATTGGGAAAAAACTGAACACGGGAAGCATAAAACCTAGGGAGCCTCTGAACAAGACTATGGCCGCTCTGCGGGAGTTTGTCGCGCTTTGCCGCTAGGCGGCGGCGTGCGCAGGCAATGGCAGTCGTCCTAGGCAAGCGCGTCAACGCATCGGCGGAGCGCGACAGGCCCCGCCGGTCGGGGGTTTACATAGAG
>JAQBSZ010000056.1 GCA_027623555.1 Pseudomonadota bacterium | reverse complement strand
GGTGTGTTTCAGGCGCTGGCAGGGTGCGGTGAGAGTTGTGGACTGCAAATGCCGGCTTATAGAAGTTGTACAGTTTCTACATCAATTCTGTCAAAAATTTGGGTAAATGTAGTCTCTGACTCCAAGCCAATGGTTGGGTGGAGGTTAGCGGAAAGTGGCCTTTGACAAGAAGGGGCGTGGGGGGTAGGCTGTATTATGTGGAAGTGTTAGGGAGCTTGAATTTCCCATCCGTTTCCGTGAATTCGTCAAGGTCCTCTTCGGGAACTGGCTTGCCGCTGGCGAGCAATGCCTCAAAATGAAAAACATAGGGTTGGTTGCTGGAGAAGCGAACAACGAGACCCCCGGTCTTGTTCCGCCAGAAATCGGCGGCTACCGGTATCGGGCGGAACGGACTCATGAGATTGACCGGCGGCGTGTAGCCCGCCCCGGGAATCGAACATCGCTTATAGCCGCGACGGGCGTCGAAACCATCGATCTCGACGAGAGTGAATTTCTGGCGTTTGCGACGCGTGGACATCGTTCTAATCCAAATGTGAATGCAAAACGATCGAGATCGGGCTGGGTAGTGTCTGCCGAAGTGTTCCCTAATCTTCGTCGCTCTACTCCGGTTCCGGAAACCATGGTTTGTTTCCCAAGTGGCCGATATACAGCCTTTCGTAACCCTGTTCTCCCGCAACCGGAGCAAAGCACTCGCGGGCTTCATTCACGTAAATAGCTCCGCCGCTGGGTTTCACAGCTCGAAACATCTGCAGCAGTGCCTGAAGTGCCTGGGAATCATGATACTGAGACAACGAAACTCGCTCCCTGGTTCCCTGGCGGGTATCTCGTTCATATCGAATATTGCTCGCACCGGCTGCCAGAGTGTACTTGATGCCCACATGCGGGCCGGGCCAAACATCGCCTCGGCTAATTCCTGATGGAGCGACTGGCGACACGACTGTTGTATTGAAGACGAATTCCAGATCTCGCGTGTATTTGCCCGCGTACAACAGACCATTCTGTGTTGGCACAAGCACGTGGCGGAACTCGTTAATGAAGAAACCACCGCCTCCCTTTGTTGCTCCGCCTGATCGCTTTGCATCATTGACGAGTTGAACCAATTCATCGTGCCCGTCGGTGGTCAACAAAGCTCTCTCTGAATTACTGGCGGCATACGTTAACTGAATCGAGCTATCCAGTTTAACCGTGTAGCGGGCCTCCTTCCCGTTTGCCTTTGCCGTGTTTCCGGAATATGCCGTCATCGACCCCATACGTTTTATGGGGATTAGGAACAGCGGTTTTGGTATTCCATCCGTGGCTGCAGGGACGTCTGACTTCTCTGCAGTATCGATTGGCCCGTTGACTGTCGCTGCGGCTTCGTCCACAAGATCGTCCAGAACGACAACCGGAAGTGGATCTCCGACAATAAGCTCAAGTCGTAGCGGGAACATCGCTTCGATGATCTTTTCGCAGATATGCGCTGGCACAGTGTCACAACCGAGCAAATCATCTTCCGTGCGCATCCGGAGCAGAATCGTTCGATATTCGGCCGGAATATCCAGTTCATCCAGCAGAGCGGTATCTATGGGAAAAGGCAAAGGCTTCGGCGCTTCTTCCCTGGGTGCTACCCAGTTGCGGACAATCTTCTCCCATGGTGGAAGCTGCGGACTGGCTGGTTTCCTGTTGGTGGCACTCCGAAACGGTTCGAGCTGCTGCAACTCCAGCTGGTCAAGATCGTTGTATGTTCGTTCGTTCCTCTTTCGGAGACTCAGTAGCTGCACAAGTTGATCATCGTAGGCGTAAATGATCCGATATTCGCCAGTTCGCAGACGGCAAAGTCCGTCGTACTGTGTGAGTACCGTACGACTGCCTCCCGGCGTCGGATCATGCATCAGATCCTGAGTCTTCCGGGAAATCTGATTCTGGTACTTTCGCTGTACCCTCGAAAACTCTTCCCGATATTTGGGGCTCATTGCCAAAGCCCAGCTACGCGGCATTCGTTTTCTCCTGACGGTTTCTTAACTGGAAAGTTTCATCCACCGGGTCGTGTATTTGGAGGCTCGCTGTCTGGCCAGAGAAATCCGCCGGGGACAACAGCCAGGAATCTTGCTTCTCCATCTTGCCGATACCAAGCATGGTCAATTTCGTTGACAAAAAAAGCAAATCCCTGCTCGCTGACAGATTTCCAGGCCTTCAGACACTTTTCACCATTTTCAGACAGCCGATTCTCCACCACATCGGTATTCGCAAACTGAAAGACATCCTTCACTCTTTGCTCAATCACGCCGCCCTTCTTCTGACGGAATTTGAATGTCCCATTTGATTTATCGAGTGGGCCTGAATACTTATCGCCAGGAGACAGCGACTCTGCGTCGAAGTCGGCCTGATTGTCCATGACTTCTTTTTGAATCTGGAATCGCTCAGTGAGTTTGCCGGCCAGGTAGGGTGCCATTCCCTTTCCGGCCTCCCCGAACACGATGACCAGATTGAAGTTCGGCGTGATACGAAAGCGTCCGCCGGGACGTCCTCGAACGCGCCTTACCATTTCAGTGACGCCCTGCGGATTCTCAACAGCAGCCCCGCTGCTTGTTGTCACATTGCCACGTGTATCAACCGAGAACTCACTACCAGGGATCTCTCCCAACCAGATTGCGGGATCTGCGGGTACGCACTCACCGAAACGTTTCCACTCCGCCTCTTCTGTCGGTTTTGGTTTTTGAGGAGGTTCCTCTTGGGGTATCGGTGGTGCTTCTGGATCCGTTGGCCACAACCAGTATCGATTGGAATCCGGCCCGGTCAGATCAGACCAGTCTTCTTTACCATAGATGGATTCGTCTACCGTGTCATGCACGTAGAGCACGTGCATTTCGGCCTGTTTTTCTTCGCCATCAAATCGACGACGCAGGACACGGCCCAGAGTCTGAATTCTCTGCCGCACACTGGATGAAGACGCAACAGAGATTCCCACATCCGCATCTGGAACGTCGATACCTTCAACCAGACTCTTAACACTGACAAGAATGTTGAGTTTACCGGAACGAAAGTCATCAAGAACCAACTTCCGGGCTTTGACCGGAAGTACCGAGTGCTCCAGCCCGATTTTGACGGTAGGGATTGTGGTTTGGAGTTCAGCAAACAGCGATTCGACTTCCGCAACCCGTTCATGAAAGAGGAGCACTTTCGGAAGCGGTGTACGCTGCATTAACTCTTCGACCAGCCGGACTGCCACGCGACCACGTTCTGTCACTCGATACAGGAAGTCTTTCCTGCTGGTCAATGCGGAAATGTAGGCCTGGGCCGCCAATCCAATTTGGCCGTCCTTTTTTGCCGACGACCACGCCTGTGACGTTTGAGTTCCCGTAAGCGATAGGCGGTCCGCTGTGTCGGTGACCTTACGGCTGATCCGTTCGTATTCCAGTTTTTCTGCATCATGCAGATTCACGCCATGATGATGCACGGTGTAGTTCGGCAGCCACCCAATTTCTCGTGCCTCACGAAGCCCAAACTTGAAGACAACGGCCCCTATCTTCTGACCGACAAGCTGCTGATCATAATCCAGCGGAAGCCCATCGTCATCGACCTCGTCTCTCGATGGGGTCGCCGATAGACCAAGGCGATACTCTGCTCTTGTCCCGAGCACTTTGGAATACGATGGAGCACCCGCACGATGGCACTCGTCGATGACGAGCATGAGCGGTGAAACATTGGCAGCGATTTCAGGCAGCTTGCGAGCTGCTGAATTGAGCACGGCAACCACTGCTCGTTTCCCGGAAAAGGTATCCTTTTTGCCAGCTCCCAACAACCCGATGTCTGTTTTTTTTAACGTCGTTTGCCGCTCCAGAATTCCCACCCACTGTCGCGCCAGTGCTTCACTGGGAACAACAACTACAAGTCGAGTTGTTGGCGACATCTCGGAGACCTTGGCAAATGCTGCCATCGCGATTAACGACTTTCCGCCACCTGTAAATATCTCCAAAGTTCCACGGTGCGGTCCTGCATCGTCGCCAACCATCCATTTTCGGACGGCCTCGTTCTGCCAGTCAAACAGCATGACGTCTTTCGACATCCGCACTGGATTTTCCGGTGTGGCCGAATCAGCTTGTGGAAGCTCGTTGCGAGCGTCAGTCATTCTGCATTTTCAATCGTTGCTGATTACGGGATGGGCAACTTGCAATTCTTCCGCACAACGCAGACCAAGACTGGACGAAAAGGTTGCGGCAATCCTCGCGCCCGACCGAGGAGTATACTGCGCACCTCGCCGAGTCACCAACTGTTGCCACGCTATACGGCCATTCGTCGGATTCAGAAGTCAAAAACACCGACTCGTCACGTTGCATTTTGCAGAAATCTGGTCGAAATCACTTTGGAGTTCCAAAGTGGGCAATATTCGTCGTCGAGCGCGGATGACACTCGTGAATAGACGCCAAGGCAACATGCCCAAAGTGAACTCGAAAATTTTACGCCAAAAATTTTCTGAGAGTGGTATGCTGGCTAACCTCGTACCTATCGCGGAGGTAAGGGGTGGGGGTCTGGGCAAAATCTGGAGCGATAGTATCTGCATGCCCCGAATCGACCCGTAGACATCACAATCCCACGAAAACAGCGAGGATTCCAGCACAATTCCCCTGCAGGTCATGCTATACGTTGCGAACGCAATTGGCTTTTGGCGGCACCGAGAGTGCCGGAGCGGGTGCAGGCGTTAGTGCGGCATCGGGTGCTGGGGCTGTTTGAGCGGCACGGGATACTGAGTAGCGAGACGGTGGCGGAAATGCAGGGGTGGGGTCATAGTGGCGGTTTTTCAGTGCATGCGGGCGTGCGGGTTGCCGCAGTGTATCAACGCCGGCGGTCATACCGGAATGCGGGGTTGTAAATCTACGCTGCGTAAGTGGCACATGCGGCGGAGCGTGGGTGGGTGTGGTGCAGGCGCTGGCAGGGTGCGGTGAGAGTTGTGGATTGCCGAGGCTGTTCTGTGGAATTGTGCAGTTTCTGCATATTAGGCCGGCTAATCCTTTCCTGAAATGAGTAAGTGTAGCCTCTGGCTCCTAGACTATGGTTGGAGGGGGATAAGCGAAAATCGGCACTTGACAAGAGGTGTGTCAGGCTGTAACCTGTGGAGGCGTTAGGTAGCTTTAATCTCCCATCCGTCAATCTTAGAACAGCGTCACTTCACGACCTACAACATTGAGCAGCTTGAAAACTAGATTAGTGGCACGTAGAAATACAACCGTATCTTTGAAGCAAGAAGCATCCATCAGTGGAGAACACCATCACGAAAGCGCAGGCAACTAAAGTCCACAATAGATTTTCGACCCAGAGCTTGGTATCTAAGGATCTGATTTTTTCGGATATGCAGGTAACAGATCGATGGGAGGCTATCGACAAGCTGGCTGCCCATCTTTTGGCTAAAGGATTTGTGCGCGAAACTTATGCTGATGCCGTCAAGGAACGCGAGAAGGTCTTCCCCACCGGTCTACCAACTATGCCGGTAGCCGTGGCAATTCCGCACTGTGATATTCAACATTGTATCCGGCCGGCTATTGCAGTGGGTATTTTAAGAGATACCGTTCCCTGGATCGAGATGGCGACGCTGGTTAGCTGGTTGAACGTGAAGGTAGTGCTGTTGTTGTGCATTACAGACCCGCAAGCTCAGGTAAATTTGTTGCGCGATGTGGTTGACTTTTTTGCGGCCCCACACAAACTTGAGACGCTCCTTAATACGGTAGATCAGCAAGCGATCGTGGATTTGCTGGCAATGGAATTAACTGCCCGCGATGCGGAGGAGTAAGCTACGGCTGCAGACGTTATGAAGTCAAAAAAGCAAACGAACGCACCTGTGACAGATACGGATGCTAGTGCAGCGGCGAAGAAGATTGCTTTCGAGTGGAAGCTCACGCGGCAGAGGATCGAGACCCAAGCTGCCATCCGGGTCAAGCACTGGTCTTACCCATACTTGGTCCTTATTGCCATAGTTCTTTTTGCCGCCAGCTCAATTTATCGCGAACTATGGTTGGCTCTGATAGCAGGCTTGACAACGGTAGCGCTTTCTTGGTGGAACAAGCAGGCGAAGGTAATAGAAATAACGCCGCACAATCGTGAGGATTAAAAGATCAATAGAAAGGATGGAGGTACAAATGGCATCACAAGTTCGCAAAAGAATTATCGTAGCATGTGGTTCTGGGGTGGCATCATCTACTCTGGTGGCAAATCGGCTTATGGAATTGCTACCCAAGCATGGGTTGAAGAACATTCAAGTAGATGTGGTAGATTTCAAAGATGCCAAAGGTCATTCAGAACATGCTGATCTCTTCGTGAATATCTCACCCTATGGTGACACGAAGTATGGCTGCCCGGTGGTGTCTGGCGTGCCCTTTATGATCGGTTTTGGCATGGAAGGGCCAATGGAGGAGATCAAGAAAGTACTGAATGTAAGCGGCAAGTAAGATTGGGTTAGTGGGCTGGATTGGCACTCAGGCGAATGAGCCGGGGTGATTGAATATAGGTAGTCTCTGACTCCAATACTATGGTTGGGCGGGGGTCAGCGCAACTTGGTGTTAGGACAATTAATTTGAAGCCAGGCTTATTTATTGGTAACCAGCCCTTGACAAAAAACTAAGTTGGCGTGTAAAGTACGAAGGGGCTGAGTTGACTAATCCGCAGATGCTCATGAGAAAGGGCATGCCTTGAAAGATGTGGCCCAAGCACATCCTGAATTTCGAAAACCTTGGGATCAAGGAGGAAGAATATAGAAACAATAAGAAACGAATAAGGTACCTTTTTTCGGATCTAGTATGGTACAAAAATATTGATGGTAGAAAATTTGATCTTTAAAGGAGACGACAACATGGATATTTTACAAAGTGTAATTCAGTATATCTTGGATCTTGGAGCCCCCATCGTCCTGCCGGTTATCATGGTTTTGATCGGTCTTGGGTTTGGAGTGGGTATTCGGAAGGCCTTCTCCGCAGGTCTTTTGTTGGGTATCGCATTCACTGGTATGGGCGTCATCCTCGGCTTCATGTTCGGTGCGATTGCGCCTGCTTCTGAGTCTTTCGTCAAGAACACTGGCATTAACCTGACTGCTATCGACCTGGGCTGGACGCCTACGGCAGCCATTGCCTGGGCTTGGCCCTATGCCTTTTTGATGTTCCCAGTGCAGATCGCTATCAACTTGGTCATGCTGGCGATGAATTGGACCAAGACTTTGAGCGTGGATATGTGGAACGTCTGGAACAAGGTTCTCACTGGTGTGCTGATTGCTGGTATCAGCGGCAGCGTACCCTTGGCCTTCGTGTTCTGCGCCATCCAGGTCGTGTGGGAGCTGAAGCAGGCTGACTGGTCTGTCAACCTGCTGGAGGAGAATACCCATATTCCTGGCGTAGCACTTCCCCACAGCCTATTTTTCGAGTGGATTTTCTTCGTGCCTTTAAACAGATTGTTGGACCAGATTCCCTTCTTCAATCAGCGTCGTTTTGACCCCGAGACCATCCGCGAGAAGATCGGTGTGTTGGGCGAGAACCATGTGATCGGTTTCGGCGTCGGTATCTTGATCGCGCTCTTTGCCCGCTATGACATGAAGGCCACCCTGACCCTGGGCATCCAGGCTGGCACTGCGCTGACCCTGTTTCCCATGGTAGCTAGACTGTTTATCACGGCCCTGATGCCTATCGCCGATGGCGCCAAGGACTTTATGGCAGCCCGTTTCCCGGGTCGCCAGTTCTACATCGGTCTGGACTGGCCCTTTACAGCGGGTTTGTCTAGCATCTGGGTAGCAGCGATTTTGAACGTACCCATCCTGCTACTGTGGTCTGTAGCCCTGGCCCCGCTGGGCAATATCGCTTTGCCTTTCGGTGGCATTATGGCTTTGTGCTCGACGATCCCTGCCGCCATCATTACCCGAAATGACGTCGTGCGCACGACCATTCTGACGTGGATCAGCCAGCCGTTGTGGATCCTAGCGGCTAACTACTTTGCTGCACCTATCACAGATTTGGCGCGATCCGTACAGACGGTCACCATCCCAGAAAACGTACAGTATATCACCTGGATCTCGATGGAGTCGCCTTCTTGGCGTTTGACAGCCACTACGGTAGCCAATATGTTCACCAAGGGCGAGCTCTTCCCGGGCATTATCTTGGCTCCTCTACTGGCGATTATCTTCTTCTACTCCTCACGCTTGCTGAAGGAGGAAGATCGCAAGTCGGCCATTGCCCTGGGTAAAACTGTCGAAGCGTAGGTCCGGCACATCGGCGGCGCAGCTCCAGTTGGTCAATAAGCTGATCATACTGCCTTTTAGGACCGCGCGTTGAGTTCATAGCAGGGGGGATGCTGGCAAAGCCAATTGCATCATCGGCATCCCCCTCATCGCTTATGAAAAAAATCGCATCTCAACCTAAGATCCGAAACTCCTGACACGGGACAGAATCGGGACTCGAGAGTGAATGAGAAGGGAGAAATCATGTTTGCAGAAGAACTAAATTTCCGGCGTAAGTTGGTCAAGATAGGTCGACGGGCGGTTTCGCTAGGGTTTGTCATGAATAGCCAGGGCAATTTTAGCTTGCGCCTGCCTGGCACGGACTACGTGCTGATTAAGCCCTCCGCCATTCCGTATGAGGATATTGAGGTTGAAGATATTGTGAAGGTGGATCTCTACGGCAAGGTAGTGGATGGTTTGCACAAGCCATCTAGCGAAGTAGATACCCACTGCTTGGCATATCGCACATATCCGGAAGTAGCTGGCTGCGCGCACGTTGAATCGCCTTATCTCAATGCGCTCTATGCTATGGACAAAGAGGTGCCCAACGTGCTTGGGAATTTTGTATATCTCTTCGAGGGTAAAGGACTGGCTTTTGGCCCATCGTTGCGCAGCAGTTCTGAGAAATTCGGTAAAGCCATGTTTGATGCCATGGGCAATAATTATGGCGTAATCTGGAAGAATCACGGTTTATTCTGCGTCGGGCCGAATATTGAAGTGGCTTTTGATCGTTGTGTAGCTGCCGAGCAGGCTGCCAAGGTGTATTGGCTGGTGCTGGCTCTTAAAGCTGGCGAGCCTGATGTGATCCCGCCACAGATTCAGTACGAAATGGTGGAAGCTGTGCGCAGGGGAGCGGGCGGAGGATAAACTGGCTATGTCTGACCAACCTATGAGGAATGAAGTATCCGTTTTGATCCAGCATCCCCACGGGTTGCACGCGCGCCCAGCCTCAATATTTGTGAAGATAGCGCGGCAGTTTGTAGAGCGCAGCAAAACCAGAATCAATGTCTGCAATGAGACTACCCGTCGCGGCCCGGTGGATGCCAGCAGTATTTTGGGGATATTGACCTTGGGTGTTAATCAGGGCCATACCATTTGTGTTCAAGCTGAGGGGCCTGAGGCCGACCAGGCCCTAGCGGCCCTGCAGCAACTTGTGGTAAGTAATTTTGGTGAAACCATAGCTGGTATTGAATAGCACTACCAGCTACAACATCGTAAATGGAATAACCTATTAACATCTTGAACGGTATATCCGCATCTCCGGGTATCACAATCGTCCCTGTGTATATCTATCATCCCGCCCATCCGGAAGTTCCGCGCCGCCAGGTAAGCCGGGGTGAGACTAGTGTCTTCGCCCTGGCTATTGCATAACTAATCAAGAATGGGAAGTCGATTTCAAATTCCTAAAAAGATGAAGGCGACCTTTTTGTTGGGGCCGATGACAATGGAAGTTCGATCAATATCTGTTCCAAAGCATCCTCCTGGGGGGGCTTTGATTAAGGTTCTAAGTACTGGTTTATGTGGTAGTGACATTAACCGGATTCGGTACACAACTTCTGGGGAAGTACGTGTATTGGGGCATGAAATATCCGGCGAAATTGTCAGTATTGATCCTAATGTAACGGATTTTCAAATTGGCGATCGCGTTTCTGTTGGTCATGTGCATATACCTTGCATGCACTGCGAGTATTGTAGGCATGGTGCGCAGGCTATGTGTAGGCAGTTTAAAACCATCACGGTAGAACCAGGGGGATATGCTGAGTATGTAGCCCTCACACACGATCATTTAGCGCACAGTGTCATTAGAATTTCGGCAGGAGTTTCGAGCGCTGCTGCAACATTCATCGATCCCCTGGGGTGTTGTATGCGCGCGGTCAGGTTAAGTGAAATCCGGGCATTTGACCGGGTGGTAGTGATTGGCGCTGGAACAATGGGACAGCTATTTGTAATGCTGCTAAAAGAATTACATGCCGAAGTATTTGTCGTGGATATTAGCAAGTATCGCCTCGAACATGCTAGTAAATTCGGGGCTCAGCACACTATTCAATCGGACAATAATACAGTCGAATCAATTCTTAAGTTTACAAACGGAAAAGGGGCTGATACTGTAATTTTATCTTTTCTCAACCAGGAAATACTTGATCTGGCGGCAGATTGTGTTCGAGAGGGCGGGAATATATGTATATTTGCACCACCTATCCAAGAGCATAGACTTGAGATAGATTACTCTAAGTTTTTCCGCCGAGGGTTGCGCATGTTCAGTAGTTATTCTTCTAATCTTGACGAGATTGAGAATGCTATGATGTGGATCTCTTCTAAGAAAGTTAATGTTGAGGCTCTAATAACTGGCACCGTAGGGTTAGATTACTTACTTGAGGCAGTTGAAAACTTGACCGAGAAAGATTTTAAAGTTATTGTGCAACCGTAGTGCTACTTCACAGTCCCGATGGTGGAGACCCGCCCTGGATGCGATCTTGATTTTTCCCGGTTTGGAGGGTCGCTCAGTGCATCGTCGTAGTAATTCCTAGCTCAGCTTAGTCTGTATGGGCTCTGCAATACTGACAACTTCTGTAGGTTGAAGGTCTTTGAAGAGAGATATCTGCAAGTTTGTGTTACCGGGTTGGCCGATTTGCTGGTTTGGACCAAAAAAGCAATGGCGATGGCTCGACAGGAACTTTTGGCTATCCTGGCCTCGAACAGTTGTTCGCTTTCGATAGCCGCTACGATCGTTTGGTGGGACATGGTTTACTGGCCAATGCTACCCCTTAACGGTCAGAAGATTCGTTGAACAGGCGGGTCGGATCAAGCAAAGCCTGGTAGGCAACTTGTTGTGTGAATTCTGGGTTCCAAGAGTTGATGGGTTTCATGTGGCATGTCATGTTTCCACTTGAAAACTATCAGGTGAAGGGTGATTTTTGCACGATGAAAGTGAAACAGAATGTGTTTGGTTGGTTTGGGTCCATAGGAGGCGCACATCTTTTCTGCCTGGGGCGTGGTACGGTGGACCACTTGGTAGAGTAGACGGCGATTTCTGGGTGTTCTGCGCCTGGCTCTCTTTGGTGTTCCTTATTTAGCTCATTTCAATTTAACTGTTTGAATAGTTGCAAATATTGGTATTTATCACCTTGGATACAATTGATAAACTTGTCATCGATACGATGCGAACATTGGCGATAGATGCGGTACAGGCAGCTGGCACTGGACATCCGGGGACAGCGATGGGGGCGGCAGATGTCGTTTATACATTATGGAGCAAACATTTACTACACAACCCCAGTAATCCTAAATGGTTGAACCGTGATCGGTTTGTGCTTTCTGCAGGGCACGCTTCATTGCTGCTTTACAGTATGCTTTATCTAACGGGATATGAGCGTCTAACTCTGGAGGAGATAAAATGTTATCGGCGTTATGGCAGTTTAACACCTGGTCACCCCGAAAATTTCCTCACCCCTGGTGTTGAAGTAACCACAGGTCCACTCGGACAAGGATTCGCCAATGCTGTGGGGATAGCAATTGCTGAAACTCACCTGGGGGCGTATTTCAACCGCCCTGATTATAAGATTATTAATCATTTCACCTACGCATTTGTTGGGGACGGTGATTTAATGGAAGGGGTATGCGCAGAAGCCGCTTCAATTGCCGGACATCTAAGGTTAGGGAAGTTGATTACTTTTTACGATGATAACCGGGTCACAATTGAAGGAAATACCAGCATTGCTTTTACTGAAAACAGTGCAAAGCGCTTCGAAGCCTATAATTGGCATGTCGAAAAAGTGGATGGCTATGATATTCAAGCTGTTTCCGCAGCTATTGATGCATCCAAAGCTGATCCGAGGCCTTCGATAATAATTTGCAGGACACATGTTGCTTATGGCAGCCCGAATAAGCAGAATACCTCCGGAGCCCATGGGGCGCCATTGGGAGAAGAAGAAGTACGCCTGACAAAACAAAATCTTGGCTGGCCGCTGGAGCCTGCATTTCTTGTCCCCGAAGAGGTTTTAGAGCACACGCGGAAAGCCATCGAAAAGGGCCAACAGTTAGAAGCGGTATGGCAATTGACCTATGATGATTATGCCCAAAATTTTCCTGACTTATCTGGCGAACTGCAAGCCGCTTTTGGCGGGAAGTTGCCTGAGGGCTGGCACACCAATTTACCTGCCTTTTCACCAAAAGACGGCAAGATAGCAGCTCGGACTACAAGCGGAAAAATGGTTAATTATGTCGCCGATAAAATCCCTATGTTTTTTGGAGGAGCAGCGGATGTTGGTCCTTCCATAGAAACCAACATGAATAAATTTGCCGATTATTCAGCTGATAATTATGCTGGAAGAAATGTACATTTTGGGGTGCGTGAACATGCTATGGGTGGGATATTGAATGGGTTGGCGCTTTATGGGGGGGTGATTCCTTATGGAGGAACGTATTTGGTGTTTTCTGATTATATGCGCCCCAGTATTCGGATGGCCGCCCTTATGAAGTTGCCAGTAGTTTATGTTTTCAGCCATGATAGTGTGTTGGTTGGAACAGATGGCCCTACTCATCAACCAGTAGAACATCTTCTCATGTTTAGAGCCACTCCAAACTTGACAGTCTTACGCCCTTGTGATGCTAACGAGACCGTGGCAGCGTGGCGCATGGCGCTCGAAAATCATACTGGACCGACAGTTCTTTCCCTTTTTCGACACCCGCTCCCAGTATTGACTGAAGAACATAGTATTACTTATCAAAACGTCTCCAAAGGAGCCTATATCTTGTCTGAATCTGACAAGGAACACCCTGACATGCTATTGATGGGGACGGGTTCTGAGGTGCATTTGCTCATAGAGGCGCAGAATATTTTATCGGCGGAAGGTATTTCAACCCGTGTAATTAGCTGTCCCAGCCTGGAAATATTTGATCAGCAGTCCCAAGAATATCAAGTCTTGGTACTGCCTAAATCTGTAAAATGCCGACTTGCCGTTGAGGCAGGCAATACATTGGGGTGGTGGAAATATGTTGGGAGTAGTGGGTCGGTGTTCGGCGTTGATTGCTTTGGGATTCCCGGTTCCACCCAAGACGTGATTGAAGCGTTCAACTTCACAGGCGAGGGAGTTGCCATTCAGGCTCGAAAACTATATTCTGCCCAGTAGGTGCATGATAATCTATAGGCGTTAGCTTCTTGCTTGAAAATACTCCAGGAACCTAATTTCTTCGAATTTCCCACCAGATACTTGGGGTTACTTGATTTTCCTTATGGGTTGTTTTCCAAGCTAGACTTGGTGTTCTACGGTGATGTTTTATATGGAACCAAGATGTGTGAATTGAGAGGCATAGTGATCTACGGGTGGGGCTGCATGCCCGTCCTTCGTCGTTGATCGTTCAAACTGCTCACAAGTTTCCTTGCAAGGCTTGTATCACTAATTTATCAGGAGGTGGTGAATATGTTGCTACCGAGACTATTGTCATGGTATTGACCTTGGGTGTGGTGCAGGAATATGAAATTCACGGCGAAGCGGACGGGGTGATGCTGGTATGGCATTAGCTGCGCAGAGTGATCTTGTTGTAAACAATTTTGGTGAGGTGCAATGAGTTCCATAAATATAGGTGCACTATGCCAGAAATAGCTTTGAAAGGCATTCCTGCCAGCGATGGGATCTCGATCGGTCCTTCGTTCCGGTATATCCCGGTGGATTTAGCAATTCCTGAATTTTCCCCGGGGACAGCGGATGAAGAAATGGCGCGCTTTAATGTCGCTCGTGACCATGCGATCAGTGAATTGCAGGAATTGCGTGAGATCGTATTTGAACGGGCTGGTGAGGAAGAAGCGGCTATTTTCGAGGCGCATCAGGTGATGTTGCAGGATCCTGCGCTGGAAAGTAGGTTCCGCGAGTTTGTAGAATCTGGGCAGACAGCTGAAGGTGCTCTGGATAAGGCAGTAAAGGAGCTGGCTGGCATGCTGTCGGGTATGGGCGATGAGCTTTTTGCTGCGCGCGCGCTGGATGTAAAAGATGTTGGGCGTCGTCTACTGCGGATATTGCTTGGCCTTCCGGATACGGCGTTGGACGCAGTCACTGAGCCGGTCATTATTATGGCCGAGGACCTGACCCCGTCAGATACGGCGAGGCTTGACCCTCAACTGACGCTTGGTTTTGTCACTGAGCGGGGTGGGCTCACTTCCCACAGCGTCATTCTGGCGCGGACCTTAGGGCTGCCAGCCATTGTTGGCATGGGGGATGGATTTCTTGAAAATATACCCAATGGAACTTTGGTTATCCTCGATGGTGATTCAGGTGAATTGATCGTTAGCCCTCAAGAAAATAACGTTGACCGCTATATAAGAACTAGGCAGCAACGCTTACGGCAACGACAGATCCTCCAGGAGGCTGCTGAGAAGGATGCCTATACCTCCAACGGTCGCCGGGTGGAGGTAGCAGCAAACATCGGTGATGTAGAAACGGCTCGCATCGCGGTTGAAAATGGTGCGGAAGGTGTTGGCTTGCTGCGCACAGAGTTTCTGTACCTCGAAGACACCAAGCCTCCTAGCGAAGAAAGACAATATGTGGCTTACCGTGCCATATTTGAAGTCATGGGTGAACGCCGGGTGATTGTAAGAACTCTCGATATCGGTGGGGACAAACCTCCGACGTATTTGCCTTTCCCGCAGGAAATGAACCCTTTTCTGGGTTGGCGCGCAATCCGGATTTCACTTGAAGAGCAAGATCTGTTCAAGACTCAACTGAGGGCGATATTGCGCGCAGCACATGGATTTTCTGGGTCCATTATGTTCCCGATGATCAGCGATCTGAACGAATTGCGCCGCGCCCGTGAAATAGTTGAAATTGTTAAAGAAGACCTGGCGCGTGAGTCCATCCCATTCGCGTCTGACGTTCCCGTTGGGATCATGGTTGAGACTCCGGCTGCTGCAATGCTGGTCGATCTACTCGCCCAGGCATCGGACTTCTTCAGTATCGGCACCAATGACTTGACTCAGTACACGCTGGCGGTGGATCGAGGCAATCCTAAGGTCGCTGGCTTGTTTCAACCGTTGCATCCCTCCGTGTTGCGTCTGATCAAGCAAACCATCGATGTGGCTCATAATCATGGAAAGTGGGTGGGCATGTGTGGAGAAATGGCTGGGATGACGAAGGCAATCCCAATTTTACTTGGGATGGGTTTGGATGAATTCAGTATGTCCCCACGTGCCATCCCGACCGCAAAAAATCTGATTGGCAAACTGCCTGATCATAAGACTCAGCAAATCGCTGCGCAGGCGCTATCTCTTCCTACCGCAGCTGACATCGAAGCGTACTTGCAGACCGTTCTGAATGAACTCGTCGACTGAGGCTATGGGTATCTTTATCGACACGGCTATTTTGAGTGAAGTTATGATGCAAAATCTATGGATCGGGTGCGTAGTGTGACAACAAATCCGGTTCTACTGGTAATAGCCGGGGGCAAACCGCTACAGGTATAGGCGTCTTTAGTCCGCCCGAACCTTGGACTTTTAGTCTACCAATTGGTTTTTCCTGATTTGTAAGACATGCATCAAGTGAGAGAACGCGCCCCGAAATACCCTGGCTAGGGACTGATGTTGAACGTGCCTCCCACCCAGACCGGTTTTCGGTTTATTGGGGAATGCCTAGAACACCCCCATCGCGTCACAGGGGTGTTTAGCCCGGTACAAGCCATGGTGGCGCGTGATTCTGGTGCGAAAACCCCAAACGATCTGGGTGAATTGATCCCATCGACTATTGGGGGGATGGCTTTGCTTTAGTTCGCGATGTAGTAGCGGTGCTACAATTTGATCGGAGGGAGTTCAGTGAAGCCAGCCTAAAAAATGTGCGGAGGAGGCCTGCGGCGCGATTTCGGTTATTAGATACTATTGGAAAACCAGTTAATGAGGCCAGAAGTCTGCCTTGAGAATCAGTCTCTTATGTCCGCACAGGTTCAACGACGTACAATTTATAGTTAAGTCCGATCGAGGAATATCAGTTCCAATACCTGAATTTGTGGGAAGATAGAAAAAACGGTATGCAATGAAGAGCATCATGGCGAATTTCTCAATTTCCGTTGTTGGTAATTCTTGATTCTATAGTTACCCTGATTGGCGCAAAGAATTATGGATTTCAAATATTTAGAAGAAGCAGCTGAAGGGATTCCACGTTGCCTTATCTTAGATATTACTTTTATTTAAACAAAATGTTGGGGTACAAAGGTGACAGTTAATATATAAGCAGGATGAATGACTATTCTCACAATTACATTGCATCCTGCGATCGATAGAGTTGTGCAAACACAGCGCGTGATTCCTAATGAAATTTCCCGGATTCGGGTCACAAAGCTGTATGGGGGAGGAAAAGGCATTAACGTTGCCCGTGCCCTGACCCGCTTGGACGTCCCAGTTATTGCTTCTGGTTTTCAAGGCGGTCACAGTGGTGATTTTATAATACAGGAACTAGAAAAAGAAGGCATCCGGACGGACTTTGTGTTGTGCAACGAACCTACCCGCACTTCCACTTTGCTACTTGAGGACGAAACTGGTGATTCGTTTGCGCTTTATGAGCCTGGTCAGGCCGTAAGCCAGAAGGAGATTGATCAGCTCTTGCAGAAAATCGATGCTCATTTGGAGGAGGTTTCCTTGGTATTGCTATGCGGCTCTGGGCAAACCGAACTTCTGGAGAGCACATTTTCCGAGATCATTCTTCTTGCTAAGAGACATGGTAAACCATCCATTATAGATAGCTCCGGGAAGTCACTGGATGGTGGGATTGACAGCAAGCCAGATATGGTAAAGATTAACCAAATTGAGCTATCTGAGTACTTCAAACAACCTTTAAATACTTTGGAAGAGCAGGTAGCGGCGATCCTTTATCTGCAAGCACAAGGTATTTCAATCATCGCTCTAAGCCGTGGCTCAGAAGGGATGATTGCTACCAACGGCATGGAAACTTATGAAGCCAAAATACAAGTAAATAGTATCGTAAATGTTGTAGGCGCGGGAGATTCTTTATTAGCAGGGGTTTCGAAAACGCTTCTGGAAGGTGGTGATTTGAAAGAGATGGTGCGTTGGGGAGTGGCTTGCGGTACAGCGAATACTCAGGTACGCGGCGCTGGATTTATTACTAAAGATTTGGTGGAAAGAATGCTTGCTCAAGTTAGTATCTGGGAAATTAAGACATAAAAGAGGAGATTGATTTGCTATGGCTGATAAAGCTCAGGAAGCGAAGAAACTATTGGTTCATCTTGGAAAGTTGATGTTTGATCGTCATCTGACCGATTCGGCTGGGGGAAATATCAGTATTCGGATCGAAGACAAAGTTCTTATGACACCCACGTACGCTGGGGGACATTATCATTGGGACCTAAACACTGATCAAATTCTTACGCTGGATTTAGAAGGAAATAGACTTGGCGGGAAAGGCGAGGTTTCCCGTGAGGCAAAGGTACATTTAGCATTGCTTGGTGAATTTTACCCTGAAGGGAACGCGGTCGTGCATTCGCATGCTCGTAATGTGCTGGTTTTCTGTGCGGCTGATAAACCGATGCCGCCAGTTCTTTATGCCACACGGAAATATGGAATCATTCCCCAGTGTGTGGATGCTGCTTCTGGCACAGATAACCTCGCCAGCAATATTGCAGACAGTGTTCGCCACCAGAGCAATTGGGTAAAGAACCGCGCTGCACCTGTAATGGCCCCGCGGCACGGCTTGTTTGTATTAGGCACCTCCCTTCTGGATGCTTTCGATGCCACTGAGCGAATAGACACCAACGCCTATTGCATTTTGGCAGGTTCCCACCTGGGTATAACGCCAGTGGGAGGGGGGGCGCCAATCAACCTAAAATATGAATAGAGGAATAACCAACGAAATATATTGTTCTAATGGCAGTTAGACCCTGGGCGTTGTCCCCAAAACAAACTATTTGCTTTTTCATTCTTTTTGTTGTGGGTCTTCAACATAAATTCCGGTCATTCGTTTGTAGCGAGCCCGTGCTTTGTTTTTTCATTCCGGATCAGACATCGGAAGATATTCTTTTTGTACTCCCCTTAATATAGGTTAGTAACAAAGTACACTAGTAATGCATAAAACAGTGTCACGAGTATCAGTGAAACCGTATCAGGAATCATGAACATACGACTGGAAATGGTTAGCACGGAAAAAGTTATGACTTGATTAAGTGGGTGGATGCAGGGAAATTCGCGCGGCCCGAAATTATCCTTAGTCCAATAATCAAAGATGGAGCCTAAAACAAAAAGCAGGGAGAATTATGTCGATTATTCAGGATAACATAATTGTAACAAGCGAAAGCATTGACCCGGCGGTCTATGTGGTGGCTTCGTATCTAGCCCAAGGACCAGCAGAGGAAGATATGCTCAGCAGGGCGGTCTCCCTTGCTATAGAGCAAACGATTGGACGTGGTATTTTTAACATAGAAGGTATGCATCACTTGGTAGAGGAGCGCGGTGGTAGATTGATTGGCTTTATGCCAATACCAGATCATGAAAGTAGATCTAGCCAGAGGAACCTTGACTGGAAGCAGTATGTTTTTCGGATAGCTTTCCCGGTGGAAAATACAGGTTTCCAGATCCCAATGTTGCTCACGACAATTCTTAGTGATGCCTCAATGAGCGGGATGATCAAACTGATTGATCTTGACATTCCGATTCGATTTTTGGAAGCATTCCAAGGACCAAAGTTTGGGTTAGCGGGCATCAGAGGTCTTCTGGGAGGGGTTCGAAGGGGATTGATTTGCAGCGTACTAAAACCGTGCGTTGGTGTAGATGCCAAGACAGCGGGTGATATCTTTTACCAACATGCCCTTGGCGGTTCAGATGTAATCAAAGACGATGAGCTTATGGCCTATTCGGGGGAAATAAAGCTGGAGGATCGAGTGAAGTTATGTATTGCGGCTGAAAATCGGGCTTATGAAGAAACAGGAGAACACACTCTTTACCTCCCAAATATAACTGATCGTCCGGACAAGATGTTGGAGAATGCTAAGCGGGCGATTGATGCAGGCGCGAACGGTCTCATGATCACGCCACTCACCGCGGGTTTTGGCGCAGTCCAGATGCTTGCAGAAGATCCTAATTTCCAGGTGCCCATATTTGGACATCCGGCTATTTTAGGCACGACAAGCTGGTCGCCGGATTACGGGATCAGTGAGCATATTCTGGTTGGGAAGCTTCTTAGGATAGCTGGTGCGGATATTAATGCTATTCCAGCGCCTTACGGGAGACTTACCCACCTCCGAGAAAAGTTCTTGAGATTATTCAAAATTTCCCGCTCTCCCATGGCGCATATAAAACCAATGATTACACAAACAGGTGGGTCGATTAACCCCATTAACGCTTGCAATGTTTTGAGGGACGTTGGAAACGATGTAATGCTGGTGGCTGGAGGCTCGGTGCAGGATCACCCAATGGGCCTTGCAGCAGGAATCAAGGCTTTCCGGCAGGCGATTGATGCTTATGAGGAAGGGATTGCTTTGAAAGAAGCGGCCCAAGTACACCCAGAATTGGGAAAAGCTTGGGATCTATGGGGGGAGGATAAATAGTCTGGAGATAATATGGAAAACTCTATGCTGGCTGCTGTTTACAAAGGCACGCCTGAAATTGAATTAATTGAAACTAAGATTCCAGAAATTAGATCGAATGAAGTTTTGCTAAAGGTGAATGCTGCTGGAATATGTGGTACTGACCTCAGGATTCTAAAGTCTGGTCATAGGAGAATTCCAGATGGCGCCAGAATTGTTCTGGGTCATGAAGTCTCTGGAGAAATTGCTGGGGTTGGCAGTCAGGTTATCTGGCCTAAGGTGGGAATGCGCATCAGCGTAGCACCCAATATGGGTTGTGGTTACTGTGGTCGGTGTGTTCAAGGATTTACCCAGTTATGCGGCAATTACTTTAGTTTTGGTGTGGTGATTGATGGAGCTTTTGCTCAATATATGCGTATCCCATCGGCCGCGATTGAACAAGGAAATCTAGCAGAAATAGCCGAGCATGTGACCTATGAGGAAGCTGCGATGGTAGAGCCTTTGTCATGCGTATTCCGAGGCTTGATGGCCTGCCGGCCGCAGCCTAGTGAGACTGTGCTGATCATCGGGGCGGGAGCAATTGGGCTCATGTTTGTCCAGCTCGCAAAAATGTTAGGCGCCAGAGTCATTGTTAGCTCTCGTAATGACGAGCGGAGTCAACAATCCAAACGCTTTGGCGCCGATCTCACTTTCAATCCGAAAGAAGAAGATTTTCATGAAGCTGTCTTTTCTGCCACTGGGGGACAAGGGGCAGATATTGCGATTGTTGCTGCCCCATCGAGTCAGGCCCAAACGAACGCAATTGAGGTGCTCGCCCACCATGGCAGGGTTAATTTTTTTGGTGGTCTTCCGCAGGGAAATGAAATCACACCAGTAAATGCTAACATGGTACATTATAAAGAACTCTTTATCACGGGCACAACTGGTTCTTCGATAAGAGAATACCGCACTGCACTTTCGCTGGTTGATTCTGGGCAGGTTGAGGTTGCAAGCTTGGTTACCCATCGGTTCCCTCTTGGTCAAATAGCTGAAGCGTTTCAAGTGGCGCGGTCGAAAGAAGGCATAAAAACCATTGTTTTGCCCAATTATTGATTTAGAAATGCGCACTGTAAAATTATATACTTCGAATTACGTGTATCTGTTTTGCAAAATATGTGTAATAGTAGTCGTATGCAAGCAGATACAAACGACCAATATTAAAAGACATGACTGTTGAACCACTTTAATGGATATAAGTAAAATTTAGCTGCACTGACTGACTTATTCTTCCTCAATTGGTTCTTTTTGGGCTTGAAGCAAGCGATAAGGCTGAAGGAGTTCGATCTCTAGCAGCCTTATTTGTTGAAAAAGAATATGTGAAAGACACATACGCAGATGCTGTTTTGCAGCGTGAAGAAGTATTCCCCACTGGTTTACGTATGGTGGACCTTCATGTTGCCATTCCGCACTGCAATGTGGAGCATTGCATAAAAGCTGGTATTGCTGTTAGTGTGCTATCTTCTCCGGTTAAGTTTGTGGAGATGGCTACTAACAATCAAGTGGTTGATACTGAAATCGTATTTCTGTTGGCAATACCTGAGCCCAAACAACAGGTGTTTTGGCTTTCCCGCTTAGCTACCTTATCCCAAACGCCGGGCTTTTTGGCTAGACTCAAAAATGTGCCAAGTTCAGAAGAGGGCTATTCAGTTATTTTTCAAGCAATGCGAAAGGAGGGGAGAGATTGAATCTGTTATTTACAAATGAGGTGTTTAACAGTTGTTCGGACTGAACGCTAGGAGCTGTATTGATTGAGTGATAGTCTTAATGGTTGCTTGTGGTTCTAGTGGGGCGAATGAAACCGTTGCTTACAAGTTGTGGAAGCTTTTGGAAGAACGAATGTTGAAAGCAAAGGTCCGCGTTGCTAGCCCCCGACACTTAATATTTGTTGCTAAGCAAGGGAATGTTCTTGTCTATATTGCCCCTAATGATTCCGCTGATTACGGAGTTCTCTCCTTCAACGGGGTACCTTTTCTGGCAGGGTTCGGCGTCCTTCCTATCATGTCATGTACGAGATCGTTGAGTTATTGAAGAAGTGAACCGGTCTTAGCTGTTGGCTAAGGATAACAAATGGCGGCCCTATCCAGCTGGCGGGAATTCTCGGCGTAGGGTACTTTTTGAAGAAATAGTAAGATTCCGTAGTTGGGCTCGAGTGAGTAGAGTGTTTTCTCGGGCTATCCAAGGTGTCTCGGACCAGGCTGACGACCTCCGTATATTACGAGTTTGTTGAGATGGAGTGCAGTGTCTGCCGAATGATGTTCCCGAGATGCCCATTGCAATCAGTAGTATCAACATCCTTGCCACAAATCAATAGTGCTCTTTCCTAAACTCGCCGCGTGCGCGACGCAAGACAGCGTGAGGGTCATCATCAGCGTATAGCTGAAGGCTTGGCTGTTGTGCTCATGGTTTGAGAGTTATTTCTAGGATCTGACCAAATGCACCGAGGCCACGAGCGAGTTCGGCTGCTTCGATGAATAGCCGTTGAACGGGTTGCGGTGGCGAGTTCCTCTGGTGCGTGGGTGCGGCTGGTTGAATTTATTGCAGGGCGCTTAGGAAGCGGGCCATGATCTTTGGACGCACTTCGTGGGTCCGGATGCAGAGCCGATCCCGGAACTGGAGTTTGATCAGACCTTGGGGTTGTAAATCTGCGCTGCGCAAATGGCACATGCGGCGGAGCGTGGGTGGGTGGGTGCAGGCTCTGGCAGGGCGCGGTGAGCGTTGTGGACTGCCAGTGCGGGCGTATAGAAGTTGGCCAATTTCTGCTTCTTAGCTTGATCAATCCATGCCTAAATTGAGTAAGTAAATGTAGTCTCCGATTCCAAGACAATGGTTGGGTGGGGGTTAGCG
>JAQBSZ010000089.1 GCA_027623555.1 Pseudomonadota bacterium | reverse complement strand
GCAGCTGTACCGGGATTATCTGGAAAACTTCGTGATCAACAAAGGAGAAGGTGTGCGATGAAGGTCAGTCTGTTTGATTTTCAGGAAGACGCGCTCGCTGAACTCCGCATCAAAGTAACGGCAGCAAGGTTGCTTGCCTCGGTGGATAATCCCCAGGCGATCTCCTTTTCTGCACCAACGGGGGCGGGTAAGACCATCGTTATGACGGCGCTCTTCGAGAACATTTTTTTCGGCGAACCTGGCTTCGGAGCGCAACCCGATGCCGTGATTCTTTGGATTTCGGATATGCCAGAACTGAATGAACAAACACGGTTGAAGATTGAAGGCAAGTCTGACCGTATCCGGGTGCGCCAATTGGTAAACATCGACGCCAGCTTCGATGCGGAATCGCTGGAAGGTGGCCACATCTACTTCATGAACACCCAAAAGATCGGCAGCGAAAAGTTGCTGACGCGCCGAGGGGATGGGCGTCAGTACACCATTTGGGAAACCTTGACCAATACGGCCAAGGCCACACCTGATCGGTTCTATGTGGTGATCGATGAAGCACACCGGGGAATGCGCGCAGGTCGTAATGCAAATATTGCCGAAACGATAATGCAACGCTTCGTTTTTGGCAGTGAGGAACATGGATTATCCAGGATGCCTTTAGTGATTGGCGTATCGGCAACATTAGCTCGATTTAACCAACTGCTTGGTACGGCCCCACATACAACTCATAAGGTTGATATTCCTGCAGCGGATGTGCGGGAATCCGGGTTACTAAAAGACCGCATTTTAATTCATTACCCGGATACCCCTAGTCAGGCGGAAATGACTCTGTTAGCCGAAGCGGTCAACCGCTGGCAGGCTATCGCGAAGCATTGGGAGACGTATTGCCAGATGGAGGGTGATTCGGTCGTCTGTCCGATTCTGGTGCTCCAAGTGGAGGATGGCGCGGATATGGTCCTGACCAAAACAAATCTAAGCATGTGCCTAGCTACTCTGGAGAGCGTCATTGGGCGACGGTTAAGGGAAAGCGAGGTTGCACATACCTTCAATGAAAGCGGTGATTTACCTATAGATGGCCGCTGGGTGAGGCGCATCGAGGCTTCACGTATTGAGGAAGAACGCAACATTGGTGTTGTTCTGTTCAAGATGAATCTTTCCACCGGCTGGGACTGTCCTCGCGCCGAAGTGATGATGTCCTTCAGGCGCGCCCAGGATCATACCTATATTGCCCAGCTCCTCGGGCGCATGGTGAGAACACCATTGGCGCGACGGGTTGAGGCCGATGCAGCCCTCAATGACGTGCATTTGTTTCTGCCCCATTTCGACAAGGCGACGGTTGAATCTGTTATTCAGGATTTGAAGAGCGTCGAGGATGTACCGCCTTCTGAAACAGGTACAAGCCGGGAACTCGTAACGCTCTATCGGCGGAAGGGTATGGAAGATGTCTTCGATGCAATAGGGGGGTTGATTACCTACAGAGTCAATGCTGTCCGCAAGCAAAGTGCGCTGCGCCGCATGATAAGCCTTGGCCGTAGGCTAACCTATGACCGGATTGATGAGAACGCCCAAGAAAACGTTAAGGCTCAAGCCGTTGAAAAGATGGCAGCAGAAATTCAGCGGCTACGCGCTTCCGGTGTGCTTGAAGATCGGGCTAAACAGATTACTGGCATTGACCTAAAAACTATTGCCGTGGAGCATGGGACAGGCATATCGGAAGATGAGGGTGAGTACACCATTGAAGCAGCCTCTGCTGACATCGACCGTCATTTTCAGCAAGCAGGTCGATTGCTAGGTAATGGGCTGCACATGGATTATTGGCGTGCCCAGGCAGACCGGGAAGCAGGGGAAGTCAAAGTGGAAGTGGTAGTGCTAACTCAGGATCACGATGGCATGAAAAGCCTTGAAACATTTGCCGAAGGTGAATTTGACAGGCTCTACGCCATGTATAAGCGCGACATTGCAGGCCTGAAGGGGGAGCAGTCTCGAAAATACTATGAACGGCTACGCCTCGCCACCAGCGATCCACAGGATATTCCGTGGCCTTTGCCAGCAAGCATAGATTTTCGTCGTGCTGCAACGGCTCCAGAATATGATAAGCATCTTTATCTGGAGGATGACGGAAAATTCCGTGCGGACCTGGGGACCTGGGAAAAGGAAGTATTACAGGAAGAACTGGCCAATTCAGCGGTGATTGGATGGTTAAGGAACGTCCCTCGAAAAACGTGGTCTTTGGAGATCCCTTATCGTGACGACGCCGGAAGCGTTAAACCGATGTTTCCCGATCTAGTTGTGGTTCGCAAAAAATCAAAGAGTTTTCTGTTCGACATTCTGGAGCCACACGATCCCAGCTTGAATGACAATAAGGTCAAAGCGATTGGTCTTGCTGAATTCGCTGAAAAACACTGGAACTTATTTGACCGGATACAGCTGATCAGAAAAAAGAGAGGAGCCGATGGGGTGGAGAAATATTTCCGGCTGGATATGGGGAATGATGCTGTTCGGAGAAAGGTTAAGGCAATCACCAGTAATAACCAGCTTGACCAAATATTCGACGATCAAGGGAAAGTCGAATAGAGGCAGAGACCGCTAGAGCTGCCTTGACCAAACGTCACAGAATTCGTAGCCCACCTTCATCCCCAAGGGACATTCCTTATTGGATCAGGCACTTCGGTTGAGCGGGATGACTTCTGCACCAGCTTTCAGCTTATCGAGATAGTCCGCCCAAGCCTGCATCATCTTCCGCCGCTCGGGTAGGTGGGCTGTACGATTGTAGGCCCTCCCGTTTGGGTCGCGAACGGCATGTGCCAACTGATGTTCAATATAATCGGGTCTGATACCCAGCACTTCGTCCAGAATGGTCCGCGCCATGGCCCGAAAACCATGGCCGCTCATTTCCTCCTTGCTTATTCCCAAACTTCGCATAGCGGAAAGAACGGCGTTATCGCTCATGGGTCGTGCGGAACTCCGCGCACCGGGAAAAACATAACGCCCACGTCCAGTGAGCGGGTGTAGTTCCCGTAGAATAGCTACGGCCTGTTTGGGCAGGGGGACAATGTGTTGTGTTTTGGTCTTCGTGACGGTGTAGGACCATTCCGCTTTATCCAAATCGATGTCTTCCCATTGAGCATGGCGCAACTCACCAGGACGCACAAACACCAATGGTGCCAGACGTAGGGCGCATCGCACGGTAAGTGTGCCTTCGTATCCATCCAAAGCTCTGAGTAGATCCGCAACTTTTTCAGGCTCTGTTACGGATGCAAAATGTTCACCATTCACTGGTGAAAGAGCACCGCGAAGGTCGCTCGAAATGTCACGCTCGGCGCGTCCGGTGGCGACAGCATACCTGAAAACTTGCCCGCAGTTACTCATAGCACGATGGGCAGTTTCCAAGGCTCCGCGCTCTTCGATCCGGCGAACGACTTCTAGCAGTTGTGGAGGTGTGAGGTCGGCAATAGGTTTTCCACCAATCCATGGGAATATGTCCCGTTCCAACCGGCTGATGATCCGATTGGCATGATTGGGAGACCAGTGAGGCGCGTATTTGGCGAACCATTCCCGCGCCACCACCTCAAAGCTGTTTGCCCCCCGTTCCACTGATGCGGCTTT
>JAQBSZ010000055.1 GCA_027623555.1 Pseudomonadota bacterium | reverse complement strand
TGGCTTGCTGGTAATTTGGGGGTCAAAGTTAAATACAATTACTGGGTCAAATTTCGCTGCAATTCAACACGTAAGCCTCTGTCCGGAAGCAAGGTCTCGAATAGTAACGGTTAAATCTACCCCACCTTCAGTTCGCTCTGCACCACCAATTACGTAGCCCGAGGAGCCTCTATCATTACCAGCAGAGTTCACTGCGACCTCTACTATTAGCTCAGCATCTGACCTCTCTAAAAGCCTGCCACCAGCAGCCTCAACCTCATCACGAATCAAATTCCTTATAAACCCTTGATTAAACGAGTCTACAAAGCCAGTAACATCAACAAAACTACCTTTCCCATCTACTTCTGAGATGTCCAAATCACGCACAGCTTTTGCTCCTGCTATACGCACAACATTTTGAGCGATCACTGATACCATTCCTTGACCTTCAGTTTTTTGCGTAGTGCTGCAGCTTGAGAATATAAATATGGAAGCAATCGCTAAGACAGCTATTCTCATATATTTCATCTCCCTAAAGTGGCTCTTTGCAATTTTATTAGTTATCGTTCGTTTGTATCTTTATATGCAGACACTATCGCTTCTTTCGATGGATAACACTATAAAAATCCGCATTAGCGGCAACTTAATGAACTACGTACCTACTTACTATTAGTTCTTAATACACCAGAGCAGGGTCTAGGTTTCTCAGAGCAAAGAAAACCCAAAGCCGACTAACATCACATTGTAGGCTCAGGGATTCAGTTACTAGGCATACCTGCTACATTTACGGGTTTAGACGGGTTTAAGTGGGGTAATCATCAATCTGGGGTCATTTTATGGTAGGTAGGATGGTAGGTAATTAACATATAAATACTTAAATTATTGATTTAAAAGAACTATTAGTGCCGGCCTTCGGCACCAGTTAATTGGAAAATTTGGGCCTTCTCGTCCTGATTTATGAGACGACTGGATAGTTACTCTAGAAGCTCCTGAGTAGTTTTCTGGCGAATCCATCGGAATTGCCGCAAAGCCCCGTCTACTCTTGACCCCAGCCCGCTCTCCTCCTTATAATGCGTCCCCCTTGTGGGATTGAAGATTCTGATTCTGGGATTCTATTTATCTTTTAAAAACAAGGGCTTAGAAAAGCGTAGTTGCGGGGTGGAGCAGTCTGGCAGCTCGTCGGGCTCATAACCCGAAGGTCGTAGGTTCAAATCCTGCCCCCGCTACCATTTCTAATTTGCTGCTTTTGTTGAAAATCAGCCCGACATTCGGGCTCGATTCTCTACCTTGGCGGCGTAGCCGGGAAGGCCGCAGGTTGAAATCCTGCCCCCGCTACCAGCTTTTCATCCTATTTATGGTGGTCAAATTTGTTCGATTTCGACTAATTTGATTGCCCAAAATGCTTCAATTCGAGCCTTCAGGTGCGGAATGTGAAGATTTTTAGAGTGGGCCTATGGCCCATTTTTCGTACCTGAGGTATGGAAATTCAATAAATTTCTGGACCGAAGTCGAATCGATACTGCAAGAGAGCAGTGAAGGGTAGCACCAGGTATTGTGAAAAATAGCGTTGCGCTGCTTACAGAATTGTTCGAGTCGACAGTGGCTGCGCTTGGGCTCAAGTTGTGGGGAATCGAAATCGTTCAGCAAGGCAAATACTCCTTACTGAGGATTTATATCGAACGTGAAGAGGGAGTCACGATCGAAGATTGTGAAAAAGTCAGTAGGCAGGTGAGTGCGATATTGGATGTGGAAGATCCAATTGCTGGTGAATACACATTGGAAGTGTCCTCGCCTGGGCTTGACCGACCGCTGTTCACCTCTGAGCAGTTTGGGCTGTTTGCAGGCAGCAAGGTAAATGTTCGATTGCGCGGTCCTGTTGACGGAAGACGCAAACTTAAGGGACTAATTGAAAATGTTTCAGGGGACGATATCGTTCTACACGTTGATGGAACAGAATTTGAGATTCAGATTGCCAATATTGAAAAGGCAAATATCATTTTTTAGGGCAGTTTTGTTCCTGACACTGGGAGTAAATCCTGGCGTAGGTTTTGTTTAGGGTGACACGGTTATGATGAGCAAAGAAATACTAATGGTTGCGGACGCTGTCTCGAATGAGAAGGGCGTGTCTCGTGGCGTGATTTTTGAGGCGATCGAATCGGCTCTTGCCACTGCAACCAAGAAACTCCATGACAACGAAGAGATCGATTGTCGAGTTTCAGTTAACAGGGAGACAGGCGATTACGAAACATTTCGTGTGTGGACGGTTGTTAACGAAGATGAGTATCTGGAAGAGGCAGCGCAGTTCACGCTCGAACAGGCAAGTGAGAAAGACAAAGGCCTTGTTATAGGTGATACCTGGGAAGAAAAAATCGACAATGTTGAATTCGGTCGCATCGCCGCACAGACTGCCAAACAGGTTATCGTACAAAAAGTGCGCGAAGCGGAACGTGAAATTGTAATTGCTCAATACCAGGATAAGGTCGGCGAATTGGTTGCCGGTACAGTAAAGAAAGTTACTCGTGACAATATAATCGTCGACCTCGGTGGCAATGCCGAAGCCTTGTTGCCGCGTGATCAAATGATTCCAAGGGAAACTTTTCGAATTGGCGACAGAATGCGAGCGCTTCTCACTGATGTCCGGTCCGAACAACGGGGGCCACAGTTGTTCCTCAGTCGAACTTCGCCTGCCATGCTGATCGAATTGTTCAAGATTGAAGTGCCCGAAATTGCAGAGGAAGTGATAGAGATCAAAGCCGCGGCCCGTGATCCGGGATCCAGAGCGAAGATTGTTGTCAGGTCCAATGATGGCCGTATAGATCCTGTTGGAGCCTGTGTCGGCATGCGCGGTTCACGCGTGCAGGTCGTATCAAACGAATTGGCGAACGAGCGCATTGACATCATTTTATGGGATGACAATCCAGCGCAACTCGTAATCAATTCGATGTCACCGGCAGAAGTCGCATCTATTATTGTAGAAGAAGATACTCACACGATGGATATCGCTGTCGAGGAAGAAAATTTGGCACAAGCGATTGGCAGAAACGGGCAAAATGTGCGCCTGTCCAGTGAGCTTACTGGCTGGACCATAAACGTGATGAGTGAGGAAGAAGCGGCTGCTAAGCAACAACAGGAAGCCAGCAACTTTGTTGAGATGTTCACTCAGAAGCTGGATGTTGATGAAGATGTAGCAGAGGTACTAGTGCAGGAAGGATTTACTTCCCTGGAAGAGATTGCTTACGTGCCTCTTGATGAAATCCTGGCTATTGATGGATTCGATGAAGAGATTGCCAACGAGCTACGGAATCGTGCCAAGGATGCACTATTGACCCAGGCGATTGCCTCGGAAGAAGACTTGTCCTCTGCGAACATAGCCGATGATCTTTTAAATATGGAAGGCATGGATGACATCCTGGCGCTGGCTTTGGCGAAGAAAGGAATACTGAACATGGAAGAATTAGCCGAACAAGCCACAGATGAACTCATGGACATTGAGGGAATGGACGAAGAGCGAGCCGGCAAGTTGATTATGACGGCGAGAGCTCCATGGTTTGAAGAGTAAACAACTACTTTGAATGGTAGTGGCAGGGAGTATTGAATGGCAGATGTAACCATTAGTGAATTAGCCGGCGTCGTTGGTGTTTCGGTTGATAAGTTACTGTCTCAGATTAAAGAGGCAGGACTACCACACACCAAGGCAGAAGAGCTAATTTCTAATGATGACAAGAATGCATTGTTGCTCTTCCTTCGCCGTAGTCATGGCGATCGGGAAGTAACTGATGCAGCCCCAAGAAAGATAACTCTCAAACGCAAGACCATAGGCACGCTTAAAGCCGCTTCCAGTCATGGCCGTGGAAAAACCGTAAATGTTGAAGTGCGAAAGAAACGCACCTACGTTAAGCGCAGCACCCTTGCTGATGATGTCCCACAGGATGAAGAAATATCGACTTCTGAAGAGGCAGTATTGGAGACTGCTGCTGAGGCAATTAGTGAGGGACAGGCAGTAAGCGGCGAAGCAGTTGTAGAGAAAACCGCAGAAGAAATCAAAGCAGCTGAAGCGGCTGCAGACTCGCCAGGCGAAGCATTAACACCAGTTCCGGATATTCCGCCGGAAGATGTTGAGGCCGCGCGTGCGGCGAAAGCTGGGGTAAAACGTAAACCAGCAGTCAAACGCAATGTCGACGATTCATCCGAGAAGAAAGATTCACATCATCTGCGAAACAAAGCGAAGGCACAGGCACCCAGACGCCAAGCCAAGACTATTCATGTCAATGATGATTTCGTGCTCGAAGGCGATGACTTTGATGGAATTAGCGGTCGCTCTCGTCGCGGCGGTGGTCGCAAGAGCAAGGCACGACTATCGGCACAGCAACATGCTTTCGAAAAGCCCACAGAGTTTATTACCAGGGAAATCAACATAGGCGAGGCCAATACTGTCTCTGGGCTTGCTCAGCAGATGTCGGTCAAATCGCCGGAGATTGTGAAAGTGCTGTTCAAAATGGGTGTTATGGCCACCATCAACCATATTCTCGATCAGGATACGGCTACTCTGCTGATCGAAGAGTTTGGGCATAAAGCCAGGTATGTTTCAGAACACGCAATTGAAGAACAATTGGCAGAATCTCTGGCTGCCGAAACTGGCCAGGTTGAGGTATCTCGGGCACCGGTTGTTACAGTAATGGGCCATGTTGATCATGGGAAAACCTCCCTGCTTGATTTCATAAGAAAGTCCCAGGTTGCTTCTCATGAGGCAGGGGGCATAACACAGCATATCGGTGCGTATCATGTAGATACCGATCACGGCATGATCAGTTTTCTCGATACCCCCGGTCACGCAGCGTTTACGGCGATGCGCTCTCGTGGCGCGAAAGCCACTGATATAATCGTATTAGTAGTAGCAGCCGACGATGGGGTCAAGCCGCAAACTGAGGAAGCAGTTCAGCATGCGAAAGCAGCTGGTGTCCCCCTGGTTGTAGCCATAAACAAGATTGATAAAGAAGGTACCGATCCTGATCGTGTCAAGAATGAACTATCGGCGCTTGAAGTCATTCCGGATGACTGGGGCGGTGACACACAGTTTGTAGAGGTATCGGCAATTACCGGTACTGGCGTGGATCAGCTACTAGAGGCAATCCTGTTACAAGCAGAGCTGTTGGAATTAAAGGCCTATACCGACGTGCCAGGACAGGGTGTCGTCATTGAGTCCAGGCTGGATAAGGGTCGGGGGCCGGTAGCTTCAGTACTGGTGCAAAATGGCACACTAAACACCGGAGACATTGTACTGGCCGGACATGAGTACGGGCGGGTACGAGCTCTGGTTGATGAGTTGAGTAATACTGTGAACTCGGCAGGTCCGTCGATACCGGTTGAAATCCTTGGGCTGAATGGTGTGCCCGAGGCAGGCGATGAGTTCGTTGTTGTCACCGATGAAAAGAAAGCCAGGGACATCGCACAATTTCGTCGTACACGCCACAAGGACAGCCGGCACGCAAAGCAGCAATCCTTAATGATTGAAACGATGTTCGATGGCATTGGCGCAGAGAACAAGAAGGTCTTCAATGTGATTCTGAAGACGGATGTGCGAGGTTCATTAGAAGCCATCTCTGCATCACTGCAAAAACTCAGTACGGACGAAGTGCAAGTTAATATTATTGCTTCCGGGGTTGGAGGAATCTCTGAAAATGATGTCCATCTTGCGGCAACATCTTCCGCGATGATCATCGGATTCAATGTGCGCGCCGACAAAGTGGCGCGTGATATCGTAGAAAATGAAGCCTTACAACTGCGTTACTACAACGTGATTTACAATGTAATCGATGATGTCAAAGCCATAATGAGTGGCATGCTATCGCCAGAGATTCGTGAAGAGATTGTTGGTATTGCCGAAGTTCGTGATGTATTTAATTCTCCGAAGTATGGTCAAATAGCGGGAAGCATGGTGATCGAAGGTACAGTATATCGTAGCAAGCCGATTCGTGTACTACGAGAGAACATCGTGATATATGAAGGCGAGTTGGAATCTCTGCGTCGTTTTAAGGATGATGCGAACGAAGTTCGTAACGGCATGGAATGTGGCATCGGCGTTCGCAACTACAACGACGTCAAGGTTGGCGACAAGATCGAAGTCTATGAAACAACCGAAGTGGCAAGAAGTTTATAAACGGAAGCATTCCTGTGTGCCTTTCAATTTGCCAAGGCAGCATCAATAGAGTGATTTCAGTAGAGGAATAATTTTGCCATGCCTCAGATGTCTTCCAGGGCTCAACGAATTGCCGATCAGATACAACGCGAACTAGCGATGCTGATCCAGTTGGAAGTAAATGACCCCAGGATCGGGATGGTCTCGGTGACCGGCGTCGAACTGAGTAAAGACCTTGCTTATGCAAAGGTTTATATCACCGTGCTGAACACGATGACAGACAGTGGAGATGTTAATGACTCCACATTAACTACCCCAGGAGAGCTGGATAAGCTGGAAATAGAAGAGAACCTGAAGGCCTTGAGCAAGGCAGCGGGTTACTTGAGAACATTATTGGCCAAGCGCTTGAAGATTCGCTCAGTACCAAAACTGCAGTTTATTTATGATAAAAGCGTGCAACGAGGTCAGCAGCTCTCAAATTTGATTGACGATGCGTTAGCAGCTGACCGAAGTTTGCATCCTGACAGCTAAGCGAGCGATGAGGCACAGAGGTATTTCGATTGGGAAAGCAGCGTCGCAATAAGGGCCGTAATATCAATGGCATCGTGGTACTGGACAAGGCGGCAGGTGCTAGCTCGAATGCAGCGCTGCAGGAAGTAAAGAGAATTTATGAGGCCAGCAAGGCTGGTCATACTGGCAGTCTGGACCCATTAGCAACAGGAGTATTACCGCTGTGCCTGGGAGAAGCGACCAAGGTTTCACAGTTCTTGCTGGAATCTGATAAACGCTATCGAGCCAGAATCAAGCTGGGAATCAGAACCGATAGTGGTGACAGCGAAGGAATTGAGACAGCAAGGTGCAATAAATTCGACGTTGATCGTTTGAGTATCGAAAAGGCACTGTTAAAGTTCACGGGAGATATCGAACAATTACCTCCCATGTTCTCAGCGCTTAAGGTGAACGGAGTGCCGCTTTACAAGATGGCCCGTAAGGGAATTGAGGTTGCAAGAGAGACTCGGGTCGTATCGGTTTACCACATTGAATTAGTGGATTATGCAAAGGATGAGATTGAGCTTGATATAGCGTGCAGCAAGGGCACCTATATAAGAACTATCGCAGATGACCTGGGTCAGGAGTTGGGTTGCGGAGCACATGTCATCGCGTTGCGCAGAACCCAGGCAGGAATCTTCACGGAAGATGACTGTATTAGCGCTGGACAATTGACGCAGCTAAAGGAATCTGGAGGATTGGAGAAGATTGATCAGCTCCTCGTTCCCATGGATAAGGCAGTACTCGATTTGCCGGAAGTTAAGCTTCCGAGCATTACTGCCAGTCACATGAAGAATGGGCAGCCTGTATTGGTAAGACACTTACCGGAAGAAGGTCTGGTAAGACTGTATGAAGATGAGCAATTTATCGGCATAGGATGTATCGATGACGATGGAAAAGTTGCTCCCCGACGTTTGATTGTCAACTAACGAAAGCGAATTGATGTCAGGCATTACATAACAGGAAAGTATCAGGTAACTATCAATATGCGTGGTTACGCTGATTTTAAAGGGATGTTGAACTCACCGAATTGCAAAATTGAGACATGAATGCAATGCATGGTGAAATGGTCTAACCGCATATTACGGAGAAATGAAATGGCTTTATCAGCTGAACAGAAAGAAACAATCATTAAGGAGTACGCGCAAGGTGATGGCGACACTGGTTCTCCCGAAGTCCAGGTAGCCTTATTATCCGCCAACATTAATGAGTTACAGGCTCACTTTAAAGAGCACATTCACGACCACCACTCTCGCCGCGGGCTAATCCGCATGGTGAATAGCAGAAGAAAGTTACTCGACTATTTGAAGCGTAAGAATATTGAACGCTATGCAACATTGATCAAGCAACTCGGTCTGCGTCGTTAATAATAATCGTAGCAAGACACAATCTGCGCAGGGCCTGATGAGTTGGCGCTGCGCTTATAATTAATTAGGGAAATACTATGTTTAATACAGTAAGTAAGACGTTTCAATTTGGTGACCAGACGGTAACACTTGAAACAGGAAAGGTCGCAAGACAAGCAACCGGAGCAGTTATGGTTTCGATGGGAAAATCCCAGGTTCTGGCGACGGTAGTTGGCAACAGGAAAGCCAATCCCAACGCTGATTTCTTCCCCCTGACAGTAAACTACCAGGAAAAGACCTATGCGGTTGGCAAGATTCCTGGAGGTTTCTTCAAGCGTGAAGGTCGACCAACAGAAAAAGAAACACTGACATCGCGCTTGATCGACAGGCCTATTCGTCCCTTGTTCCCCAAGGGTTTCATGAATGAAGTACAGGTTATCGTGACCGTGGTTTCTGCAGACAAGGACGAAGATGCGGATATTGCCGGACTGCTTGGTGCCTCGGCGGCGCTGGCCATCTCTGGCATTCCGTTCGCAGAGCCTATCGGTGCCGCCCGCGTCGGTTACGATGCTGAGCAAGGTTACATACTGAATCCAAGTTACAGCAAGTTAGAATCTTCTCTGCTGAACATGGTAGTTGCTGGTACTCAATCAGCAGTACTCATGGTTGAATCAGAAGCCAAGCAGCTTAGCGAAGATCAAATGTTAGGTGGCGTACTGTTTGCCCAGCAGGAGATGCAGGTAGCCATCACTGCAATAAAAGAGTTTGCCGCCGAAGCTGGCAAACCACCCTGGGAATGGGAAGCATCTGCAGTAAATGAGCCACTGAAAGCTGCAGTCGCTGATAAATTCTTAGCCGCAGTTACTGAAGCCTACCAGATCTCCGATAAGATGCAGCGTTACGATGCTATCAATACGCTCAAGCAACAGGCGGTCGAAGAGTTGGCCAATGAAGAAGCCGGAGTTAGCGCAGGCGATGTATCAGACATGTTTGGTAAACTCGAGAAGAGTACGGTGCGTAATCGAATTCTCGATGGGGCTCCGCGCATCGATGGACGTGACACCAAGACTGTGCGCAACATCGAAATAGAAGTGGGCGTTCTGCCAAAGGCTCACGGCTCAGCGTTTTTCACCAGAGGTGAGACACAGGCCCTGGTAGTAACAACGCTCGGTGCATTGCGTGACTCTCAGCTCATTGAAGATCTGCAAGGTTCGCGAAAAGATCGTTTCATGCTGCACTATAATTTTCCTCCGTACTGCGTCGGTGAAGCCGGCTTCATGGGCGGCCCAAAGCGACGCGAGATTGGTCACGGGAAATTGGCAAGACGAGGTGTTACCGCAGTTTTACCAGCCGAAGAAGAATTTCCATACGCGATCCGGGTAGTTTCCGAAATCACCGAATCCAACGGTTCCAGCTCCATGGCCAGTGTCTGTGGTAGCAGCCTCGCCTTGATGGACGCCGGTGTTCCACTTGCCGCGCCTGTGGCCGGTATTGCCATGGGACTTATCAAGGAAGGCGAACGCTTCGCAGTGCTGACAGATATCCTCGGTGATGAAGATCACCTCGGTGATATGGACTTTAAAGTCGCAGGTACTGCCGCTGGTGTCACTGCCCTGCAGATGGATATCAAGATTCAGGGCATCACCGAAGAAATCATGGAGAAAGCACTGGAACAAGCGAATACGGCAAGAATGCATATCCTGGGTGAAATGAACAAAGTCATTTCCGAGTCCCGCGAGTCAGTCTCCGAAAATGCGCCGGCAATGGCCATGCTGAAGATCGATCCGGACAAGATTCGAGATGTAATCGGCAAGGGCGGTGCGGTTATCCGCGGCATCACCGATCAAACAGGTGCCTCGATCGATATCGATGATGACGGTAATATCCGGATCTATGGAGAAGACGCCGAGTCCAGGGATGCCGCCATTGAAATGGTCAATGCCATTACCGCCGAAGCTGAAATTGGCAAATTATATATGGGCAAAGTTGCACGCATCGTCGACTTTGGTGCGTTCATTACTATCATTCCCGGCAAGGACGGGCTGGTGCACATCTCACAGATCTCGAAAGAACGGGTCGAGAATGTGAACGAGTACATGAAAGAAGGTGACGAAATTCTGGTCAAGTGCACCGATCTGGATGCTCGTGGCCGCATCAAGCTCAGCATCAAGGAGATAACTGACGAAGAGAAAGCGGCATTCACCGAGTAATTCTTCACATAATCACAAGAAACAGAAAAACCCGAGAATTTTGCTCGGGTTTTTTTGTGACTCGATCCTGGATTTCTTCGAACTGTCCGAAGGAATATTGAATTAGATCAATAGTATAGCGATTAGCAACAGAATGAATTTGTCTGCTTGCCATTCTCGGCTAAAATTGGGCAAAGAATTGATTCAGAGTACCAAACAAGCTACAAAAGATTCGCAGAGACGAAACCGGAATAGTAGATTCAATGAGGATTACACAGCGACATTACAAAGGAGGACCTGAGAATGTCGAACTTAGGCAAATTGGCTGTAAAACACCTGCACACCGCGTTGGGTCTGCTTCTTCTATTGAGCACTCCAGCAATAGCTAACGCCCAATCCGCAGAGATTACCTTTCACAAGGATATCGAGCCCATTCTGCAGCGCAGCTGTCAGAATTGTCACCGGGAACGCGGGGTCGGGCCAATGCCACTGGTCACCTACGATCAGGTAGCGCCATTTGCAGGGCTTATCGAATACAAAACAGGCCTGAGAGATCGTGCCGGTGCCATGCCGCCCTGGTACATGGAAAAGAATATTGGAATCCAGGGGTATAAGTACGACCCGTCTTTGAGTGATGCAGAATTAGCCGCCATATCTACCTGGGCCCGCACGGGTACTCCCAGGGGAAACCCTGCCGATGCACCTCAGCCACTGGTTTTCGATGACAGCATGAAGTGGACAGCGGGCCAACCCGACCTGATTGTCAAGACCAATGATGTCACTAAGCTGGCTGGCACACCGGATTGGTGGGGTGAGATAGACCGTGTTCCCACTGGCTTGACAGAAGATCGCTATGTGAAGTCGGTAGAAATTGTCGAAGTCAATGATGTCGATAACCAGGCTGGCACAGGCAGGGATACCGTGGGTGGGCGTTATATTTTCCATCACATGATCTGGAGTACTGCTGAGCTGGATGAAAATGGTGAACGCATCGATGACACAACTACTGGCTGGCCAGTTCACGAAGTAGGCCGCAATGCAGATATCTTTGATCCCGATGGCGGTCGACTGCTACGGGCCAATACCTTCATCTATTCCGATTCCGTGCATATGCACTCCAATGGCAAGGACACCACCGGTCACCTGGAGATCGGCTTTCGATTTCATCCGGCCGACTATGAGCCCAAGTACGAGCGTGTCACCCTGGGATTAGGTAACGGCGTCGATATCAGTATTGCCGGCAACGAAGATAGCCAGGAGCTCCATGCCTATACGGTCCTGGAGAACCACACCAAGATCATCACCTTCGAGCCGCACCTGCACGCACCGGGTGAACGCATGTGCCTGGAAGCGATCTGGGGTTACACGGTAGAAACACTGTCCTGTGTAGGTTATGACCATAACTGGGTGAGGGGCTATGCCTACGACGAAAATTCCGCTCCGTTACTGCCCAAGGGTACGATCATGCACATCGTCGGTTATATGAACAACACCGACACCAATCCCAATGTTCCCGATCCGCGCAATTGGCAGGGATCTGGCAACCGCTCAGTAACCAATATGTTTATTGATCTTGGTATGCGGGTGAAAATGGATGACAAGCAATTTTTCGAGGAAATGCAGAACCGCCGCCAGGTACTGAACCTTGGCCCGAATGACCATGTCATTGGTTGCCCGCTTTGTCTGGCACCGTTGGTAGCTCCCATGCCTGAAGAAGCAACCGCATCCGATTAATGATTTGAAGATTACAACTCAGGGGAAAATGTAAGAATGAAAGGTTTTTTAGCAATGAAATGCGCAGATCGATTCAAGGCTGCAGTATTAATATTATTGGCTACATTGATCGCGCAACCCGTGTTTTCCCAAACCTATACCAAGGGCCAGCATGTGGAGCCGGCGTTTGAAGGTTGGCGACCCAATGAAGACGGTACCTTCAATATGATGTTCGGCTACATGAATGAGAACTGGGAAGAACAGCCTGATGTTAGCGTCGGAGAGAAAAACTTCTTTTCTCCTGGCGATCAGGACCGTGGCCAGCCCACTCACTTTCTGCCACGCCGCAACCGTTTCACCTTTGAGGTCACTGTTCCTTCAGACTGGGGTGATCGTGAACTGGTCTGGACCCTGAATGTGAATGGAGTTGAGCGTAAGGCCTATGCCACTCTGAAAGAGGATTACCTGGTTGATAACATGGTGATTGCCTCGGAAACAGGCTCACTCGGTGCTGGAACTTCCAGCCCGGAATCACGTGCCAATGTGCCGCCCGTAGTTACTGTACAGGGTGACAGCATTCGAGCGGCCAGGGTAGGAACTCCACTGAATTTGCAAGCCCAGGTTTTGGACGATGGACTGCCGAAACCGACTGACCCGGTAGCGGAAGCTCGGCGCTTCGCCGAATTTGCCGGCGGTGCCTTGGCTGCAGCATTCGTTACTCCCGAGGCCATCTACCAGCGTCGCCTGATGTCTGCACCGACTCGGGTTACTGTTGGCAAGGTGAATGGACTGTACTATTCATGGAACAAGTGGCGTGGGCCCGGCAACGTAAATTTTGATAAGCCCCAGGTTAAGGTCTGGGAAGATACTCGCACCAGCGCCAATTCACCCTGGGGTGTATTATGGCTTCCCCCTCCGATTCCAGAAAATGGCATGTATGAAGTCAATGCCACATTCAGTGAGCCAGGTACTTACGTGCTATGGGGCAGGGCCGATGATGGCGGCCTCTATCATGATGCCTGGATAACGGTAAACGTATCGCAGTAGTAGCGAAGTAATAGCAGAAAAGGGCGGGCAACCGCCCTTTTTTATGTGCGAATTACGGTAATCAAAGAACGGGTGTGATGATGGAGCCAGTGTTGTTCTTTGCCGCAGTCATCCTGACAGGATCAGTCTATTATCTTTTCTGTTGCCTGGTGTATTTTGGTTTTACCGGCAGGCCGATGCTGCTGGCTTTCAAGCTCTGCTGGAAACTTGCTATTGCTATGCTGGTTGGTGCCCCGCTGTTAGGGTTTGGTGCGGTCCTGTTACCGGCGTTATGGCGGCATGCAGCGCTCGATGAGCAGCCCAATTATAAGAAATGGCGGCCTCATTCATGATTACCATACTCTGCGCTTCCACCTTGCTGGTTTCCTCTTATGGATTAGCGTTTAGCATCTTCGATTGAGTTTCATACGGGAGTATTCCCAATAAATCCGAGTGTAAGCCCCGCCAGGAAACTCACCACGCCTATCCAGGTGGTGATACGAAAATTCCAACGCATCCGGCTGGCGTTGGTCAGGGCATCCAACTGAAAAATAATCTTCCAGCTCGGTATCGACCACAGGATAACCAGGTTCGCCAGAATAGAGAGCAGGAAGAACATCAAGGCCACGGACAGGAAAACCTGGCTAACAGTCTCGAATCCCGGATCATTCCCGAACAGGGAAAAGATTGCAAAACTAGCCGTATTGATCGAGGCGAACCAGACGTGGAATTCCTTGCGATCTTTCAGCCATTCTATAATCGCCTTTTTCTTCTCCAGGCTATTAATTTCTCCAAAAACATCAGACTTGAACTCTGCCCAATCGAATAACATAGTCTTGCTCCGAAGCAATTCACATTAAGCGCTAGGATTGCCGCTATTTGGCAAAATATCAATCCCCTTAGCAAGGCAATTGAAACTTGACGGCTTGGAACCGGCTGGCCTATGGTAGTATTGAAATCGTTCCCCAGAATCAGCAGGACAGGTTATGAAAAAATCACTCTCACTCTCGCTTTGCATACTGACAATAGTATTTCTGCAGCCGACTCAGATTCTATTGGCGCAGGACGATGAGTTCACCTTCTACTCGCCGCTCGCTGAGGAATGGTATATCGGTGGTGAATATTTTGAGTGGACGTCAACAACTCTTAACAATAACAATGCGCGGGTAAATATTTTCTACAAAACCTTCGGCGATAGTTCGAAGCCGCAACTACTTATACTCCATGGTTTTCCAAATTCCAGTTTCGATTTCCATGCGCTGATTCCTCTGCTCGAAGATGAGTACCACATCGCCGTGCTGGACTTTCCGGGTTCTGGCTTTTCAGATAAACCATTGAATGGTTTCTCCTATATGCTGGAGGACAATGCCAGGCTGGTGGACTATTTTGTACGTGAAATTATTCAGTTCGATAATTTCGCCGTGTTTACCCATGATCGCGGCGTCAGCATTGGATTGGCTTTCCTGGGCCATTATATTGACAACCCTGATCCTGGCTACACCATCAATTATCACTTCCTGTCTAACAGTGGCATGTTCCTGCCATTGGCGAACCTAGTACCGTTTCAATTCGCCCTGCTGGATGCCGAACGAGGGCCAGCATTGATTGCCGCTCGCAAGGCAGCTCCGCGACTGACAGAGGGCGACCCGGTAGCAGTTGCCTATGCCGATATCTTCAAGTTCAACGATGGTGACAGCGCACTACTGCATGTCGGCAAATACCTGTTAGAGCGGGCCGAGAATGAGTTTCGCTGGTTGGAAAACCTGCCACGTAGCCCGGTGCCTGTTGCCTATCTATGGGGATTGGCTGACAACGTGAACCCAATCCGGATTCCCAACTATGTCTGGCTAACTTATCTTAACGAGCGTGAAGTAGAGAGCTCCTTCTGGATTCTGCCAACGGCAGGGCATTATCCACAAAGAGATAATCCTGAAGAAGTGGCAAAGGTGATTGAAATGGCTCTCTCCGGAAGGTTGCCGGATCGAGAGACTGAAAATGACTTTATGCGGACTTACAATGGTTTCAAGGAAGCCGAAGATGCGGTTTACGTCGGCCACTCAGTTGTGCGCAAGATGGAATTTCCAGGATCTGTACGCTACACGCCGGAAGGTTACCAATAACATAAGGGGACACTCATAACTTAACAGCTTAAGCGTATTAAAAATCAAGATTCTTGCTAAGTTGCTATTCTTAAGTTGCTATTCTTAAGTTGGTAAGTTTTGAGTGTCCCCCTATTACCTCTATTACATATTCCTGCGATATTGACCACCCACCTCGAAGAAGGTGTTGGTGATCTGGCCCAGTGAGCAGAAACGCACGGCATTCATCAGTTCAGCAAAAACATTTTCGTTCTTGATAGCCGCATCCCTGAGATTCTGCAGCGCTTCCTCAGCCTGCTGTGAATTTCTGGACTTGAATGTGTCGAGCCGCTGCAATTGACTCTGTTTTTCTTCATCGGTAGAGCGCGCCAGTTTTATATCGAGCTGTTCTTCCGGAGTCGGATTCAAAAACGTATTCACGCCCACCAATGGCAGGCTGCCATCGTGTTTGCGGTGCTCATAATACATGGACTCGTCCTGGATCTTGCCGCGCTGATAGCCGGTTTCCATAGCGCCCAACACCCCGCCGCGCTCGGAGATGCGCTCGAATTCTATCAGCACCGCTTCCTCGACGAGGTCGGTCAATTCGTCGATGATGAATGATCCCTGGCTGGAGTTTTCATTCATGGCCAGACCCCACTCCTTGTTGATAATGAGCTGGATCGCCATGGCTCTTCGCACAGATTCTTCGGTTGGTGTGGTAATAGCCTCATCGTAGGCGTTCGTGTGCAGGCTGTTGCAGTTATCGTAGACCGCGATCAGTGCCTGCAAGGTCGTGCGGATGTCATTGAACGACATCTCCTGGGCATGCAGGGAACGGCCGGACGTCTGGATGTGATACTTGAGTTTCTGGCTGCGTTCGTTCGCAGAGTAACGAAAGCGCATGGCGATAGACCAGATACGACGGGCAACTCTGCCCATCACGGTGTATTCCGGATCCATACCGTTGGAGAAGAAGAACGACAGGTTATGGGCGAAATCATCAACCTGCATGCCTCGCGCGAGATAAGATTCCACAAAAGTAAAACCGTTGGACAGGGTAAAAGCCAACTGAGAAATAGGGTTAGCCCCGGCCTCGGCAATGTGGTAGCCGGAGATACTCACTGAGTAGAAATTTCTGACCCTGTGTTCAGTGAAGTATTCTTGTATGTCTCCCATTAGCTTGAGACTGAACTCGGTGGAGAAGATGCAGGTATTCTGTCCCTGATCTTCTTTCAATATATCCGCCTGTACGGTACCGCGAACATTCTCCAGGGAATAAGTCCGTATCTCTTCCCACTCCTGGGCAGTCGGTTCATTACCGGTTTCCTTAATGAAGGCATCTACCCGCTGATCGATGGCAGCATTCAGATACATAGCCAGAATCGTCGGCGCGGGACCGTTGATCGTCATCGATACCGACGTCGAAGGATTGCACAGATCAAATCCATCATACAGAGCCTTCATGTCATCGAGGGTGGCAATAGAGACGCCGGAGTTGCCGACTTTACCGTAGATATCCGGTTGTGTTGCAGGGTCGAAACCGTAAAGCGTTACGGAATCGAATGCAGTGGACAGGCGCTTGGCTTCGGAATGTTCAGATAATTGTTTAAACCGACGATTCGTTCGAAACGCATCACCTTCACCGGCAAACATGCGGGTCGGGTCCTCTGTTTCACGCTTGAACTGAAAGACACCCGCGGTGAAGGGAAATCTGCCAGGCACGTTTTCCAGCAACAGCCATTTCAGCAACTCACCGTGATCTTCATATTTCGGTAGCGCTACTCGCGGTATCCTGGTGCCGGACAGCGATGTGCGAGTGAGCTCAGTGCGAATCTCGCGATCGCGCACTCTCACCACGTATTCATCGCCAGAATAGTCTTGTTGTACTTGTGGCCAATTCTCCAGCAGGCGCTTTGCCCTGGCATCCAGTGCGCCATCCTTTCTGGCGATGAGTGCATCCAGTGCTTGCAGTGCTGCCGCTGCTCCGCTGCCAGTATCACTCTCTTCCAACATGGCTTTGCTGGCCAGCAGTTGTTGCCGTTCCCGCGCCAGAGAGGATTGAGTAGCCACTTGCTGGTGGTAGTCACGCACGACTTCAGTAATCTCAGCCAGGTAGCGTTGTTCGCCTGCAGGAATGATTAGCGCACGTTGAGTCGAGATCTTCGTGCCGACCCGCGGCAATCGAGACTCGAACTCCGCCAGTCCGTGCTTTCTCAGTTCAGGCAGCAACGCCTGGTACAGCGCCGTGATGCCGTCATCGTTGAACTTTGAAGCAATAGTGCCGAATACTGGCATATCGGCAGGCGTCTGCGAAAATGCCTCGCGATTACGTTGCACTTGTTTGGAAACATCTCTCAGAGCATCCTCGCTGCCCTTGCGGTCAAACTTGTTGATCGCAAATAAATCGGCGAAGTCCAGCATGTCGATCTTCTCGAGCTGGCTCGCCGCGCCGAATTCTGGTGTCATCACATAGAGGGACGTATCTACGAAGGGAACGATGCCAGCATCTCCCTGGCCGATTCCAGGAGTCTCGACGATGACCAGGTCGAATCCGGAGACCTTGATTGCATTCAATATGTCACTTAATCGCTCCGGTATTTCTACTTCGGCATTTCTTGTGGCAATTGAACGCATAAAAATACTGGGATGATTTATCGCATTCATTCGAATCCGGTCACCCAATAAGGCGCCGCCAGTCTTCTTGCGAGTGGGGTCGATAGCAAGCACGGCAATACTTAATGAATCTGTGCTGTCTTGTCGGAAACGGCGAACTATCTCATCGGTAGATGAAGATTTTCCAGCACCTCCAGTACCGGTAATGCCGAGGATCGGAGTCTTAGTCGCTTGTGTAGCGGATTTGGCGAGCTGATCCAGTTGAGCCTGCGAGTAGTCAGCGTTTTCTATTGCGGTGATGGCGCGTGTCAGCGCAAGTCGGTCACCCGGTGCTAACCCGGCGAGGTCAGGAGCAGCAGGGCGTTGTGTTCCCTTGTGACAATGCTGGAGCATGTCATCGATCATCCCCTGCAAGCCCATGTGCTGACCGTCGGACGGCGAGTAGATGCGGGTTACCCCATACTGATGCAGCGCTTCGATCTCTTCAGGAATAATTACTCCGCCACCGCCGCCAAAGATTTTGATATGTGTAGCTTCCAGCGCTCGCAGCTTGTCCACTAGATACTTAAAGTATTCGATGTGACCCCCCTGGTAGGAGCTGATCGCGATTGCATCGACATCCTCCTGGATGGCGGCCTCTACAATTTCCTCCACTGAGCGATTGTGGGCCAGATGAATCACCTCGGCACCGCTGGCTTGCAAGATACGGCGCATGATATTGATAGCCGCATCATGCCCGTCGAACAGGCTCGCCGCCGTCACAAAGCGAAGCCAGCGGCGTCGAGGTGCAGTTTCGGATGCCTTGTCAGTTGGTCTCTTAAAGGTGACTACACTCAAGGTAGTGGTTCCATTCTCAGTGTTAATTCAGGACCTGCAGGCGCCAGCATAGCAGGACTCATCGCGCTACCCAGTGTAGCTCAATTGAGCCCTGGGTTCACTTTGCAAGATTAGCTTGATTGCCTAGTATGAATGCCTGCGCAGAAACGGAATTATGGCGTTAGCGGTAGAAACCGGCTTCTCGAGGCCAATGGCATGACCGGCACCGGGCACAGTAACCAGGGTCAGTCGCTCACCATGCTCAGCTTGCATGAGATGGCCGTTCTCTATTGGGGCGGTAAGGTCATCTTCTCCCATGACCATTAACAACACACCGGTGCCACCAGCCGCCCATTCTTCCAGTGGCGTTTTGTCATTGGCCTGCCTCTGGGCGGCGACTGCCCCTGGCCAGTAATTGAGTCCCTGCACGTATTCTCTGACGACTGCATCGTGAGTCGCAGGCGAGAACAGGGTGCGACGTGCCAGATACATTTTTAGATCAGGTTCGCCCAGCAATCTACCCAGTTCGCCAGGCTCTGTCATTGCACGAACCAACCCGCCCGCTGCGATGAGTGTGACACTCGCAATCCTCTTCGGGTAATCCGTGGCAAGCATGCGCGAGGTACGATTTCCGAATACCCACCCCATCATATGAAACTGTTTCAGGTTCAGAGCGTCGGCGACAGCGATAACATCGGCGGCGAGGTCATGAAGAGTGAGCGCCTCAAGAGACCCGGTTGAACCCATAATACCGCGTTGATTGATGGCGACGAATCGATAACCCGTAGCGGCAAAGAGGGGCCCTAGGAATCGGTACCTCGTTACATCGCCTCCGGAGCCGGGCAGGGCGAGAATCACTTCGCGGGAAGAAGCTTCACCCCAGCTATGCGTCACAAGCCTCGCATGACCAATATCAATGGTCTGCGCCACTGGCTCCTGCGCAGCGCAGGTCAATGACAAGAAAGCGCCGCAAAGGGTTATAGAGATCGCATACGCGAATTTTAGAGGTTGAGTTCTCATCGGATTCTCTCGACGCAGAATTCAGAACCTTGAAATTCTACCATGGCAGGACTCTATACCAAGACCTGGATACCATAAGTCGGTATACTCAGTGATTCGGGTGATTTAGTCAGTCAATTTAGTAGTAGGTATAATTAGTAGGTATAGTTACGAAGTATAGTTAGCAGGTATAGTGCGCCAATGGATACATGGACTCTTTTTACCCTGCTAGCAGTTGTTATGCAGTCGGTACGCACGGCAGGACATAAGCAGATTGCCAGAAATATTTCGATTCAGGCAAGCTAACGATTCCTCTTCTGTATAAACTCTTTCTGCATGATCTCCGCCACGTAATCACTCGCCTGAAGTTTGTTTAGAATTTCTTCGCTCTGTTCGGCATCTCGAGTCTCGACTGTCAGATACAAATCAGCTTCCCTGACAGCCATCCCGCCGAACATGCGTTGATGTGAGACTTCCAGAATATTCCCGCCAAGATCGCCGATCATCTCTGTTACGTCCGACAACGTTCCCGGTGAATCGGAAATCTTTACCAGGTACTGCACGATTCGACCCTGTCGCACCAGCCGCCGCATCAGTACCGATGCCAGGATGCGGGAATCGATATTTGCCCCGCTGAGAATGACAGCCGTCTGCTTGCCCTGGAACAATTGGGGATGGGCCATTACTGCAGCCAGGGCTGCCGCACCGGCTCCTTCTGTTACAGTCTTCTCGATTGTTATCAACAAATTGAGCGCTTCTTCAATTGTCTCTTCATTGACGATAACGATGTCGTCAACCAGACGACGCATTATCTCCAGGGTCAGCTCACCGGGTTGTTTAACCGCAATGCCTTCTGCGATTGTGGCACCGCCTTTTTCTGGTAATTTTTCCTCGTGCAGGGCGTTGTAGGCGCCGGGATAGGCGGCCACTTCCACACCAATAATCCTGATCGCTGACTTTATTGCCTTCGCTGCAGTTGCGATGCCGGAGATTAGTCCGCCACCACCGACCGGGACGACGATGATATCCAGGTCAGGGTTCGCCGCCAGCAATTCCAGTGCCACTGTTCCCTGTCCGGTAATAACTACCTCGTCATTGTATGGATGCACAAATACCAGGTTTCCCTCCATGGCGAGTTGACGCGCATGATCGGCTGACTCGTGCAGCGTAGTCCCTGAAAGGATAACCTTTGCCGCGAAGTTTTCCGTGTCTTCCACTTTTACATTCGGCGTATTCACTGGCATAACAATCGTGGCTGGAATGCCGAGCCTTTGTGCATGGTACGCGACCGCCTTGGCATGATTGCCAGCAGACATGGCTATTACGCCGGTTTGTTTTTCTGCTTCGCTAAGTTGCAGTAACTTGTTCAGCGCGCCACGTTCTTTGAATGAGGATGTGAACTGAAGGTTTTCGAATTTCAGGAAGACTTCGCTGCCGAGCATTGCCGACAGCGTCGTGGAATGCTCGAGGTGCGTATGGATAATCGCTGATTCGATGCGCTCAGCAGCAGCTTGAATGTCTTCAAGAGAAATGGCCATCGGTTGTGTTACTCTGCGCAGTGGATTAATGGAAAGTAATCTAACTAGTCGGAAAAATGAAGGCTTTAATTAGGGGAATAGAGGAAAATCCCATGAAAGAAAAGTATGGCGACATATTGCTTACAACTCTACCTGGCCATGTGGTGCAGTGCGAGATTAATCGCCCACCGAACAATTTCTTCGATCTGGAGTTGATCCGGGATCTTGCCGATTGCTTTGATGAGTTGGATAAGAGTCCTCAGTGCAGAGCGATCGTGCTTTGTGCCAATGGCAAGCATTTCTGTGCCGGCGCCCATTTCAAGACCCCGGGAGAGAAGCCGAAAGGCGATGTCATGGCGGCAGAGTCTGCGGACCAGAGCAATCCCTTGTATACGGAAGCGGTACGTTTGTTTGGCAACAAAAAACCGGTAGTCGCCGCCGTGCAGGGTGCTGCAGTAGGAGGCGGATTAGGACTCGCTATGATGGCAGACTTTCGGGTTGTGTGTGAGAACACTCGAATGACGGCAAATTTTGTAAAGCTCGGCTTCACTCCTGGATTTGGCCTGACCCATACGCTGCCGAGGGTAGTCGGTCTTCAGAAGGCTAACTTGCTGTTCCTCACCGGGCGGCGCATTGACGGTGTAACTGCATTGGAATGGGGTGCCGCTGACATCTTCGCGGAGGCTGGTGAGGTTCGCAACAGAGCAATAGAACTTGCGCAGGAGATCGCCGAGAATGCACCACTGGCGCTGGTATCCCTGCGAGAGCAGATGCGGCCGGGGCTGGTTGAAGCAGTCAGGGCTGCTACCGCAATCGAAGGCAGCGAGCAATTCTGGCTGACTCGCACCGAAGATCATAAAGAGGGAGTACAGTCTGTTGCCGAGCGACGCCCTGGTAAATTTATGGGAGTATAGCGGCTTCCGCACCTGGACCGGCTGACAACTTGGAATGCGCAGATTTGCAGTGTGGAACGCAAGGCGTAGTCTCGATTAACCTTGCCGCATAACAACGACACTAGGGTAACCAACAGAACATGCTAGCTTGGTTGGAAACATCTCCAGTTGGAGATTGGGTAGCGTTATCCCTCTATGCCTATCCACTGTTATTAAGTCTTCATATCGTTGGGCTGGCAGTTGTAGTCGGCATTTTTTCCATGCGCGACCTGCGATTGTTGGGCATAGTAAGCGGACTACAGCCCTCAGCGTTCCTGTCACTGAGCAGGCTGGCCTGGATCGGGTTTACCCTCAATGCGATCTCCGGATTGTTGCTCTTTACCTCGCAGGCCACAGTCTTCGCCAGCAGTGTGCCGTTTCTGACCAAGATCAGCTGCGTTACTGCCGGCATGGTATTAGCCGGCATCATACAGTCGCGACTGCGAGCTGAATCGGAAGATACCCGCAATAAAGATGCGATTACCGGGTCGACTAGAGCGCTTGCGCTTGCTTCATTGTTACTGTGGGTGAGCGCGATAATCGCTGGACGACTAATCGCCTACCTCTGATCGGAACAGACCATGTTGGAATCATTCGCCTTATCTGCCCTCGACAGCCCATTGAATCAGTGGATATTTGAGACGTACTGGTTGTGGCCGGTAATGGAGATTACCCATTTCATCGGTCTTTCTCTGTTAATGGGTGGCCTGATTATTATTGATCTGCGCCTGGCAGGATATTTCCAGGTATTGGATCCAGCGGCGACCCACAAGCTCGTGCCGCTGGTGTTACTCGGCTTTGGACTTAATCTGCTTACGGGTATTTTGTTCTTCTATGGCGACCCGATGCGTTACTCGATAAACATCGGGTTTCAGATCAAGATGGTGCTGGTGATGCTGGCGGGACTGAATGCACTGTTTTACTACTGGAAGATAAAGCCGGCTATGGCTGGTTGGGATCGCAACGCGGACACGCCACCAGTGGCGAAGACTGTTGCGTACATCTCACTGACCGCCTGGACCGCTGTGTTGCTGTTTGGTCGATTGATTCCTTACGTGGGCACTGGTTAGTAAAAAAGGGGACGGAGGCTGAGGTATCCCCAGAAAATATCGAATTAACTCAGTGGATTAACTTGTTTTAC
>JAQBSZ010000054.1 GCA_027623555.1 Pseudomonadota bacterium | reverse complement strand
GATGCAAAAAAGCTAGTCCAAGTATGGGCAAAAATTTGTGGGGATATCTCAGCCTCCGTCCCCTTTTTTATAGTCCCCATTTTTATCGCAGTACATGCCGTTCCAGCATGCGCCGCCTTACTACCGCGCCGTACACATTGCCATTGGCATCGACACCCACACCCTCGGCGCCGGAATGATCGTCTCTGAGCGGTTCCATGTCTTCGATGAAGGCGCTTACCCTGCCATCGACGGCTGATCCGATGCGGATGCCTTTCATGATTCCCATCAACTCACCGGCACTGGTGTCAGGCCCCGATTCAGAATCGGCCACATAGATCGTGTCATCCGCTGTAATAGAAATGCCGCTGGGTCGACCAAACTGACGCCACTCATCAATAAATTCACCTGCTTGCGTGAAGAGCTGGATGCGGTTGTTCTCACGGTCGCCAACAAACAGTCGACCACGGGAGTCCATGGCGATGGTGTGGGGTTCGCTGATCTCACCCGGCGCTGCGCCCTTGCTGCCCCATTCCTTCACATAACTGCCATCGGCAGTGAAATGCACGATGCGGTTGTTCAGCCCGCCGCGATGACTCTCCGCGACGAAAATGTCTCCATCGATCGGATCGATCACCACATCGTTCGGTGAATGCAGCAAGTTACGACCCGTCCCTCCAACACCCGGTTGTCCGAGTGTCATCAGAATCTCCCCGGAAGGACTGAACTTGAAAACCTGGTGACCGCTCTCCTCATTACCACGCGCATCGGTTACCCAGAGATTACCCTGTGTATCTACTGTCGCGCCGTGAGGAAAAACAAACAGCCCCTCACCGAAGCTGTCCAGCAGATTACCCTCATAGTCAAACTTGAGTATCGGTGACTCAGGGCGTCCTTCGCAGGAATTCTCAAAGCAGCGATGAATAACATAGATAAACTCACCATCGAGTGTTGGTTCGATGGCCGTGACAGCCGCCCAGGCCGAAGTATTGGCCGGCAATTCACCCCAGTCTCGCTGGGTTGCATAAGGCCGGGGCAGATCATTGCGAACTCCATGGGCCTCAGGAGCGGGAGCCGCCGATTGCGCGAAAACCGCAACCTGAGATACGCCAAGCACCGCCCATGCCAGGATAAGTCGCTGGAGCATAAATTTAACCGATGCTGCTCCGGTTCTAGCCGCTGTATAGTCAGTCATAGCACGCCCTCTCTGGGATTAAAAGTTAAATGGGGACACTCACAACTTAAGAATAGCATTATAGATAGAATCCTGAATTCTTGGACTTAAGTTGTTAAGTTGTGAGTGCCCCCTACTTTAAGCCGAACTGGACTTGGGCTATGGATAGCCATTATTCTTCCCAGACACCTGCAACGCAAACATCTTTGTCTATTGCTGACAATAGAAAAATCATAACAAGGGCCTCTATCGGCTCAATCCCTGCGAGGGTATCCTGATGAATTGTAATGATTCTGCCGTTTCGAGAATAAACATTCTGCTCCTGACTGTCCTGATGGCTCTGCCATTCCTGGCTACCGCCCAGAGCACGGATCAGGGCTACCGTTTGCCGCCACTTGATATTGCCGATATCGTCGACGCCGAACCTACTCCCTTTGTTTCTGTGGCACCGAACAACAACTGGTTGTTGCTGATGCGCCGACCAGGGCTGCCGGGTATTGACGAGCTATCGCAACCGGAATTGCGGATAGCCGGCATGCGCATTAACCCGGCCAATAACGGACCCAGCCGGGAGTTCTACTTCAATGGTTTGCAACTGCAAAGCCTGGCTGACTCAAGCCTAAGGACAATCAGCGGCCTGCCGAATAATCCCCGCATAGATTCAGTCTCCTGGTCTCCTGATAGCCAACACATCGCGTTCACAATAGACCAGGGCAGTCATATCGAGCTCTGGATTACAAATACTTCTACAGCTTCAGCTCGCAAACTAGTGGACGCCGAACTAAACGGCATCTTTGGACAAGCTTACAGCTGGTTTGCTGACAGCGAACGACTGTTAGTAAAAACTGTTCTGGACAACAGCGCAGCCGCCCCGGTTAAACCGCTGGTACCCATTGGCCCAATCATCCAGGAATCCACTGGCAACCCTGCCGCCGCACGAACCTATCAGGATTTGCTGGAAGACGCTCACGATGAAGATCTTTTCGATTATTATGGAACAACCCAGTTGCTGATTACCTCTATCGACGGCAACAGCGAAGCCATTGGAAACCCCGGACTGCTACGTGAAGCCAGTATCTCTCCGAATCAGAATTTCATTCTGGTGGAAGCAGTACATCGTCCGTTTTCCTACCTGGTTCCCCATTACCGGTTTCCCCACCGCGTAGAGGTGTGGGATACCCACGGCGAAGTTGTGAAACTGGTCGCAGACTTACCTCTGGCCGAAGAAGTTCCCATAGGCAGAGGGGCAGTTTCCGTCGGACCAAGATCTGTCGCCTGGCGCACCGACACTAACGCCACACTGTATTGGGTCGAGGCCAGAGACGGTGGAGATCCCCGTGCCGAAGTTGACATCAGAGATGCACTGCTGTCTCTATCTGCACCCTTCACTGCCGAACCCAGAGAACTGATTGCCCTGGGCAGTCGCTTCAGCCAGGCAAGCTGGGGAAAATCGAATATGGCGCTGGTAAGTGAAGTCTGGTGGTCAACCCGCCAGCTACGCACCTGGATAATTGCACCCGATGAGCCCGGTTCGGCACCCGAGTTGTTGTTTGATCGATCTACAGAGGACCGCTATAACGATCCGGGTACACCCATTGTTGCGCAGAACGAGTTTGGCAAAGACAGCCTGTTGTTCAGTGAAGATGGTAACTCCATTTATTTTCAGGGACAGGGCGCTTCACCTCAGGGAGACATGCCGTTTCTTGATCGTCTCGATCTGGCCAGCAAAACCAGTGAGCGTCTGTGGCAATCGGCGGCACCAACTTATTCGAGTTTCATTGCCTTTCTGGATGATGCCCAGGAATCGATGCTGATCAGACGAGAATCCCCTACCGAACCGGGTAACTATTTTAGCCTGGATACTGAAACACCCGATCAACTCACTGCACTAACTAGTTTTCCACACCCGTATCCGCAGATGGCCAATGTCTACAAAGAAGTTGTTCGCTACCCGCGTAACGATGGCGTCATGCTGACGGCCACATTATATCTGCCGCCAGGTACTGCACCTGCAGATGGGCCTTTTCCAATGTTGATGTGGGCTTATCCGAGGGAATACAAAGATGCCGATTCAGCAGGTCAAATGCAGGGCTCTCCCTATCGTTTCAACGCCATTAGCGTAAACGGACCGTTGCCATTCCTGGCAAGTGGCTATGCCATTCTTGACGGTCCCACCATGCCCATAATCGGGGAAGGCGAACTGGAGCCAAACGATGCCTTCGTCGAACAACTGGTCTCCAGTGCTGCCGCGGCAGTGGATGAGGTAGTGCGCCGGGGAGTGGCAGAGCGCGACAATATTGCCGTGGGAGGACATTCCTATGGCGCATTCATGACCGCAAACTTGCTGGCACATTCAGACCTGTTCATTGCCGGACTGGCCAGAAGTGGCGCTTACAACCGCACGCTGACACCCTTCGGGTTTCAGTCTGAGGAACGCACTTACTGGGAGGCGCCGGATATCTACTATCGCATGTCACCGTTTATGCATGCCGACATGATTAGCGAACCGATTCTGATGATTCATGGTGAGGCGGATAACAATTCAGGTACTTTTCCCCTGCAGAGCGAGCGTTTCTATAACGCCTTGAAAGGCCATGGCACAAAAACTCGGTTGGTGATGTTGCCTCATGAGAGTCATGGTTATCGGGCTCGGGAGTCAGTTATGCATACCCTGTGGGAGATGAATTCCTGGATGAACCGCTATCTGAAAGGCGAATAAAAGAGAACGTTGCGAAGGGATGGAAGGACGGTGTGATTGCTGCCGGATCTGAAGCCGGATGCCCTCGCTCAACCCTCTTTCCCCTCACATGCCTTTTACGACGAAATATCAACACGGCTCAGGGCGGCCAAAAAACAAATGATTCTCGTCAATTCGGCAAGGTGTTAGTATTGGAAGCACTATTCAAAATACCCGTTAACGCAAAAGAGCTGACTATGACTATTCGTTACACGGTTTTGGGTGTCGCACTCACCACGCTTTTCGGTAGCTACGCTCAGGCGCAAGAAATCCCGGTCACCTACAACGGAGCCGCCGGAAAAATCATCAATGAGAATTGTGTGGTCTGCCATCGCGAAGGCGGTATCGGCCCGATGCAGTTGGAAAGCTACGAACAGGTCAGGCCCTGGGCGCCGCTGATTCAATTGAAGGTCGCGAACCGGGAAATGCCCCCCTATGCTTACGACCATGCCATTGGCATTCAGGATCTGCAGGGCGACTGGCGACTGCAGCAGGCAGAAATCGACACGCTGGTTGCCTGGGTCAACCAGGGTGCACCGCTGGGCGATCCTGATAAGGTCCTGGCGCCGCCGGAACTCAACGACCCGAGCGCGTGGAACTTCAGCGCCGAATTGGGCGAGCCGGACCTGGTAATCCCTTCCTTTCCCATGGACATTCCCGCCAACGGCAATGACTTGTGGAGCAATCATTATGTACCCAGCGGCGTTACCGCCGACCGCTGCATCAAGGCAATCCAGGTCAAACCCAGGGGAGAGGCCAAATCCGTTGTTCACCATGCCAACTCTTCCATCGAAGTCTTTAATGAAGAAGGCGAACTCGAACGCCACAGCCAGCTGACTGAATATGCCATGGGCAAATGGGGTGAACTGGTACCGGCAGACGTATGCCGAACACTACCGTCCAACTCGATGGTGCGCTGGGGTATTCACATGTATCCGGGTGGCCTGGGCACGATCGCGCCTGGCACAGTCATCAAAGACAACGTCGTGGAGATTGGCCTGTGGTTGCATCCGGAAGGCTACCAGGATCAAGTGGAATATACCCAGGACCTCAAGCAGTACAGCATTCAGTACGAGAGAAACGAGCGTGAGGAAAAACTGGTGATCCCTCCCAACGGCTACCAGATCACTCAGGGATTTCACTCCTTTGACCATCCGGTGCGAATCGACAGCTTTCAACCCCATGGCCATCTGCGCATGAGAGCGGCTTCACTGGAAATCTTCTATCCGGAAACCGGCGTAACCGAGGCGATCAGTCAGGTCTCCAACTGGAGCGCCACCTGGCACCACAGTCACCTCTATGAACCAGACGTTGCACCCTTGCTACCAACCGGTGCCGTGCTGGTATTAAGGCAGTGGTACGACAATACGGCGGACAATCCCAACAACCCGGATCCCGATCAATGGGTGTTTGGTGGCAATCGCACAGCCGATGAAATGACGCACGCCTGGATTGCCATTACCCATCTTGATGATGAGGGCTACGAGAAATTGATTACTGAGCGAAAACTAAAAGACACACAAGACCGCGCACTGGCAGGCAACGATTAACAGGAGTGAGAAGAATGAGAATAATCTGCGTTATCGCGTTGCTACTCAGCTCAGCGCTAGCAGTTGCACAGGACAGAGAAAACTGGAGTTGTCAGAGCAAGGATCTGAACGGCTTCAGCTGGGATGGATCGGAATGGACACGACAGGCATTTTCCAACCGGTCCTGGCGCTTTACCTTCGCCGGGGCTAATTCACGACAGTCCATCAACGGTCAACTGGTCGATTTCAATTGTACAACCGACGCAGTCATCAAACAGTGCAGCTATCATGGTGTGTATTTCATCTTCAATGCAGAGACTGGCCTGGGAGCGCTGGCCGACGTATTCGGTGCCGCGCTGAATCCAGATGACAACAGGCAGACCTTTGTCGAACTGGTGGAGTGCGCCAAATCCTGATATCGGGTTCAACAATCCGACCAGCTCAAGGCAGCCAGACGGCTGCCTTTTTTGTTTAAGGCAGGTGCCAGGCACCGGTGCCTGGCACCTTTATTCCTTTATTTTGCTGGAGCGCATCCAAATCTGAGCAATTGGTATCTTTATAGAGTGAAGCAACTGTTTGCTGGAGAAATAAGATGGAAAACGTAGGTATAGGCGCCGGTTTAGGGGCCATGGCATTCTGGATCTTCGTGGCTGCTGTGGTGGTAGCCAGTTACTGGGATGCTATCAAGAAGCGGGAAACCCAACACGAGACAATCCGTCGCGCCATCGAGAGTGGCAGGGAGATCGATGAAGCAACCATGAATCGCCTGATGACCCTGGGTAAAGGAAGCAGCGGCAGGGTGGACAGGGATTTCAAGGTTACCGCCTTGTGGTTGCTGCCCATTGGCCCAAGCCTGCTATTGATGGGTTATATCCTGTCCAGCCTGAACGAAGAATTATCTGGAGCCTTTATACCGCTGCTGGCGGTGGGTGGCATGCTGCTGCTAATGAGTGTTGGTTTCTGGATCTCCGGCATGGTCGTCTCACGCTGGTACAAGGAATAACTACCGCAATCCGAGTAAGCACAACACCCATTCGATAATGAAAGTGACCGCTTGAACAAGGCACAGGACTACTACCCGGACTGCCCCGAAGTGCTGATTGTCAATCTGGCACGCACCGGCGATCCCGGCGCATTCGAGGAACTAGTGCGGCGCCATCAGTCGTCGGTACGTAACCTGATGCGGCGCTGTTGCAACGATGTCAGCCTGGCAGACGATCTGGCCCAGCAAGTGTTTCTGACAGTATGGCTGAACATCCGCACGCTGCGTGAGGCAAATGCCTTCGCGAGTTGGTTAAAAAAGTTGGCCATCTCGATCTGGCTGCAGCATTTGCGCAAAAACGATGCGCTGCGCAATGCTGGTGTATATTCAGGAGACGAGCAATCCCGGCAGCCGTTCACAGGACTGAAAATGGATCTTGATGAAGCCCTGGCGACGCTGCCAGAGCAAGCCAGGCTCTGCGTGGTATTGTCCTATCATGAGGGCATGAGTCACGGTGAGATTGCCAGTGCAACCAAGCTACCCCTGGGAACGGTAAAATCCCATATACATCGCGGAGCAGAGCGCTTAAAAACAATACTGTCTGCCTATGATGAGATGACAAACGTGGCGGCCGAATCATGAACGAAGAACGAGACCCGGAATTACAAGCGCTCTTCGTCGATGCACAGCAGGATCTGCAAGACGAAGCCTTCGTGGCACGGGTAATGGCCAGCACTAGCAAACTGAAGCTACGGGTTTTTGCCGGCGCCATCGCTACGGCAGTAATCGCCCTGGTTTTTGCCTGGCTCTTTTCAGTCCCGGTTATCGATCTTGCCACTATTATCACCCAGAGCCTGGCAACACAGATCATCGCGATCGGCGACAGTTCGGCAGCATGGTTGCTGGCACCTGTAAACAACCTCGCGACGCTAATCGTCGTGATCTTTAAGGGAGTAAGGATGGGATTGAATAAGGCCAGGAACGCATCCTATGTTCACTAGTGGCAATCCTGGCCTGGTCACTGAGAGTGGCTCGCCTTGATCGGAGCCCCGAGAATTAGTGAGGACTGTTATTTACCACCCATAAGCCATCGCCAGAAGATCATAGGTAGTCGCGATCTGCGCGGCCCAGTACACGACGAAAAATACCATCACCGTAACACCTACCGCCGTCGCTGCTGTCTCCAGGTCGGCGAGTTCTTTATCTCTTCCTGCCTCATCGTTCATTGTTCTCTCCATTCATTGTTCTCGCCATTCATTGTTCTCGCCATTCATTGTTCTCGCCATTCATTGTTCTCGCCTGAGCCGCTTCAGTTTTAATGCGTTACTTTAAGTTTAGCTGCCAGCGAAGCCAATCCATCGACCCGTTGCCGCGACAGTTACCCAGATTAATATTGAAGTTACCGCCACCAGCTTTATGACCCGAGGATTGATGTCATTAAGATCACGCCGCAGCAGTGGTCGCTTAATGAAAAATACAAACAGGATGCCTGTCGCCAGGGCCAGCATCTTGTACCAGAAAACCGGCAGCCAATAGATCTTTCCGGCCACACCGCAGGCCATGAATACTCCGGTGGCCAAAACAACAATCAGGCTAACTACGAACACCTTGTGCGCCTTGTCCAGGATTTCCTGTGCCGGTACATCGGAAAAACACCAGCCCAGCAGTCGGAAATCGGCGACAAACACGGCGCCGCCAAGCAACGCCATCGCCAGCAGGTGAAATGCCTCAACCACGGCGAATGCAGCGCCCCAGGTCTTGCCGATCACTCCGAACCAGGTTGTTTCCATCCACAGGAAGAATTCATACAGGTCCACCCAGACGGCGCGTCGCGCACTCGATAGGGCAAACACCAGCATAATCAACACCAGGGCGACGGTGGTGATTGTTCGTCGATACGAATCCAGGGTCATGGCGAGTGATGTCGACATAGATGACTCCTTGTTTCTCACAGCCTGCTGGATTCAATACCCGCAAGCCGCGCAGAGCGTTTCGTTAAAATACTGTTTGTCCGTCGATGCAACCTGACAGAAATTGTGCAAGTCCTGGTTCTGTGTATTCACAATCGAACCAGTCGTAGGCGATGAAGCGCCCGCAGATTACTATCAAGATCCAGAATGCCAGCGACAACGTCGCACCAATTTGTAGGTTCTTCGGAGCCTTGATCTCAGCCGCCCAGCTACCGGCGGCCGAATGCAAATTCTTGTGGAACAAAAATGCATTGATGGCGGCGCCAATCAGCAACAGCATTTTGAACCTGAACCACACACTTTGGGTATTTCTCACCGGTACTGCATAGAATAACCACAGGCCGGTAAGCACCATGATGCTGAATCCAATCAGCATGGGCATGTTAAGTCGCTCGGCAAGGGAGTTAGCCGGAAGATTGGGAAACGCCAGACCCAGCATTCTAAGGTCAATCAAAAACAGCATGCCGAGGCACAACATCAGAGTCAGTACATGGGTGGACTCGACCCAGTTGTACATGTAGTAAGACTCATGCAGCAGCGTGCTCAACTCCTGAGAATCCAGCCACATGGCAAAATTGTATAAGAGTTCGTTCACCCTTCCTGACCTCCCCTTACAGAGTTATTTTTCCAGCTGCAGGCACCCAGGCGCAAGTTCCTCGAACCCTATAGCTACACACGGAAACACGGACCAGCTCCAGAGCATAAGCTAGCAACTCCCTGCGCCAAGACCTTGAGATTAATCAAACTTTGTGGCTTATTCAGCATGCAGCATGACAGTGAATCGGAGAGTCCCTGAGCGGGGCGGATTGAAACAGTATGTCACAACTTAATTTCCTGTTCGGTCTTGGCATCTTCCTGTTTGGAATGTCCCAACTCGAATACGGTATCCGCAAACTCAGCGATGCCAGGCTCAGACACTGGCTGCGCTCCAGCACGGGCTCCAGGCTGGGCAGCGTTTCTACCGGCATAGTTACCACCGCCCTGTTGCAAAGTAGTTCCATGGTAAGTCTGTTGGTATTGGCCTTCGCCGGTGCCGGCCTGATTCCCCTGATCAACTCCATCGGCATCATTCTCGGTGCCAACCTGGGCACTACATTCACCGGCTGGATCGTCGCGATCTTCGGATTCAAGCTGGACCTGGAAGCGATAGCCCTGCCCCTGTTCGGTAGCGCGGCGTTTGTGCTGGCGTTGAGTAAGCGGGACACCCGGCTCAATTATGCCGCGCTGGTAGTGTTCGGCATCGCACTGCTGTTATTCGGTCTGGGTATCATGAAGACCAGTATGGAAACGTTGCCTCAGCGCTGGGACGTATCGATACTGCAGGGTCATCATCCGGTTGTCTACCTGCTCTTCGGTGTGGTGATTACTTTCCTGGTGCAATCGAGCTCTGCCGTAATGATGATGGCACTGGCGGCACTCAACGCGGAATTTATTGCCCTGCCCGAAGCGGTAGCACTGATCATCGGCGCCGATCTCGGCACCACCAGTACCACGGCACTGGGTAGTCTGAGCGGCAGCACTATCAAGCGGGAACTGGCCTTTGCGCATTTCAGCTTCAATTTCATCGTCGATATCTCAGCGTTTGTGCTGCTGCTGCCTTTTCTTACACCGCTGATGGCTCTGCTTGCGCTGGAAGATCCTCTGTATTCCCTGGTGGCGTTCCACAGCCTGATGAACCTGTTGGGATTACTGATTTTCATTCCACTACTCACCCCATTCGCGGCCTGGATTGAACAGCTGTTCGCCCGTGGCATCATGCAGTCCAGCAGTGTCATCGACCGGGTACCTGCGGATGTGGTGGATGCGGCGCTGGTTGCGGTGCGGGATACCGTCAGGCAATTGCTATTGCAGGCATGCTGCAACAGTCTGTTCATTTTCGATATCAAGCCGACTCAACTGAAAAAGATAAACGCGCAGCGGGAATCCGTTATGGGGACTGAAATCAAGAATAAATTCAGCAAGGGCTATGAGGAACTTAAAAACCAGGAGAGTGAGATTCTTAGCTATTCGAGGAAAATACAGGCGCAACCGCTCGATGAAAACGCTGCACTCGAGCTCGAACGCCTGCAAACCATTACTCGCCATGTCGTGTTTGCTAACAAGAGTCTGAAAGACATTCAGCGTGACCTTGATGAATTCAGGATTAACCCGGAGAAGACCATGCAAGAGCTCCATAAGATGCATCGTCAGTTTCAAAATGAAACCTACGAGACACTCATAGACCTTATGTTAGGAGAGCATACGCCTGCATATGTCCTCGAAGAACTTGCAGATATTCAGGAGAAAAACGACAAACACACTGAAGCGGCCAATCACTTTGTACAGACGCAAGCCGGTAGCGAGTTCACGGAAGGTACGGCTGTATCGATGGAATTCAACTCGAACCGGGAGATTCGTTACGCAATCAAGACCCTGAGCAAGGCCATTGGACTGTGGGTGAGAACAGAACAGATCGCCATAGTACCTGCTATAGCTTCGCTACTGGCTGATGACATCTGATGCTGCCCGGATAAATACTAAGCAGAGTAAAATTCATTAATAATATTCCAGGCTTGCTCGGGCGTATCGACGTACTGAAAGAGTTCATACTCCTCCTGATCAATGCTGCCCTCTTCCACCAGCGCTTCGAAATTGATAATCCGCTGCCAGTATTCGCGCCCAAACAACAGGACCGGTAAGGGTTTCATCTTCCTGGTTTGAATCAGTGTCAGGGTTTCAAACAGTTCATCGAGGGTACCGTAACCTCCCGGAAAGACTACCAGCGCTATCGCTCGCAGCAGAAAATGCATCTTGCGCAGGGCAAAATACTGGAACTGAAAACACAACTCCGGCGTTACATAGGCATTCGGGTACTGTTCTCGGGGTAAGATAATATTAAGCCCGATACTCTTGCCTCCGGCGTCATGGGCGCCCCGGTTGGCCGCCTCCATGATGCCATAGCCGCTACCGGTATTAACCACGGCGCTGACTCCTGTTCCGGATGCCGATTCTTCCGTAATCAGACGGCCCAACTCCCGGGCCTGCTCATAGTAGTGAGATTTCGCGGCGATGCGCTCGGCGATTTGGACCGCGCGCGCAAGGTCTGCATCGGCCGGATTCGTTGTCGCGGCCACTTGCGCCTGATCCAATCTGCACCGGGCCTCCGCCGGTTCGGAAATGCGGGTGCTGCCGAACACCACGATCGTTGCAGTAATACCCTGCTCCCGCATCAGCAACTCTGGCTTTAATAATTCCAGCTGAAACCGCACCGGACGCAGTTCATCGCGCAGCAGAAAATCGGTATCCGCGTAGGCCGGACGAAAAGAAGCCGAGCGAGTCTGGGGCGTATCGGGAATCGACTCCGGGCTCAGATAGTCCTCTTCAGAAAGACAGGAAGGATTTCGCGGGGGTCGCTTGTCAGGCATGATTTTTCTCAGCTCCTTTTACAGCAATTCTGAATATCTTTAGGTGCGCATGCTAATCTAACATAGGATTGCAGGGTGTTCGGTGCTTTGTGTAGCGAATTTCTGTTCCAGCATGCGCTATAGCAAGGCAATCCTGTCAATGCCCGCTCAAGTTAGTATCTGCAAAGCATTTTACTGCTGGACGCTGGCCGCAATGGGTAACGCTGTAGTGACAAAGGTCAGAGTAAGAAAACGAGTATTTTTCAGAGGGTCGACGCATTGACTATCTTCTTAAGATCGAATCGCACCGGCGGACTCCGCTAGACAGGAAATGACACGTCGATGGACACCCTTTCCCTGCTTGTATTGTTCATTCTTCTCGGCATTGTCATCGGGGTGGTATTTTTTGTATTCTTCTGGCCAGCAATCCGTTTAAGAAGACTGTACGCTAAAGAATTTCCCGGTGCCTGGCTGGATACTCTCAGCAAGCGGCTGCCCTTCTATGAGCAATTGCCCGGCGAGTTACAGCTGCAGCTGCAGAATCTCATCAAGGTATTCATCAACGACAAGCAATTTATTGGCTGCGCCGGTCTACAGATCGATGACGACATCAGGGTGACCATAGCCGCCCAGGCCTGCCTGCTGATTCTGAATCGTGACAGCAATCTTTACAGTGAGTTGCAAGCAGTGCTCGTCTATCCATCCACCTTCGTCGCCACTCGCCAGGTAAGAGACGATCTGGGCCTGGTTTCTACCAGCCATTCCGCGCTGCTGGGTGAATCCTGGAGCGAGGGGAAAGTGATACTGGCCTGGGACAATGTTGAAGAAGGCGTGATGAACCTGCGCGATGGTCATAACGTGGTGCTCCATGAATTCGCCCATCAACTGGATCATGAATCTGGTGACACCAATGGCGCCCCGGTGCTACTGACTTCAGGCGCCTACAAGAGCTGGGCCCAGGTCTTCAGCAAAGAATTTGAGGACCTGAAAACAGACGCCGCCCACAATCACGAGACCCTGCTCGATAAATATGGCGCTACCGACCCCGCCGAATTTTTCGCCGTGGCTACGGAAACATTTTTCGAATGCCCACTGGAGATGGCGCAAAACCATGCCGATCTCTACCGGGAACTGTCGAGCTTTTACCAGGTCGATCCCGCTGCCTGGATGGGTCGATCTGCAGCCCGCTAGCCCAGGCTCTGCTTTGCTTTACTATTAAACAAAGTTTGGTATGGTACAAAACCTGCCTCTCTCACTGGAGACCCTCCATGACCAAGCATTCCCTGCAACTACTGGGCGCTGCCAGCCTGATGTTCGCCAGCACACTCCTGCCTGCCCAGGACAAACCTGGCATGACCGCTGTGGACATGCTCAATGTTCCAGGTCTGTCTGATCCCCAGCTGGCACCGGATGGCAATGCCCTGGTTTATACCTTCGGGGAAGCCAACTGGAAAGCAAACAAACGCATCAACCACCTCTGGTATAAATCGCTGCCAGATGGCGAAGCCTTTCAACTCACCCGCGGCGAGGAAGGCGAATCCAGTCCACGCTGGTCGCCCGATGGCAGGCTGATTGCCTTCATTACGGAGCGAGATGATGATGAGAATGAACAGATCTACCTGATCTCGCCACGTGGCGGTGAGGCGTGGGCGCTGACTGAACTGGACACATCACCCAGCGACATCAGCTGGTCTGCTGACAGCTCGACGATCTACTTCCTGGCAGATATTCCAAAGACCAAAGAAGAGAAGAAGCAAGAGAAACAGAAGGATGATGTGTTCGCCTTCGACAACAACTGGAAACATCGGCATCTATGGCAGGCGTCAGTGTCTGATGGCACAGTCGCACAGATCACCGAGGGTGAGTTCTCCGTCAATGAGTATTCCCTGTCCCGCGATGGTTCCCGGTTTGTAATCCACCGCGCGCCTTCACCGCTTCTGGATGACAGTTTCAACAGCGAGATTTTTCTGCTCACGGTGCAGGAGAATTCCTGGCGGCAACTGACCAACAACAGTCAGCGGGAAGGCGGCGGAGAACTCTCCCCCGATGGCACCGCGGTGATGTTTGTCTCCGGCACCAATGCAAACTTCGAGGAATATTACGACACAAATCTGTTTGTAGTGCCTGCCAAGGGTGGCGCCCATCAGCTGCTATTAGAAGACCTGCCTTACAGTGTAGAGGATGCCACCTGGTCCGCCGATGGTGAATCGATTCTGTTTGCTGCCAATACCGGCGCCCGTAGCAACCTGTTCAAGGTCGGCGTGCCTTCCCAGGAACTGACGCAACTTACTAATGGCGACCATGCACTCGCTGACTGGTCTTATGTGCCTGGCCTCGATGCCCATGTCGCCACAGTTTCTACCGCCACTAATCCAGGGGACGTGTGGCAGCTGCGGGACGGGGCTACCAATCGACTGACCGACGCATTCGATTACGTCGCCGAAAACTATTGGCTTCCCGATCAGGAGTTGATCAGCTGGCAGGGCGCCGACGGAACCACCGTCGAGGGAGTGCTCTACTACCCCCGCAACTTCCAGGCCGGAATTCCTGCTCCGTTGATTGTGCAGACCCACGGCGGACCCCGTGCCTCGGACAAGCTGAGCTTTCCAGGTGCCCGCAATTTTGTGCAGCTGGCCACCAACAACGGCTGGCTCATACTGAAACCGAATTACCGGGGTTCCACCGGCTACGGTGACGAATTCATGCGCAACCAGGTCGGTAATTACTGGGACCAGTCGCACCTGGATGTACTGACCGGTGTCGATCACTTGATTAATGAAGGCATCGCCGATGCTGAACACCTGGTCAAGATGGGCTGGAGTGCCGGTGGTCACATGACCAACAAGATTGTTACCTCTACAGACCGCTTCAAGGCCGCCTCTTCCGGAGCTGGCGCGGCGAACTGGCTATCCATGTACTCCCAGACCGACATTCGCGTGCATCGCGGCAACTGGTTCGGCGGTGCACCCTGGGAACAAGATGCGCCGGTGGAACAGTACTGGGAACAGTCTCCACTGAGAGAAGCCTGGAAGGTAAGCACGCCAACCCTGCTGATAGTAGGTGAAGCCGATCAACGCGTACCGGCACCCCAGTCGGTGGAATTCTATCGCGCACTCAAGGCCAACGGCGTCGACACAGAGTTACACATGGCACCTCGCGAGGGCCATGGCTGGCGCGAACTCAGACACCAGCTATTCAAGATCAACGTGGAACTGGCATGGTTCGATAAACATGTATTTGGTCGTGAGTATCAGTGGGAAGAAGCCCCTTCGGTGCCAGACGAGGAAGAGGAATAAGAAGAGGAATAAGAAGAGGAATAAGAAGAGGAATAAGAAAAGGTATAAGAAGAGAAATAGCTCGTAGCATCTTGATAAAGAGTCGCAGGCGTCAGCGCACGTACTTTGGGAGTCCACTATGAAACTGCAATCCATTACCAGACTGTTTGTTGGTCTAAGCTCATTACTGATTGCCAACCTGCTAATGGCACAAGCCGTCAGCCTGGACAGATTTGACTCGGTCAGACCCGCCTCTGATTACCAGCAAGCAATCGATCAGTCCCGCGCGGCGATTCAGGTGTTACTGGATGCTGGTGCTCCGGGGGTTTCAATTGCCGTCGGCGTGGATGGCGAACTGATCTGGGCGGAAGGCTTTGGATTTGCGAACGTGGAATACCGCGCACCTGTGACCACGCTTACCAAGTTTCGTATCGGTAGTGTTTCCAAATCGATGACATCGATCGCCCTGGCACGCCTGTATGAGCGAGGCGTAATTGACCTGGATGTTCCTATCCAGACCTACCTGAACGAGTTCCCGGTAAAAGAGAAAGGTCCGATCAGCCTGAGACTCTTGGCTTCTCACCGCGCCGGAGTGCGTCACTACTTGCCGGATGGATCGGACAACCTGGTAAAGAGACACTATGACAATGTGCTGGATGCCCTGGAGATTTTCGCCGACGACCCACTGATTGCGGTTCCCGGCGAGAGATATTCCTATTCCAGCCACGGCTTTAACCTGTTGAGTGCAGTCTTGCAGGAAGCCAGCGGTGTGGAATTCATCACCCTGATGCGGGAACAGGTGTTCAGCCCGCTAAAACTCATTGACACGGTGGCGGACCACACCGACTTCATCATTGAGAATCGGGCGGCGCCCTACACCCGCCGCGGGGATGGCAGACTGCGCAATGCCCCGTTTGTAGATAACAGCTACAAGTGGGCTGGGGGTGGCTTCCTGTCCACGCCTTCAGACCTGGTAAAATTCGGCTTCGGAGTATTTAACAGCGGCTTGCTCAAGGAAGAAACCCTGCAACTGCTGTTGAGTCCACCCCTTCTTCCCAATGGCACAATAGCCGATCAGAACTACGGGCTGGGATGGCAGCACTATAGGCAACTAGGCGACTGGGTTGGCCATGGTGGAGGTTCGGTGGGTGGGAACTCGCTGTTTCTGGTTCACCGTGAACAAAACGTGGTTGTGGCCATTGCCTGCAACCTGACCGGATGTCTTGGCGCGAATCGCGAGTTGGCGGAGATTGCCAACCTGTTTCTGGACTAACGAAGACTTCTCCAGAGGCTCCCTAGAATTCTTCGAGGCTTTGCTCGTAGAGTAAAGCAGATTCGGCCTTGTATTTGCTCAGGGCCAGGTCACGACGTACGCGCCTGATTGCCATGTAACTGCCGGTGCCGCAGACCAGCGTCACACCTAGCAGGAACAGCACCATAAACAGATCCCAAACCGGTCGGCTACGCAAGAAGGCGCTAAAATCGCCGCGGTGTATACCATAGAACAGCCAGCGATAGAGACGCAGCTCGCTGTCGATCTTCCTGACTAGCTGGCCATTCACCGGACTCAGGTAATAGTGCCGATTTTGCGCATCGTCATAGACGACACGGTAGATTGGAAATTCCAGCAATTCATGATGATCGTAATAGTAGCGATCGCTTGCGGTGAGCAAGGCCTGGGATTCGATGGAGCTTCCCGGTAACAGGCGACGTGACAGGTCGGCCAATGCCACCATACTCAGGGCTTGCGGCTGCAGTGTGGTACCAGCCAGTCGCACAGCTTCTCCCGAGGAGCTGTGGGCGACGATCTGGCGCTCACCGGCGAGCACTTCAATCTGCAGGCGGGCATAGTCGCTGACATCTCTCTCACTCAGCTGTGCCACAACCCCTTCGACGTCTTGCCAGTTTATGGCTCTTTCCTGTAATCGCCGAACCTCCAGCTGCATACCCTCTCCCTCCAAAGTCCCCCATGGATTCATGGACAGCAGACCACTGGCGACCCAGGTCAGGGTTAGCACGCCGAACACCAGCCCGGCGTAATGATGATACAGAGCCAGGCCCCGATAGGGAGAAATGCGTCCGTTGCTGCGGTTGCGGTACTGACGGATGCCAATATACAAACCGGTTGCTGTCAGGAAAATGCCGAGAATCGTTAGCCAGATGACGACCTGTGTCCACAAGACTGTGTGTTGCCTGAGTACTGTCGGATAGAGCCAGTGAATGACGGCACCCAGGTAACCCCACACACGCTGTTCCCTGGTGGTGATTTGAATGACCTCACCGCTCTGGCTGGATAGATAGAACTGGGTGCCTGCCTGATCATCGAGTGTATAGCGATAGAGCGGACGTAAGGCGTTGTAGGCTCCGTATACCGTCCACTGGTCATTGTGAATCTGTGCATCGAATGCATAGCGATTGTCGGGATAGCGTCGAGCGACAAAATCCTCAGCCAGTCCAGCCGCCTGCTGCTGATCCAGTGGCTCCATGTGTTGTCCATCGACCAGGCTGTAAGTGACCATCCCCCGGTCGGTGGAATCGAGTCGCAGCACCGGAACATTCGCCAGCATTTCGATGCGGGCTTCGGAAAACCGTTCTGAATGTATGGCCGGTGAAGCTGGTAACTGACAACAGGAATCGGTATCCAGATTCTGGAGCAGGCCGAGTTTCTGCCATTGATCCAGTTCCGGGTAAACCTTGTACATCATGATGATGCCGGACACGGTCCAGATCAACATGACCAGTCCGACCACGATGCCCAGGTAACGATGTAGCAAAAAAAGTAATCGAATCATCAGTTCAGTCTTGGTCGGCTGCGTGAATGGCCAGGGGTGAAAGCGCGCACCCATAATTTGCCAGGCATTGAATTTGGCACTGACTCGCGAGTGCGCTTGTTAAAAGCTGTAAGTATAGGACAAGTGACCCGTGCGCTGCATGCCAAGATTTTCGAATAGGTAGGATTGTCCGGTAAGATCGAGCGTGCCTCGATCGATGCGGGTGGCATATTCCTCGTCCTGAATATTCTCAATTCGCAGCACTAGCTGATGTTGCAGATCGGCACCGAAACTATAGAACGCCGAGACATCGGTAACGATGTAGTCGCCACGCGCAACGCCGCGGCGACCATTAATATCGCCGACGAGGTTGCTCGATAAAGAAACGCCGAATGGCGCCCGGGTGCTGCGGTAATCCAACCTGAACTTTGTTTCAGTTTCTGGAATGCTGGTGAGTTGCGCCCCGGTACCATTGAACTGGGCTTTGGTGTCGGTATGGCTGAGATGCGCGGTCCAGGACTCGTTGATAGCTAGCGTCGTGATGAGTTCAAGACCATCCATGTTTACCTCATCGGAGGAATTGATAAAACTCTCACCGACAACCCCGGCGATAGTAAGCGGCACATAGGAATCGATGTAGTTGGTGATATCGCGGCTGAACGCCGTCAGCTCATACGTGAAATTGGCCAGATTGCCACCAATGGCGATATTAATGTTCTCACTCTCTTCTGGTTCGAGCTTCGGATTGCCAATGGCAAACCAACCACCGTCCGGCACGCCATCGTTTTCAGCATCGTAATACTCGTTCAAAAACAGCGCTTCGGCATCAGGCAGGCGAAAGGAAGTACCGACATTACCCTGCACATAGAGATTGTCATTGAAGTAGTGCTTGCCGGTGAGGTTCCATACGGTGGAGTCATCCATATTGGACGCCTTGTTGCCGCGCACACCCAGGGCGAACGTGGTGCGATCAAACAGTTCGCTGGTGCTGCGAATCTGACCGAAGGTTGCGGTAACATTTTCTTCCTGATCGCCGATACGCCAGACATCGTCTTCGCCGGAAAAACTCTGGCGATCGACACCAAGCACGTATTCAAAATTTCCACCGTAATTAAACTTGGCCATGGCATTGATGCCAGAGTCTTCATAACCCCAGTAGTCCCCGTTGTTGATAAACGTTGTGCCACCATCCAGCGCACCATTGGCGTCCAGCGTGTTGTAGATTCGGGTATAGGTAGTGTCCCAGTTGTGCTGGTAGGCTTTGATGAATAACTCGATATTCTCGCTGACTGTCAGGTCATACTTGAGAGTCAGGATGTCTTCTTCACGATCGTTTACCGTATTGTTGTTTAGATAGGGCCTGGCGAAATCCACTTCATTGTCGGTATACAGGTATTGCAATGACAGGCGCGAATTTTGATTGATATTCCAGGCGTATTTCAGACCGGCCGTATTCACCTTGTAACCCCGATCAAGATCGGTAGCGCTGGGCTGGATTGCGGCACTGTCCCAGGGTGTATAGCCTTCTGAGTCATCTTTCGAGCCAAACACAACGAACTGATGATCGCCCTGGCTACCACGGTAATAGGCATTGATGTTGTAACCGTCGTTGCTGTTGATCGCCGTACCTACCGCGCCATCCGCCTCGTTCTGAAAACCCTTGGTAACGATGTTCACAACGCCCCCCACCGACTGGGTGCCATAGAAGATTCCCTGACCGCCCTTCAATACCTCGATGCGCTCGACCATGTGGGCCGGTACCGTATCCAGAGGGCTGGTGCCGTTGTAGAGGCGATTGGTAATGCGCACGCCATCGATCAACCACAGAATCTCCTGATTTCGAGACCCCTGCAGCGACGCATCGAAATAATCAAACGGGCCATTCTTGGGAGAGATGTGCAGCCCGGGCACCAGCATCTGCAGGGTCTGGGTTATGTCGACGAATCCTCGCTCCGCGATTTCCTGGGCAGTTATGATCTCGACACGATTGCCGTATCGGCTCAAGTCCTGCGGGATGGTCTCTTCCAGCCGCTGGGTGGAGACCAGAATCTCATTGAGCTCGGGTACCTGTGCCACAGCCTCCAAGGCGGGCAAGGCAATGGCTGTCAGTACGGCGCATCTGATGGGGAAATTCATGGGCTCGGCAATCCTCTGATTTACTGCTGAAACTGGGAACGTTGCGATTGTACGCTGGCAAGCTCCTGAATTTGTGCCAAATTTAGTCTTCAGAAACAGTTTCTTAACGTTAAGGCCGGGTTGTGCAGTGCCGCTTTGCCGGCGCCCGGTGCGGCACAAGCTGTTTACAGATTTCGAGTGATTCTTGACCAGTCGCTTTTGCTCTAAATCAGCCCATGCATGCGGCGCTACTGAATTGCGTCTCCGGCCCCATTTCATGCATGATCTGTGGTAATTTCCCCATCCTGCAACAACAGGAACTACGTGGACAAACCCTATGCAAAAGTTTGGAATTGGCCAGCCGGCAGCGCGTTTTGAAGACCAGCGACTACTCTCGGGTCATGGCGACTACATTGAAGATTTGAATCTCGACAATCAGGCCTATGCCGTGTTCGTGCGTTCACCCCATGCCCATGCCACGTTCAAGCAAATAGACACAACCGCTGCCCGAGCCCTACCCGGTGTACTCGCCATCTACACGGTCGCCGACCTCAAGGCTGACAATATTGGCAACGTACCCTGCATGGCGCCGGCCATGAACAGGGACGGCACACCCTGCGCCATGCCGCCGCGGCCGGCGTTGGCAGAAGGCGCTGTGCGCCATGTAGGTGATGCCGTGGCCGTGGTAATTGCCGAGACCCGCGCCCAGGCGCAAGACGCTGCCGAGCAGGTAGGGATCGACTACGAAATACTGCCGGCCGTGGTGGAGACTGGCCGGGCCATGGACGCCAGCGCACCGCAGCTCTGGGAGCAGGCCACGAATAACCGCTCGTTCGATTGGGAAGCCGGCGATGCCGCCGCCACCGAGGCAGCCTTTGCAAAGGCCGAGCGCATCGTTGAGCTTGACCTGGTTAATAACCGGGTAATCCCGACTTCCATGGAAACCCGGGGCGCACTCGCCGCGCTAGAACCGGAGACCGGACGCCTGGTATTGCATGTGTCCTGCCAGGGTGTGCATATTATGCGCGGCTTGCTGGCCAGCCAGATCTTCCACTGTGATCCGCAAGATATTCACGTGCTGTGTAAAGACGTGGGTGGTGGTTTCGGCATGAAGATCTTCCTGTTTCCCGAATACGTCGCCGCACTCTATGCAGCCCGTAAACTCGGCCGCCCGGTGAAATGGATCTCCGAACGCAGCGAGGCGTTTCTCTGTGACAGCCATGGTCGCGACCACGTCAGCCACCTGCAGCTGGCCCTGGATGAAAATGCGAAAATTCTCGGACTAAAGGTTAATACGGTCGCGAATATGGGTGCCTACCTGTCAAATTTCGCACCGTTCGTTGCCACCGATGCTGGCGTGTCTATGCTGGTTGGCTGCTATACCATTCCTGCCGCCTACGTGAATGTACAGGGTGTGTTTACCAATACGGCACCGGTCGATGCCTACCGCGGCGCCGGCCGCCCCGAGGCGATCTATGCCATAGAGAGGCTGTTAGATGCGGCTGCCTATGATATTGGCATCACTCCGGATGAGATCCGCCGGCGTAATTTTATTCCTGCCAATGCCATGCCCTATGAGACTTGCCTCGGCGCTACCTATGATACCGGTGAGTTTCAGAAGAACCTGGATGACGCCCTGGAATTATCCAACTGGAATGGGTTTGCTGCGCGCCGGAAAGCGGCGAAGGCGAATGGTAAATTGCGCGGCATAGGCCTCGCCAGCTACATCGAACGTTGTGCTGGCGGCTCACCCGAGCAGGCGCGCCTGGAAGTCGCTGCCGATGGTCACGTGACACTCTATATAGGCACGCTCTCCAATGGCCAGGGACATGAGACTGCGTTTCGCCAGATCTTATGTGAACGACTCGGCGTCGCCTTCGAAGAAGTCAGCATCGTGCAAGGCGATTCAGATCTGATTGAAACCGGTGGCGGCACTATGGGTTCACGCTCGGTGCCGGTTGGTGGTTCGGCCATCGGCGCCGCCTCGGAAAAAATCATCGAGAAGGCCAGGCTGAAGGCGGCGGAGATTTTGGAAAGCGCCGTCGGCGATGTCGAGTTCTCAGCCGGTGAGTTTCGTATCGTCGGCACTGACCGGGTACAGAGCTTCAAGAGTGTTGCCGAAGCGGCTGCCCCAGCAGACGGCGGTGCCAGCTTCGATGAGAAGGAATCCTTCGCACCCGATGACTCCACGTTTCCCAATGGCACTCATATCTGTGAACTGGAAGTCGATGCGGCTACCGGCACGATCGAACTCGTCGACTACACCGTGGTTGACGATTTCGGCAAGGTCATAAACCCTCTGTTACTGGAAGGCCAGGTGCATGGCGGCATTGGTCAGGGCCTGGGTCAGGCGCTGTTGGAGTGTTGCCAGTACGAGTCCGAATCCGGGCAGCTACTGTCAGCCAGCTTCATGGATTACACGATGCCCCGCGCCGACGATCTGCCCGCGATCCGTTTCGTGCGCAACGAAGTTCCCTGTACAACCAACCCCCTCGGTATCAAGGGGGCGGGTGAAGCGGGAGCGATCGGTGCGCCCCCGGCAATCGTCAACGCTGTGGTTAATGCGCTCTCCGACTTTAACATTCGCCATGTGGACATGCCGATTACACCCAACAAGCTGTGGAGCTTGATGCAGTCATAAAGATCGTTTCCGTGGTGGATATTTCAACCAGGCGAACAGCACCGCCAACCCAAACAGCGTGTAGGCGACTGCAAAGACCCAGAAGGGCAAGTCGTAATAGAGCAGACGCTGCAACCAGTACTGAATAAAGCTGGTCTCATAAGCCTCACCTCCCGCCGCTTGGCGCAGCCACATCTCCAGGGTTGTCAATGGACACAACACCCCCAGCCAGGCCTGTAATACCACGATCCCGATGGCAATCAGGTGGAGAACGCGAAACCACCAGTTAGTGATCCATGCCCAGTATCTAATCCCGCCAACTAGTATAAATAATAAACCCATAACGATAAAAACGACGATTAGTGCATGTACCGTCAGTACGGTGTCTGCCAGCAGTTGGTAGTAGGCGGTCATCAACTGATAGTACCTAAATTTTCGATCTCGATGTCGATTGAGGTGACACGATAGATCAATCTCGGCGATCTGGATTGCACCAGCGAATCGCTAAACGGTATCGAGGAAGAGGGAGATTTTGGAGAGCGCCGCGAGCGGCGCTAAGAACGGATTAAAGGGGACGGAGGGATCCCCAGAAAATATCGAATTTACTCAGAGGATTAACTTGTTTTACGTTTCTGTTTGCGGATTGAAAGCAATCGAAGCCTATGAATTTCGACTTCAAGC
>JAQBSZ010000088.1 GCA_027623555.1 Pseudomonadota bacterium | reverse complement strand
CGGATGGCACAGTGCTACCGGATGGCATTTTGCCGTTGGGTACGATCGCAATACCGTAGTTCTCATTGGCGCCCGTAGTCCGCGGTTTCAAAGGCAAGTACGATGAATGTGGGCGGGGGTTAGTGCGCAGCTGGGACAGCAGGTGGGGGCAAGGAACTGCGGGCAGGCATCGGGGTGTGGTTGTAAGGGTGCCGTTATCGAACGATGATGCGACGAGGTGCAGCAAAGGAGTGCCTGGGATTGCCTGATAACAGCTGTTTGTATACTATTGCACGGCACTCTAGCGAAGCGCGTCCGATTTCGCAAGTGCCAAATGCTCCGCAAGTGCTTCTACCAAGTCCTTGATCGTGACATCTTTCTTCGTGAGTATTTCTTCAACTAACTCTTCTATGGTTCCGGCTGCCGTGAAGGTGTAAACAAAAGCTCCTTTTGATTGGCCTATTCGCCGAATGCGGTCGTTGGCCTGATTGTTAGATGATGGATTCCACCACCGGTTCAAGAATATAGCGTGATTCGCCTCCGTCAGGGTTAGTCCTTCAGATGCAACTCGTGCTGAAGCTAGTAGAGTTACAGACGATGTTTTAAAGTGTATGACGGCTTCAGCGCGTTCAACTAGAGTCATTTCACCTGTTATCAGTTGAATAGAGCCAGGTCGGGATGCTTCGAGCCGGCGAGCTAAAACTGCAAGGGGGCGCTTCCAAAAAGAAAATACCACGGCACGCTCACCCAGTTCATTAATGCTATCTAGCAGTTCAACCACTCGGTCGATCTTGCTGCTTTCTTCGGAGGTGGGATCTACATCGCAGATTGCGCGGAGGCGGCCGAAGGTGGCTAGAATATTTGGCGAGTTGATAGCTAGCGCTTGTTTATATGCGGTACGCTGACCATCGGATAAGCTGATCACCTCGTGGCGCATTGTGAGGGGTGGCAAATCTTTCAGGACCTCAGATTTTAAGCGCCTTAGTACGAAGGGGCGTGCCCATTCGCGCAGAAGTGCTAGGCCGTACTTGTGATCTGAAAATGCAAACTGCTTCGGATTTAGAAGAGACAAGAGTGTTGCTAGGTCCTCTGCGTGGCGCTCTACTGGTGTCCCGGTAAGCATCCAGAATAGTTTTGGTTCCAGGTGGCGCATAGCTTTTGATAATGCACTACCGCGGTTCCTGAGTTTGTGGGCTTCATCAGCGATTAATAGTTGGGCCTGTGGTTTCATGTACCGCGAATTGGTGCGTACCTGTTCGTAGCTGGTGATGATTACCTGCGCACATCCTACGCGACGCCGCCACACTGGCTCCGCTGCCTTCCCACTCGGTAACACTGGAGTTACGGCTAATTCTGGCGCCCATTTCTGGAACTCGGCCACCCAATTCAACACTAGAGTGCGCGGACAGACCACCAATGCATTGGTAATGGTACCGTTTAGGAAACTTGCACGCGTTGCAGCGACAGCCTGAATTGTTTTGCCAAGCCCCATATCATCCGCGAGCAGTGCCGCACTTTTATGGGTTATCCAAGCGACTCCATCGAGTTGAAATGGAAACAGGGGAATACTCAGTGTCTCACTGAAATATAACGAGAACATTGAGCCAATATCGAAGGATTGGCCTACAAGAACACTTGCACGCAGAAGGGTTGCTGCACGCCGCGCTAACGGTAGCGCTGGTACATCAATAGTCGCAAAGCCGTGGGTATCAATGTCCCGCAGTACCTCAGGGTACATACGGGACGTAATGTTCACTGCATTCGAGAGGGCGGTCTCCCGGCCCGGCGATAGCATGTCGAGTGAGGCGGGCGTGACTGTACCAACGGTGTTTCGAACTAATCGGATTTTCTTGATCGCGATTAAAGGCCTAATTATTGTGCACATCCTTGAAGCTGCGCAGAGTCTCGCGCCACATATCTTCAGGGTCATCTGTCTCTGTAGTACCCTGTAGAAGAAGCATTGATTTCCAGGCCGCCTTGATTTCAGCCAAAAGATCCTCTCTTGGTCTCTGTGATCGAAGAAATGTCAGCACTAGATTTTGAGCAACATTTACTGCTGGTTTTCTGTCTGTATCTCTCATTTTCCAAACCGTGCCAGTTCGCTTTTCTTCGCGGGTTAGTAGGAGGTGCCTCCATGGTGCTTTGTCAAGGTCCCATTGCACATTGCCTAAAGGTTTTAGAACGGCGGTTAAGGAGGCGACATTGGTAACATCCACCGTTGGCGAGTCGTCGATTAGCTTTCTGGCGACTTCAGCAAGTAGTTGCTGGCCAATTGGGTAAAACAATAGGTGATCGCGCTGATCCCCCCTATCGTCGGAGTCCACAACATCATGGTTACGCATCTTGCTCGGCTCGGTGTTTAGATCTGGTATGGCTTTTAGGAGGGCAGTCCAGTAATTCGCCAATTCTTTGTAGAATAAATCAATGGCTTCATCAGAGGGGCGTAATTTAATGTAGTCTTCAAGTGTCTTTTCGTCGCTTCCCCAGCCGCTGCTTTGTCTTTCGCGCGATGACAATAGCGTGGCGTTGACACTATACAGAACTTCAAGCAACGTAAAATGAGTCATGCCAGGTTTTATATTCTTTCCGGCGTCGGTATAGACAACTGTGGATTCTTTTTGTTTGCCAACAGTTTTGAAAAACTTGTGAGCGGAGAATAGGCGCCGAGTACAAATGGCAATAACATCATCTTCCTCCATAATATAGGTAGTGGCATTGTCCATTGGCTTGGCGTAGCGATTCAGGTGCCCAAACAGTCTTCGGAAACGCTCACGGGCTACTACTTCTGTTGTATCAGGAGGGACTACGAGAACTACGCTCATTTCCTCATTTTCGAATCCGTCTGCCCTTGTGATGTACGAATCGGAAGAAGGGTCGGTTAACTCTTTGATTGCCATGAGCCTGTGTTGCCCATCAAGTGCGTAATAGTCCTCGGTGCCACTGAATCTTAAGATACCAAATGCGCCTGAGAGAAGCGGATCGCCTGCGATAAGGTCCAACCGGGGATCGCTGTTCATATTTACTTCAAACCAGGAGGGATCTCCACCAATCGCAGCGATGACGATGGAATTGAAGAAACGGTGCTCGTGGCTGTTGAGGTACGACACAATAGCTCCTTTTGCGCGAGATTCTTTGAGATTGCGTTGTAATGTGTCTCCAAGCGCATCGCCTTGCGTGAGTTCGTGGGCGAATTTCACTACGTTGAGGTCTCTCATTTTCATTTTGATAACATAGTAAGTCCAACTCCCCATTTTGGCCCTGATCCCAGGAAATATTCTCATTGTTTGCTCTCCCTTAAAACTAGTTGACAGGCATTTGTCTGCCAATATTTGCCGTAAACGAATTTATATCGTTTGCTGTTGGGCCAAGAATATCAAGCAAGAGTTGCTCTACCGCCCGCGTCCGATGAAATGGTAGTTCGCAAAACCAAAAATCCACTTTGCCATGAACATGTTTCGCAATTACAACATTTGGCCTTTCGCCATTGACATGCTCTGCAAATCGCCGACGTAAATTGTCGCTGCGGCCTATATACACCACGCTAAGCATGTCCGTCCATGGGCGCGACCTAAAAGGTGCGATGGAGTCGGGGGGGTAAACACACATTAGATAGACACCTGGTGCTGCTGGTATATGGTGCCGCCACGATTTTTCTAATCTGAAACCTTTGTACTCTAAGTCGGCTAATTCTGCCGCGGCACGC
>JAQBSZ010000053.1 GCA_027623555.1 Pseudomonadota bacterium | reverse complement strand
CGCTTGTATAGAGATTTTGATGATTTCATAGCACAATCATCGCCCAGGGTGAGTTAATTTGACAGTACCGTTAAGCCCCTAAATTCTAAAACAAAGTGCAAGCCACAAAGGGATAAACTAGGGTAAGTATGAAACTGGCCTTTCTTAACTGCTGGATGAGTCACAGATCACCGGGGTAAAGCAGGGAAGAAATCAGAATTCAGACGTAATTCAGTTACTGATTCTCGCATACCCCATATATGAACAGCGTTTACATGAGTGTCTAAAAATTGATCAACATCGTGCTTTTTGAGCCAGAAATACCGCCAAACACAGGAAATATCATCCGTTTAGCTGCAAATACGGGCTCACAATTACACCTGATCAAGCCCTTTGGATTCGACCTGGAAGACAAAAAGATGCGCCGCGCTGGATTGGATTATCACGAATACGCCGGGATTTCCACGTATCAAAACTGGCCGGAATTCGTCCGAAACCACGAAGATGGTAGGTTTTTTGGAGTGAGTACCAAGGGTACCCGGCACTACAGTGATGTGCGCTACAACGCTGGAGATTTTCTAATATTCGGGCCAGAGACTCGTGGTTTGCCGGAATCGATAAGAAATGCGCTCGGTCAGGATCGCTTGTTAAGGCTGCCCATGTTACCGGATAGCCGCAGCCTGAATCTCTCCAATGCCGCGGCAATAATTACCTACGAAGCCTGGCGCCAGCTGGGCTTTGTGTCCGGACAATAAGCTTTCTTGTCACTTCTACTGCACAGTCTCCGGGGCAGGTGGCTCGTCCGGGGCAGCGCCCCCAGCTTCAGCGGCCTTTTGAGTCTGTGCCTGCTTCTGCTGTGCATACAGCGCATCGAAGTTTATCGGTGACAACATCAACGCCGGAAAACTGCCTTTAACCACGAGAGCGTCGATTGCCTCACGCGCGTAAGGAAACAGGATGTTCGGGCAAACTGTTGCCAACAATTGTTCTAACTGGGTGTCATTAAAATCCTTACAACCAAACAGGCCCGCCTGGTGTACCTCCACCAGAAATGCCGCCTGCTCATCCAATTGAGCCTCTGCAGTCAAAACCAATACAACTTCATAAATATCATCCTGGATCTTGTTGCTGCGTGTCTTGATGTCAAAATTGATCTTAGGGCTCCACTGTCCCTGGAAAACCAACGGGCTGCGGGGTGACTCGAAGGACGAGTCCTTCAGGTAGAGTCGTTGCAGGGCAAACTGTGGGCCCTGTGCTTGATCTGCTCCATCTGCTGCGGGAGCAGCGGCCTGTGGGTTATTTTCATCTTCTGCCATGGTGATTCCTATCGTTTAGTTATGTCTTGAATTTGCTAATTTCTATTTCTGTACTATCTATCTCTGTACTATCTATATCTGACCTATTTCTGACCTGGCTATTTCTGATTCTGGCCTATCTATTTCCTATTTCTGATTCTGACCTATCTATTTCCTGTTGCCTATTTCTGTTCTATCTATTCCTACTTATGGACCAGGGGAAGCGACTGCGCCTTCCATTCAGTGAGTCCGCCAGCCAGTTTGACTACTTCAGTATGGCCGGCTTCAAGTAACGTCTTGGCAGCATCCCCGGATTGTTGGCCCAATTTGCAGACCACTACTACCGGTTTTTCTTTGTGTTTCTTTAGTTCCGAAACACGCTGCTTCAATTTGGCGAATGGAATATTTATCGAGTCGACAATATGTCCATTGTCGAATTCTTTCTTGTCTCTTATATCAACCACTACTGCGTCTTTGCGATTGATCAGCATGACCGCCTGTTGCGGTCCAACTGAACTGCTGCCTGTGCGCTGATGATAGACGATGATAGCACCGAGACTAACCACCCACAGTGCGGCTAACACCAGGTTGTTGCCAATGAATTCTACGAACTGTGCCATTTTTGTTGCGCTATTCCCTACGCCGCCGCAAGCTTTTGGGTTATTTATCAACACCGCCAGCGGATTTAATTAACAGCCCTGAGCTGGTTTTATAAACAGCCCTGAGTGGACTCAATCAGCAGCCCTCAGCGGACTTAATCAGCAACCCTGAGCTGCTTTCATAAAAAGGCGAGCAGTATACACGTCTAGTGCGCCGTAAAGAAGGATTGATCACCGAGGCAGAAGCCGCAAATGGTATTCTCAGAATCCTCTATAACTCGCTAAACTAGCCGCTTTCGGGGATAATGCGCCATCCATCAATTGAGCCCCGCGGGATCTAACTCGACTCAATGACGACCAGAAAAACTGCCCTCCTTTTAATCCTCGATGGCTGGGGCTTTCGAGAACAAACCGACCACAACGCCATCTACACTGCCAATAGCCCGGTCTGGGACCAGCTATGGGCAACTCGGCCCCATACATTGATCGACACTTCGGGAAAAGCAGTGGGCTTGCCTGCCGGTCAGATGGGCAATTCAGAAGTAGGACATATGAATCTCGGCGCTGGCCGAGTGGTATATCAGAGTCTGACTCGCATCGATAAAGACATTGAAGAGAGATCCTTCTTTAGCAACTCAGTACTCAATGCCGCCGTAGACAGGGCCATTGCAGCAGATTCGACGGTCCATGTGTTCGGGCTGCTCTCCCCAGGTGGCATCCACAGTCATGAAGACCAGATCATGGCGATGCTGAAGCTGGCACTGGACAAGGGTGCGCGCGCAGTTTTCCTGCATGCGTTTCTCGATGGCAGAGATACTCCACCACGTAGTGCCCTGGCATCCCTGTCGATGGCTGAAGAGACCTTGCTTGCGTCTGGAAAGGGGCGAGTGGCGTCAATCTGTGGTCGCTTCTATGCCATGGACAGGGACAATCGCTGGGATAGAGTACTGCCAGCCTACGAGATGCTGACCGAAGGCAGGGCAGCATTCAGTTACCCGACCGTTGGTGAGGCTCTGGAAGCTGCTTATGCACGAGAAGAGGACGATGAGTTCGTGCAGGCGACGTTGGTTGGAAACTCTGAACCTGCCATCGTCGACGATGGCGATGTGGTTATCTTCATGAACTTTCGTGCCGACCGGGCACGCGAATTGACCCGGGCCTTCGTGCAGGATGAATTTGCAGGATTCGAGCGCAGGGCTCGGCCAGTGCTTGGTGAGTTTGTCATGCTTACCGAGTATGCAGCCAACATCGAAGCCGTGTGTGCCTATCCTCCTCAACCACTGGACAATGTGCTGGGTGCTTACCTTGCCAGCCTGGGTAAGACCCAATTGCGAATCGCAGAAACGGAAAAGTATGCCCATGTCACTTTCTTCTTTAACGGTGGCCGGGAAGAACCGTTCGAGAATGAAGACCGGACACTGATTCCTTCACCAGATGTCAAAACCTATGACCTCAAACCCGAGATGTCCGCCTTCGAGGTCACTGACAAACTGGTTGAGGCGATTCGATCCGGAAAATACGACGCCATTATCTGTAACTATGCCAATGGCGACATGGTTGGGCACACCGGTGATTTCGATGCTTCCGTCAAGGCTGTAGAAGCGATCGATCAGTGCCTGGGTCGCATCGTTACCGCGATCGAAGAATCTCACTCAGAACTGCTAATTACCGCCGATCATGGCAACGTCGAACAGATGCTTGATCCAGCAACCAACCAACCCCTGACCTCTCACACGAACGGGCCGGTACCCTTGGTGTATGTTGGAACAAGTAGCAGGCAGTTTCATAGCAAAGGCAGTCTGTCCGATATTGCACCCACAATGCTTTCTCTCATGAACATTCCGATACCGGATCAGATGACAGGAAAGGTACTTCTAACTGAATCTGAAAATGCATCACAATCCAGGACTGCAGGGCAAGCCCGATAAAAAGTGCCAGATGCCACACATGCGTCTAATTTTCAGCGCACTCCTGATTTTGAGTCAACCTCTGTTGGCTTCGCTCACCTTCGCCGCGGAAAATAGTGAACAAGCCCAGCAGGAACTGGAAGCGACTGCCACAGCTATCCAGGCAATTGAGTCCTGGTTAACAGAGGCTAATTCAAGGCAGACAGGCGAACAACAGAACCTCAGGCAAGCTGAACTGGCGTTGGCAGTAGTCAGTCAATCTGTACTTGCACTGCAATCACAGATTGATGAAACCGAAGCGGATCTGGCAGAACTACAGGTTCGTCAGGAATCCCTGGCTCAGGCCAAGGCGGCACAGAATCAGATCCTCGGCCAGACGATACGTGCTGCTTACATGGCAGGCAACCAGAGCCTGCTAAAAATGCTTTTGAACCAGGAAGACATTTCAAGAAGCTCCCGGATGCTGCACTACTATAGGGTGTTCTCCGAGGCACAACTGGCCAACATCGAAAGCTATCGCGAAGTAATAGAAGAAAGTAATGAAGTCAATCGAAACCTGGAAACCAGGCTTTACGATCTCAGCCATCAACGTGATGCGTACGCTAGTCAGGTTGCAGAACTCAATGCAGCGAAGTCAGCGCGTGAACTGGCTCTGAATGAGTTAAACCAGGATATCGCTTCACGCCGATCAGAACTGGAACAACTGGAAATTAACCAAGCAGAACTGTTAGCACTGGTAGAGGAAATCAGACGCGCGATGGAAGGGATCCGCTCTTTCGATGATGTGCCCCCATTCGAGGCACAAAGGGGAGCCCTGGCCCTACCAGCCGCTGGACCGCTCATCAGTGGTTTCGGCAGTCGCTACGGCGTGGGCAACCTCACCCATCAGGGTATTACTATCGGCGTCAGCGAAGGAACCCCTGTGCGAGCGATCCATCCTGGCCAGGTTGTCTTCGCCAACTGGCTGCGCGGCGCGGGCTTGTTACTGATTGTTGATCACGGCGACGGCTATATGACTCTGTACGGCTCGAACCAGGCACTGGCAAAGCAGGCCGGCGAATGGGTCGATACTAACGAGGTTGTAGCCACTTCAGGCACGGGAGGCGAGGCGCATAGTGCGGGTTTGTATTTCGAGATTCGCCATCACGGCCAGGCACAGAATCCGGCGAATTGGTTGCGAAGTTCTGACTAGGCGGAAAATCAGTAAGCGGTTGATATTTAGCAATTTCCACCTCATATCAGGGTCTTGTCAACAGAGTATTTGCCTATTGCCAGATAAACTGGAACTATAGAGCCACGCAAAAATCAGATCAGCACGCAATGGTTCGCCGGTGCCCTCTTAAATTGGATAGGCATTAAATAGGTAGAAACCTTAACAGAGAAAGATTTTTTATCAGGGCTTCCTTATGAAACTGCTTCGACACACTTACTACGGCCTTTTCTTGTTATCACTGGCATCTGGCCCAGGGGTGAATGCGCAAGAGCAAGCACTCCCTCTGCCTCTTAATGAGGTAAGAATGTTTACCGAAGCGCTGGATCGCATTCGCATGTCCTATGTCGAAGAAATCGATGACCGTACTCTGCTTGAGAATGCCATCCGAGGAATGCTGTCTGGCCTGGACCCACACTCGGCTTATGTTGACGGCAGTGATTTCGACGTTCTCCAGGAAACCACGACAGGAGAGTTTGGCGGGCTTGGTATCGAGGTCGGGCGTGAAAACGGGTATATCAAGGTAATCAGTCCAATTGATGACTCTCCTGCTGCTCGTGTTGGCATTCAAGCTGGCGACTTCATTATCCAGATCAATGGCAAACCGCTGCGTGAAATGTTGCCCGAAGAAGCCGCTCAGATGATGCGCGGCGCACCTGGCACCCCAGTAACCGTCACCATTGCGCGTGAAGGACAGGAACCTTTTGATCTCACAGTAATACGCGAAGTTATTGCCATCGCCAGTGTCCGTAGCCGTATGCTCGAACCAGGCTATGCTTATCTACGAATCTCCCAGTTTCGGGTGAATACTGGCAATGAGCTCGAAGAACAGATTGAAAAACTCTATAAAGAGAATGACGTCATCAAGGGCATGGTACTGGATCTCAGAAATAATCCTGGCGGAGTACTGCAGGCCTCTGTGGGTGTTGTGGATGCCTTTATCAGCCAGGGTCGCATCGTCTACACGCAGGGACGACTGGAAGGTAACGATATGTCCTTCTCCGCTAACCCGAAGACTGTCGCCAGCGACGTGCCCCTGGTAGTTCTGATCAACAATGGTTCGGCTTCTGCATCCGAGATTGTGGCTGGCGCCTTACAGGACCATGGCCGCGCCATCATCATGGGCACTCGTAGTTTTGGCAAGGGATCGGTGCAAACTATATTGCCGCTGGATGAAGCGCGCGCCATCAAGCTGACTACCTCGCTCTACTTCACACCCAGTGGTCGCTCAATCCAGGCCCAGGGAATCGAGCCGGACATTATCGTCGATGATGCTTTTGTAACACGACGCTCGCGAAGTGTTGCCCAGTACAACGAATCTGATTTACCCGGTCGACTGAACAACGCTAATGAGGAACAGCAAACAGGTTCTAATGACGAGATGACTCAGGCCCTGATTTCGGCTGAGGAAGTCCTGGTAACCGATTACCCTCTCAACGAAGCGCTCAATGTGTTAAAGGGAATTAATGCGTTCAAACCGGTGCGGCCAGTTAATACAACGGGCAATTTCGCGCAACGCATCGATTAGCTGGATCGCAGGATTGGTGATTGGTGATTGGTGACAATTCACTTGTCGATCGTACGGTGCGGTACTATTCAGGCAGCTATTTCTACAAAAGAGACTCTACTTGTTGGCTGTGGAATTTCATATCCCTCCAATTTCATTCCTTCGATATGAAATTCCACGGCTTCCTGAATTAGTCTTACAACTTCTTCCTCTGTAGCACCAGTTGCAATACACCCTGGCAAATCAGGAACATATGCCCCCCAGCTCGAAGGACCTTGTTCTAGCACTACAGCAAATTTCATTGCTTTCGCCCCTCTAGTTCTATACCGGATTGCTTGCGGATAGTATGTAGTGTACCGGCAGGTATATCAACACCAAGCTTTCCAGCGATCGTTATCGCTCCTTTCCTTCGAGGATACTTGAATAAGCTATGGCTGCCTCGCGTGCGCATATGAAACCACCCGTCCTGTTCCAGTAACCGAATCAATTCCCTGACCTTCATGTAATTCCCAGCCAAATCCATTTGGCAATAGAGCTAATGACCACACTAAAAGTAGATCAAGGATTGTCAGAGCGCAAAATTCTAGAGCAATAATCAGATTCTAACTTCGATTCCGCGAGCTGCCATGTGTTGTTTGGCTTCCTGAATCGTGAACTCGCCGAAGTGAAAGATCGACGCTGCGAGTACGGCATCCGCCTCACCCTGCAATACTCCTTCAGCCAGGTGTTCAAGATTGCCAACACCACCGGAGGCGATGATCGGCACTTGCACCGCCTGGCTTACCGCCTTGTTGAGTTCCAGGTCAAATCCGGTCCTGGTGCCGTCCCGGTCCATGCTTGTTAGCAGGATCTCGCCGGCGCCACATTCCACCATGCGCTTGACCCATTCGATCGCATCGATTCCGGTTGGATTGCGACCGCCATGCGTGAAGATCTCCCACTTCAATGATTCACCTTCCTGAGCTACCCGCTTGGCATCGACAGCCACCACGATGCACTGAGATCCGAATCGCTCGGCTGCCTCGCGTACAAACTCGGGGTTGTTAACGGCCGCTGTATTGATGGCGACCTTGTCGGCACCGGCATTGAGCATGGTGCGAATGTCATCCAGTGTGCGTATACCACCGCCTACGGTAAGGGGAATAAATACCTGGCCGGCGATAGCGCGCACGGTATCAACGGTTGTCGCGCGATCCTCATGGCTGGCAGTGATGTCGAGAAAAGTAATCTCATCGGCCCCGGCATCACAGTAACGCTTTGAGACTTCCACCGGGTCGCCGGCATCGCGAATGTCAACGAACTTGACGCCCTTTACCACGCGCCCCTTGTCACAATCCAGGCAGGGAATAATTCTTTTCGCCAATCCCATTCCGCTTAGTCCCGTAAATGCTGCCAGCCCTGGATACTGCTTTAAAAATATTCTCGAGTTGCTCACCCACTACTGGCAGGCTCTGCCCTGTCGAATATTTCTGCCTTGTACCCGGGGCTCTCGCTATTAGCTTTTAGGTACCCTCATTTACTTACGCAGTCGCGCCATCGCAGTACGCCTGGGCTTCGGCAAGATTCAATGTGCCTGCATAGATCGCCCGACCGGTTATCGCTCCGATAATCCCCGCACCCTTTGTTGTGTTAGCCGCCGCTTTAAGCTCCACGATATCGCCCAGCTTGGCGATCCCTCCGGAGGCAATGACAGGTATGGACGATTGTTCGGCCAGTTCTACCGTTGACTCTATATTCACACCCTGCATCATACCGTCCCGCGAGATATCGGTGTATACAATTGCCGCCACGCCGTATCCGGCAAACTGTTGCGCCAGCTCAATTGCACTGTGCTGTGAAACATCAGCCCAACCTTCGGTTGCCACTTTTCCTTCTGTGGCATCCAGGCCAACAATAATCTTACCTTTATAGGCGGCACAGGCTGCCTTCACAAATTCTGGATCTTTCACTGCCTGGGTGCCGATGATGACAAAGCTGACTCCGGCGTTGAGGTAAAACTCGATACTCTGAAGGTTGCGTATCCCGCCTCCAACTTGCACCGTCAAGTCCGGATAGGCTTCGGTGATTGCCGTGACACTCTCGGCATTGACCAGTTCACCTGCGAATGCACCGTTCAGATCAACGATGTGTAGCCGCTTCGCACCTTGTGATACCCACACACCCGCCATCCGCACAGGGTCATCGGAAAAGACCGTAGCGTCATCCATACGCCCCTGTTTTAACCGAACACACTGGCCGTCCTTCAAATCGATAGCGGGTATGATTAACATCAGCGCTGGCCATCCCAGGTTAGAAAATTACGTAACACAGTCAATCCTGCTTTCTGGGATTTCTCCGGGTGGAATTGTGTCGCAAAAATATTGTCATCGGCTAGCGCTGCCACTACTTCTGTGCCGTATTGCGTTGTGCCGGTGACATTTTCCGGCGTGTCTGTCTGCACGTAGTAACTGTGAACAAAATAGAATCGACTGTTGTCCGGGACATCTTTCCATAACGGATGGTCTTTGGTTTGTGTTACTTCGTTCCAGCCCATATGAGGCACCTTGAGTCGCTGCCCATTTGCATCGCGCAGCGTATCTCCAAAATAACGAACCTGCCCCTGCATGAACCCCAGGCAGTCCACACCGCCATTCTCTTCGCTAAATTGCATCAGAGCCTGCATGCCGACACAGATAGCCAACACCGGTTTCGACTTCATGGCATCTTCGACTATTTGGCCGACATTCAACCGCCTTATCTCTGCCATGCAATCTCGAATAGCACCAACACCGGGAAAGATAACCCGGTCGGCTTCTGCTATTTTTCCAGCATCGGATGTGACCAGAACTTCTGTAGTTTGTCCTAAATCGCCCCCCACATGCTCCACTGCCTTGGCAACAGAATGGAGATTACCCATGCCGTAATCGATTACTGCAACTTTGTTCATCGGGTGATTCTATATTTGGCGAGATTTTTCATCAGCTGTTGTCAAATCGTTAAGCAATCACGAGAAATGATGGATTTTTCGAGCTAACAAGGAATCAGCGCGCAAATAACGCATTTCGTTCTATAGCACGCCTTTAGTCGAGGGTACTGAATGTGATGATCGAGGATCGATTTCGATGGCCATTCGAATGGCTCTTCCGAAGGCTTTGAAAATCGTTTCAATCTGATGATGAGAATTCTTGCCCCGAAAATTGTCGATATGCAGAGTCACCAGGGCATGATTCACAAAACCCTGGAAAAATTCATGAAACAGGTCAACATCAAAAGCGCCAACCGTGCCTTTGACAAATTGCACGTGATATTCCAGTCCGGGCCTGCCGGAGAAATCGATCACCACGCGCGACAGTGCCTCATCGAGCGGTACATAGGCATGCCCATAGCGACGAATGCCCGTCTTGTCCAATGCCTGGGCAAACGCCTGACCGAGTGTAATCCCGATGTCTTCCACAGTGTGGTGAGCATCGATCTCAAGATCGCCCTGCGCTGAAATACTTAGATCAATCAAGCCATGACGGGCAACCTGGTCCAGCATGTGATCGAGAAACGGCAGTCCGGTATCGACCTCGAGCTGGCCGCTGCCATCGAGATTGATTGAAATTGCGATCTGGGTTTCTTTCGTGTTGCGTTCGACGCTGGCCTGGCGTGATCCCGATGAGGGAGCTGTATCGCTCATATCGCTTAAGCTAAGTCCTGCTTGCGGAAAAGAACGCATTATAATGCCCGGCTTGTCTCAGGGAAAGCCGCAATGCGGCGTCGGTGCGCCATGGTTCGCCGGCGGCCCCAAGCCCTCGGGTATAGCCGTGTATGCAGCCTATCCGGTACACTTGCACGCTCTGTCGCTGTGAATAAACCAGCCAATACCAAGGGTATCGAGCCCTGCTGAATTGATTAGTCCATGCTAAAGAAGTTACTCAAAGTGGTTCTCGCCCTTGTCCTGCTGCTGATTGTCGTTGTGGTGGGCCTGGCGTTATTTCTCAATACCGAGCAGTACAAGTCCGCTCTCGAGACGGCTTTAGCCAACAGCACGGGTTACCAACTCAATATAGCGGGCGAGCTGGAACTGGATTTCTTCCCCACGATGGGGCTCACCCTTAACGACGTACGCCTGCGTAATCCAGCCTCACCGCAGGAGCTGGCGTCCACTTCCCAGATCTCACTTCGTGTGGACCGTGGCATGTTGTTTCGAGGCCAACTGCTTATCCAGGAATTAGTTGCTGATGACTTTCACATCAATTACTACGTAGATGAAACTGGTAGTTCAATCTGGGATGTAGATAGTCCTTTGGTTAACGCAGCAGAAAGCCGGACACAAGCCAGTGATGCAGACAGCGAGAGTCCAATTGAAGGTCCTGATACCGACTCTGATGACGAAATAATCAGCTTATCCTTCGCACACATCAGCATCGCCAATGCCAGCATCGATTACCAGGACTTGTCTAATAGCTCGCGCTATAGCATCGATAATCTGAACATTGAAAGTCAAAACTCAAATATAGAAGGAAGACCGTTTCGCCTCGATCTTGATTTTCGCTTTCTTAACAACGGTATGACTGAACCGGTCAACATGGGCCTGAAAAGTACCGTGATCGCCGATGTCCGCAATGGCAAGATCAACATTACCGATCTGAATATTAACCTAACACCCCTGTTATTAGTTGGCGAAGTCACTGTCAGCAACTCGAATGAAACACTCAGCTATACCGGTTCATTCGAATCCAATAGCTTCGATGTTATGGGTTTGATGCGTTCACTTGGGATCAGTGAAGTCGAGGATGAGTTCACGGGTAGGGTACAAAACTTCCGAAACCTCTCATTTAAATTTGAGTTCAGTGGCGATCAAGACCAATTTGCGCTGGATAGTCTCGCGGCAACGTCAGGCGACTCTGAGATTGCAGCGGATGCCAGTGTACGCTTCGTCACAGATTTCTCACCCACTAATGTCAGTTATAACATCGTGACGAATGCAATTGATCTGACACCGCTCTTAGTAAGTGAAGAAGCAGCTGCTGAAGTAGAAGCAGACTCCGCAGCAGCCAACACCCCTTCGTTATTAACTGCGACTCCTCCCCAACAGGATTCCGATACGCCATTGCCCCTGGATACGCTGAATGCAATGAATGTTCTCGGCAGCATCCATGTCGAATCACTCACGGCGAATGAGTGGTACTTGCAAGACATCAATATCTTCACGTACGTGGAAGACGGTGTATTGGATATCGAGCTCCAGCCGGTGACCGCCTACGGCGGCACACTGCAAGGTTCGCTGCGACTCGACGGTAGAGAATCTGCCGCAATACTCACTACGCAACTATCGCTCAACGAATTAAAAATCGTCGAATTTCCTTCCAACCTGTCGCGATTGAATTCGGTGACGGGATCACTGAATGTTGAAGCCGCGTACACGGCTGCAGGATCTACAAGCAATGCCTTACTCGATTCCGTGAGCGGGTCGACTTCCCTCGTCATCACCGAAAGCTCTGTCGACATCGGTGTGATCAAGCAGGTATTTACGGCTATCGCCGCGTTCAGCCCCACCGGTGAAGCGATCCAGCAATGGCCGGATGTCATTCAATTCGGGGAATTCAGCGGTTACATGATTTTTGAGAATGGCATCGAAGCGGATCAGCAGGTCAAACTGCGCATGGACAACTTCGATGTCACGGGAACTGGTGGAATCAACTTGCATGAAAACACGTTCGAGTACGATATGTTGTTTACCGTGCTTGGCGCACCGCTCAGGCAGACTATCCCAATCAACGAGCTGTTCCACAACGTGTCCTGGCCGGTGGATTGCAGTGCGGCCTTTGCTGATGAAGTAACGCGCTATTGCCGCCCTGAATTCGCCCAGGTGCGTGATATTTTCAACCAGATTGGAACGAATACCGCTCGTAATCGGCTGCAAGATGTCATCCCCGACCAGGTACCCGACGAGTTACATGATGCCGCCCGTGGTTTGCTGCGCAATATCTTCAACTGAACCGAACATTGTTCATCAATTGTGATTAACGAAAAAGATTTTGCTCGCAGGATTCTGCGTTGGTTCGATAGCAACGGCCGTCATGACCTGCCCTGGCAACAAAATCCGCATCCCTATCGCGTCTGGATTTCGGAGATCATGCTGCAGCAGACCCAGGTAGCCGCAGTCATTCCCTACTACCAGCGGTTTACTGAGCGCTTCCCAACAGTGCAGGCATTGGCCGAGGCAGACATCGACCAGGTACTACATCTCTGGACTGGGCTCGGCTACTATGCCCGAGCCAGAAATCTGCACAAGACTGCCCAGATCGTTGTGGAGGAACACGGCGGCGCATTTCCCCACAGTTTAGACAAGCTGGAAGCGCTACCAGGTATCGGCAAGTCTACGGCAGGAGCAATCGCGGCGCTGTCCATGAATATCCGAGCGCCAATACTCGATGGCAATGTAAAAAGAGTGTTGACACGTGCGTTTGCAATTGAGGGCTGGCCTGAGCAGACCAGGATCAAGCACCGGCTATGGGAAATCGCCGCTAGCCTGACTCCGAATGCACGCGTTCCCGACTATACCCAGGCGATGATGGACCTGGGCGCTACAGTCTGCACGCGGTCGCGCCCGGCCTGCAACCAGTGCCCCTTGAGCGCTGATTGTGAAGCTTTCAATCAGGTCCGCATCGCGAGTTATCCGGGCAGAAAACCCAGCAAGACACTACCGGTTAAATCCGTGGCAATGTTTATCTTGCAAAATGAGTCAGGAGAGGTGCTGCTGGAGAAACGACCGCCGCAGGGAATCTGGGGATCACTCTACTCCCTGCCAGAAAGTCCTTCGGTTGCCACACCGCCCACGATCAACAAGCTAGAAGTCTCGATCGAGGGAAGCCTGGAGCTGGAGTCAATTCGCCACACTTTTTCCCACTATCATCTGGATATAAAGCCGATAAAATTGCGCAGGCAATGTTTAATCGCCGGAGTAGCCGAAAAAGATCGCTGGCTCTGGTATCCTCTGGATCATTCAATGGAGGTGGGTCTGGCAGCGCCGGTAAAAAAACTGCTGTCCCGGCTTGCTACCTGTCAATAAATACGAGGAACCCGCATGAGCCGCATGGTGCACTGCAAGAAGTACGACAAGAAACTGCCCGGTCTGGCGGTGCCTCCCTACCCCGGCCCGAAGGGTCAGGAGATTTACGAGTCAGTCTCCAAGCAAGCCTGGACCGAATGGCAGTCACAACAGACCATGCTTATCAATGAGAAACAACTCAGCTTGATGAACCCTGATGCCCGTAAATACCTGCAACAGGAGATGGAGAAGTTTTTCAATAACGAGGAGTACGACATCGCCCAGGGCTACGTACCCCCGGCGGAGTAAATCCCCCCGCAAACCTTGACTAATCGGGGTCTTGACGGTTTAATACGCCGCTCGCGAAAGTGGCGCATCCTAAAATCTTTCCACGATTTTGAGCGTTGCCAGCGAAAGGAAGACGAGGCGAAAGCCAAATCGAGAGAGGGAGCTTCCATTAGTAAGTGACCGAGTAAGATCTTGGTTATGAACGAAGTAATCCAGAGCGCAGTAGCTTAAAAAATGCCCAGGTAGCTCAGTTGGGTGAGGGCAAACGCTTTCGAGGCGCAAGCTTCGAGTGCAGAACGAACGGCACCGATCTGCGATCGGTGACTGGAATGAGCAGAGTAGCAAAGCGGAGCTTTGCCAAATCGTGCAGGATGCACAGACAATATAGATCCTTCTAAATGCCCAGGTAGCTCAGTCGGTAGAGCAGAGGACTGAAAATCCTCGTGTCGGTGGTTCGATTCCGCCCCTGGGCACCACTTCCACTTCTTATCCCTTCCTACTAATTCCGATAACCCCGATAAAAATAGTATATTTCTCAACAGATCTATCCCAGCCAGTCCTATCAAAGCTATTGCCATCTACCCCCAATAGGGGTACTTTCTGGGGGTATATTCCTAAATCTGAATCTTGATACCCCCAATAGAGAGCAACAATGGCGCTCACTAACACCTCCTGTAAGCAGGCTAAAGCTGGTCCCGAGAACTACAAACTGTACGATGAGAAAGGGCTGTACCTGCTTGTAGACAAATCAGGCAGAAAATATTGGCGGCAAAAATACCGCTACGCCAATAAAGAAAAACTTCTCGCTCACGGCGTTTATCCCGAAGTCAGCCTTAAAGATGCAAGGGATAAAACGCTAAGTGCCAGGAAGTTACTTGCAGATGGCATAGATCCTTCTGCCGAACGAAAAGCACGCAAACAAGCGACAATTCAATCGAGTGAAAACAGCTTCGAGGTAATTGCCCTTGAGTGGTTTGCGAAAGAACAAATTCACTGGTCGCCAGCTCATATAAAGAAGCAAAAAGGTCTCCTGGAAAATAATTTGCTCCCCTACCTTGGAAAACTCCCAATATCAGAAACCACACCTACCGCCTTGCTTGATTGCCTCCGAAAGATCGAAAGCCGGGGCGCGCTTGAAACTACCAGAAGAGCAAAACAAGTTACTGGCCAGATATTTCGGTATGCCATTGCTACCGGACGAGCTGATCGTGATCCCTCAGCCGATCTGCGGGGCGCTTTGAAAACCCCAAAAACTTCACACTTTGCAGCCATCACGGAGCCTCAGGCGTTCGGTGCGCTAATTAGAGCTATTGATAGCTTCCAAGGTACCAGAACCGTGGCAGCCGCCTTAAAACTCGCTCCCATGTTGTTTGTAAGACCAGGCGAGCTGAGACACATGGAATGGACAGAATTGGAGTTCGACAAATGTGAATGGCTGATTCCTGCCGAGAAAATGAAAATGCGAGAGGCTCACATCGTCCCGTTGAGCCACCAAGCTGTCGCCATTTTGCAGGAGCTGAAGCCCTTGACCGGCCGCTGGCAATTCGTGTTTCCCGGCGAGCGGTCCAGAAGATTGCCTATGAGTAACAATACTATGAACGCCGCCCTTCGCAGACTGGGATATTCAAAAGAAGAAGTCACGGCTCATGGATTTAGAGCCAGCGCGAGGACTTTGCTGGATGAAGTATTGGGATTTGAACCTCATCTTATTGAGCATCAACTGTCACACGAAGTCAGAGACTCCTTAGGTCGAGCCTATAATAGAACCAAACACCTGAAGCAACGGAAAGAAATGATGCAAATTTGGTCCGACTATATCGAAAAGCAGCTTCAAAACAGTTAACAAAGTTACTCCGTTCTTCCATGCTGGCAATAATCCTGAACTTCAGCGCTATTTGCCATCTCCTGAATATAGATATTGCTGAAATCCAATAAACACTTCACGAATACTGCTTGCGCTGCCTAGCTGAGCTATTGCGTCGTCAATCGCTTGATATTTCAGGTCGATTAACTGCGGCAGTTTCTCCTGCGCCAACTCGCCGACACCCTGATCAACATAATGCCCTAACACAAACCCAAGAAACTCTTGCTGTTTATGGTCGGTATAGTGGTTGAAAATTTGTAGCCTGTGAGAATTTACTCGTTCTAATCTCGTTATAGGAGGCATCGCGAACGCAATGTACGCCAGCACATCAAAAAGATCGCTGGCATCCGCTTTAATCATCTTTCCAATTTCAACCAGTTGCTCTACCCCATAACCTTTGTCAGCCAGCCCCTCAAGCAAAGCCTTTCTGGTATCCGGTTTGCCCCAGATAGCGCGTAGTTCATCTTCATTCTTGAACAGTGCCGGCAGGTCGCCAAACATCTGTTCTACATACTGGGCCGCCGACATGGGCTTGCCATCAGCACTCCAGAAGGTGGTGGCTGTCATGTGTTGGATCAGCCGCTCCTTGCCGTCGGCCAACTTGATTCGGATTTTCCGACGCTTTCCGCATACACAGGGACGCTCACCGCACACCTCGCAAGGTTCAGGTGGTTCCTTTAGGCAAGTACATGGCGTATTTCCACAAATGGGGCAGAGTCCAGGAGGTTCTTTAACGCAGGTGCAAGGTTCTTTTCCACAACGGGTGCAGGGTTCCGGAGCCAGGGGTTCGCCATCCCACTCAGGGTCGCTAAAATGTTCGTATGCCCGTACAAAGTCATAAACAGTGAAATAGTCCTTCCCCTCGAACAGCCTCGTGCCGCGACCGATGATTTGCTTGAATTCGATCATCGTGTTCACTGGCCGCATCAGAACGATGTTACGGATATTGCGTGCGTCCACGCCGGTTGATAGTTTCTGGGAGGTGGTGAGGATGGTGGGTATGGTTTTCTCATTATCCTGAAATATGCGCAAAAACCGTTCGCCTTCCTTGCCATCATTGGCCGTGACGCGAACGCAGTAATTTGGATCGGTACTGGTTTTCACTTGATTGATCAGATCACGCACTGCAAGGGCGTGTTCCTGAGTGGCGCAAAACACCAAAGTCTTTTGTCGCTGGTTAATCATGTCCATGAATAGCTTTACTCGGTACTTTTCACGCTCCCTGATTTCGATAACCTTGTTGAAATCATCTTCTGTGTACCGCTTGCCTTCTTCTACCTGGCCTTCTATCAACTGGTCATCGGGTGTATAGACGTAATCATCTAGGGTCGTGGCAATCTGCTGCACCTTGAAAGGTGTCAGGAAGCCATCATTGATCCCTTCCTTCAGTGAGTAGATGTAAACCGGCTCTCCAAAATATGAATATGTATCAGCGTTGTGTTGGCGTTTTGGTGTCGCCGTCAGACCAAGTTGCACGGCGGGCGCAAAATAATCCATGATGCTCCGCCAGTTACTCTCGTCATTGGCGCCGCCTCGATGGCATTCGTCAATCACAATAAAGTCGAAAAAGTCGGGTGGGTATTCACCAAAGCTGGGAGTTGGATTGCCTTCAGGGTCCCGGCCCGTCATGAAAGTTTGGAAGATGGTAAAGTAAACACTGCCGTTCTTGGGAACTCGCCCCTTCTTACGAATAATTTCGGGGTCAATGCGGACCAGAGCATCTTCGGGAAACGCAGAGAAGTTATTGTAGGCTTGATCGGCAAGGATGTTGCGATCTGCCAGAAACAGGATGCGTGGTCGCCTGGATGGCTCTCCAGACAGGTTCCAGCGGCTATGGAACAGCTTCCAGGCTATTTGAAACGCGATGGCAGTCTTACCCGTGCCGGTTGCCAGCGTTAATAGGATTCGATTCTGACCGCCAGCAATTGCCTCTAGGACCTGATTGATTGCATTGTGCTGATAGAAACGGGCTTGCCATTGCCCACCTTTTTCTTCAAACGGTACTGCGCCAAAGCGCTCTCGCCAGGCATTTTCTTCGGTATAGGTTAGTGTCCAGAGTTCGTCGGGAGTTGGATACCGATCGATATACCCTTCCTTACCCAAGAGCATATCAATCTGGTAGATTCCGGCACCATTGGTTGAATAGGCAAATCGAGCCTGAAGTCGTTCGGAGTATCGTTTGGATTGAGCGACTCCCTCAGTGTCGGGTAAGTCACGTCGCTTGGCTTCTATTACTGCAAGTTTTTGACCCTTGAAAAACAAAACATAATCGGCAATATCCTGTTTGGATCTTTTACCGGCTCCCTCCAAACGACCCAACGTAATTACTTCGCGCCGAACCCTACTGCCATCAATCACGCCCCAGCCCGCCTCTTTTAGAGCTGGATCAATGAGTTCAGCACGAGTTTCGGCTTCGTTCATATAATAATTATGCCTTTCTATCTCTTGTTGAACTGGCCGAAATTCCACCGGAAAAAGCATTTTGAAGAACGGATTGATTGAACTCGGATAAGCCTTCGAGTCTTTCTTGATTCAGAACACGTAGCTCGTCTATTTTGGCCTGTAATATACCTACATATTTAACAATTCTTTTTTGTTCGGGTAGCTTAGGAAATGGACACTCTATTTCGTAAACATCATTGCGGTTAATTCCAGGTTTTACTCCTTTGGCAAGAGTCTGAAGCCGCAAATTCTTTAGGCAATAATATATAAACAACAGATCGTATTCATTTTCATCAAATATCACGAAATATGTTACATCTAAAGGCCAAAAAGCATCTTCTGCTAAGTTGACTTCGCCAGCCGAACCTTTCCTACCTATAATAATGCTAGGTTTATCCCAATAGCATTCGTCTGTTCTACATTTAACTCCATTCGCCCCATATGCAGGATATATACCATCATCTTTCCTGCGATCTTTTTCCAATGGCTTCCCATATTCAAGCTTCAAAACATCACCAAGTTTCTTTAAATCCCAATCAGGCGGGAGACAATCAAGGCAATCACTATCGCGTAAAAGGCACTCACTAATTTCGTCATATATGGATACACTACTTTGCTCTACTCCCTTCAGCATAGAAAGAATATGCATGGGACTATCTAATTTTGGCTCTTTGTCACTGTTCGGATTCTTAGGCGCCAAATTAAAAGTGTTCGTACTAATATCTTCTATGCGTATAGTCCACGAGTTATTTGAAGCCGCGAATCGAGCTTGAAATTCTACAAACTCTTCCAAATCCCCATCATTAAGTGGATTTGTTTTACCTAAGTTTCTTTCAGGATTAAGTTGGTAGTACCAAATATTCTTTGTTGGGAAACCTTTTTCAAAAAAAAGGACTACTGTTTTCTCTCCAGTACCTAAGAATGTACCTTTTGGACAATCCAATATGGTATGCACACTACATACACTCAATAGCTCTTCTCGCAATGATCTCGTTGCGCTGTCAGAATTCGATAAAAATGTGGTCTTAATTACTACAGCAGCACGACCTCCCGATTTCAATGATTTAATAAAATGCTGTAAAAATAGAGAAGCTGTTTCCGCTGTTCTGATACTAAAATTTTGCTGTACCTCAGGGCGCTCCTTTCCCCCAAAAGGTGGATTGGCCAGAATCACGTCGAAGCGATCCTTTTCCTGAATGTCACTGCTGTTTTCAGACAGTGTATTGGTGTGGATAACATTAGGCGCATCAATGCCATGCAAGATCATGTTCATGATTGCTATGACATACGCCAGGCTCTTTTTCTCTTTACCATAGAAGGTTTTGGTTTGAAGCGTTTCCAATTGTTTGGTGCTTAGCTTGCCTTGACGCAGGTAATCGTAAGATTCACAGAGGAATCCGGCTGACCCGCATGCCCCATCGTATATGCGCTCGCCAATCTTAGGTTTAATCACCTGAACCATTGCACGGATGAGAGGTCGCGGTGTGTAATATTCACCCCCATTTCGCCCAGCATTCCCCATGTTCTTGATCTTGGCCTCATAAATATGGGAAAGCTCATGTTTTTCTGTCTGGGAGCGGAAACGCAGTCCATCCATATACTCAACTGCGTCCCGCAGCGAGTAACCACTCTGAAACCGGTTCTTAATCTCACTGAAAATTTCGCCAATCTTGTACTCGATGGTATCCGGGCCGGTGGCTCGCTGACGAAACCCTTGAAGATAGGGGAATAAGTCGCGGTTGATATAGTCGATCAGGTCATCCCCGATCAGCGCCTTGTCATGATCGAATGAGCCATCTTTCTTCTTTGGTGCCGCCCACTTTGACCATCTGTGCTTCGGGTCAATGATGTACTCATAGGACTTCCCCTCAAGCTCAGCCTTGCTGGCCCGTTCCTGCTCCAGATCGTCAAGATACTTCAGGAACAGAAGCCAGGAGGTCTGTTCGGTATAGTCCAGCTCGGTGGTACAACCAGCCTCTTTCCAGAGTACATCGTCTATGTTTTTAAAGGTCTGCTCGAACATCGGGGCTTGGTTCCTATAGGTGTGACGGTATACTACATCACATAATCTGGGACGTTAATGGATGACTGCACAATCAAGTCACTTAATCGGAGACAATGGGATGGATGAGTATGAAAGTGAGCTTTCTAGCCTCGATTTATGGCGGCTCTGTGATGAATTAACAATTGTGCAGGCAGCCTTGTTATTGTCAGGTTTGGAACCCTCCGGCAATCAAGATTTTGTTGAGCATTGGGAGCCGCACAAACGACCCCCAGGCTATGAGGCCGCTAAAGCAGCTCTGACAAGGGCGCTTAAACGAGGCGACATAGATGGTGAAATCGCCCCTCACTACGACACTGATATTAATGGGCACATTATTGGACCTATTGATGGGACAATTGATTTACAACAGTCTGTATTAGAAGTTGCTTCGGTAAAGAATTGGCTCGGCAAACGAGGAATCAGTACAGGCTTCTTTTTTGCCGAAAAAGAAGATTTTCTCGATTTTCTCGACACCAAGCATCCTAGATATTCCCCCAAACTAGCTGCGTCAGTTTCTGCCTGGTTCGCTATAGATTCCGAAGAGTCTCTGAATGGCAAATCACCCAAAAGCGCCCTTGAAAGATGGCTTCGAGAGAATGCGGCTGATTACGGCCTGTCCGACGAGGAAGGTAAGCCAAATGAAAAAGGTATCGAAGAATGCGCGAAGGTAGCTAACTGGCAAACGAAAGGCGGAGCACCTAAGACTCCTGGCGCGTAACTCGGTTACCTATTAACTTACTGATACCCAACAATATTAGTCTATTAAAATTACTCTAGCCTAGTAGTTCTACAAAAACCCTTCTACCCCTCCATCCTTTTTCGACCCGTGTTAATTAAACTCGGGTATCTAATATTTCTCTCACTAAGCAGCCACGATGCTCAGCATGTTCAATCAAGCCCAAGGAGGCTTAACAATGACCATGATGATCTTACGACTCCCAGATGTAAAAACTCGCACTGGACTCTCGCGCTCTACAATTTATTTGAGAATCTCCAATGGCAGCTTTCCTCGGCCAATCTCGCTCGGAGGTCACGCTGTTGGGTGGGTAGATACTGAAATTCAGGAATGGCTTGAAGCTCGTTTCGCTGATAGCAGAGGAAGTGCCAAATAAGTGGCCAAGTACAATCCTCGACTCTCCAAGATCAATCGCACCTATACGGTTGAGGATGTTGCTGAGCTATATCACTGTCACAAAAACACAGTGTGTAACTGGACAAAAAATGGGCTGATTGTCTGTGTACCAACCCGACCAAAATTGATACACGGTAGCGACCTTCGATTATTTCTTGAAGCCAAGTACAAAAAGCGCAAGAGGACTTGCAAGCCTGGTCAAATCTATTGTGTTGCCTGCAAGGAGCCTCGCCATCCCAAAGACCAATTTGCCATTCTAATCCGACTGGATAGCCAAGTTGGCGATCTAATTGGGGAGTGCCCGGATTGTTGCCACACCATACATAGGAAGGTTTCACTTTCGCGAATTGACACTTGGCAGGGCAATTTATTGATCACGTAAGTGCAGAGTCATTGACGATTAATCTAGAGGGAATAGCTCTCCATAAATTGTGCATTCAGACGTGAGGAACAGACATGAGTAAATACAACCAAGCAAACGAGCGAATCAAACATAAATACAGACTGTTCTTAAAGGAGGCCAAGCAACATTCAGAGGCAAGTTTAGATGCTGCAAACAAAGCGATTGCTCGTTTCGAGGACTACAATAAGAACAAGGATTTCAAAAGATTCCACGTTCAGCAAGCGGTTGGATTCAAGAAGCATCTGTTTAAACAAAAGAGCGAGCTAACAGAGAAGCCATTAAGCAAGGCAACCTTAAACAGCTCTCTTAGGCATTTGAAAGCGTTTTTCGAGTGGCTGTCACGCGAGCCTGGCTACAAATCGTCGATCAACTATTCGGATGCTGAATATTTCCATCTATCCGAAAAAGACACCCGCATAGCCACAGCTAAGCGCCTGAAGCCCGTACCGACCATGGAGCAAATCAAACATGTTATTGCCCAAATGCCGATTAGGACCGACATTGAAAAACGTGATCGTGCATTGATAGCCTTTGCGATTGCCACTGGAGCCAGAGATAAAGCCATAACGACCATTAAATTGAAACATCTCGATCTCGCTAACAATTGCTTACATCAGGACGCCCGCGAAGTGGCCACCAAGTTTAGCAAGACCTTTGATACATTCTTTTTCCCAGTCGGAGATGAGATCATAGAGATGATCGCAGATTGGGTAGAATATTTGCTTACTGAAAAACATTGGGGAGACGATGACCCGCTATTCCCATCTACCGAGACTGGATTAGGAGAATCGCGCAGGTTAGAAGTTATAGGAATGAAACGGGAACACTGGCGAAATGCAGGCCCAATCAGGCGCATTTTCAGAGTGGCGTTTAGTAATGCCGGATTGGCATACTATAACCCCCACAGTTTCAGGAATACCCTAGCAGGATTGGGTGAAAAGCTGTGCAGAAGCCCAGAAGAGTTTAAGGCATGGAGTCAAAACCTTGGACATGAGCAAGTAATGACTACGTTTTCCAGCTATGGGGAAGTTCCAGTAGTTCGTCAGGCAGAGCTAATTAGACGAACAAAGGTGAACTGCGTGGCCACTGATACAGGAGAGTTGCTATCGGAAATCAGAAGACTTATAAACTCAAGATAGTTTGCAATGAATTAGATTTAAAATTCCGGATACATGCTAAGGCTTTTTATAGTCATTAATTGCAGCGATGATCCTGTTAAGAAGGGGTTGGAATTTGGAAAAATCTATTTTCCCAATGTTAGGCCCAATAACATTGTTTGCAAATATCACTTTGCCATATTCACCCGGAGCATCGTGCGCTTTTTGTGGATTAAATTTCTTCCCTCCTATAACTGTCTTTAAAAGAGAGTCGTCGTAGAAATCCTCTATACATGACACTCCACTTTTTCCTAACTCCATAGTTTTAACCAAATACAAATTTTCAAATATCTTATAAAAATCCGATTTATCTGAGAGCTTTATGGTAATTCCAAATTTTTCCTTTAGCACTGCAAATATAGGCGCCGCACCCTTATCATTGTCTATCAGAATAATAACAGGATTTGGAATTGGCCGTTTTTTGAATGAGCTAAGATAATCTTCGTAATCCAAGAGGAGGTTCTTGATTGCTCCCGAACCACCTGTTGTTGAATTGCACGCCAGATTGACCCACTTTCGACGATTTTTGCATCGAAAAGTTAACCCACTACCTG